>NZ_JACYTR010000030.1 GCF_014841215.1 Pseudomarimonas arenosa
TCGGGCTGTCTCTCAGTGCGAACAGGGCAAGCCATCGTCCGCTTCGGGTACGGGTCGCCGCCACGCTGGCTGAGCTTGTCGAAGCCAGCCGACCCAGCATTGCAACCTCAATGCTCGCGTGGGTACCTTCAGGGCTCGCTTCGCTGAGGCACCCTTCGACAGGCTCAGGTTGCGTCAAGGCGATTCCATCGCTGCCGCCCTCGGACTCTTATCCGCCCTTCGGGCTGTCTCTCATTGCAACCTCAATGCTCGCGTGGGTACCTTCAGGGCTCGCTTCGGTGAGGCACCCTTCGACAAGCTCAGGGTGCGTCAAGGCGATTCCATCGGTGAGGCACCCTTCGACAGGCTCAGGGTGCGTCACGGCGATTCCATCGCTACAGCCTTCGGACTCTCATCCGCCTTTCGGGCTGTCTCTCAGTGCGAACAGGGTAGGCCATCGTCCGCTTCGGGTCGCACTGCGCCCCTTAGATCACGACACGCCGTTCCATCAGCCGTAGCGCGCTGTGCGGCGGGGCTCAGTTCTTTAGTCTGCAGGGCTTTGGGAGGTCGTGACAGGAGCAATGCGTAACTCCATTCCGAGGCGTCGGGCTAGTCCTGAGCCACACGGATGTCTTGACGTCGGCGTGAACGAGCGATCAACGGGACCTCTGCTGCCGCTTCGACGACTACGTCAGGATTCTCCAGCGGCATACCGATGACATGCACATTGCGGGAAAGGCATACCCTCATCTTGGAAGTCATCGATCCGAATCAACTATGGGTTCTGCTTGCCGCATGGCATCAACAACCAGCGACCCTCAAATGTGTTGAGGCGTCTACGCGAGGGTTCTCCGCAGGTTGAACTGCGTCAGTTCCGGATCCACTTGTGGCGCAGATTCGCTGACTGCGGAACCATAGTGTGGTTCTCAGGCACGAAAAGAAAACCCCGACCCACACGGAGGCGGGCCGGGGTTCCTCGACAACCAAACCTATGGTTCAGGCCGGGTCCGCCCGGGGCGTATCAACGCAGTGGATTGCCGTCGGCGTCCATTACCTTGACTTCGCCCAGCTTGAGATCACGAATGGCTTGCTCGATCTTGCCAAGGTCGCCGACCACCACCCAGGTCAGGGCGGCAGGCTGGATCGTCGCTGCGGCGGCCTGGACTGCGTCCAGGCTGATCTTCTCGTTGTGCTGCTTGTACAGCTCGACGTAGTTATCCGGGCGCTGGTAGCGCAGGATGCCGCCGATCTGGTTCATCACTGAACCGGCCGTTTCGTAGGCGCCGGGTAGTGAGCGCACGTTGTTGAGCTTGATTTTGTCGGCTTCGGCGGCGCTGATCTTGGCTTCTCCGCGGGCAAAGGCGCCAATGTCCTGCTTCAGCTCGGTCAGCGACTCGATGGTCTTGTCGATCTGCACCGGTGCAAAGGCCACCCAGGGGCGCTGACCGACTGCACCTTGAGTAAAGCTGTAGGAGCCGTAGGCCCAGTGCTTCTCTTCGCGCAACTTCATGTTCAGGCGTGAGCTGAACTCACCGCCGAGCACGCCGTTGGCGATGTCGAAGTCCAGTGCCTTGGCATCCTTGGTCGACGGAACCACCTGACCGACGAAGATATTCGACTGGATGGCGCCGGGCTGGTCGACCAGGAACACCCGCGAGTGCTGGGGCAGTTCGACCGCGGCCACTTCGGGCAGATCAAGCGTGGCGGCAGGCGCTTTCCAACTGCCAAAGCGCCGCTCCAGCAACGGGGTGATCTCGGCCATCGAGGTGTCGCCCACCACAATCAGGGTGGCATTGTCGGGGCGAATCACATCCTGATGGAACTTGACCAGATCATTACGCGTCAGCGAGGTGATCGAGGCCGCAGTGCCGGAGCCGCTGAGCGGCATGGCATAGGCATGCCCCTCGCCAAACAGCAGTGGCGGCATGATGCGCAGAGCCAGACTGTTCGGGCGGCTCTTCTCCTGCTCAATGCCGGCAATCCAGGTTGCACGCACACGTTCGATTTCTTTGTCGGCAAAGCGCGGGCGCAGGATCACGTCGGCAAACAGATCCAGCGAGGGTTCCAGCTTGTCCTTCAGTGCCGACAGATAGACATTGGCGCCATCCAGGCTGGCGCCGGCACCGATGTTGGCGCCCAGAGCATCGGCCTTGGCCGACAGGCCGAGCGAATCGTAGTCACCGGCGCCTTCGTCGAGCATGGCCATGGTGAAGCTGGAGGTTCCGAGCTTGCGCCCCTGGTCGGCGGCAAAGCCGCCGTTGAACTCCATGCTGAGCTGCACCACGGGCACCGCGCGCCGCTCGGCCAGCACCACTTCGATGCCGTTCGATAGCTTGGCACGCTGCAGCGTCGGGAAGCTCAGGTCGGGGAAGGTCGCGGTCTTCGGCACGCCCTGGCTACGGTCGACATCGGTCTTGACCGTCTTGAACGTGCTGTCGACCTTGCCCGGCTTCACCGCATGCACCTTGCTCGGCGTGGAGAAGGGCTTTTCTTCCTGCGCGCCAAGGGCCACTTCGCCCGGTTCGATCACCAGGGTGTGGTCTCCCTTGGCCAGCCACTTGGCCGCGACTTTCTGCAGATCGGCGGCGCTGGCCGCCTCGTAGTCGGCCAGATCCTTGGCATAACAGTTCGGATCACCGGCAAACACCTGGCAGCTGGCCAGGGCGTCGGACTTGCCGCCAAAGCCGCCGACCCGCTCGATGCCGCGAATAAAGCCGGCCTTGATCACCGTGCGCGCCTGCTCCAGCTCCTCGGTGGTCGGGCCATCCTTGATAAAGCGGGCCAACTCTTCGTTAAGTATTTGCTCGACCTTGGCGACCTCGGCATCCTTCTTTACTGTGATCATGAACATGAAGTTGCCGGAAATCTCCTGCGCCCAGCCGAATGCATTGGCGCTGTCGGCCAGCTTTTCTTCATGCACCAGCCGGCGCGACAACCGCGAGCTTTTGCCGCCGCCGAGGATCTGCGCCACCACGTCGAGCTGGTTGGCTTCGGTGGTATTGGTCGGCGGCGTATTCCACACCCGCATCACCCGCGGTTGCGGCACGCGATCGCTGAGTACGGCGCGGGTGGATTCCTTGCGCTCGGGCACCCAGGTCTTCATCTTCGGTACCGTGGCCGAGGCCGGAATGTCTCCGAAGTAACGCTCAACCTTCTGTTTCGCCGTGGCCAGGTCGATATCGCCGGCCAGTACCAACACCGCATTGTTCGGCCCGTACCAGTCACGGAACCATTGTTTGACATCATCGAGGCTGGCAGCGTTCAGGTCTTCCATCAGGCCGATCGTCGGCCAGCTGTATGGATGACCCTCGGGATACATGGTGCGGAACAGCTCGGTCCACACCCGGCGGCCGTAGGGCTGGTTCTCGCCCTGGCGCTTTTCGTTCTGCACCACGCCGCGCTGCTCATCGAGCAGGGCCTGATCGACCGCGCCGAGCAGATGGCCCATGCGGTCGGACTCCATCCATAGCGCCATGTCCAGGGCGGTGGTCGGCACGTTCTGGAAGTAGTTGGTGCGGTCGGCATTGGTGGTGCCGTTCTGCTCGGTGGCACCGACCTGTTCAAACGGTTCGAAGAATTCGCCCTGGTAGTTCTCCGAGCCCTGGAACATCAGATGTTCGAACAGGTGGGCAAAGCCGGTCTTGCCCGGCACCTCGTTCTTCGAGCCGACGTGATACCAGACATTGACCGCGACGATCGGTGCCTTGCGATCCTCATGCACCACCACGGTCAGGCCATTGGGCAGGGTGAAGCTCTGGTTGGGGATAAGCACATCGCTGTTCGGCTTGGCCGACAGAGCGGAGGTGATACCCAGCGCCAACAGGCTGACGGCAAGGCGTTGTTTCAGCTTGATCATGAGGACTCCTTGGGGTGTTCCATGCTCGGGTTCCGGCCGAGGCGAATTGTCAGCTTCGGCGCAGCGACGCGGCGAGCTCGGGCGCCGGCCAAGGTCATCCACGGCCACCGCCGTGGCCGACAGCGGCCCACGCTATCAACAGCGCTGCGAATGCTAACCGCCGCGGCATGACAATGGGTGTGCCAAAAGATACAGAGTGACCAGCAGCGGGGGTTCTAGCCCGGATCTTTCGGCGCGACCTCATGAAATATCCGGGCTAGCGGGCTGCTAGCCTGCGCGAATGGCATCCGGTCTGCGCCAGCTCAGGGAGGCCAGTGCCAGGGCGGTGCTGAAGGCGCCGAACAGAAAGCAGGCCTGACCCTCACCGATGTGCCAGGCCAGACCGGCCAGCAGGGTGCCGAGGACGCCGCCGAGGCCGAGGCAGGCATATAGCAGGCTTTGTCCGCGCAGGGCCAAGGGGCCGGGAAAGAACTCCATCACCCGCTGCATGCAGGCGGCGTGGAAGGCGGCAAAGCTCAGCGCGTGCAGCAACTGCATCAGCAGCATCCAGGTGAAGCTATCGGCCAGGCTGGCGACCAGGCTCCAGCGCAGCACGGTCAGCAGCAAACACACCCGCATGATGCTGAGCGCCGAGCGCGCGCCAAAGATCTGATTGACGAACCAGAACATCAGGATCTCGGCCACCACGCCAGCGCCCCACAGCAGCCCGATGGCGGTGCCACCATGGCCGGCGGCCTCCAGGTGGATGGTGAAATAGACATAGAACGGCCCAAAGCCGAGCTGCATCAGCAAGGCGGCTGCCAGAAAGCGGCGCACGCCGGCGCGCTGCAGCGCGACGCGCAGTGACAGGCTCGGTCCTCCTTCCTGCGGACTGATCGGCCGGCGCGCCGGCAAGGCCTGCACTGCCATCGCGCATAGCAGGAGCAGGGGCAGCATGCTCAGCGGCAGCCATTCGCGGCCGATCAGGTCGAGCAAGGGCCCCCAGCCAGTGGCGACCAGCAGAAAGCCAATCGAACCCCACAGCCGCGCGCGGGCATAGCGACCGCGATCGCCGTTCAGCTCGGTCAGTGCCAGGGTTTCGATCTGCGGCAGGATGACATTGGCGAAGAAGCTGAATACCGCCATGCACAGGCTGACCGACCACAGTTCGGTCAGCCACAGGAAGCCGACAAAGCTGGCCGCGCTGGCCCAGGCACCACCGCGCAGCCAGCGCTGCGGCTGGGCCGAGGCATGCACCCAGTGGCTCCACAGTGGTGGCCCCAGCACGCGGGTCAGATACCACAGGGCAATCACCGCGCTGGCGGTCTCGGCACCGTGGCCGAGCTCGCTGATCCAGCGCGGGAAGTACGGCATTAGCGCGCCCAGCGCGGCGTAGTACCAGAAGTAGGCCGCAGACAGGCGCCAGAAGGCGGAGGGCGAACCGAGGCTGGCCGTGCGCAAGGTGCAGCCTGTCGCTCAGGGATGGTCTCCCGTCCGAACCTCAGCGTACCGGAAAGGTCTCGGCCTCGCCGCTGGCACGCGTTTCGGCTGCGCTATCGGCAGCGGTTACGCCCTGGCCGACGCCGCCGCGACAGTTGAAGGCGATCCAGCGCTGTTCGCCGTTCAGCGGGGGCGCGACGGCCTGCAGGGTGTCGGCCTGCATGCGCGGTGCTTCGTTGCGCGCCATCACCTCGAGTTCGTCCTGCACCTTGATCGGATCACGGCGATAGAAGCCCACCTTATCCTTCACTTCCACCGCAATCTCGCCGAGGCGCTTGCACTGGCTGAGTGATTCGTCGGCGCCGGCCACGCGCACTTCATAGGCCTGATTTTCCATCTTGACCCAGGTGCAGGCCGAGAGGCTGGCAAGGCTGGCAAGCCCGAGGGCATGCACGAGATGGCGCGAAACTGACATGCGGAACTCCGAGTAGTGGGATCTGCGGATGAAAGGATGGCGTGTGCTGGCTTAACCGAGCTTGAGACAGCGGCTACGATCAAGGCGCATCTGCTTGGGTGAAGTCGCTGGCGAGTTGGTCAGGATTGCGGGATAGGCCCGATGGCGGGCGGGGCTTGAGGTGGGCGGCCAGCCCAAGACGACGGGCCAGGGCCCGCCTTACATTTCTACCTTGGGGTTCAGGCTGTAGCGGCCGAAGGTGGCGGCTTCGGCCAGCACGTGGCCTTGCATGGCGCGGTAGACATCGGCCAAGCGGAAGCCATCGGGTAGATCGAGCCGCTCGACATCGAGCGCGTACAGGCGAAAGAAATAGCGGTGCATCAGGTTATCGTTCCACGGTGGGCAGGGGCCGTCGTAGCCGTAGTAGTCGCCGCCCATGTCGGCATCGCCGGCGAACCAGCTGGTGTAGTCGTTGATGCCCTGGCGCGAGCCCGACGGCCCGCCCGGATCGCGCTTGCCGCGGGCGCTGACACCGTCGCTGCAGGCGCCGCGAGCGATTTCGGTCACCGTTGGGGGGATGTCGATCATCAGCCAGTGGGCGAATTCGACCCGCGGCAGGTCCGCCGGCACGCTGCGCTCGGGCTGATTTACATCGTCGGCTTTCGACGGAACATCCGGGTCGACGCACAGCAAGACGAAACTGCGTGTGGTGGGTGGTGCATCTGACCAGCGTAGACCGGGGTTGCGGTTGGCGGACAATACGCAGGGTTCTCCCTGATCGCCGCGGCGGCCAAAGGCAAACTCGGTCGATAGCAGTTCGCCTTGATTGAAGTCTGGACTTTCGATCTTCATCTCGAATCTCCGGTGTTCTGCGATTGAAGCGGCAATGCGAATCCTTGCAGGTGGCTGAAAAACTCCATCCCGGAATTCTTCAGCGCAACCGTTCGGCAGGCTCACGGCAAGCCGGTCGCGGCAGAGCCGCGCCAGCTTTGCCGAGAATCGAACAGGTGTCGGGTTCGATTCTCGTGCGCGCCATCCTTGGCGCGTCTCAACAGGCTGCTGAAAGCAATCGCAGCAGCCTGCTTGGGCTGGCCGAAACGCGAAACGGCCTGCGCTCAGGCGGCCCTCAGCGCTCGATACCGATATTGCACTGCGCCAGCAGGGCAAACTCGTCAGCGAAGGCCTTGTTGTACAGCTGCCAGTGGCCGGGCGCAAAACACAGCGGCGAGCGTCCCAGGCCGCGGCGAGTTTCGGCAAAGGCGCTGCTGCGCAGGGGCTTTTGCAAACCGAGGAAGTTGGCGACGCGTTTGGCCACCTGCTCGGGCTGCTGCTCCAGGGCGTCGGCATGAATCAGCAGGGTGCGATCCGCTGCTGCGCGCTGGCGCTCGGCCAGCAGGTCGAGATTGCCCTTGATGAACTGCGCCAGGGCCATCGGATCGGGTGCAATCCAGGGCTGCGGGCCGCCGAACACCAGGGCATTGAGAAACAGATCGCGGGGATCGGCAATCACCGCGATCAACTGATTGCCCGGCAGGCTGGCGTCGATCAGGCCGTCCCAGTGCGGCAGCCAGTCGAGCGCCGTGGCCGGGTCGATGTCGGCGCGCTCCAGCAAGTGACGCCAGCCTTTTGGCGTGGCGATACCGCCGTCGGCGCGTGGTGGCCACAGGCCATCCTGGCGCGGACCGCTGCCGAAACGATCGTCGAGCATGGCGAAGCCCTGGACTTCGCGCAGCGCGTTGACCAGTTCGAACACCCGGCTGCCCATCGGCCCCCACAGCAGGCGTGGCGCGATGCCGTCGTCGGCTGCGGCAGCCGGTACTGCACCGAGTGGGGTCAGGCCGGGCAGGCCGCGCTGACCCTCCGTGGCGGCCTGCGATTCACGCCAGCATTGGGCGGCTTCGTCACCCCGGCCCAAGGCATCGAGGGCAAAGCCGCGCCACACCGTGGCCAGACGCTTGCCCAGTTCCGATTCGGCCTCGTTGCCGAATTTTTCGGCATAGGCCAGGCAGGCCGCCGGGTCGCGACGCAGCAGGGCGCGCAGCTTGATCTGCAGTGGCCCGACCAGGCCGGGCATGACCGCCAGGCAGGCATCCGCGCTGGCTTCGGCGGCGTCCAGCTCGCCACCGGCCTCTTCGATCTGGGCCTTGGTGCCGCCCATGATCGGGCTGTTCGGGCAGGCCTCGCGCCAGCGCGCCAGTACCGCCAGCCCGGCTTCGAAATTGCCGCTTTCCAGAGCTAGTCGACGCTGCCACAGTTGGTCGGCCTGCGGCGTTTCCTGCAGCAACTCTTCGACTATCTGCAGGCCATGCTTGGCCTGACCGGCTCGGCTGAGCATTTCCAGCATGCCGTCGAGGGCGCCAATCGGTGGCTTGGCCGCCAGCAGGCGCCGATAGCTGGCCAGGGCTTCGTCGATCTGGCCGAGCATCAACTGATGGTGACCGAGCATCAGCACGGCACGCTGGTTGTCCGGTGCCTCACCGAGGATCGACTGCAGCTCGCGGATGACCTCGTCCAGGCGGTTCTGCGCGCGCAGCGCCTCGATCAATGGCCAGCGCAACGCCCCCATCGCCGGCTTCAAGGCGATCGAGCGGCGCAGGGCCTGTTCGGCAAAGGCGAACTGGCCCGAATGCAGGAACACCAAACCCAGCGAGGACAGGATCAGGGTGTCGTTGGGCGCCGCCTTGGAGGCGGCACTGAGCAGCTTCACCGCACGCTCCAGATCGCCGCGGGCGGCCGCCAGATTGCCCTCGACGGCGATGATCAGTGGGTGGTCGGGATTGACCCGCTGGCCAAGTTTGAGCTGCGCCTCGGCACCGGCCAGATCGCCACGGGAGATCGCTGACTGGGTGCCCAGCACGTAGGCGCTGAGTTGGTTCGGGTTGTGCTCGATGGCCTGGCTGAGGGCGATCTTGGCCGCTTCTGCGTCATTCTGACCCAGGGCCAGGGCGGCGCGGGTGACCAGGAAATGCGCCTGCTCAGGGGCCAGTTCAATCGCCTTGTCGAGCGCCGTCAGGGCTGCCTTGAGATCACCGCGGGCGCGGTGTACCAGGGCCAGAGCGTGGTGCAGGTCGGGCTCGTCGGCGCGTTCGAGCAGGGCTTGCTGCACCAGTTCGAGAGCGGCGGCCGCGTCGTGGCGCGCCAGAGCATCATGGATGGCTTGAAGCATAGGATTTCCGCTGGGCCTGAGGGCCGAAAACCATCGAGTTTATCAGGCCTCGGCCGGCTGCCGCTCAGGCCACTGCGACCTGAGCAAACTCGGCAGCGATGAAGTCCTCGGCATAGCTGCGACCGCGCAGGCCGGGCAGAAAGCCGCAGTGACCGCCGTGCGGCGCGATCTCCAGCCGCGCGCAGTCGGGCAGCTCAAGGCGCAGAAAATCCGCCAGCGGAATGATCGGGTCATCCGCCGCGGTCAGGATGCTGCTCGACACGCTCAGCGTCGACAACCGATCGCCGGCAATCGAATAGCCATCCAGATACTGCTCCAGGGTGGGAAAATCGGTGTAGCGCTGCACCAGCTTGCGGGTCAGCTCGCGCAGGTCGTCCTTGGCATACCAGTCGGTGAAGTCGAATGCCTTGGGAAACAGCTTGGCCTTGCGCGCCAGTGAGGCGCGCCATTTGCGCAGAAAATAGGCCTGATAGAACCAGGGTGCCGATTCGATCGCCTGCAATCCCGCCGCCGGGCTGATGACTGGGCAGATCGCCACCGCCTTGGCCAGCGGGATATGTGCCGCCGGTGCACGCAGGGCGCAGCGCAGGGTGAAATTACCGCCCAGCGAGTAGCCGGCCAGACAGATCGGCCGCTGCGGGAAGTAACGGGCGATCTCGCCCAGGGCGCCAACCACCTCATCGATGCGGCAGGAATGAAACAGCTCAACGTTGAGATGGTGGGTGTCGCCGTGATCACGCAGGTTGAGGCGGAACACGTCGAAACCTTCCTCCAACAGGCGCGCGCCGGTATGGATCAGATAGGTCGACTGCACGCTGCCCTCCCAGCCGTGCAGTAGCACGGCCAGCCCACGCGGCCGGTCGAGCAGACTTTGCCGGGTGTGATAGCCGAGCAGCCGCACACCGTCGCCGCAGTCCAGCAGCACCGCCTCTGCGGCGCCCTCGATACGGGCGCGGCGCCGGCTGGCCAAGGCGCGGCGCAGGCCACTGCTGGCCAGTACCGATTGCAGATGCGGGTTGCTGAGCCAGCCGCGTGGCCGGAACGGATGGGTGTCCTGAGTCATGGCCAGAACTTTAAATGATTGCTCGGGCGCATGAGGTGGCGGTCAGGTTGCACGGACGACCGCCGATCGGCCGCCTCAGCGGCTGCTCATGGCCTCAACGATGCGCTCGCGGCAGGTCTGGGCCAGGCGCCGGCGCCCATCGGCACTGGGCTGTACCGGCGGCAGGAAGTGCACTTCGGCGATCCGCGACGGTTCACCCAGAAGGCGCAGAAAGTTGGCAAGGAAACTCTCGCCCGGTGCGAAGGCGATGATGGTCTGGGCATTGCCGCCCTCGCCGTAGCGCAGGGCGATCGGCTGCACCGCGGCCTCGGCCAGCACCGCCGGCTGGAAGATGCGGGCGTGGAAGGTGCGTACCTCGGTGCCATCGGTGGTGCGGCCTTCCGGGAACACGCCCACCGCTTCGCCGCTATGCAGGCGTTCCAGCATCTGGTGCATGACCCCGTGCAGGCTCTCATTGTTGCCGCGGTGGTGGTAAATGGTGCCGGCACGGCTGGCCAGCCAGCCGACCAGCGGCCAGCGGCTGATTTCGGCCTTGGCGACGAAGCCGAGCACGCGCTGACTGTGGATCAGGGTGATGTCGATCCAGCAGATATGGTTGGCGACGAAGAAGGCCGAGCCGGGCAAGGGCGTACCGTAGCGCTTCACCCGAAAACCAAACACCCGCAGCATTACTGTCGACCACAGGCGAATCGCCCGATGATCGACGCGCTCGCCGCTGGCCAGCCGCCAACGCGCCGTCAACGGGTTGATCGCAAGCAAGGTCAGCGGCAGGGCGATCAGCAGATGCAGCAGCAGCAAGGGCGCTCGGATGGCGAAGCGAAAGGCGCGCAAGGGATCGGCAGACTCAGAGAGGATCGAGGACATGGGCAGACGATAGCCTGCCAATGGCCAATCCGGAAACGTACGGAAGCCGCCGCCTGTCGATCACTGCTTCGGAATCACCGCCAGGGTCAGGCGCGAGATGCAGGTCATCCGGCCCTCCTCGTCTTCGATTCTGATATCCCACACCTGGGTGTTGCGGCCGACATGGATCGGGCGCGCCACGCCGAGCACCGCGCCCTGGGTCACCGGACGCAGGTGGTTGGCGCTGATTTCCAGCCCGACGGCAATCTGCTGTTCATTGTCCAGGCAGAGGTTGCCGGCCAGGCTGCCCAAGGTTTCGGCCAGCGCCACCGAGGCGCCGCCGTGCAGCAAGCCGAACGGCTGGCGGGTGCGCTCATCGCAGGGCATGCGACCGCGGATGAAGTCTTCGCCCAGCTCGGTGACTTCCATGCCGAGCGCGGCCGACAGTGTCTGGGCGCACTGCGCGTTGAGTTCTGCAAGGGTTGGACGGCGGCGGAACATGGCGATCCCCTGGCTGGTCCGGATGCCTCGGAGCGGGCAAACGCAAACGCGCCCCGCAGGGCGCGTTGCTATGGTAACCCGGCCCGACTCAGCGAGTACGGAACAGGCCCGGCCGCCAGCTGCTGCCGGTGTGGTAGGTCTTGCCCGAGGCCCAACCGCTGGAGTCGCCGTAGCCCTTGCCAAAGCCGGTCTCGCGATTGCGTCGGCTGTGCATGCGCTCAAGCAGCTCGCCGCGGCGGCCTTCGAGGAATTCGGCGCGACCGATACTTGCCGGATCGAGGCCGCGCGAATCGGCCTCGCGTTGGCGGAAGTCGCAGAAGTCGTCGTAGGCCTCGATTTCATGCTTCAGCGCGCGGGTGCACAGCTCAATCATGATGGCGTCGTCGAGGAAGCCCAGTACCGGCACGGTATCCGGAATCAGATCTTTCGGATCGGCGAAGTAGACCAGGGCGGCCAGCACGCGCTTGCGATCCTCCTCCGGCATGGCCCAGCCATCGTCGCGCAGCATGGCGATCATGTCATCGAGCTTGGCCAGACGCTCGCTGATGAAATCCGGCACGCTGACCTGGGTCGCCTCGGCCAGCAGCTTGCTGGCTGCCTCGATGACGTCCTCGTCGCTGCACTTTGCTGAGGATTCGGCCGCTCTTTCCTGTGCCTTATGAAAATGTTCGAGGTCGCGTTCGGACAGTTCGATATTGATTGAAAAGCTCATGATGTCGGCACTGCAGCGTTTGGGAACAAGGGGTTCAGACTAGCACGTTGTTGCCAAACTGCCAGCCCGCAGGCGGCAATGGCAGTGGGCTGTGGGTTCTCGGGGTGTACCCGCTGGGGTGAGCCCGATCGCGGTGCGATCAGCCGCCCTCTTCACTTCTGGGCTCGATATCCGGCAGGGCAAAGAACTGTCGCGCGGTGCGCGTGCTGGCCTGGGCGGTTTCGGCCGCGGCTTCACCGCGGTCGCGCGCCAGCTCGGCGCAGATATGCGCCAGGTACATCGGCTCGTTGCGTCGATGGCTGGGCTTGGGGTGCACATTGCGCGGCAGCAGGTAGGGGCAATCGGTTTCGATCATCAGCCGCTCGGCCGGAATCGACTTGACCAGCTCGCGCAGATGCTGGCCGCGGCGCTCGTCGCACAGCCAGCCGGTGATGCCGATATACCAGTCGCGATCGAGGTAATCGAACAGCTCCTGCTTCTCGCCGGTGAAGCAATGCACGATGGCGCGCGAAATGCGCCCTTCGACCTGTTTCATGATGGCGAGAAAATCCGCATGCGCATCGCGTTGATGCAGGAACAGTGGCTTGCCGCTATCGACCGCGATCTGCAGCTGCCGCTCAAACGCCTTGTGTTGGGCCGGGCGCGGCGAATAGTTGCGGTGATAGTCCAGGCCGCACTCGCCGACCGCCTTGACCTCGGTGTGCCGGTGCAGGGCGCGCAGTTCGGCATCGGCCTCGTCGGTGTACTCAACCGCATGATGCGGGTGCACGCCGGCGGTGGCGTAGAGCAGGCCGGGATACTGCTGCGCCAACTGCAGGGCGCGCTGCGAACCCTCGCGACTGGCGCCGGTGACTATCAGCTGCACCACGCCATGCGCCTTGGCCCGCTCCAGCACGGTATCAAGATCGTCGCCAAAGCTCTCGTGGCCCAGGTTGGCGCCAATATCGATCAGGGGGGAAATCATCGGGCAGACTCAGTGGCAACGAAACGGCGGCCGCGATTGTAGGCCAAGCGGGCGGCATTGAAGGCCGCGGTGCGCCAAAGGCGCAGCCGATGACCCATAGGGTGCGTCTTGGACGCACCGAGAAAGTCGTCAATTCTGGTTGCCAACCTCTGCCGGCTGCGACGCCGACTTCGGCTTGCGCAGCCGCCGCCACAGCCCGCCGGTCGAATAGGCCTGCAAAGCCCAGCGCAGCCAGCCGAGCAGGGCATTGGCCAGCCACAGGGCCCAGATCAGCATGGCGCTGCGATAGGCCCACAGCGGCAGGCTGACCACGCTGCCCTGCGGCAGCGCGCCGTCGGTCTGGTCGGCAAACCAGCTCAGCCGATGGGCGCTGGAGCCGTTGCCGCTGATGCCCATGTTCGGCTCGCCGAGCAGGCCATACGGGATGGCGGCGATCAGGGCCACCAGGGCGGCAATACCGAGCCCGGCCAGGCCGATCTGCATCGCGTCGAAGGCAAACCGGCTCTCGATCTGCTGGCCCTGCCGCTGGCGCCAGCCCATCGCCAGCAGCCAGCCGGCGACGATGGCAAAAGCCGTCCAGGAGAACAGGGCAAAGCCCAGTCCCAGCAGCAGCCAGTGATGCCAGCGCAGTGGCGTGCAGCGCAGTCGCGACAGGGCAAAGGCCAGACCGAGCAGAACCAGCAGTTCGCCCCAGATCAACACTGCGGGTCCGTTGGCTGGGCCAAACGCCAGCCAGACCCAGCGATCCTGCGGCAACACCAGGTCAAGGCTGATATTGGCCGCCGGCAGGCCAAGCGCCACCATTGGCGTTTGCTGATACATGCCGAGCTCGGCGGTCTGCCGATAGCGGATCTCGAACTGCTGTTCGCCTGGCTGCACCGGTAGGCTGAGCTCACCGGCCTCCAGCCGCAGGCCCAGCGCCTGGCGGTCGCGGCTGACATTGGACAGCTCGGCCCCCTCGGGCAGCCGCAGCACCCGTTCGCCGCCCTGGGTGGCACGCAGGGTGAAGCTCAGGGTGTGATCGCTGGCACGGCGGCCGAGCTGACTGCGCTGAGTGACCCGGTCGATCGCCTGGGTCGCACCCTGCAGCGCCGTCGGTCGATGAAGCGTTATGTTCAGGGTCTCACCGGGCAAGGGATCAAAGCGGAATGTATGCCAGTCGTCGCCATCCTGGTCGGGCTCGGGCAGGCTCTCGGGCAGACCGCTGAACTCGGCCGACCACATCGGGCTGACCAGCACCCGCCAGGTCTCGGCATGATCGGCCAGCGCGCCGGCGCTCAAGCTCAGTGTGGCCTGCTTGTCCAGGGTCGAGTCCCAGCGCACCGAGTCTTCGCCATCGCTGACCGCGATCTCGATCCGGCCGTCGCGGACCTTGAACTGATTGCCGAACACCTTCTCACCCGGCAGCAAGGGCAGGCTGATGCTGAAGCCGCCTTCGCTGGGGGCGATGCGCCGTACCGTATTGATCGTCACCCAGTCGAGGGCGAAGTTCAGATGTCGCTCGACCCGTACGTAGGGCGGAAAACTCTGCGCCGGGGCGCTGCTGATCTGGCCGTCTGTCTTGCGCATGCGGCTGAGACGCAAGGTTTCGGTCAACAGACGCTGCTCACTGATGCCGGTGGCCAGCCAGTCCTCGGCCTGCAGCTGCAGCCGGTACGGCTTGCTCGGGAAGGCCAGGGCGATGCGATCGGCGCTGATCCGATACTCGACCTCCAGCACATGAACGCCGCGTTCCACCGCCACGCTGGGCTGCTCGTCGAGCCGGCGCACCGCCTGCAGTTCGCGACCATCAAGGCGCAGCCGATCGATCGATAGGCTAAGGGGGTCGGAGGGCAGGGCCAGGGTGCTGTGGCCGAGTGCGTGGATCTGCAGACGCAGGCGCAGGCGATCTTCATCGATGGCCAGGTCGGCGCGGGCCAGGGCGCTGCAATCCGGCACGCAGTCGGGAGCCCGGCCGAGGCGCTGGGCCAGCTCCTGCAACAAGGCCGGGTCGGGCGTGGTTTGCGCCTCGGCTGCGCCCCAAGGCAGGCCAGCCAGTAGCAGTACGGCGGCCGGGTTGATCAGAGCCTTCGGTCGCGGTCGCCCGAACAGCTGCCAGAGCAGACCGGCCAGACTCAGCACGGCGATCACCCTTAACATTCGGGTCAGCCAGGGCGGCGACAGCCACAGACGGACTTCCTGATCGGCCAGGATCGGGCCACTCCAGTGCAGCCGATAGCGCTGCCCGCTCTGCCATTCCGGCAGCCCACGACCAGCCTGCAGCACACTGGTGGAACTATAAGTTTCCCAGAGATCGGACTTCTTGATCCGGGAGCCGGTGACCTCGATGCGATCAAGCTGGGCAGCATCAGGTTCCAGCCGCGATGCTGCGCTGCCTGGCGCCTGCAGCGGGGCCGGCGGCGGTGGCGGCGGCGCCATCGGTGCCTGCTTGAAATCGGTCGCAAGTTCGAACGCCACGCCGTGGTCGGGAAGGCCCTCCCGCACCACCCAGCTGCCTTCCAGCTGCGGATGCAGGGCCAGACGCAGCTGGCCGGCGGCAAATGGCAGGGTCAGCAGCACCAGCAACACCAGCACGGCGGCGCGGCCGAATCGGATCAGGCCTTGCAGGCGGCCGGCCGGAAGGTTGCGCAATAGCAGACCGAGAATCAGCACCACGCCGAGACTCCATAGCGGTGCGTTGTGTTCGTCGTGACTTAACACCAGGTACAGCAGGGACAGAGCAGCGCCGGGTAGGCCGAACAAACGCCAGGCGAACAGGGTGATCAGGCTGACGATGAACAGCTCAAGCAGGTTCCAGCTCGCCAGCCAGCTGCCCTCGGCGCTATCGGCACCCGGCGCAGCCAGTAGTCTATAGCCAAACGGCAGGTTAAGGGTGGTGTCGATGCGATCGAAGCGGATGTCCCAGCCGCCGGCCGGCAGCGGTCGATCGGGTTGAGTATGGCGCAGACTGGCGCTGAGATTCACCCGTGGCGCACGCCACTCGACACCGGTCTGGCCGTCGGCGCCCTCGGTAATTAGCAGGTACTGTTCCTCGTCGTTGGCGGTGGCGCTCTCCAGCTGCAGCGGTGGGCGCACGTCGAGCCGCCAATCACGCAGCATCAGGCCCTGGATCTGATCGCGAAAGCTCCAGCCTTGGCCGTTGTAGTCGAGCCAGGCCTGGCGGCTGAGCTGCAGGCGATTGTCCTGTTCGCTGTCGAGGCCGCGCGAGCGCTGTTCAATCTCCAGACTATCGCCGGCGCCGAGGGCGAAGCTAGGTAGGTTCTGCCATTCGTCCGGCACGCCGGCCTGCAGTGGATCGACCTGCAACTTGCCGCGCGCGGTACTGCTGCGCAAAGTCAAATCCGGCTGATAGCTCCAGATCTCCTGTGCTGGCCAGGGCGCTGCCATGTTCGGCATGCTGAGCGAAACCAGCGGTTCAGTGGCGCGGGCCCGCAGGGTGATCTCGGCATAGTCGGGCTGGGCCTGAATGCGCAGACTGCCATCGGCCTGCAAGCGCACCGGCCAATCAACATCGGTTTCGAGGTCGATCGCCACATAGCCGGGCGGCAATAATGGCCCCAACACGATCTCGCGTGCCTCACCGGACACCGCCAGATCGAGACGGGTGTCGAGCTGCGCCGGCAGGCCATCGGCCAGGCGGCGGAACACCCGCAGATCGATCGCATCGGCCTCGGGCGCCTCGCTGGCGCCGCGACCCAGGACCAGTTCATCCTGCTCGCGCTGCACCGGGGCGATCGGTTGACCATCCACCTCGAGCCGGATCAGGGCGATCGCATCGGGGATGGCCAGGCTTTGCGGTCGCCGACTCCATTCGAAGCGGCCATCGAATTGATAGCGGCCAGCGGGCAGGAACAATGCTGGCTGATTTCGATGCTCCACCACCGCGGCGGGCTGGCCATTGATGCGCACGTCCTGCGGCCAATGCTCGGCGTTGCCCGGCAGGGTGATCCAGCCATCGCTATAGAGCTGCCACTGCAGCTCAAAGCGCGCGCCCTCGGCGCTGGCCTGCAGGCGCAGCTCACCGGGCCAGGCGCAGACGTAGTCGGCCCGGCCCTGGCCCTGGCTACTGGCCTGCAGCGGGCATTGGCGAAACTCCTGCTGATCCAGTGCCCAGGCTCGCCAGTCGCTCAGCGCCGACGGCAGGTCCACTGCCAGCGCCGATTGCAGCGCACATAACCATACGATCCCGCAGGCCCACTTGCGCATGCGTTTCCCTCATTGATGGCGCTGGTCTTACCCTGTGGCGAGTCGTGCCAGCCAGGCCATCATCGCGTGTCTGGCGTCGAACCGCTAGTTCAGCTGTGAGGCTGGTGCAGCCGTGCCGCGCAGATGTCGGGGCAGGTCAGAACGGCTCAGCCGAGCCGGCGAATCTCGTCGATCGCCTCCTTGGCCGCTTTCAGCCCGACCCCTTTGGCCTCTCGATAGAGCTTGATCGCTTCGATCGTCTTGCCCTGTTTGACCAGCGCCTGGATCGACAGCGGCAGGCCGTCGAGCGGGTCGTAGCGCAGGCCGGCATTGTCCAACAGCAGATCCAGCTTGCGTTCGATCCGGGCCAGGGCCCCGTCGCCGTCGGCGTTGGTCACCGCACCACGCAAGCCTGACCACAGTGCAAGAATCGCACCCAGCAGCAGAAGCGCTGCAATCGCGCCGAACACCACAACGAATTCCGTTGCCATCAGAATGCCTCCCGCGGATTGCTGCGGCGAATCATGCCTCGCCCAGCACCCGGTTGCGGCCGGAGCGCTTGGCCTCATACAGAGCTGCATCGGCGCGGGCGTAGATGGCGTCGGCATCGGCGTCGACCGGGCGTCGGCTGGCCACACCGAAGCTGGCGGTGACCCTGATCTCGCGGCCTTCGTCTTCCAGCTGCAGTGCTTCGATCGCCGCCCGCAGCTGCTCGGCCAAGGCACAGGCTTCGGCGTGATTGGCCGCCAGCAGCACAGCGAATTCCTCGCCGCCGATGCGGCCGGGCAGGGCCGGGGGCGGGCAGTGCCGGCGCAGGGTGGCGCCGACCGCGGTCAGCACCTTGTCACCGGCCGGATGGCCGAAGCGATCATTGATCGACTTGAAGTGATCGACATCGAGGGCGATCAGCGCCAGATCGCTGTGCTGAGTAAAGGCCCGCTCCATCTCGGCACGGAAGTGGCGGCGGTTGGCAATGCCGGTCAACACGTCCTTGCTGGCCTGATCGTGCAGCGCCGCGACCATGGCATTCTCAGCGCTGTTGGGGCCGAGCAGTTTCAGCATTAGATCACCGACGATCAGTACGTCGCCTTCCAGCAGCGGGCTGGACTTGACCTGCATGCCATTGATCCGCACCGGGTTGGTGGCGCCAAGATCATTGACCCAGAAGCCGCCACGCTTGCGGAACACGTGGCAGTGACGGCGCGAAACACTGGGTTCCGGCAGGTGAATCTCGGTGCCAGCCTCACGCCCGATGGTGACCGCATCGGCCAGTTCGAAGCGGCTGCCGACCATCGGGCCGGCCACCACCACTAGGCACCAGGGACGGTTTTCAGCGGCCAAGGTGGGCGCCTGCACCCGCATGGTGTGGTCGGTGAGGATGCGCGAGGGTACGGTCTTGGGCTCCACGATAAGGCTTCCCGGATGTTTCCTCGCCGATTATCACAAACCCGGCGAGGCTGTGCGATCACCATCCACAATCGCAGGCTGAAGGACTATCCTGGACAGTGCCAGGCAATCTCTGAATATGTTCAGAGATTCCCGCGGTGCAAGGATGCACCGCCGCGATCGACAACCTAAGTTGTTGATCAGCGTGAGTTCGGTCCTGTGCCGAACTCGGCGCGTCTGAAAAGTCCGGGATGGCTTGGTCAGACCTTCCCTAGCGGGCTGCTGAAATATTCATTTCAGCAGCTTGGTTTTTGCGCGCCACGGACGGCGCGCGCGGGACTCAAACACGCAAGTGTTTGAGTCCCGGCAAAGGTGGCGCGGCTCGGCCGCGACCGTTTGCGCTGAAGACCTCCCGGATGAGGTTTTTTGGCAGCCTACTAGGACACACAGCGGAGACCGGGCATGGGACGCGATCAGAGCTTCGAGACCGGACGTGGTCACCTGCTGCTGATCAATCAGGACAATGCCGAGCTGGCCACCCTGGCCGAAGGACTGGGGCGGCATCATCGGCTGCAGTGCATCGCCGACATCGAGCGCCTCAGCGCCCAGCTGAACAGCGAGCCGCCCGACCTGATCGTGCTCGATGCCGGTTGGTGGCAACGTCACGCCGCGGCGTTCGAGGACGACCTCGGACAGCTGCAGGCTGCGCGCCTGCCGGTGCTGATGTTCGGCGCCGCCAGCTCTGAGCAATTAAATACCTGGATCGCCCAAGGCGCTCGTGAGCATCTGCAGTGCGGCATACCGCTGACACTGGCACTGCGTCGCATCGCCAGTCAACTCGATCTGGACTTCTGCCGCGAGCAGCTGCGCTCGCGCTCCACCCAGGATCCGTTGACCGGTCTGGCCAATCGTGCCCACCTCGACGAGTTTCTCACCGCCACCTTCCTGCAGGCCAAGCGGCGCAATGAATCGATCGCCTTGATCATGTTCGAGATCGATCGCCTCAAACCGTATAACGAGGCCTATGGCTATGCCGCCGGGGATGATGTGCTGGTCCTGGTGGGACGCACCCTGTCGGCCCTGCGTCGACGACCGCTGGACCTATTCGCCCGCTATGGAGGCGATCAGTTCGCCTGTGTGCTGCCGAACACCGATATCGAGGGCGCGCGCACCGTGGCCGACATGCTCAAGGCCGATGTGGCGGCGCTGGCGATTGAGCATCGGCACTCTGATCTGGCCCGCCATATCACTATCAGCCTGGGCGTGGTGGCGATCGAGCCGGCGCCGCCTTCGCAGCCGCGCGAACTGCTCGATGCGGCTCTACAGGCCCTGGAGGATGCCAAGACCAATCGGCCATTGTGCTAACCCGGGTATTTCATGAGGTCGCGCCGAAAGACACCGCCAGCCCAGGCATCCGCGCCCCCTCATGAAATATCTTTGCTAACAGCCGCTGAAATTCCCCCATCGCGGAGGATTTCTGCGCAAGCATCGCGGCCCGGCGGCGCCGGCTTTCGTGTTGCAGACGTTCGTGCCGCGCAAGCCAAGTCGATAGAGAGGCCAGACACCCGCGCGACAACGGGCTTGTCAGCGCATCGCGGCGTACCCTGCTTACAGAAATTGGGTGAATCGCGACCAAACGCGCGCGACTGACGGTGCGCTTGATCGACGTGTATAGTCGATGCTCACATCGCCGAGGGGCTCATGACGCTCAATCTGGCCAGTCTGGTGTACCTGTTGCTCGCCGGCATGTTGCTGCAGGCCAGTCTGTCCTACCTCATGCTGGGGGTGCGCGCCGGCCATGATCGGCGCAAGGTATTGATCGCGGCGGTGAGCCTTTGTGCCGCCCTGCTGTTGGTTGGCAGCGTCTGGCGCGACGGCGCCGGCAGCATTGAAAGCATGGGCCAGGCGCTGCGCTTCAATGTCGCGGTGATTGCCCTGGGATGCGTCGCCCTGGTCTGGTTTGCGCGCGCCTATGCCGGATTTCGCTCGGTACTGTTCCCCTGGCTGTACACCCTGGCGGGAGCGATGCTGATCATCATCGATTTAAGCCGGCCAATGGGCATCACCTTTGAACAGATCGATTCACTGCGTGAACTGTCCGTACCGTGGGGGCCGCCGGTCAGGGTGCCAGTGGGCCAGCCGGGGCTTTGGCTGTGGCCGGCGACGATCTGGGGATTGATCGGTCTGGTGTATCTGGTCTATGCCAGCTTTTCGGCCTGGTATCGATATCGACAAAGCACGGCCCTGGCCATCATGCTGCTGACCCTGGCGCTGCCGGTCTCCTTGCTGCACGACGTTCTGGCCCGCACCGACAACCGTCCCACGCTGGTGATCGGTCCGGTGGCGCTCGCGGTTCTGGTGCTGGCCTTTGGTATCGTTTTCGGGCTGGAGCTGGGCCGGCAGCGTGCCCGAGTTCGCGAGGAGGTCGATGCCGCGCGTAGGCGCGCCGACGATCAGCGGGCCGCCATCTTGCGTCTGCTCACCATCGAGGCGGTGCAACAGGCCGACCTGCCTGGCGTGTTGAAAGCGATGACCCGCGAGCTGGCCACCACCTTGTCGGTGGAACGGGTAGGTGTGTGGCTGTATTCCGAGGACGGTACCCGCCTGCAATGCCGATCGCTGTACCACCTGGGTGGACAGCGCTGGCTGGAAACGCCGGTGTTGCGGGTAGATGACTACCCGAAGTACTTCGCGGCGCTGAATCAGAATGGCCGGATCAGCATCGAAGACACTTCGGAGGCAGACGAACTCAGCGAGATGTGGCAAGGCTATCTGCGTCCGTTGGGAATCGGTGCCTTGCTCGACAGTGGCATCAACCTGGGCGGTCGCTGGATCGGTGTGGTGTGTCTGGAACATGTCGGCTCCAGCCGTGCATGGCAAGCCGATGAACAGGCCTTCGTCGGTACCGCGGCGGCGATGGTCGCCGAGTTGGTCGCTGATGCCGAACGCGCGCGCACTGAACGTGCCATTCGATCGATTGCCGCCGGCGTGGCTAACAGCCCGCAGGACCGCTTCTTCCTGCAGATCGTGCGCAACCTGGCCGAGCTATTCGAGGCCGAAATTGCCTATGTTGGTGTGCTCGATGGCGATCGTCAGCGGGTGACTACCCTGGCCTGCTGGCTGGATGGCAAGGCGCAGGACAACTTCAGCTACGACCTTGCGGGTACGCCCTGCGAACGGACCCTGACCGACGGCGGCTGTCTGTACTCATCCGGCGTCTGCATTCGCTTTCCTGACGACACCATGCTGCAGGAGATGCAGGCCGAGGGCTATGTCGCCGCGCCGTTCTTCGACGCCGACGGTGGCAATCTCGGTCTGGTCGGCGTGATCAAGCGTACCCCGTTGGACGTCAACGACAACACATCCGGCATCCTCAACATCTTCGCCGCGCGCTGCGGTGCCGAGATTCGCCGCCAGCGCTCCGAAGAGCACGTTCGGCAGCTGGCCTTTATCGACTATCTCACTGGTTTGGCCACCCGGGCGCGTATGTACGAGTACCTCAATGGCCTGCTCGACAAGTTGCGCAACAGTGGTGAGTCGGCAGCCCTGCTACTGCTTGATCTCGATCACTTCAAGACCATCAACGACGCTCTGAGCCATGACATCGGCGATGATGTGCTGCGCTCGGTCGGGCGCCGCCTGCAGTCGGCAGTGGAACAAGATGTGTTGGTGGCGCGGCTCGGCGGTGATGAGTTTGCCCTGGTCAAGCGCTCGCGCAGCCGCATGCGCAAGCAAGCCGAGCGCGAGGCCCTGGAGTTGGCGCAGCGCCTGCTGGCCACGCTGGAAGAACCCTTGTTCGTCGGCGAACGCAGCTTCAACCTCGGCGCCAGTCTGGGTCTGGTGGTGTTCCCCGACAATGGTGAGAACACCCGCGACCTGTTCCGCCATGCCGAGGTTGCCCTGTATCGCGCCAAGTCGTTGGGCCGCGGCCGACTGCAGATGTACCTTCCGACATTGCAGACCGCCGCAGCCAATCGCCTGAAGCTGGAAGAAGGCCTGCGCCGCGCCTTGGCCGAGGCGCAGCTGGAGCTGTACTTCCAGCCCAAGGTCGACGCCACCGCCCGGGTGGTCGGGGCCGAAGCGCTGTTGCGCTGGAGTCATCCTGAGCTCGGCTCGGTATCGCCGGCTGACTTCATCCCGGTGGCGGAAGAGACCGGCATCATCATCAGCATTGGTCGCTGGGTGCTGGACAAGACCATGGAGTCGATCGCCAAATGGCAGCGCAACGCGGTGCCCTTCGAGGGCAGCCTGTCGGTCAATATCAGCGCCTGGCAGCTGGCACAACCGGACTTCGCCGAGATGGTCAGCGACTGCGCCCGCTTTCACGCCGTTGAACCCGGTCGGATCACGCTGGAGGTCACCGAAACTGCGGTGCTGCAGGACATGCGCGATGTGGTGCAGAAGCTCAAGCAATTGCGCGAGCAAGGTTTCCGCGTGTCGCTGGACGATTTCGGCACCGGCTATTCCTCGTTGTCCCATCTGCGCGATTTGCCTCTGGACGAGATCAAGATCGATCGTGCCTTCGTTATCGAAGTGGAAGATGAAACCGCGCACCCGCTGGTCGAATCGATGATCGCCATCGGTGGGCACATGAATCTCGATGTGGTGGCCGAAGGCGTGGATAGCGAGGTCAAGCGCGAGCGATTGATCCGCATGGGCTGTCGGCAGTTTCAGGGCTATCTGATCAGTCGGCCGCTGCCCGAGCAGGCCTTCCTGTGGTGGCTGGCCGACCGCGCCGCCAGTCTGCGCTTGAGCGGCTAGCCAATACGATGAACGCAGCCGGCCTCGACGTGCTGTTGCATGCGCCACGCAGCCCCGAGCGCTGGCTGCAGGCGCTTGCGGCGGCAGCGCCGCTGCACCGCTTTCATCTGCAGCTGCCGGAGCATCCGGAGCGGATTCGCGCCTGGGTTGGCTGGGCCGCGCCTCTTGAACACTTCGTTCCAATGACCGGGCTGGCGCTGGTGCTGCCGCTGGGTGCCGGTGTCGATGCCCTGGTCGACCGCCCCGATCTGCGCTCCGAGGTGCAGATCGTGCGCCTGGTCGACGCCGGCATGGCGGAACAGATGGTGGAGTACGCCTTGTATGCAGCCCTGCAGTATCAACGCGGCTTTGCCCGCTACCGCGAGCAGCAGGCGCGGGGCGAATGGCAGCCGCTACGGCGTCGCTCGCGTGGCTCGGTGCAGATCGGCGTGCTCGGGCTGGGCGCATTGGGCGCTGCGGTGGCCGGCGAACTGGCCAGGTTCGGTTATCGGGTGGCCGGCTGGAGTCGCAGCGCCAAGTCGTTGCCGGGGGTGCAATGTCTGAGCGGTGCTGCCGGGTTGAACGATATGCTAAGGGTGTCCGAGGTGCTGATCGATCTATTGCCCAGCACCGCCGACACCCGCGGGCTGCTGGATCGACAGCACCTCGCCCTGCTGCCAGCGGGGGGCCAGCTGGTATTGGCCTCGCGCGGCGATCGTTACGACAGCCGCGCGTTGCTTGAGTGCCTGCAATCCGGTCAGTTGGGCGGGGCGCAGATAGATGTGTTTGCCCACGAGCCGCTGCCGGCCAATGACCCGCTGTGGCGGTGCCGCGGCGTAGCCATCACACCGCATGTGGCGGCGATGACCGTGCTGGAAGACTCGGTGGCGCAGATCGCCGCCAATCTCGATCGCTTCGTCAACGGCCAGCCCCTGCTCGGCCTGGTCGATCGACAACGTGGGTATTGACGCAATGCCTGTCCAGCGCACAGCGGTGCGTCAATACGCACCCTATGCTCGGGTTACCGCCACGCCGATGGCCATAGGGTGCGGTTCACCGCACCATTCGACGGGCGCGAGTTCACCAAACGCTCGTGTGCATAGCCAAATGTTCCACCGCGAGGTCCAGCCAGCGCCTGCACGCAGTCAGCGCAACGATCAGCGCGTTCTGCGCGCCGCCTCCAGGTCGACCCGGCCCAAGCACCAGGCGCCGGCGGCAAACAGCAGCAGGATCGACAGGATCGATAGCCGCGGGCTGCCACTGAGGTAACTGACCGCGCCAACCAGCAGCGGGCCGAGGATGGCGGCGAACTTGCCGAGCACGCCGTAGAAACTGAAATACTCGGCGGCGCGATCGCGTGGCAGCAGGCGCGCGTAGAGTGAGCGGCTCAGGCTCTGCACCCCGCCCTGCACCAGGCCGATGGCCACCGCCAGGCCATAGAACTGCGCCTCGTTGCGCAGCAGGCTGGCGGCCACGGTAACCGCCATGTAGATCGCGATGGCGACAAAGATGCCGGCCTTGGGCCCGAACCGGTCACCCAGCCGGCCGAACAACAGGGCCGCCGGAAAGCCGACGAACTGGGTCAGCAGCAGGGCGCTGATCAGGCTTTGCTGGGCCAGGCCCAGCGCCATGCCGTAGTCCACCGCCATCACCACCACCGTGTTAACGCCATCGATGTAGAGCCAATAGGCGAGCAGGAAGTACAGCACAGCCGGCTGTTGCGGCAGCTCGCCCAGGGTGCGGCGCAGCTGCCGCAGGCCGGCGCGGATCGCCGCCCAGCGGGTTTCCCGGTAGGGCGCTGCCGGTTCGTCGACCAGCCACCACAAGGGTAGGGAGAACAGCGCCCACCACAGGCTAACGCTGACAAAGGCCCAGGGCACCGCCTCCGTGGCATCGGCCAGACCGAACCAGGCCGGCTGCAGCAGCATCAGCACATTGAAGGCGAACAGCAGGCCGCCACCGAGGTAACCCAGGGCAAATCCCAGCGCCGAGGTGCGATCCAGCTCGTGGTCGGCGGCCACCTCCGGCAACAGGGCGTCGTAGAAGATGTTGCCGGCCAGAAAGCCGACGCTGGCGCCGATATACAGACCCAGCGCCAGCCACCACTGGCCCTGGGCGACGCAGAACAGGGCGCCGGTCATCAGCATGCCAAGCGCGGCAAAACCGGCCAGGAAGCGCTTCTTGCGCGCTGTGCGATCGGCCACCGCGCCGAGGATCGGCGCCATCACGGCCACCAACAAGGCCGCCGAGCTATTGGCCAGGCCAAGGCGGAAGCTGGACAACCCGGCCTCCGCGCCGGCCTGCCAGTACTGCTTGAAGAACAGCGGAAAGAAGCCGGCCATCACGGTGGTGGCAAAGGCCGAATTGGCCCAGTCGTACAAGGCCCAGGACAGCTTTTGGCGATCGAAACGCATGGTCTTCCTTGTCGGCGGATCAGTACGAATCGTTGTGCTTGCGCTACCTGCCGGGCAGGGATCGCTATGCTAAGCCAATCGGACGAGCTGAGGGGCCGATGATTCCATTCTGGTTAACACTGGGTTTCAGCCTGTTCGTGGCGTTTACCTTGCTGGTCTACCGGCGTCACTACGGCTGGCAGAACTATCTCTGGTTCTCCGACATCGCCCTGGTCACGACCGCGCTGGGACTGTGGTTGCAAAGCCCGCTGCTGATCGGCATCACCGCGCTGTCGGTGCTGATTCCGGATCTGTTGTGGAATATCTCCTACTTCGGTCGACTGATCGGCGGCAAGCGGCTATTGGGGCTGACCGACTACATGTTCGATCGCCGGCTCTCGCGCCCGCTGCGCGCGTTGTCGCTGTTTCATGTCGGGCAGCCGTTGATCCTGATCTATGCCCTGGCACAGCTCGGCTACGATCCACGCGCCCTGCCCCTGCAATGCCTGATCGCCGTCGCCGTATTGCTGGCCAGCTATCGCTACACGCCGCCGGAAAAGAACATCAACTGGGTGCTGGGCCTGTACGGCCAGGTGCAAACCCGCTTCCATCCATGGCTGTATCTGCTGCTGTTGTACCTTGGCTTTGTGCTGCTGGTGTATGCGCCGACCCATGTCGTCCTGGTGATGGTGTTTGCTGTTGGGCTTTGGTGAAGGACGGTGGGCCACGCCCACCCTACGCTTGCTGCCCACCCATGTGGTGCTGGTGTGGTTGTTTGCTGAGGGGGATTGGTGGTGATGGTGGGCCACAGGCCCACCCTATGAGGCAAAGCGAAACCTTGTGCTGGACGCAGCATAGGGTGGGCGTGTCGCCCACCGCGACGTACATTCAACTGTCCCGCTCGCCCACCCAATCTAGTCGATACAGATGCGGCAGGCGATCTTTCATCGTGGTTACCGTACCGTGCTCGTGCAGGGTCTTGAGCAGATCGAGATTGACCTCGGCCACCAGCAGGGCTTCAGCATTCGGCGCGGCTTCGGCGATGATCGAGTCACTGGGGAAGGCGAAGTCCGAGGGCGTGAACACCGCTGATTGGGCGTAGTGGGTATCCGAGGCCTGCACCTTGGGCAGGTTGCCGACCGCGCCGGCGATCGCCACATAACACTCATTTTCGATTGCCCGTGCGCGGGTGCACAGGCGCACCCGCTGATAGCCGTTGAGCATCTCGGTCAGGAACGGCACGAACAGAATCTGCACCCCTTGTTCCGCCAACAGCCTGGGCAGCTCGGGGAATTCGCTGTCGTAGCAGATCAGGATGCCGATCTTGCCGCAGTCGGTATCGAAGGCGCGCAGATGCTTGCCCGGCCGCATGCCCCACCAGCGGCGTTCACCGGGGGTGATATGGATCTTGCGCTGATAGCCGCGCGAGCCGTCTCGGCGCAGCAGATAGGCGGCGTTGTACAGGCCGCCATCTTCCAGTTCGGGGAAGCTGCCGGCGATGATATTGGCGTTGTATTCCACCGCCATCGACGACAGCTTGTCGATGATCTGCGGGGTGAACTCGGCCAGCTTGCGGATCGCCACCGAGGGCGGCACATCGCCGAACTGCGCCATCAGTGGCATATGGAACAGCTCGGGGAACAGGATGAAGTCCGAACGCACCGAGGCCAGGGCGTCGACGAAGAATTCGGTCTGCTTGAGCAGGCTTTCCAGGCTGTCGATCGGGCGCATCTGCCATTGCACCAGGCCGATCCGTACCAGCGAGCGCTGCCGCTTCAGCAAATCGGGCTTTTCCTGGTAGTAGATATTGTTCCACTCGATCAGGGTGGCGTAGGCCTTGGATTCCTTGTCGAAGTGCAGGTAATTGGTCAGCACCTTGCGCACATGAAAGCCGTTAGCGATCTGAAAGCTCAGCACCGGGTCGTACAGATCCTTCATCGACACCCGCTCGATGTACTGCTTGGGTGTCAGTGAATCGGCATGTTCAGCGTAGCCGGGAATGCGTCCGCCGGCGACGATGGCGCGCAGATTGAGGTTCTCGCACAGCGCCTTGCGCGCATCGTACAGCCGCCGCCCGATGCGCATGTTGCGATATTCCGAATCGACCATCAGATCGAGCCCGTACAGCACATCGCCGTCGCGGTCGAAGGTGGAAAAGCTCAGCTTGCCGGTGATGTCCTCGTAGCTATGGGCGTCGCCGAACTTGCCATAATCGACGATCAGGGCCAGGGCAAAGCCGACCGGCTGGCCGTCGACCGTGACACAGAGCTGGCCCTCGGGAAACAGGTCAAGCAGCTTGCCGATATGTTGCAGGCCCCAGGGCAGGCCGCCGATGCCGGCATAGGCACGACGGGTGACCTCGGCCATCGACTCGTAGTCTTCCAGCTTCAGATTGCGGACTTCGACCCGAGTTTCGCGTCTGTCTTCGTGGGCATGGATGGTTTCGCTCATCGCTGTCCTCCGCCTCAGGAAACATGCAGCGCCGCGCATGGCAGCGCTGAGGATGGTCGACGGCGAACAAGGCCCACCACGTGGCGATCGCCGTGCGGTTCTTATCAACGGGGCAACCTGAAGCTTGAACATCCTGATTAACTTCAAGTCCCGCGAATCCGGTACAGGCCCGGACTCGCGGGCGCTGCACGGCGCCCGCGGCGCTGTTCACGCGCAGCCCATGCATGGGCTGTGATATTGATCCGGGATCAATAGCTTAGCAGGCAGGGCCTGTACAAACTGTCAGCACGCGGTGGTCGTGCGCTCGGCCATAGGCATCGGGTATGCTCGGGATTCTGGTCAAACGGCGGTTTGGCAGTGCAGGGGGCATGCGCCTGCGGCCAGAGAACGGACATTGCGGAGGTCGAGTACTTGCGACAGGCAGGCGACGCACGACCCACAATCTGCTGCCCCGACCGCAGCCCGCCCAGGGCTGAGACGGCGCTCTGTGCGGCCGGGTGGCTGCCATGAGCAATCCGATCTATCAGTGGTACTTCGAATTGCAGCGCCGCAAGGTGTTTCAGGCCGCGCTGGCCTATATCGCCGGCGGCTGGTTGCTGTTGCAGGTCACCGAGATTCTGGCCGAAGCCTTTGATCTGCCCAGCTGGACGATACGGCTGGTGTTCGTGTTGTTGGCCCTTGGCTTTCCGCTGGTGCTGTTTCTGGCCTGGGTATTCGACGTCAGCCCGCAAGGCATGGTGCGCACCAGTGGCCGAGCTGGAAATAACGAGTGGCTGGCGGCGGTGCTCTGGCTGCATTTGCCGCCACAGCACGACGAAGTGGGCAATCGCGTACGGCGCCCGCTGGCGCGTTTTGAGCGTGCCGTGCTGACAAGGTCCAGTCTTTGGCGCCACTGGGATGGCGAGCAGGGCCAGCTGGTGATGAGCACCGCCCGCAAGGCCATGCATGCTGCCCAGCTGCTGCAGAAAGTGGCTGCCCAGGACGGTGTTCCACTGTCGATCGGGCTGGCGGTGGGCAGCGTGCACCAGGACGGCGAGCAGATCGACGGCGAGGCCGTGCAGGTGGCGCGCGAGCTGGCCTTGACCGCCCCCGGCGGCGAGATCCGAGGCACCGAGCAGATTCACGACGAGTTGATCAATGCCAGTGAGCTGGAGGGAGAGTTTGTTGGCCCGGTCAGCATCGCAGCGCTGGCGCATCCGGTGCGCAGCTACCGGCTGCGTTGGCAGGAGGCGGCGACGGCCGAAGGCGAGCGCCGCGCCGGTGGGCGACGGCAGGAGGATCTGCTGCCGTCGGTGCCAGCGCGAAGCCGTCGCTGGATCGCTGTGTTCGGCTCGATGACAGTCGCACTGGTTCTGTTGCTCGGCGCTGGCTGGTGGTTGAGTCGCGGTGACAGCGAGTCCGAAGCACGCAGTGCGGCCGAACTGCCGACGCTGGAGAATTCCGCGTCATCGGCGCGCTATGTTGAACTGTCAGCGATCGCCGATCCGCAGCGTGTGCTCAGCGAATCCGAGCGTCATGGCCTGCAGGCAGCGGTGCAGCAGATCTTCGAATATCTGCCCGGGCTGTATGCGGCGGATCAGGCGATTCCGGTCGATGCGGCGCTCACTCTTAGCAGCTCGATTGATCGCAGTGCCGAACGCTATCGCCTGCAGATGGTCATGGCTGCTGACGAAGACTCGGCCATCCAGACGCTGGAGCTGGCCAATCCCAGCCTGCAGCGCTTGTATGCCGAGATGCAGGATGCCTTGATCGCGATGTTGGCGGCGCGCTTTTCGATACAGCCTGAATCGATGCCGCATGAAGAACCGATGCCGCCCGAGCTGTATTCAATGCTGCTGGAGGCGCAACACGCACTGACCGCGGTACCCAGCCTGGAGCGAACCGAGCGCCTGCAGACAGCGCTGGAGCCCTACCTCGATCAGCAGGCCAACAACCTGCTGCTGCATACCACCTACTGCGATCTGATGACCAGCAAGGCGCAGATGCTGAAGGACGCGGCCGTGCTGGGCAAGGGTGAAGCCAGCTGCAGCCGCATCGCCGGCAGTGCGCAACCGACGGTGGAAGCGCGCTTGGCGTATGCGCGCTACCTGCAAGTGCGTGGCCGCACCGCTGAAGCGATTCGCGAGATCTCGCGCGCACTCAGCATCAACCCGCGCAATGCCGATGCCTATGACCTGCTGGCCCGTGCCTATCAGGATCAAGGCAATGCCTTGCAGGCCGAGCACACCTTGCTGAAAGCCATCACCATGCAACCGGGCTACTGGCGTCCGTTGCGCAGTCTGGCCCTGCATCAGTTCGAACACAGCCGCTATGCCGATGCGGCCAAGACCTACCGCCGCTTGCTGGAGTTGGCACCCAACAACGGCCGCGCCTGGAGCGATCTTGGCGCTGCCCACTTCATGGCCGGCAATATCGGCGAAGCGGCCAACGCCTTTCAGCGTGCGGTGCAGCTGGAGCCGAATCAGGCCGCGCTGTCCAACCTCGGCACCATGTACTACTACCTGGGGCGCTTTGAGGACGCCATTCGCAACTACCAGCTGGCCCTGCGGCAGGCGCCGAATGATTTTCGCCTGTACGGCAATCTGGGCGACGCCCTGCGCGTGCAAGGGCAGACCGAACAGGCGCAGCAGTACTACCAGCAGGCGCTGGACAAGCTCAACGACTATCTGCAAACCGCCGGCGAGGATATCGATACCCAGAGTCTGCGGATTCTCTACGAATACCATCTAGGCTCGCGCCAGCATGCCTATCGCGACATGCTGGCGCTGGCCCAGCAGTCACCGAGCAACGCTGAGCTGCAGCTGTATGCGGCGATTCTGGCCAAGCCACTGCAGGACAACGGTCTGGTGTTGGAGCATCTGAGTCGTGCTGTCACCCTGGGCTATGGCGCTGCCATCATCAGTGTTGATCCGGAGTTCACCTATCTTGGTGGCGACAGCCGATTCAGCCGGCTGGTGTCGAATCAGGGTGTATGACCACAACATATGGTTTAGTCAAACAGGAGAGACCGCGATGATGGCAGTTCTGATGTTCTCGGCGCTTTCAGTGCAGTGCGTGGATGGCCTGGCCACCGTCGATCCGGAGGTCTACGAAGCAGAGCGCAACGAGGTGATCGAGTGGCAAGCCGATTTCGCCTTCCGGCTCTCCTTCGACAGCGAGGGCAACGGCAATCTGCCTTCACACAAGAAGGACGGCAAGCACGTGCGCACCTTGCCGGCGGCGCGTCTGCGGGTGGGCGAAAATACCTACAGCGTTGAATCGGACGACTGCTTTGGTGACCCGGTGATCATCGTGCGCTGATGCGCCGCTGGTCCTCCGACACGCCTGACTACTGGCGCAGCTGGCGGGCGTTGAGCGGCTGCAGGGCGGCGTGGCTGGCGCGAAACGGGTTGATATCGATGCCGCCGCGCCGGGTGTAGCGCGCGTACACGGCGAGGTGGGTCGGTTCAAGCAGCTGCCAGAGATCGCAGTAGATCTGCTCGACGCAATGCTCGTGAAACTCGGCATGTTCACGGTAGGCGATCAGGTAGCGCAGCAAGGCCGATCGATCCAGCGCCGGGCCGGCATAGTCGATCTGCACACTGGCCCAGTCGGGCTGGCCGGTGACTGGACAATTCGACTTCAGCAGATGCGACAGCAACACTTCGCGCACCTGATGGTGCCGGTCGCAGCGCAGCATCTCCGAGCTTGGGTGTTCGTATCGCTCCACCTCGAGCGGCAATCCATCGATGCATTCACCGCGCAGCGGTTCGAACACTGCGCTGGCCTCATCCAGGCCCTGCACACGCACCTTCACTGCATCGCCGGCGGCAGCACTGAGGTCGCTGCGAATCAGCGCAGTCACCGCCTCGGCCGACTCGAAGCGGCTCTGCATGAAGCCGTTCAAGTACAGCTTCAGTGATTTCGATTCGATCAGGTGAGTCGATTCGGCGGGCACCCGGATCTCGGCGATCGCCACCGCCGGCTTGCCCTGCGTATCGAGCCAGCTCAGCTCGTAGGCGTTCCAGACATCGACGCCAAACATCGGCATCGCGGCGTGGCGCTGCAGTTTGGCGCGATTCTCTGCCCGCGGAATGGCAAACAGCCGGCCCGGATCATACTGGCCCGCATAACTTACGGTTTGACCAAGGCTGGAATGGTGCACGCTGGGCGTGTTTGGCGAATCGTTGCTCATTGCAGGCAGGTCGAACGGAAGTCGGGCAAAGTGTCGACGCAAAGCGCCCTCGGTTCAATCCTCGCTGAGCCGAGCCCTCAGCTCGGTTTCAGCACCATCAAGGCGAAGATCGCAATCACGCTGACAAAGGCCGGCCAGCCGAGCGCAAACCAGTAGCGGAACAGGCGCCGATAGTCATCCCCCAGTGCGTTGCCCGAGCGCTGGGCGGTCAGGGCGAGATCCCGCAGACGCGCCTGCAGCCACAGCACCGGTAACCAGCACAGGCCAATCAACAGGTAAAGGATCAGGCTATACAGAATCCACGGGGTGCTCAGTGAGAGCCCCAGGCGATCGATCAGCAGATAGCCGGTGATCGGCTGCAGCACCACCGCCGGCCAGGTGAACAGGTTGTCGGCCCACACCACATGCCGCCAGGTGTGGGCGATGGTGGCGAGATCACCGCTGCGATGCGCACTCAGGGCAAAGAAGGCGGTGCCCAGCCCGGTGCCAAACAGCAGGGTCGAGCTGAGAATGTGGAGCAATTTGAGCGGGAAGTACCATTCCATCGGGGCGTCATGCGGCATTCGGGTGATCGAACCGGGCCAATTGGAACATCAATTGGCCGGGTCAGCGTCGATCCGCCAGGACCCAGGCGATCAGCAGCGCTGGAACCAGCGGCAGATTCTTCAGCAGGGCGCCGAACGGGTCCAGCCACAGCGCCGGGGCGGCCAGGCCGAGCAGCAGGGTGTAGCCCAGGGTGGAGGCCAGCATCAGCAGCAGTACCGGACGCTTCCGCCGGCCCAGCAACAGTGCGCCGCCAAGTAGCAGGTCGAGCCCGGAGGTGAGGTGCGCTGCCAGCATCGCCGAGCCTCCGCTCAAGCCCAGAGGTGCGCTCATGCGCTCGACCGTGGCCAGATCAAGGCTGAGCCCGGTGATGCCCGAGCCGATCCAGAGCAGGGCCAGCATCAGGTTCAGCAGCGGCGCCAGCAGCCACAGCCGCGCCTGCCAGCGGTCCTGCAGCTGTGCCGGATGCAGGTCAAGCACCCGCTCAAGCGGCGGCGGGCTCAGCCCGAGTCGTTCGCCCTGTCGCTGCCAGGCGTCGGTGGCGGCCACATTGCCGCGTTGCAGCATGCCCCAGATGGTCCGACCCAGGGCGCCTGAGCCCCACCACTCGCCGAGCAGGCTGGCCAGGCCTATCAGCGGCAGTGGAACCTTCAGTTCAATCAGGGTCGGGTAGCCCAACCAGCGTCGCCACGCACGCAGATAGTCAGCCAGACTCAGCACGTCCGGGCCCACCAACTCGATGGCGGCGTCGTCGCCATGACCTTGCTGTATGCGCTCGACCGCCCGCAGCACGCCCTCGCTCAGACTGGCAAGATCGATCGGCTGAATCTGTTGCTGGCCGTCGCCAGGTAGGCCAAGTACAGCCGGAAACGCCGCCAGGGCGCGCAGCAGGGAGGTGCCGCCGTAGGAGCCGGCGGAGGCATACACCACCGAAGGCCGCAGCACTATGGCCGGCAGCGGCAGGCGCAAAAGCTCGGCATCAAAGCGATGCTTGGAGGCGATGAACTCACCGTCGGTATCGTTGCCCAATGCCGAGATCTGTACAAAGCCCTTAACCTGTCGATCCACGCAGGCGCCGGCCAGAGCCAGTGGCGCGCGGCAGTGAATCGTCTCGAAGCTGTCGTTGCCGCGTGGCCGCAGGATGCCGGCCGCATTGACCACCACCTCGATGCCCTCTAGCCAAGGTACCCAATGCTGCGCCTGGCTCATCCGCGCCAGATCAAGCTCACGGCGGCCCGGTGCCAGTACCCGGTGACCGGCGCCTCTCAGACGGGCAGCTACGCTGCGGCCGATAAAGCCATGACCGCCGAGCAGCAGGATCTTCATTCGGCGCAGCGCTCCACCACCAGTTTGCCGCGGGCATGACCCTTCATCGCTTCAGCCATCGCCTGCGGCAGCTGTTCGAACCGGAAGCGTGAATCGATCTGCGGCTTGATCCGGCCCTGCTCGACCAGACTGATGATTTCCTTGAGCTGCTCGCCATTTGGCTCGGTGAGAAAGCGAAAGTAGCGATAGCCGCTGCGCTCGGCGCGCTTCCAGACCTTGCCGGCCACCAGGGGCATCAGCAGCTTCAACCACCAGCGCAATCCAGCCTGCTCGGCGAACTGCCGGTCCGGCGGGCCGGCGATGCTGACCACGGCCCCGCCCGCCTTGAGCAGGTCGAAGCTGGCCAGAGTGTGCTCGCCGCCGAGCAGGTCGTACACCAGATCAAAGCGCTGGGTAGTGGCGCGATAGTCCTGACGGTCATAGCAGATGACTTCATCGGCACCCAGCTCGCGTGCCAGTGCCTGGTTGCGCGAACTGCAGGTGGTGGTGACATGCAGGCCGATCGCCTTGGCGTACTGCAGGGCAAAGCTACCGACACCCCCGGTGCCAGCCTGGATCAGGATCGACTCTCCGCGCCGGGCAGCGGCACGCTGGCTCAGGCCCTGCAGCGTGGTCAGACCGACCAGGGGCAGCGAGGCGGCCTCGGCGAACGGCAGTGCCTCGGGCAGCCTGGCCACCCAGGCGGCCGGAATGCAGACCTGCTCGGCAAACGCGCCCAGGCGCTGCCGATCGCTGCGGGCCAGCACTCGGTCGCCGACGGCAAAGCCGGACACCGCGGGCCCGCATTCGAGCACCACCCCGGCGAGATCAAAGCCCAGACAAACCGGAAAGCGCAGCTTCTGCACGCTACGCAGCTCGCCGCGGGCCATCTTGTAGTCGATCGGATTGATGCTGCTGGCGCGTATGTCGATGCGCAACTCGTCCTCGCTCAGACGCGGCGCCGGACACTCGGCCAAGCGCAGTGCCCGGCGCGGGTCAGCGTACTGATCAAGCAGCCAGGCGCGCATCGGTCATATTAGCCCAAGGTTCCACTGCCGGGATGGCTCATTCGGGCGGCCCCGGTCGGTGCGACTCCTGGGTCCACTCCTGCACTTTCAGCATCAACAGGTCGGCATCGATCGGCTTCGATAGATAGTCGTTGCAGCCGGCGTCAATGAAGCTCTGTGCTGCCCCGGCCACCGCATGTGCGGTGAGCGCTATCACCGGCAGGTCGGAAAGCACCGGGTCGGCTCGAATCTCACGAATCGCCTGACGTCCGTCCATCACCGGCATTTCCATGTCCAGCAGCACCAAGTCGTAGTGAGCCTGGCGCAGGCGCTGCAGGCCTACGGCGCCGTTCTCAGCGACATCGTGGGCGAAGCCGAACTTGCTCAACAGTCGATGCATCAACTGTTGATTCATCTCGTTGTCCTCCACCACCAGGACCCGGCATTCGCGGCTCGGTGCCGCGTAGTCGCCGGCATCGGCTGGCTGCGAGCCCTGTTCGAGGTAGCGGCGTGAGATGCAGTCGGTGTGGAAGAAGATCTGCAGGGCCTGCTGCCCGATTGCCAACCAATCGACAGGTTCAGTGCAGGCCAGGGTGTCGATCCGCTCAGCCGGCTGATAGACCTGCTCCATGCGCAGTGTGCCGACCCAGCCCTTGAGGCTATGCGCTGCGCGATGCAGGTCGACAGCGCTGCCGCCTTGATTGAGCAGCTGGGCTATCTCCTCGACGGCGCGCAGCAGACGTGAAATGCCATTTTCGACCAGCTGCACCAGTTCCGGCATCGGCTGGCTGTCGCGCCATTGCTTGATCAGAAGCTCGCCGCGTGCGGCGCGGCGGGCCTGGCGGCGCAGTGCTTGGGCGATGCGCTCACGGCCGCCGCCATTCTCGCGGCGCGCTGTCGTCGCAGTTCCCAGGGCACGGGCCAGTTGGGCAGCGGCCTCGGGGGTTGCCAACAGCTGCGGGGGTGCCTCGCCTTGCAGCCAGGTCACCAGTTGCGGCATCCAGGCCTGCAGCTCGGGGCCGGCTGCACTCAGCAGCAGAAAATCCGGTGCGCTGGCCGCCGGCGCGCGCCCGGCCAGGCTCAGCTGCAGCCAGGGAGACAGCAGGGCGGTGAACGCCTGATGATCGTGGTCAGTGCCACTCAGGGCCGGACTGGGGCCGATCAGCAGGGCACTGCCCTGGCCGGGATCGACTAGCCGGCCTAGCAGTCGTCGGGCCCAACTCAGGGCGCCGTCTTCGGCCTCCATCAACCAGCCATCGACCAGGGCCAGATCGTCGTATGGGCGGCCGTACAGCCATAGCCAGGGAATATTGTTCAGCAATCGGGCCTGACGTAACGAATGGCTAAGTGCTTGCTGCAGCAGGCCGGCATCGAACAGCAAGGCGTCAGGGGGGTTGCGGCTCAGGACAGGCAGCGGATCGGGCTGCAGCGGGTGAGATTGCGCCACGAAGCGCCATTCACGCAGCCGCTCGAGCAGCGGTGCGCGTTCGGCAGCCTGCTCCAGCAGCAGGCTGACCCGGCCGCGCGGCATGCGCTGTTCGGCGCCCTCCAGCTCGCCGACCTGCGCGGCGCTGGCGATTGGCAGCGGAATATCGAGGCGAAATACCGAACCCTGACCCAGGGCCGAGCGGACGTCGATGACGCCGTCCATCAGCTCGATCAGGTTCTTGCAGATCGCCAGGCCCAGGCCGGTACCGCCATATTTGCGTGTGGTGGAGCGGTCGGCTTGCTCGAACGGCTGGAACAGGCGCTGCTGCTGCGTTTCGCTCATGCCGATGCCCGAATCGCAGATTTCCAGCTGGAATCGGCCCGCGGCAAACCCCGCACTCAATACGATCTGCCCTTGCTCGGTGAACTTGATGGCGTTGCCGACCAGGTTGGTGATGACCTGAAACAGGCGCTGATCATCGCCGATCAGATGCCGCGGCAGCGCATCATCCAGTTCCACCGATAGCGTGAGCTGCTTCTCGCGCGCTTTCAGGGCGAACAGGTCGGCCACGCGCTGCAGCAGGGCAGCGACATCGAACGCCTGCGGCGACAGCTGCAGCTTGCCGGCCTCGATCTTGGAAAAATCCAGAATGTCATTGATCAGGTTGAGCAGGCTGACGCCGGCGGTGCGGATGATGCGCAGCATCTCCTGCTTGGCCGGGTCGGTTTCCTCGTCGACCAGCAGCTCGGTAAAGCCCAGGATCGCATTCATCGGTGTGCGAATTTCATGCGACATGGTGGCGAGGAAATCGCTCTTGAAGCGGCTGGCCTCCTCGGCCTGGGCCCGCGCCTGCTCAAGTTCGCGATTCTTGGTCTCCAGATCGGCCAGCAGCCGCGCCCGCGCGTCGGCCAGGGCCTCGGCGGCGCGCCGCTCCGCCAGTTCCACCGTTTGCCGATGACGCCGGCGTTCGTTGCGACGCGCTTCATCCTCGAACTGCTTGCGTCGCAGTTGCGCGGCCAGACGGCTGCGCAACACATCGAGATCGCTGGACTTGACGATGTAGTCATCGGCGCCGGCATTCAGGCCGGCGATCACTGCATCCTGCTCCTGGGTGCCAGTGAGGATCATCACCGGCGTCTCGCGCAGTTCGGTGTTGCGCTTGATCAGTCGGCACACATCCAGGCCGGACAGGCCGGGCATCATCAGGTCGAGCAGCACAGCATCGACGGATTGCTGTTCGAGATAGCGCAGCGCTTCTTCACCGGAGCTGGCGGTCGCCACATCATAGCCATCGGTGCGCAGATCATCGGCCAGGGCGTTGAGAAAGGTTGGGCTGTCGTCCACCGCCAGCACTCGGCGTGGCTGCACCTTGTTGGCATCGGCGGCGGCCTTGCGCGCGGCGGCGTTTCTTAACAAAGCACTTAGTCTAGCCAGCAACAGATCGAAGCTGTCGCTCTTCTGCAGATAGGCGTCGGCGCCGGCGTCCAGACCTTCGACTTCACTGACCGCGCCGACGGTGCCAGTCAGCAGCACCAGGGCGGTGGCGCGCAGCTCAGGATGGACGCGCAAGCGGCGCACCACGGTGGCGCCGTCGATGCCAGGCAACTGGCCGTCGACGACCACCGCAGCGGGGCGCCGGCGTGCGGCCATGCGCAGGCCGTCTTCGCCGTTGTCGGCCGTGATCACCCGAAAACCGGCGTCGGTCAGCGCTTCTTCGGTCGCATGGCGAAAAGTGTCGCTGTCTTCGATCAGCAGCACCAGGGGGCGGGGATCGCTATCGGTCTGCTCGGATGGCTCGCGCAGAAAGTCGGCGGCACGGTCACAGACCTGGGCGGTGTCGTAGGGTTTGCCCAGGTACTCGTCGGCGCCGGTTCGCAATCCGCGGATGCGCTCGCCTACTTCATTCTCGGTCGACAGCAGCATCACCTTCAGCTCGGCAAAGCGCGGCTCCTGGCGCAGTTCCTGCAGGAATGCGATGCCGTCCCCGTCAGGCAGATGAACATCCAGAATCAGCAGGCGAAACTCACCGTTCAGCAGCGCATGACGCGCCTCCTGCAGGGTGGACACGGCGCGATTATCCAGCCCGGCATCCGTCAGTGCCTCACCGAGATCCATGCGCACGGTCAGGCTGTCGTCGATGATCAGGATGCGTGGGCCCTCAACCATCATGGGCCTCCTCCGGCTGCGCCGCTTCGATCAGATAGCGCGGCAGCTCGGCCAGAGAGACCACCCGCTGCACGGCTCCCAGGTCGGCGGCAACCTTGGGCATGCCATAGATCACCGAGCTGGCCTCATCCTGGGCCAGGGTCATGGCGCCGGCGCGGCGCAATGCCAGCAGACCGGCCGCACCGTCCGAGCCCATGCCGGTGAGGATGATGCCCAGGGTATCGCGCGGTTGGCTGCGCGCCAGCGATTCGAACAGCAGGTCGGCCGAAGGACGACAGGAGTGTCGCTCGGGGCCGCGGCTGAACTGCAGCCGACCGCCTTCCACCAGCAGGTGACGATCGGCCGGTGCCAACAGCACGCAGCCGTGTTGCGGCAAGGGCTCGTTTTCGATGGCCATCCGCACCGGCAAGGGCGACAGGCTGTCCAGCCACTCGCAGAAAGCCTGTTCAAAGGCCGCATCCAGATGCAGCACCAGCAGGATCGGTAGCGGAAAGTGGCGCGGCAGTTTCGGCAAGACCTCGGCCAGGGCAGCCGGGCCTCCGGTCGAGGCGCCAATGGCGATCAGTCGCGTCGCCTGCTGTTGCCGCCGCGGCGGCTCGGGCAGCGGCTCGGCTTCGCCAGCGTTGAGCGCCCGGCGGCGGCCTCGGCGGATCACCTTTACTCCGGCAACCAAGCGCAGCATGCGCCGATAGCGATCAATCCATTCGGCGTCGTCGTGCAGGCCGCTCGGCTTATCCAGTACTTCCACTGCGCCAGCACTGAGGGCATCCATGGTGTGAAACAGCTCGCCGCGATTGCGCGAGGCGGACACGATCAGGATCGGGCAGGGGCAGCGCGCCATGATTTCGCCGGTGACTTCGAGCCCGTTCAGGCCGTGCAGCACGATATCCAGCGACACCACATCGGGGCGCAGGCGCTCGCACAGCTGCACACCTTGCTCACCGTCGCCGGTTTGCCCGACCACTTCAAACTCCGGCACGTCCAGGGCATCGGCCAGATAGCCGCGCAGGGTGGGCGAATCTTCGATCAGCAGTACGCGCAAGCGCCGGTTCATCCGAGCAGCCTCGCCACGGTGCTCAAGAAGCGCTGTTGCTCGAACTCGCTCTTGACGATGTAGTCGGCGGCGCCAGCTTGCATGCCGCGCTGCTTATCCTCTGGTTTGTTCAAGGAGGTCACCAGCACCACCGGCACCTGACGCAGATCGGCATCCTCGCGGCTCAGGCGGACAAACTCGAAGCCATTCATGCCCGGCATTTCGACATCGCAGACAAACAGGCCGTAGCGGCGAGCGCGGGCCATCTCGAATGCCTGCTCGGCGCTTTCTGCCAGATCAACCTCATAGCCGGCTGACTCCAGTATCGACTGCTCCATCATCCGCGTGGTGAGTGAGTCGTCGATCACCAGGATCGGCGGCAGCACCTGTACCGGGCGGCGCTGGGTGGGCGGCGCCTTGTCAAACACAATCGCCTGGATCAAGGCATCCGGGTTGAAGATCGGCAGCGGATCGCCATTCAGATCGGGGCTGGCGCCGGCCACCAGCTGCAGGTTGCCGAGCACCGCGGGCAAGGGTCGCACCACCGCTTCGCGGGTGGCAATCAGTCGATCGACCTGAAGCGCGGCGCGCGCCTCGCCGGCGCTCAGCAGCAGAACGCTGCAGAACGGCGCGCTGCTGGGTTCGACGGCACTGTGAAAGCTGTGCAGGCGGCGCAGCGGGTACAGCTGCTGATCGATCACGATGCGGTCGCCGCTGTCGCTGTGCTCGATGGCACTGCTCGGCAGGCGCAGGGCCTGACGTACGTTGTGCAGGGGCAGGCAGGCGCGCAGGCGACCCGACTCCACCACCAGCACATCCACCGCCACCAGGGATGGCGGCACATCGAGCAGGAATTCGCAGCCACGTCCGGGATGGCTGCGGATGCTCAGCTCGCCGCGCGCCCGGCGCACCGCCTCGCGCACCAGGTCGAGCCCGACGCCGCGGCCGGCAATCGCGGTGACCTCGCGTGCCGTGCTCAGGCCGCCATCGAGCAGCAGGGCATACAGCTGGGTCTCGCCGGCTGCACTGGCCTGTTCCGGGCTCAGCCGACCCTTGCTGATCGCCGCCTGGCGCACGGCGTCCAGATCGATGCCGGCGCCATCGTCGCGGACATGAAAACGGATACGGTCGCCGCGCCGCTCCAGGCTGACCTCGATGCTGCCCTCGGCAGGCTTGCCGCGGGCCTGGCGCAGGGCAGCGTCTTCGATGCCGTGGCTGGCGGCATTGCGCACCAGCTGAATCAGCGCATCGCGCAGCGGCAGCAGCACGTGGGCATCGAGTCGGAACTCGCCGCCGCGAATGCTCAGCGAAATCCGCTTGTCCAGGGTCTGGCAGGCATCGTCCAGCGTCTGCTTCAGCGGCTCGAGCACCAGGCTGGCCGGCAGCAGGCGCAGCTCAGTGGCTTCGCGGCGCAATGCATCGAGACTGCCGCGACTGCGTTCGGCGGCCTGACTGAACTGGCTGCTCAGACGGCGCAGTTGCCCGGCCAATGCATCGAGTCGTTCCGCCCGCAACTCGCCGCTGGATTGCTCCAGGCCTTGGGCCAGCTCGATCAGCTGCAGCACGCCCAGATCGACCTGGCCGACCGGCAAGACCGCCTCGGCCACCGATTCGAGCAGGCGATCGAGCTGGCCGATCTCGACGCGCAGGGTTTGCAGCGACTCGGCCAACGGCTTGCTCGCCGTGCCGGGGGGCGGCGTCTGCGCCGTCGCCTGCTGTGGCAGGCCGGCGATAGCTGACGCGTGCGGTGCCGCCTGCCCGAGGTGGTCGAGCTCGCGTCTGAGTCCGCTCAACAGCGCTACGGCCTGTTCAAGGGCCTCGGTCGGCGGTGGCCCGGGGCCATCGCGAAACGGTGCCAGCAGTGATTCCAGGCCATGCGCGGCCTCTGCCATGCTGATCGCCTTGACCACCCGCGAGGCGCCCTTCAGGGTATGCGCCGCGCGCAGCAGCCTGGCCATCAAGTCTGCCGCCGGTTCGCCCTTGGCCAGCCCCTGCACCTGCAGCTCCAGCGCGTCGAGCAGCTCGCGCGCTTCGATGCGGAAGTAGCGGTAAGGGTCCTTGGCGGCCATCTGTGCGCCTTTAGCGTCGATTTCCGCTGGTCATCCGGACCAGGTCACGGGCCAGACGGTTGAGATACTCGACCCCTTCCAGGGTCTGCCGAGTGCCGGCGTCCGATTCCTTGGCCGCCTGGGTCAGATCGGCCAGGGTCAGATTGACCTGTTCAACCGCGGTGACTTGCTGCCTGGTGCCGAGCTCGATCTGTCGCGAGGCCTCACTGGCGCTGTCGACCATGCGGCGGATTTCGGCCAGCTGAGTCGCCACCTGGGAAAAGCTGTGCATACCGGCATCGACTGCCTTGGAGCCGTCTTCGGTCACCATCACCGTGGTGTTGGCGGCCGAGCGGATCTCGTCGACCAGATTGCGAATCTCGCGGCCCGAGGCGGCTACCCGGTCGGCCAGTTTGCGGATCTCTTCCGCCACCACGGCAAAGCGCTTGCCAGCCTCACCGGCCCCGGCCGACTCGATGGTGGCATTGATCGACAGGATATTGGTCTGCTCGGCCAGCTCATTGATCAACTCCTGGATCGAGCCGATCTGCTGCGATTTCTTGCCCAGCTCGACCATGTGCGAAACGATCAGATTCACCTGGCGTTGCACCGACTCGAAAACGCTCTGTGCTGAACTTACGGTTCGATCGCCCAGCTTGGCGGCTTGCGAAGTGTCGTCAGCCGCGCGCGACACCCGCTGGGTGGTTTCGGCCATCTGTCGGGCGGTGGCGACCAGCTCTTTCAGTGTGGTGCTGACTTCGTTCATCGCCGTAGTCTGTTCGCGGCTGCTGGTGGCTTGCTCATTGGCGGCGGTCTGCAGCTGAGCCGAGGTCGACTGCAGTTGCGCCACTGCGCTGCCCACGCGCTGGGTGACATAGCGGGTCAGGTACCAGCTGATCAGGATCGATAGCAGCACGATGCTGATCGCCAGTACGGTGAGATTGCGCTGGGCCGCGGCCAGATCCTGGCTGACCTCGGCTTGCTGCTGGGCCGTGTGGTCGCGGACGAAACTGCGGTAACCGATCCAGGTCTCATCCCAGTGCATCATCAACGGTGTGGCGCGGGCATCGAACGCATCCAGCATGGCGTTGCGGTCATCGCCATCCAGGCTAAGCAGATGCTTGAACTCGGTGTGCAGGGCGGCCTCGGCGGCTTCGGCTTCCTTGACATAGGCCTTGCCCTGGTCGGTCACCATGCGGCTGCGCAGCGCTTCGATGGTGATGCGGAAAGCGCGCCGCTCCTCTTCGGCTTTGTTGAGCAGATCGGTGTCGCGGGTGATCAGATAGCCACGCATGGCGGTGCCGTGGGCTATCAGGGTTTCGTGCGCTTCGGCGGCGAGGCTCTCGTTGCGCGCCATTACTTCGATCAGGAAATCCTTGCGTTCGGTGGCATGGTTGAGCGTCCACAGGGCGATCAGCGCCAAGGTCGCCACCAGGACGGAGGTGAGGATGAAACCCGCCGCAATTCGGCGCCCGACAGTCCAATGTTCAAGCATGCTGGATGCTCCGGTGTGGCTGGGCCGCGTCGTCCTGGCCCAAGGCAGAAGAAATGGAGCCGATGTCGATCAGGCTCAGCGTATGCCCTTGTTCGATCAGGGTCTGTTGGTGCGCGCGCCCGCTGCTGCTGGCCGCATTCAATACGCCAAGCTCGATCCGCTGCAGCGCCTGCAGTTCAGTAAACGCCAGGGCGTAGTCGAGCTCCTTGCCAACCCCGACCAGCCAGGCGGGCGATTCGGAGGCTGGCAGATCAAGCAGCTGGGCCAGGCAGAACACCGGCACTACGCGGCCGCGCACACTGCACAGGCCGAGCACCTGGTCTGCGGCGCCCGGCAGTGGCCGCACCGTCGGCAACCGCTGCAACAGGCTCAGTGCATCGACCCGGACCAGATGCGAGCCCTCTTCGCGGCCCACCTGCAGGCGCAGGACTTCGATGCTCTCCTGCGCGGTGGTCTGATGGGCACGCTGAAAGCTGCGGTCGAACTCCTGGCGCAGGCGATCAACCCATTCGGCTTGCGCGCTGTCGCTCATTGGCTGCCTCGGCAGGCACGAATCTGATTGTCACAATACTCAATCATCGCCTGCCGACCAAATCCGCCGGACAGCAGCCGCAGGCGGCGCATCTGTTCCTCGGGAAGGCGTTGCCGGGCGATGCTGAATTCCTGCAGCGCAGCGGCCTTCTGCCCGGCCTTCAGCGCCATCCGACCGAGCAGCACATGCGGCAAGGCAAACTTTGGGTCGAGATACGAGGCGCGCCGCGCATGCTCCAGCGCCAGCTTGGGCCGTCCGCGTTGCTCCATGCACATCGCCAACAGCTGGTGCAGCTCGGCATCGAGAAAGTACTCGCCCAGCAAGCGTTCACAGCGCTGCTGCGCTTCGTCGATGCGATTGTTGACGAAGCACAGCTGCGCCAGCAGCACCTGGCTGCGGCGGTCGGATGAGCCGGCGGCGCGCAACTGCTGCTCGGCGGCGCTCCAGTTCTCCTGCCGCAGCAGATGTTCAACCTCGCCCGCTGCCGAGGCCTCGTTGTCGCGCGTACTTGGTGGTGCTGTCGTCTCGCTGGCCGTCACCCTGGTGGTGGGTGCCCATTGCCAGTCGGCGCTGGCCGCCGGTCTGGGCAGCTCGACCTGCAGTTCGCCCTGCACGCCGGCCAGCAGGGTGTTCAGATCGGGCTGGGTCGCTTCCGGGCGGAAACCGCCATGCTTGCGATAGAACACGGTGCGCTCGGTCGACTCCAGTTCGATGCCGGCACAACCGGCCTGCAGCGCCTCGGCGTGGCCTAGAAACAGAAAGCCGCCTTCCACCACCAGGTCGGCCAGCTTCTGGACCACGCTCTCCACCACCTGTGGCGAGAAATAGATCAGCACATTGCGGCAGAACACCGCGTCGTAGGCTGGCGCCCGCCACAGTGCATGCTGTGGATCCAGCAGGTTACATTCCTGGAACTGCACGCGCCCGCGGATGTGAGCGTCGAGCTCGAACTGACGACCTTGCTGACGAAAGTACTTCTGCCGCACAGCCTCCGGGGTGTCACGCAGGGACCAGGGCGAGTACAGACCGGCCGCGGCGCGTTCCAAGGCGCGCGGATTGACGTCGACGGCATCGATCCGCACCCGTGAGGCCATGCCCAGCTGATCGGCGATCATGGCCAGGCTATAGGGTTCCTCGCCGCTGGAGCAACCAGCCGACAGCACCCGCCACCGCCGTTCGGCCGGCTCGTCCATCCAGGCTTGCCGCAACACCTCGAGATGGTCGGCGCCGCGAAAGAAATAGGTTTCGCCAATGATCAGCGCATCGGCCACCGCGCGCAGTTCGGCCGCCGCCAGGTCACGATTGGCCAGTCGCTGCTGGTAGTCCTCCGGCTTTCTGATATCCAACACCTGCATACGTTCCGCGACCGCCTGCGCCAGCCGATCGCGGTCACCGGCCTCGGCATGAAAGCCCAGGCGCTGCGAGAAGTCGTCGACCAGGCTGCGCAGCGTGCTGTTGTGCTGGGTCGGTTTCATTCAGCAGAGGCACCCTTTTCGAGCCTTCGCCACAGCGAATCGGGCAGCAGTCGCATAACATTGAGTTGCACGTATAGCTGCTGATCGCGCTGCGCGACCTGCTGCACCACGCGGGCGGCGTCGCCTTCAAACAGGGCTGGCAGCGGCTGCCAATCGAGCTGGTCGAGGTGCTCGACGCGCCCCACCGAGGGCACCGCCAGCGCCAGACGGCGCGGGCCGACGCGCAGATGCAGCCAACGCCCGATCGCCTCGCCCGGCTGCCCCAGCAGGCGCGGTAGGTCGAGCACGGCGACGGGCTGTCCACGCAACACCGACAGGCCGAGCAGATAGGCAGGCACATCGGTCAGGGCATCGATTGGCAGCGGGCGCAGCACTTCGATCACCGCATCGAGCGGAACGGCACACGGGCGACCGGCCGCCTGCAGGGTGAGAAAGCCCTGCTCGTAGCACTCGGATCGTTTGCGGTTGACGCTGGCCTGCATCTCACGCTCCAGAAGGGTCGAGTCGCCGAAGCGGCACATTGAGCGGCGAGCGCACGCCCAGGCCGTCGGTCGCCCTGGGATTCGCGCTGCCACGCACCGCGGCTATCAATCTAACCAACCTTGACCTTGCTGGCGAGTCGGCCGGTGTGAACTCGACCTTGACGTGGCCGAGCGCAGGGCTGGGAAATTCAGCGGCCTGCGCTGATAATCGGCCGCTGACTTCCAAGCCCTGTGATGATGTCCGACTCTGCCGCCATCCGATTTACCGGCGTCCGCCTGGCCCGCGGCAGTCGCACCATCATCGACGAGGCCGACTTCTGTCTGCCGCAAGGCTGTGTCACTGCCGTGATCGGTCCCAGTGGTGCCGGCAAGTCGACCCTGCTGTACGCGATCACCGGCGATCTCAACCCCAGTGCCGGCAAGGTCGAGGTGCTGGGCAAACAGCTGCCATTGCGCAGCACCCGCGAGCTGTATGCACTGCGACGACGGATGGGCGTGCTGCTGCAGGGCAACGGCCTGCTGACCGATCTCAGCGTGTTCGAGAACGTGGCCCTGCCGTTGCGCGTGCACGCCGACCTCGATCGCGACGAGCTGACCGAGCGGGTGTTGGCGAAACTGAAGGCGGTGGGGCTGGAGGAAGCCGGTGAGCTGATGCCGCAACAATTATCCGGTGGCATGGCGCGCCGGGTCGCCCTGGCCCGCGCCCTGGCGCTGGACCCGCCGCTGATGCTGTACGACGAACCGCTGACCGGGCTGGATCCGATCGCCTGCGGCTTGATCCTCGATCTGATCCGCCGCTTGAACGATGAGTTTGGTATGAGCTCCCTGGTGATCACCCACCATGTGCGCGAAACCCTGGAGATGTGCGATCGGGTGGCGATCATCGCCAATCACGGCATTGCCTTCGAGGGCACTCCGAGTGAACTGGATACGGTTGACGACCCACTGATCCGGCAGTTCATGGAAGGCCGGCCGGATGGTCCGCTGACCTTCGACTACAAGCGCGCCGGCAAGGAGTCAGCGGATGCTTGAACAACTGGCTTCACTGGGTCGCTTTGGCCTGTTCCTGTTTCGCATTCTCGGCACGATCACCCTGACCCGCGGCCAGTTCGGTGACATCGTGCGGCAATGCTATTCAGTCGGCGCGCGGTCGGTGCCGATCGTTGCCGTTGGCGGCGCTTTTGTCGGTCTGGTGATGAGCCTGCAGGGCTACCGCACCCTGGAGACCTTTGGCGCCGGCAATGCGCTTGGCACCCTGCTTGGTCTGTCGCTGTTCCGCGAACTCGGCCCGGTGCTGGCGGCGATCCTGTTCTGCGGCCGCGCCGGTTCGGCGATGGCCGCCGAACTCGGCCTGATGAAGGCCACCGACCAGATCAAGGCGCTGTCGATGATGGCGATCGACCCGGTTGGCAAGGTCGTGGCGCCGCGCTTTATCGCCGGCGTGATCAGCGTGCCCCTGCTGACCATGGTGTTCTGCGCCTTCGCCATTCTCGGCGGCTACGTACAGAGCGTGATCGTACTCGGCATCGACGGCGGCTACTTCTGGGGCAGTCTGCGCAACAGCGTCGATCTGTGGGAAGACTTTGGCCAATGCCTGGTCAAGGCCAGCTTCTTCGGCTTCGCCTGCTCGCTGATCGCCACCCATGTCGGCTACCACGCCGAACCCACCATCGAAGGCACCAGTGTCGCCACCACCCGCTCCGTCGTCCACGGCTCGCTGATGGTGCTGTTTCTGGACTTCATTTTGAGTGCAACGTTGTATTAAGAGCCGTGATCGGTGATTGGTGATTGGTGATTCGTAACAGCCAGAGCTCGCCGAACTGACCATGGCGCGAGCTCGACACCCTGCCTTGAACCAATGTTCAAAGCGCGCACTCAACTCCGCCTCTGTCCGCTCTAACGAATCACCAATCACCAATCACCAATCACCGACCGGAGGTCACAATGAACAGCAAAGTTGAATGGAGTGTCGGTGCCTTTATCCTGATGGGCTTCGCCTGCGCCTTGGTGTTGGCATTTTCCTCGACCAATTCGCAGGATCGCATCGGCGGTGGCGGCTATCTGCTGACCGCTCGGTTCTCCAATCTCGGTGAGTTGAAGACCCGGGCGCCGGTGAAGATCGCCGGGGTCAAGGTCGGTGAAGTTGCCAAGGTGGAACTTGATGCTCAGAAGTTCGAGGCTGTGGTCACCCTACGTATGACCGAGCGCTCCGGCGAACTGCCGGCCGACTCCTCCGCCGCCATCTATACCAGCGGCCTGCTCGGCGAGCGCTATATCGGCATCACCCCGGGCGGCGAACTGGACGTGCTCGGCAACGGCGATGAGATCCTGTTCACCCAGAGCGCGGTGGTGCTGGAACAGCTGATCGGCAAGTACATGTTCGGCAATGCCGAGGGAGATAAGGAGCCGTGATTGGCTGAGAGCCGGGATTCGGGGTTCGGGATTCGGGATTCGGGATTCGGGATTCGGGATTCGGGATTCGGGATTCGGGATTCGGGATTCGGGATTCGGGATTCGGGATTCGGGATTCGGGATTCGCAAGAGCAAGAGCAAGAGCAAGCTCGCCCAGCGGTGTGCCAGACCTTAGGTACTCGGCACTGAACATTCGGTCAGAGTGGCAGGCCGACACTGCCTCAGTCCGCTTTTGCGAATCTCGAATCCCGAATCCCAAATTCCGGCTCTTCACCCGGCAACTCAAACCAGAACAAGCAACCGCCGCCCTCGGCGGGTTCGGCACCAGCGTCGCCGCCGAGCCTGGTCAGGATGCGGGCAACGATGGACAGGCCGATGCCATGGCCTTCGGCGCTGTCGGGGTTGAGGCGGGAGAAGGGTTGAAATAACTTGGCATAGTCATCGCCGGTGATTCCGGGGCCGTGATCGCGGACCCAGAACCGCACGCGGCCATCAGCGGTCTGCTTAGCATCGAGTTCAATGGTCGGCGGCTTGCCACCGTACTTGATGGCATTCGATACGTAGTTGGTCCACACCGCCTCGACCCAGTCGGCGCGACCGACCGCCACTGGCCAGCTCTCAGGCTGGGATATGCTCGCGCCGCTGCGTTCGATCATCGGTTGCAGGCGGCTCAGGCATTCGTTGACGATCTTGCCGCTGTCCAGGGCCTGCGGTTGCACTGGCCGATCGCTGCGCAGGCTGGCCAGGGTCAGCAGGGCGTCGATAATCTCGGCCATCTTGCGTGAGGTGCGGTGGATGGTCTGCAGTGACTCGCCGATCTGCTGCTCGGGCAACCTGTCACGCATCTCACTTAACAGGCCGGCCAGTCCAACCACCGTGGTCAGCGGAATCTTCAGGTCGTGCGCCACGGTGTGGGCATAGGCCTCCAGATCGCGGTTCTGCACCCGCAGCTCATCGGTCTGGCGTGCCAGTTGCTCCGATTGCAGCTGCAGAGCCCGGGTTCGCTCAGCGACTTGATCCTCCAGTCGATCCTTGTGTTCAGCGAGCTCTCGCGCCTGACGCCGCTCAACGGTCAGCAGTTGGCCGATCCGCTCGCGCATCTGGTTCAGCGCCTGGGCGACCGAACCCAGTTCGTCCGATCGCTCACGGCGCTGCAGGCGCAGCGGCTGGTCCAGGCTGTCCAGCTGCATTCGCCCGGCGTAGTCGGCCATCTGCTGCAGATGGCGGGTGACCCAGCGGCGGAACAGGTAGGCCAGCAGAACGGCACTGGCGAGCAAGGCCATGCTGACGCTGAGCAGGATACGAATCGATTCCTCGACCAGCCCGGCACGCAGCCGCTGATCGCTGAGTTTGACCCAAAGATGGCCCAGTGCGATTGGCTCGCTGCCGCCGAGCAGCGAGCGTTGCAGTGGAAAACTGCGCTCGGCCAGCGGTGGATCGTGCAGTTGGCCGACTTGCATGCGCTCACCGTGCGGGGTCTCCAGCACCACTTCGGCGACGCCCTCGATGGCGCCGATGCCCTTCAGTTGCGTCTCGACGCGCGCCAGGTCCACCGCCCATAGCGCCTCTTCCAGGCCGGCCAGATAGACCTGCTCGATATCGCTCAAATGGTTGATCAGCACGGCGCGCTGCTGCGCGTAGCGGGCCTGCACCTGCAAGGCGGTGATCAGCAACGCGCAGAGAAGTCCGATCAGTACGCTGGCGAGCGCCAGGCGGCGTCCGATGGGTTGGCTGACCGGGCTGACCGAAGGATTCATAGTTTGCCCTCGTCAGGGCGGAACCACAGCGCGGATTCAGCCACGGGCGTGCGTTGCGGCAACAGCGGATTGGCCAGGGAGAGTATTCGCCGGTCGGTCAGTCTGGCGCGCTCGATGGCAGACCCGAATTGCTGGCGAAACAAGGCCAGAAAGCTGCCGTCGGCCAGCGCTTGGCGCAGACCACGCTCGATCGCTTCAGCCAGTGGCTGGTTGTCAGGGTGCACAAAGAAATACAGCGCCGACGGATAGTGCAACACCAGGGTGTTCTCCAGCGCCATCGACTGGTCTTGGCGCAGGGCCAGTTCGGCCCAGACTTCAGCGACTGAGCGGGGAAAGTAGTCGATATGCCCGCGGGCGAGCATGGCAAACAGTCCCTCGTAGTGCGGCGCTGTCTCAATCTTCAAACCCGCTGATTCGAGAACAGGCGTGTCTGGCCAGTCGTGTCCCTGGCCGCCGCGCAAGCCGGCCAGCGCGTGCAGACTGTCGATACGATCAAAGCGCGCTTGATCGCCCTGTCGAATCAGCAGTAGGCGCCAGCCAAACAGTCCACGATCAATCGGAATGCGGATCGGCCGCAGATCGCGCTCGCGCTGCTCCGAGGTGACCGTCCATAACACATCGATTCCCTTGCGTTCGGCCAGCAGCAGCAGGTTGCGCGATTGCTGCGCATGAACTTCGCTGGGCATGGCGATGAAGGAATGGCCAGCACGCTGCAGGGCCAGTTCGAGCACCTGTACCGGGTAGCGGCTGCGGGGATCGCGGCTGGATTCGCCCGGCGGGTACAGCACGACTTGGCCACGCGGCGACTCGGCCCGCAGCTCGGGGAGCAACGCCAGCACCGCGAGCAGGATCCACAGTCCGTTGCGCACCCAGGCCTCGAGTCGGTGTGAACTTCCGCACATTATGGCCCGAGCGTGGCGGCTTGGGTGAAGGAGGCTGAGATTCGGGTTTCGGGTTTCGGGTTTCGGGATTCGGGATTCGGGATTCGGGATTCGCAAGAGCAAGAGCAAGAGCAAGAGCACGCTCGCCCAGCGG
>NZ_JACYTR010000031.1 GCF_014841215.1 Pseudomarimonas arenosa
GACCTCAGGGCGAATGCCCTGCGTAGCCGCGCAGCGGCCGAATGAGGGCCGTGCCAGCGCCGAAAGATCGCCAACACTCTGTTATCTCAACACCATCGGTCGAAACTCTCGCCCCGCTTGGAAATCGCCGGATCTTTCGGCGCGACCTCATGAAATATCCGGGCCAGGGCATTGAAGGGCGGTCCCTGAGCTTGTCGAAGGGCGGTCCCTGAGCTTGTCGAAGGGCGGCCCCTGAGCTTGTCGAAGGGTGCCGCCGACGGCCTACCGCTTCAGCAGCTGCAGCACTTCTTCCAGTTCCATCCGAACCTGTCGGATCACTTGCAGGGTCATGCTGGTATCGGCCTTGCCCTGCTCACCTTCCAGACGCTGACGCGCACCCGTAATGGTGAAGCCTTCGTCATACAGCAAGGAGCGGATCTGGCGGATGGTGAGCACATCGTGGCGCTGGTAGTAGCGCCGATTGCCGCGCCGCTTGACCGGCTTCAGGCTGGGAAACTCGGTCTCCCAGTAGCGCAACACATGCGGTTTCACGTCACACAGCTCGCTGACCTCACCGATGGTGAAGTAGCGCTTGGCCGGGATCGGCGGAAGCTCGCTGTTACTGCGCGGGTCCAGCATACGCTTCCACGCGCTCCTTCAGCTTCTGCCCCGGACGGAAGGTGACCACGGTACGAGCAGAGATAGGAATCTCTTCGCCAGTCTTGGGGTTGCGGCCAGGACGCTGATTCTTCTTGCGCAGGTCGAAGTTGCCAAAGCCCGACAGCTTGACCTGCTGATTACGCTCCAGAGACTCCCGCAACGCATCGAAGAATGCGTCGACGAATTCTTTGGCTTCGCGCTTGTTGAGGCCTACATCCTCGAACAAACGATCGGCCATGTCAGCCTTGGTCAGTGCCATCGCGCCCCCTATCGCCTCCCTGCGCCTTACGAGCGGAGAGATGCCCCGCACTGTTCGCTCAAGGCGGCGACCGCCCGAGCCACTTCGTTTTCAATATCCTGCTCAGCAAGAGTGCGGGATTGGTCCTGCAAAATCAAGCCCATAGCGAGGCTCTTGCATCCTGGTTCTAGACCCTTGCCCTGATACTGATCGAACACGAACACGTCTTTCAGCAGCCCCCCCAGGGTGTTGCGCAGACAGGTCTCAAGGCTGGCCCAGTCGAGATCCTGCTTCACCACGACCGCGAGATCGCGGCGCACGGAGGGAAACTTCGAAATGTCGCCAGCCCAGGGCAAGGCACGCTGACGCGCAGGCTCAAGATCGAGCTCGAACACCAGCACTTCGTCATCGAGATCCAATGCTTTGACCAGTTGCGGATGCAGATGACCGACGACGCCCAAACAGGCAGCATCTCGCCAAACCTCAGCGGACCGTCCCGGATGCAGCCAGGCGGTGGAGGAGACACGGAATTCCACCTCGCCCACCTGCCCAGCCAGGGCCAGCAGAGACTCGACGTCACCCTTCAGATCATAGAAGTCGACTTCGCGATCGCTCTGGCTCCATTGCTCGGCCAGGGCCGTGCCGCACGCAACGGCGGCGATGCGCGGTGTTTCCAGCGTCAAGGCCCCGGCGGCGCCGGACGTATCCGGCGCAAAAACCCGACCCAGCTCGAATAGACGCACCCGGTCCTGCTGTCGGTGGCGATTGCGCTTCAGCGCCTCTACCAGACCCGGCAGCAGACTGGGGCGCATGATGCCCATGTCCGAGGCCAGCGGATTGGCCAGCTTGACCATCGGCTGCTGCATGCCCCAGGTCCTGAGCAAGTCTTCGTCGACGAAGGCAAAGCAAACGGCTTCGAAGTAATCCCGCGCCGCCAGCTGTTGTCGGTAGGCCGCCACCGGAATGCGGTTCTCCGGGTGCGGGCTGGGCGGCACCTCGCCGGTCGGCGCGCTCATCGGAATGCGGTCGTAGCCATGCACGCGAGCGACTTCTTCAATCAGGTCCTCTTCGATCGCGATGTCGAAGCGTCGGCTCGGTGACATCACCGTCCACCCCGTCGAGGTGACTTCGGCCGACATGCCCAGCGCCTGCAGGATACGCGTGACCTCCTCATCCGCCACGCTCAGCCCCAGAATGCGCTTCAGCCTATCTCTGCGCAGACTGACTTCAGTCGGCTTGGGCAGATGCTCACCGAGCTCGGTGCGGGTCAGCGGGCCCGGCGCGCCACCGGCAATCTGCACAATCAACTGGGTCGCGCGCTCAATCGCCTGCTCCGGCAGGGTCGGATCAACGCCGCGTTCAAAGCGGTGCGACGCATCGGTATGCATGCCGAGCTTGCGCGCTCGCCCGATGATGCTATCGGGAGCAAAATGCGCGGCCTCAAGGAACACACGCGTGGTGGCGTCGGTAACCCGAGTATCCCAACCGCCCATCACGCCGCCCAAAGCGACCGGGCGGTCAGCGTCGGTGATCAACAGGAATTGCGGATCAACCTTAACCTCACGTTCGTCCAGAAGTTTGAGACTCTCGCCGTCGCGCGCGCGGCGAACGCCGATGGGCCCATGCAGTTTGTCGGCATCGAAGGCATGCATCGGCTGGCCGATTTCCAGCATCACGTACTGGGTAACATCGACCAGAAAGCTGATCGGCCGCACCCCACAGCGGCGCAGCCGCTCGGCCATCCACACCGGCGATTCCACGTTCGGGTCAACGCCTTCGATCAGGCGACCGAAATAGCGCGGGCAATCAGCTCCCGCCGACAGCGTAACCGGCAGGGTCTTGTCATGCGTGGCCGGCACTGCTGGAATCTCAAACGGATTGACTCGACTATTTAGGGCCGCCGCGACGTCGAAAGCGATTCCACGCACCGAGAAGCAGTCGGCGCGGTTCGGCGTAAGTTTGAGTTCAAGCTGGGTGTCCGGCAGGCCGAGGAACGCCGACAAAGGCTGCCCAACCGGCGCGTCGGCCGGCAGTTCCATCAATCCGCTGGCGTCGGCATCGACGCCCAGCTCCTTGGCCGAACACAGCATGCCGAAACTTTCGACACCGCGCAGCTTGGCCGGCTTGATCTTCATCCCGCCCGGTAGTTCGCTGCCCACCGTGGCCAACGGCGCCTTCAGTCCCGCGCGCGCATTCGGCGCACCGCACACAATCTGCACCGGTTCGCCCTGACCCAGCGACACCTGACAGATCTGCAGGCGATCCGCCTCAGGATGTCGCTCGGCACTGAGAATTTCCGCTACCACCACGCCAGGCAGCTCACCACCCAACGTTTCCGCGGCCTCAACTTCCAGACCAATCGCCGTCAGCGTCGCCGCCAACGCAGCCGAGTCGGCCTCGACTTGTACGTGTTCGCGCAACCAGGATTCGGGGAATTTCATACTAAGAGCCGTGGTTTGTGATTGGTGATTTGTGATTGGTTAGAAGCGGGCTTTCGTGACCTGTGACCAGCGCATGCGCCTCATTAATGACGGCGACATTGAGCGTGCGATAGCGCAGCGGCTCTTTACGAATCACCAATCACGAATCACCAATCACACGCTTCCTCAAGCAAACTGCTTGAGGAAGCGCAGATCATTGTCAAAGAAGCTACGCAGATCATTGACGCCGTAGCGCAGCATGGCGAAGCGTTCGACACCGAGGCCGAAGGCGAAGCCGCTGTAGCGTTCGGGGTCGATGCCGCAGTTGCGCAGTACCCTGGGATGGACCATGCCGCAGCCGAGCACTTCCAGCCAGCCGGGCTCGCTGCCGTCGCCGCGATCCCAGCGGATATCGACTTCGGCAGAGGGTTCGGTGAACGGGAAGTAGCTGGGGCGGAAGCGCATTTCAAAGTCGCGCTCAAAGAAGGCGTCGACGAACTGCTTCAGGGTGCCTTTGAGGTCGGCGAAACTGCTGGTTTCGTCGACTAACAGGCCTTCCACCTGATGGAACATCGGGGTATGGGTTTGATCGCTGTCCGAGCGATACACCTTGCCTGGGGCAATGATGCGGATCGGCGGCTGCTTGCCGAGCATGGCGCGAATCTGCACCGGCGAGGTGTGGGTGCGTAGCACATGCCCCTGCTCGGTGTAGAAGGTGTCATGCATGGCGCGCGCCGGGTGGTGCGGCGGAAAGTTCAGCGCTTCGAAATTGTGCCAGTCGTCTTCGATTTCCGGGCCATCGGCTACCTGGTAACCCAGGCCAGAGAAAATCGCCGTGATGCGCTCCAGCGTACGGGTGATCGGATGCACCGCGCCGCGCTGAGCATTGCGTCCGGGCAGGGTGATGTCGATCCGCTCGCTGGCCAGGCGCTGGGCCAGGGCGGCGCTTTCCAGCGCCTGCTTGCGCGCGGACAAGGCCTCGGCCACCGCGTCCTTGACGCGATTGATCGCCTCGCCGTGCGCCTTGCGTTCTTCCGGCGGCAACTTGCCCAGGGTTTTTAGCTGGGCGGTGATCTCGCCACTCTTGCCAAGCATGCCAACGCGCACGGCGTCGAGGGCGTCGAGCCCGTTAGCCGCTTCCACCGCGGCCAGCGCACGTTGCTGCAGGGAATCCAGTTCGCTCATGGAGTTTGTCTCAATCCAGGCAGGGCGAGCGCCGCATCAATTTCCCCTCCCCCCTGGCGGAGGAGGGGTCGGGGGAAAGGGGGAACCGAACTTAACACCCCCTCTCCCCAACCCTCTCCCGCGAGAGGAGAGGGGCAGCATTCGCTACGGTGATTCGAGAATTCAACCGCACAAAACAAAATGGGGAAGAGCTGCGCCCTTCCCCATCGGTCGAACCTTGCGGTTCGCGGAGATTGATCGCGGCGTTAAGCACACCGCGAATCATCACGACTTCAAGCCGCGAGTGCGCCTTTCGCTTTTTCGGCGATCGCACCAAACGCGTTGATGTCATGCACCGCAATATCGGCCAGCGCCTTGCGGTCGAGCTCGATACCGGCCTTCTTCAGGCCATTCATCAGACGCGAATAGGACAGACCGAACTGACGGGCCGCCGCATTGATGCGGACAATCCACAGGGCGCGGAACTGACGCTTGCGCTGCTTGCGGCCGATATAGGCGTATTGATCAGCCTTGGTTACTGCCTGCTTGGCAACGCGGAACACCTTGCGACGGGCATTGTAATAACCCTTCGCACGGCTGAGGATTTTCTTGTGACGACGACGGGCGACAACGCCACGCTTAACACGAGCCATGGTTCATCTCTCCTTATGCGTACGGCATCATGCGCGCGACGCGACCAGCGTCTTCTTTGCGCACGTGGTTGGTGGCACGCAGGCCGCGCTTACGCTTGGTGGCCTTCTTGGTGAGGATGTGGCTCTTGAAGGCGTGTCCGCACTTGAACTTGCCGGAAGCGGTCTTCCGGAAGCGCTTGGCGGCCGCCCGATTGGTCTTCATCTTGGGCATGACTGCTACTCATTAATGTTTATGTCACTGAACCGAGCGGCGGTTGCCCGCACTTTCCTTCCTGCTCGAATCGGCTTGTAGGCCCGGGCTGCCCCTGGGCGGGTCCATCATCGAAGGCCTTAATTGCAAGGCACTCCGCAAAGCAACCCCCAGCCGCAAGGCCGGGGGCCAGCATTCTACTAGAAACACGCGCCACTTTCATAGGGTGCGTCTTGGACGCACCGCTGGTGAATGGGCTGTGCCGAACCTGAACAACTTCGACCCCGCAGGACCCGGAGGCCCGTTGGCGCGCCAAGACGCGCGCCCTATTTCTTCTTCGGGGCCACCATCATGACCATCTGCCGCCCTTCCAGGCGCGGCCGTGATTCGATCACGACTTCGTCTTTCAGATCTTCCTCCAGGCGATTGATCATCTGGATGCCCAGTTCGGTGTGGGCCATTTCACGCCCCTTGAACCGAATGGTGATCTTGATCTTGTCGCCCTCCTCGAGGAAGCGGCGCATATTGCGCAGCTTGATCTGGTAGTCACCTTCGTCGGTGACCGGCCGGAACTTCACTTCCTTGATCTCGACCTGCTTCTGCTTCTTCTTGGCCGCGGAGGCCTTTTTCTGCATTTCGAAGCGGTACTTACCGAAATCCATGACGCGACACACCGGCGGATCGGCGTTCGGTTGGATCTCGACCAGATCAAGCCCGGCGTCTTCGGCCATGCGAAGTGCTTCGTCACGAGAGAGTACGCCCAGCATTTCGCCGTCGTCGCCGATCACGCGCACGCGCGGGACCCGGATCTCTTCGTTTTTCCGATTCAGTTTATCGTTGCTAATTCGGCAACCCTCTTCCTGGTGAATTCGATCCCTGGGCGCATTCTCAGGCCCCCGGGGCAAGTTCCTTACCTACCCGCTCAACGAACTCGGCCACACTCATACTACCGAGATCTTCCCCTGAGCGAGCGCGCACTGCCACCTGGCCGTTTTCCTTCTCGCGGTCTCCTACCACCAGCAGGTACGGCACCCGTTGCAGCGTATGCTCGCGAATCTTATAGCCTATCTTTTCGTTCCTCAAGTCGCTCTGTACCCGGAAACCTTGATTTGCAAGGGCTTTCTCGACCTCTTTGACGTACTCGGCCTGGGCGTCGGTGATATTCGCTACCACCACCTGGATCGGCGCCAGCCAAAGCGGGAACAGACCGGCGAAATTCTCGATCAGAATACCAATGAAGCGCTCCATCGAGCCGACGATGGCCCGATGCAACATCACTGGATGGCGGCGTGAGGAATGTTCGTCGACATACTCGGCACCCAGTCGCTGCGGCATCATGAAATCGACCTGCATAGTGCCGACCTGCCAGCTGCGGCCGATCGAATCGCGCATGTGGTATTCGATCTTCGGGCCGTAGAACGCGCCCTCACCGGGCAGCTCTTCCCATTCCACACCGGCCGAGGACAGCGCGGCACGCAGGGCATTTTCGGCCTTGTCCCAGGTCGCATCGTCACCCAGGCGCGGCTCCGGACGCAGGGCGATCTTCAAGGCAATGTCCTTGAAACCGAAGTCCGAGTAGACCTTCATGGCCTGCGCATGGAACGCCGTCACCTCGGCCTCGACCTGATCCTCGGTGCAGAAGATGTGGCCATCGTCCTGGGTGAACGCGCGCACGCGCATGATGCCGTGCAGTGCTCCGGATGGCTCATTGCGATGGCAACCACCAAACTCGCCGTAGCGAATCGGCAGGTCGCGATAGCTGTGCAGCCCGGCGTTGTAGATCTGCACGTGGCCTGGGCAGTTCATCGGCTTGATCGCGTAGTCGCGCTTCTCCGATTCGGTAAAGAACATGTTGTTCTGATAGTTGTCCCAGTGGCCGGACTTCTTCCACAGCGACACATCGAGGATCTGCGGCCCGCGCACCTCCTGGTAGCCGCTCTGCTTGTACACGCCACGCATGTACTGCTCGACCACCTGCCATAGCGACCAGCCCTTGGGATGCCAAAAGATCATGCCCGGCGCCTCTTCCTGCTGATGGAACAGACCCATCGCCTTGCCGATCTTGCGGTGATCGCGCTTCTCGGCTTCCTCCAGCTGCAGCAGGTAGGCCTTCAGCTCTTTGTCATTCAGCCACGCCGTGCCGTACACGCGCTGCAGCATTTCGTTCTTGGCATCGCCGCGCCAATAGGCGCCGGCCACCTTCATCAGCTTGAAGGCGCGCAGCTTGCCGGTGCTCGGCACATGCGGGCCACGGCACAGATCAATGAAATCGCCCTGCGAGTACATCGACAGATCTTCGTTGGCCGGGATCGATTCGATGATCTCGGCCTTGTACTTCTCGCCCTTGTCGAGGAAGAACTTAACTGCCTCGTCGCGCGACATCAGTGAGCGTGAGACCTTGATGTCCTCCTTGACGATCTTGGCCATTTCGTCTTCGATCTTGGCCAGATCCTCAGGCGTGAACGGCTGCTTGCGGGCAAAGTCGTAGTAAAAGCCGTTGTCGACCACCGGACCGATGGTGACCTGGGTATCGGGGAACAGACGCTGCGTCGCCTGGGCCAACAAGTGCGCGGTCGAATGGCGCAGGATTTCCAGCGCATCGGGATGCTTGTCGGTGACGATTTCCAGGCTGGCGTCCTGATCGATCGAGTGGCTGGTGTCGACCAGCCTGCCATCGACCTTGCCGGCCAGGGCGGCCTTGGCCAGACCGGCACCGATCGAGGCGGCCACGTCAGCCACCGTCACGGCAGATTCGAACTCGCGTTTGCTGCCGTCGGGGAGCGTAATTGCGACCATGGGAATACTCCTTGCCACCGGCGCCACCCGGCGCCGGTGTCTTACAAACTGTGGATGCAGACCGGAGGGGATTCCGGCAGCGGAAAACAAAAAAGGGCGCAGCGCGCCCTTTCGATTTCGCTAAGGCGCAGATCAGCTATGGGCGTAGGTTGTGGTGCTCATGTCGCACACGGGTCCGCCGTTTACCGGCCGGCTTCCTCTGGCTAGATCTGGAGCTTTAAAAGCTAAGCAAGCATCGGCCCGCTGTCAACAACGACGGCGCAAAACAAAAACGGCCAGACATTGCTGCCTGGCCGCTTTGTCGGTGGTGGGCGGTACAGGGATCGAACCTGTGACCCCTACCATGTCAAGGTAGTGCTCTACCGCTGAGCTAACCGCCCAAAATCTGCTCCGCCGCCGAAACCCGGTCGGTGAAGGGCGCGAACTATAGCACTGCTGCCGAGGGAGAACAATGACCCAGCCTTCCGCTGTTATGGCGCGGGTTTGGGCCAAACGCGCAACCCTACCCATCCGATCAGCCCGGCCGCCAAGGCGCTGGGCAGCAGACCGAAACTCAGCCAATAGACGGCGCCCGGCTCGCCAGTACCCGCCGGGGGCCCATCAGCAAGCGGGTTCAGCGTCGCCAGGCTCAACAGCACACCCGCCAAGGGCTGCCATTCGCCGGCAATTACCGCGTAGGCGCCGATATGCAGGGCGGCGAAAGTGATGATCACCAGCAGCAATGGACTTGGCGATACTCGCAGGCGTTTCCCCACCGTGGTCAGCGATGGGGCACCGCGTTTCAGCGCAGTGGCCCAACTCTTGAGCCACAGGGCCAGTGCCGCCAAACGGGAGCTAAGCGCTGCGACCCAATGCCTGTTCGCGGGGCGGCTGGCCGGCGCGAGCATGGCGATCAGGCCCCAAGTCAGCATGGCAGGCGCGGCGATGTGCAGCGCGAAGTGCGGCTTCGGCAATCGCCAGGCATAGAACAGCGGCAACGCCAGCAGCGCGATGATCAGCCCACGCTGCCAGTTTGGCAGCGCGATCGGCGCGTGCGCCGCCGGCAGATACATGCCAACGGCGCATACCAGGGCGAGCCAGCTGGCGAGCCCGCCGAAACCCGTCGGATTGGCGAGCATCGCACCCGCCAGTGCCACGCTGATCAGCCCGCTGAGCACCAGCGCATAGCGCCAGAAGCGAGCCCGCCGACTGGCGTGGAACAGCACCTCCACCCCCCCCGACCCAGATGCCGATCGCGCAGCCCAACAGCGCTCGCACCAGTTCGGCGGGAATCGGATTGACGACCTGAGAGGCTGGCGCTGGCATCGACCAACTCAGCAGCAGTGCGAGAAACCCGAAACGAACGGACAGGGTTTGCTCCCTCGGGGCTTTCATTTCGCTGCCTTAGTTTCGAGCGATGAGGTTCGCGGCGGCACGGCCTCGAGTGCAGCATCAGTGCGCGATTGATGGTCCGCCCAACCGCCGGCGGTCTGCGCACTCTACACCGTTGATGATGGACTTGCAGGCTATGCCGTGCGCTTCGTTGCATTCAATCTTCATCGCTCAACGACAGTCAAGACGTAGGGCGGGTCTTGACCCGCCGCGGGCACCTGCCAACCGTCACCAAGGTTGCCCAATCCGTCAGGACTGGTTCGCGGGTGGTGCCTGCTATGGAGTGGGAATCCCCATTTGGCGGGTCAAGACCCGCCCTACGCCACCAAGGCCTGCTGGCGAATCTTCTGGATCTCGTCGCGCAGCCGGGCTGCCTCTTCGAACTCCAGATCACGGGCATGCTGGTACATCTGCTGTTCGAGCTTGCTGATTTTCTGCAGTGCTTTATCCGGTGACAGGGCACTGTAGTCGCTGCGTGCTTCGGCAATGCGTCGTTTGCGCGCATCCGCCCCTTTCTCGGCCGATTCGCGTGCGCCCTCCATCACGTCCATCACTTTCTTGACGATGGACTTGGGTGTGATGCCGTGCTTCGCGTTGTACTCGACCTGCTTGTCGCGCCGGCGGCCGGTTTCGTCCAGCGCCCGCTGCATCGAGTCGGTCACACGGTCAGCGTACAGGATGGCCTTGCCGTTCAGATTGCGGGCTGCGCGCCCGATGGTTTGAATCAGCGATTGAGTGGAGCGCAAGAAGCCTTCCTTGTCGGCATCCAATATCGCCACCAGGGATACCTCGGGCATGTCCAGGCCTTCGCGCAGCAGGTTGATTCCAACCAATACATCGAACACCCCCAGCCTCAGATCACGAATGATCTCCACCCGCTCGACGGTTTCAATATCGGAGTGCAGGTAGCGCACCTTGATCTTGTGATCACCAAGATAGTCGGTGAGGTTTTCTGCCATGCGCTTGGTCAAGGTGGTCACCAGCACCCGCTCGCCCTGCGCTACCCGCTGACTGACCTCGGACATCAGGTCGTCAACCTGGGTTGCAACGGGTCTTATCTCAACTTCCGGGTCGACCAGCCCGGTCGGCCTAACTACCAGCTCCACCGTCGGCCCATCCGACTTGCCCATTTCGTACTTGCCGGGCGTGGCCGAGACAAACACGGTGCGCGGGGCACGCAGTTCCCACTCCTCGAACTTCAGCGGCCGGTTGTCCATCGCCGAGGGCAGACGAAAGCCAAAGTCGACCAGGGTCTGCTTGCGTGAGCGATCGCCCTTGTACATGGCACCGAGCTGCGGCACGGTCACATGCGACTCATCCACCACCAGCAGGGCATCGGGCGGCAAATAGTCGAACAGACAGGGCGGCGGCTCTCCGGCCATGCGCCCGGTCAAGTGACGTGAGTAATTTTCGATGCCCTGGCAATAGCCAATCTCCTGCATCATCTCCAGATCGAAAGTAGTGCGCTGCTGCAGGCGCTGGGCTTCCACCAGCTTGTTCTCAGCATAGAGCTGCTCCAGCCGAACACGCAGTTCATCCTTGATGGTGTCGATCGCCTCCAGCACGGTGCGGCGGGTGGTCACATAGTGCGACTTCGGATAGATGGTGTAGCGCTGCACCTTGCGCCGCACTTCGCCGGTGAGCGGATCGAACAAGGTCAGTTGTTCGATCTCGCCGTCGAACAGCTCGATGCGCAGCCCCTCGTACTCACTCTCCGCCGGATGCACATCGATCACCTCGCCGCGCACGCGAAACGTGCTACGCCGCAGCTCGAACTCATTGCGACTGTACTGCAGCTCGGTAAGACGCCGAATCAGTTCGCGCTGATCGATGCGCTCCCCGCGGACCAGATGCAAGACCATCTGGAAATATTCGTTCGGATCACCCAGTCCATAGATCGCCGACACCGTCGCCACGATCAGCGCATCGCGGCGCTCCAGCAGGGCCTTGGTAGCCGACAGCCGCATCTGTTCGATGTGGTCATTGATCGAGGCATCCTTCTCAATGAAGGTGTCACTGGCCGGCACATAGGCTTCCGGCTGGTAATAGTCGTAGTAGCTGACGAAGTACTCGACCGCGTTGTACGGGAAGAACTCCTTGAATTCGCCGTACAGCTGCGCCGCCAGGGTCTTGTTCGGCGCCAGGATCAAGGTCGGCTTCTGTATTTGCGCCACGACGTTGGCAATGGTGAAGGTCTTACCCGAGCCGGTGACGCCCAGCAGGGTCTGATGCGCCAGCCCAGCCTCGAAATTGCCCACCAGCGCCTGGATCGCGGCCGGCTGATCTCCCGAGGGGGCGAACTCGGATACCAGACGGAACGGGGCGGCTGCGGCTTCGGCAATTCGATTCATGGGATGGGAGTCGGCAATGTGCAACGGCAGCGCCATTGTGCCACTCATCACTACTCGTACTCTGCGAAGTCTGAACCAAGGCGGGAAAAAGTCCTACCCCACATTGCGGCCCGCGCTGATTTTTGTGCCAGCGCGGAACTGCGAGTCTGAACGCACCTTTTCACGGACGTTCAACATGCACACTCAGCGTGGTCTCAGCCTGGTGGAACTGATGGTTACCCTGTCCTTGATCGGCGTGCTGCTGGCCGGCGTGGCACCTGGCTTTCGCGACTTCATGAATCGGCAGCAGGCGGTGAGTCTCAACAACCGCTTGCTGGCGCATCTCGCTATGGCCCGTACCCAGGCCGTGGTGCATCGCGCCACTACCGTCGTATGCCCCAGTGCACTGGATGCCCAGCAGTGCCGCAACGGCGGCGACTGGAGCGAGCAATGGCTGGTCTTCATCGATATCGACGGCGACTTGCAGCGCGACGCCAACGAGACCGTGATCAGTCAGGAAGCCGCCGATCTGCCGCCGGGCTGGCGTTTGGTATCCAGCATCCATCGGCCGCGGGTGCGCTACAAGGCCAATGGCATGAGCACCGGCAGCAATCTCAGCATTCGATTGTGCAATGGCAACACCGCGCATTCGGCAATCGTGATGAACAACGCCGGCAGACCGCGGCTGGACAAGTCGCCTCGCGGCGGCTGCGACGGCTGAGAAAGTCGCTCCCTCACCCTACTCGGCGCCGGACATGATCCGAGCCAGCTGTGCATCGCACAGAGCGTGCAGGCCAGCCGCGCGATCGCCCTCAGCCTGTCGCGCGGCAAAGCCGAGGGCATGGAAAAAGCCCATTACGTTGTGACGCAAGCGCAATGTAGATTCCTGCTGGAATGCATCGCTCCAGCGCTTCATGGGGGCCGGTTCGCCGATAGTCTGCAGCCACAGCCGCCACTGCGTGTCATCGATCTCGTTGCGCTGGTGCAGGAAGAACGCGACTCGCGCCAACCGCTCCGGTTCGCCGTAGGCATAGGCGATTTCGCGATTGCGAACCTGGCTTCCCAGCGCCTGCAGTAACGCGTGCTGCAGGTCGGCATCCACGGCCGGGTGCACTCCCAGTTGCAGCAGCAAATCGGCGCCATGCGCAATACCATGCCGCCAGCCCTGCTGCTGATCGAATGCACGGTAGTCGCGCACCCCCTGCAGGTAACGTGAGGCATCCTGTGCCAACCCGGCCAGCCGTCGTGGATCGAGATCGGGATCCAGGCGATCGGCGCGCACCAGCTCGGACAGCAGCAGGGCTGCGAACGGCTGGGCATAGCCGGCTTCATCTGTAGCGCGCGTCAGCACCGGCTGCAGATGAGCGATCGCGCGCTCGATGTCCACCGAAGCGATACGCCTAGCACGCAGCAACTGGCTGAGGCTCTCATACACCCATTGATCACGAATGGAGGGATCCGGGTGATCGAAGCAAGCCAGCATTTGATCCACAATGATTGACTCGACCGCGCCCTCTTTACGCGCCAACTCAGTGCTAAGAGAGGTCGGCCAGTCAGCAGGATAGCGGCAGTCCGATGCCTGTACGCCGTGTAAAGCGAAGACCAGCCCCAGCAACAAGGCAAGTCGACCAGAACACCCAATGCTCATCACGCGTGCCACCCACTCCTCAGGGCAATTGCAAAGCAAACCCGCACCGGGCAGCCACCAGAAAACGTCCGCAACGCCAGGGGCGGCGCTTCAACCCTCGAATCCGCTGTAAAAAACCCGATCGGCATTAGCCGGTTCGGCAGCGCCAATGGTACGACCTGCCCCTCGGGGTAGGCCCAGGATATCGTCTGCGGGTGTTTGATCGACACGGCCTGCCGCTACCGCGGCTCCACCTGGCGCTGGTCGGCCGAAGTTGGCAGCCAAATGTTGGAAGGCATCGGCGATACGGGTGTGGCCGCCGCCGAACGTCTGACTGGTCGCATTCCACACCGGCGTGATCAGGCCGGTCTGCAAGGGCAGTTCGGGATCACCGAGCACCGCAGCGCTATCGTCGTCGACGTTGACCAGTTCGCTGCCATCCATCGGTATCGCGTTTCCGCCGTTGTAGTACAGGTTGTTATCGAGAGTGAAACTCTGGGTATCGGCGGGCGGCGTGTCGCTGAAGTCGTCCATGCTGCCGCCAGGGTCGGACCAGATGTTGTTGTAGAACTGGATATTCTGCAGCTGTGGATTGCTGCCCTCGCGATTCAGGCGCATGGCAAAAGCCAGCGAGGGTAGATCCCCGACCACGGTATTGTTTCGAAACACCACATCGCGGCAGCCCTTGGCACCAAACGCCGCACGCATGGTGTTCGGCGCGTTGCCCAGCATCAGGTTGTTCTCGATCAGCAGATCGAAAGCCTCGAAGTTGGCCGTGCCATCTTCGCCACAGAGCAGAAAGTTGCTGCCACTGGAGCCTTGCCAATTGAGGAAGACATTGCGCCGCACGCGTATGTCGCGCGCCCCAAGATAGGCGTCACCAGCGGCATTGGAATCCTTGATCACGATGTAACTCGATGTGTTGTTGCCGTTGACCCGCCCCGATGCCGCGAAGTCGTTGAAGAACACATTGCCCTCAACCAGCACATCCTCGACGCTATTGATGTCGATATGCTCATCGCTACCGGTCTGGTTGTAGAACAGGTTCCCGAGTATGCGAATCTGCCGCGCGCCGTTGTTGATCTTCAGAATGTCGTTGTTGAAGCTGTCATGCAGAATGTTGTCGCGCAGGGTAATGCGCTCAGTGACTTGCGTGGACTCGCTTTGCATCTGCACCACCAGAGGCTCTGCTCCGGCACCGCTATGGGCGATGTCAAAACCTTCGATCGCCACGCCAGACACACCGACACTGCCGTCATAGATCGTCAGCACAGTGGAACTGTGGCGAAGCTGGGCGCGATACGGCTGTCGTGACCTGATCGTCACGTCCGGGGTGAACTGACCGCGGATTCGAATTCTGCCGTTGTAGACACCCGGCTCGACCAGGATCACGTCTCCGCCCGATGACTGATCGAGGGCGTAAGTTATGGTGGCGAAGGGCATGGCCTCGCTGCCGCGGCCCGGGCTGTCAGCCCCGTTGGTGGCGACGTACCAGGTCTGCTGCGCATGAACGGCGGGCGCCAGGCACAGCAGCAGCAACAGTAGTCCAGATCGATACGCCAAGGCCATGGCCGAGTTCACCTCGCTTCACTTCGCCTCTTGTATCACTTCCATGTCGCTGAAACTTCCCGCCGATCGGCGTCATGCCCCGCTGGCGACAGAGAGTCGCTCAATGCGGCCCGAGATAGTTCTTTTCGCCGGCGTCGATTGCCAAGTCCAGGCGATTTTCCGGCGGCGGCAGCGGGCAGGTCGAATAGCTGTTGAGCGCACAGGGCGGGTTGTAGGCCTTGTTGAAGTCGACCACCACATGCCCCGGATCGATCGACTCGGCGTACAGGAAACGCCCGGCACCGTAGGTCGACTTGCCATTGGTTCGATCGGCAAAGATGACAAACAAGGCGCCATCGCCTTCGTCGATCACTTCGAGCCGATACGGCTTACCTTCGCGCTCGAATTCAATAACCCCGGAGTTCACCATCGGCTCCAGGGTATTGATCACCGAAGCGATCTCAATGGTTTTGCCGGGCGGATGCGGAGTGAACTTCGCCTCGTAGCGCCAGCCCGAATCGACCGGAAAGTGGTCGATACCGATAAAGCCGGTGCGAGTCGGGGCATTGGCGTCACGAACGCGCAGGCCCAGCTTGCCCGAGCGCTCGATCAGCACGAAGCTGGCCGCGCCATCGTTGAAGCGCACCACCGTCGGGGCACCGCTGACATCTGCAGCCAGCAGAATACGTTCGGCTGCGGCGCCGCCGTCGATGCTGATACCTGCATCCGGCGAGGGGCTGAACCACACCTCGTCGCCCTGCCGCTCGATGACCCCCAACTTGCCCGGGCCGGTGGCCAGCACGATGTCGCTGCCTTCATCGGAGCCCAGGGTCCAGCGACCTGGTTCAATCCAGTGCAGCCCCACCAAAGACAACCAGCCTTCCGGACGCATCAAGCGTTCGGCACGCTGGGCGTGCCATTTCTTGATGCTGGCTCGGTATTCGCTTTCCTGCGGTTGAGGTCCGGCACAACCCACACTCATCGCACTCGCTCCAAGCACCAAGACAGCCCACACTTTCATTCAGATCTCCTCGACAGACAGGCGCCGCTCGATCCAGAGCGTCGTCATCGACCGCGCAGGAACAATCGGTCAAGTTCCTGCAAGCTGAGTTGGGTCCAGGTAGGACGACCGTGATTGCACTGAGCAGATCGTTCGGTCGCCTCCATATCACGCAGCAAGGCATTCATCTCGGCCAGGCTGAGCTTGCGATTGGCGCGCACCGAGGCATGACAGGCCATGGTGGCCAACAGCTCGTTACGCTGCTCTTCGATGCGGCGCGTACTGCCATGTTCAAGCAGATCCGCTACCACATCCAAGGCCAATTGCCGCACATCCACACCTTCCAGCAGCGCCGGCACTTCGCGCAAGCTGATCGACTGTGGACCGCTGCGCAGCATAGCAAAGCCGAGTGCGGCCAGAGATTCCGTGTTCAGCTCGACAAATTCGGCTTCGCGCTCGCTCACCGCCAGGCTGATCGGCACCAGCAAGGGCGTGCTGCGTATACCTTCGCTGTCCATCGCCTGCTTTAAACGCTCATAGCTGATCCGCTCATGCGCGGCGTGCATATCGACCAGCACCAGCCCCTGGGCATTTTCGGCCAATACGTAGATACCCTTGAGCTGGGCCAGAGCGAAGCCCAACGGCGGCATGTCTTCGGCAGCCTCGGCCGTCGGCAGGCCGGACGGCGCTGAACTTGCGGCTTGACTGGCGGGCGTGGAATACAAGCTGCGGTAGGCAGCAAGAGTCTCGGCCACCGGCAAGCGCATCGCCGGCTGGTGTGGCGCATAGCCGTGGTTGGGCCGCGCCACGATCGATCCGGAATCGTGTGCATCCTGGGTTGCGAACTCAGCTGGCAGGGACTGGGCCGCCGCCGCGCCGGCCCGTGTCTCGGCCAGCACCTGATGCAAGGTGCGGTAAAGAAAATCGTGCACCAGGCGCTGATCACGAAACCGCACTTCGTGTTTGGCCGGATGCACATTGACATCGACCCGGCGCGGATCGATCTCCAGAAACAGAACGAAGGCTGGATGACGACCGTGAAACAGCACGTCAGCGTAGGCTTGCTTCACCGCATGACTGACCACGCGATCGCGCACCGCCCGACCGTTGACGAAAAAGTACTGCTGATCGGCTTGCGAGCGCGAGGCGGTGGGCAGACCGACCCAGCCGAACAAGCGCAGCCCTGCGGCTTCCTGATCGATGGCCAGGCATTGGCTGGCAAAGCCGTCGCCGAGGGCGTCGAGTAGACGGCGCATGCGCCCGGCATCATCCAGCCCCGGTCGATACAGCCGCACCTGCTTGCCGTTGTGCTGTAACTTGATCTGGCATTCCGGCCGGGCCAGCGACAGCATACGCAGCCAGTCGTCGATATGGCCGAACTCGGTGCGCTCGGCGCGCAGGAAGCGTCGTCGCGCCGGCACGTTGAAGAACAAGTCACGCACTTCCACCGAGGTCCCGGCCGGATGCGCCGCTGGCGTCGGCGCACCGATGCGGCCGCCATCGACCTCCAGTCGAACCGCATGTTCAGCATCGCTGGGTCTGGAAGTAAGAGCGAAGCGACTCACCGAGGCTATCGAAGGCAAGGCCTCGCCGCGAAATCCCAAGGTGGCCACCGCTTCCAGATCGTCGAGGTTGGCGATCTTGCTGGTGGCATGGCGCGACAGCGCCAGCGGTAGTTCATTCGGCGGAATGCCGCCGCCGTCATCGCGAATACGGATCAGCCGCGCCCCGCCCTCTTCGATATCGATATCGATGCGCGTGGCGCCGGCATCGAGCGCGTTCTCGACCAGTTCCTTGACCACCGACGCCGGACGCTCGATCACCTCACCTGCGGCGATCTGATTGACCAGGACATCGGGCAGTTGCTGAATCGGCACGCGGCAGGGCTTCGGGGGAAAGCGCCGGAGTGTAGCGCGGGTGGCGGTGGAGTGGGGGTGCCGCAGCGAGGGCAAGCATCCGACGCGTGAGACTCGGATTTGGAAACACCGTCATCCCGTCGCAAGCGATGCACTGAGCTCGCCAAAGTGACGGGATCCATCTTGATTCTCAACAGGCCGGAAATCAAACACTTACGGGTTTGCTTTCCGAGCGCCGCACCAACGGGCGGTTGATGTCCCGACGCAGCCCCGAATAGGGCGCGGCACCAACGGGCGTTTGATCTCCCGACGCCGGCCGGGTCGGGCCCTGGCCGGCCAAAGTCCGCATCTCAGCGACTCAACCCGGCCCCATTCCCGGAATGCGCAAACGCGCACCCACTTGCACCAGGTCGCCACGAATGCCATTCGCCTGGCGCAACTCGCTGAGGCCGACACCATGCCGGACGGCGATCTGGCTCAGGGTTTCGCCGCGCGCCACCACGTGCTCGCGAGGGCGAGCGCTGATATTGGCGGCCAGCCAGGTGCCCGGCGGTGGCTGGGTCTGGAAATAGTCGCGCACGCCATCGACGATGGCACCGGCCAGCCTGCGCCGATAGTTGGGGTCGTTGAGCTTCTTTTCTTCGGTCGGATTGCTGATGAAAGCAGTCTCGACCAGGATCGACGGCACATCCGGCGAGCGCAGCACGACGAAGTTGGCCTGCTCGACCTGCGGCTTGTGGGTCTTGCCCACGCGCTTCAGACCACTTAACACACTGTTTGCTACATCCGACGAGGCTTTCAGGGTGGCGCTCTGCGCCAGGTCAAGCAGGACAGCAGCCAGGGTATTGTCCTTGTCCTCAAGACTCACGCCGCCGACCAGATCGGACTGGTTTTCCTTGCTGGCCAACCAGCGCGCGGCCTCACTCGATGCACCACGCTGCGACAGCATAAACACCGACGCACCGGCCACCGTGCTCTTGTGGAAGGCGTCGGCATGAATCGAGATGAACAGATCGGCCTGGGCCTTGCGCGCTTTCTTGTAACGATCGGCCAGCGGTATGAAGTAATCGCCGTCCCGCACCAGATACGCTTCAAAACCGGGCTCGGCATTGATCTGCTTGGCCAGTTCACGCGCCACGGACAAGGTGATGTTCTTCTCCCAGGTGCCGCTTGGCCCCTTCGCGCCCGGATCTTCACCACCGTGTCCGGCGTCAACCGCGACCACGATCTTGCGATCCAGCGCGCTGGTCATGCTCAGACTGGCCATGGTGCGCACCGGCTCGGCCGGCTTGTCGGCCGCCTGCATGTCGACCACCAGACGGTGCCCCTTGTCTTCGGCAGGGTCGAGCAGAAAGGTACGCGGCTTGACCTTGGCTCCCAGATCGAACACCAGGCGCAGTCCGTCTTTTTCCAGCTTGCCGCTGCGAAGCCCCTGGACCAGGCCCTTGTCGGACTCCGGCTCGAAGGCCGGGCCCAGCTTGGATGCCTGCAGATCCAGTACCAGTCGGTTCGGGTTGTCCAGGGTGAATACGGTGTATTCCACCGGCCCGCTAAGATCGAAAACGGCGCGGGTAACTTCGGGGCCGTCCCACACCCGCACGGCCGACACCTCGGCAGCCGACAACGCACCGGCCAAGCTCAGGCCTGCAAAAACAGACAGCATGCGGCGGAGGGGGCGGCTCATACCGCGATTGAACCGCAGCCCGCCAAGGAATGCAAGCAAATTTCCTTATAAATCCGACGCCTGCAGCGAGATCCTCAAACTCACTTCAGGAAGGAACTGCAACCGACGCCATCCCGCCCCGCACAGCGACGGTCCCGACCAAGGAGCTCAAGCCATTGATTGATATGGCATCAACCTAGGAAAGCCAAGCTGCGCCGAGCTGCCGGCCCCGATCACTGAGCATGTCAACCAGCATCTGCCGACCCTTCTCGACATGCGCCAGATGGACAATCAGATCAGCGGCGGGCAATCGCCCATGGCCACGCTCGGGCCATTCCACCAGCCATAGCGATACGCGATCGGCGTTTTCGTCCAGGCCAAAATAGTCGAGCTCTTCCGGATCGGCCACGCGGTAAAGATCGAGATGCAGGCATTCACCCACGGCCGTCAAGTAGCGCTCGACCAGGGTGTAGGTCGGGCTGCGAATTGCCCCTTCCACCCCCAAGGCACGCAGCAGAGCCCGGGCAAAGGTCGACTTACCCGCGCCGAGGTCACCGTGCAGGTAACAAACCACTGGCCGGGCATCGATCTGCAGGCAGCTGGCCAGAGCAGCTGCGACCGCCTCGGTTGCAGCGGCATCCGCCAGCGCTCTGCTCACGGCCGCGGCGGGCGCGGCCGTCATGCGTTGATCAACTGGCGCAGCGGCGACATCAGATCGCTGGGCAACAGGCCACGCTGACCCTGTTCGGCCGCCACATCACCGGCAGTCGCGTGCAGCAGTGCCCCGATCCGGGCCGCTTGCAGCGGCGCCAACCCTTGCGCCAGCAAAGCGGCAATCACACCCGTCAGCACATCACCGCTACCGCCCACGGCAAGTCCGGGATTACCCGCGTCCACCACATAACTGGGTGTTGGGTCCTGGGTGCTGCCATCGGCAATCAGACTGCCATTGCCCTTGAGCAGCACCACGCAGCGAAATCGCTCAGCCAGCAGGCGCAAGGCCGCGAATCGATCGGACTGAATGTCCTCCACGCTGCACTCCAGCAGCCGTGCTGCCTCCCCGGGATGCGGAGTGATGACGGCACGCTTCGGCGGCCGTGCGCCCTGAGCAACATGCCATAGCGCATCGGCATCCAGCACGCTCGGCTTGCCAGCAGACAGACCCGCTTCCAGCATCGAAAGCCCCCAGCCGCCGCGACCCAACCCAGGCCCGATCGCCAACACCGTGGCGCGCGCCAGCAGGTCTGCCGGCGGAACTTCATGCTCAGGAACAGCATGTGCCATGCACTCAGGCCGCCCGGCCAGCAGCGCGCCCACGTGTTCGGGACGCGTGGCGACACTGACCAGCCCGGCACCGCAGCGCAGCGCGGCCTCGGCCGCGAGCCGGATCGCACCGCCCATTCCGAGATCGCCGCCCAGCGCCAGCACGTGGCCAGCAGCCCCTTTGTGCGCATCGTCGGCACGCTTGGGCAGCGCGGCTGACAGCGAGCGCCGATCGATCGCGATGGCCGAAGCGCTGATGCCTGACTGCGCAGCGGACCCTGCGCCGAGATCGTCAAACTGCCGTTCTCCGGCCAAGGCACGCCCGCGGCCGGTGTACAGTCCCTGCTTACGCCCGACAAAGCTGATCGTGCTGTCCGCCTGCACGGCCGCCCCAACGGCGCAGCCACGATCGGCATCCAGGCCGGACGGAACGTCGAGCGCCAGCACCGGCCGACCGCTGTCGTTCACGGCGCGAACCCAGGAGGCCGCCGGCTCGCGCAAGGCGCTTTGAATACCAATGCCAAACAGCGCATCAACGATCAGGTCAGCTCGATCCAGATCATCGGGCAACCGAGACCGTGATGAACCGCCGATCCGCTGCCATTCCGCCGCCACCGCCCGCGCTTCATCCGATCTGGGCTCAGCCAGGGCGGCCAGCTGCACCTCCAACCCCGCTTCCCGGGCCAGACGTGCCACCACATACCCATCGCCGCCATTGTTGCCGGGGCCACACAACACACAAATTCGTCGTGCTTCGGGATAACGTCGCTGCAACCAGTTGAAAGCAGCCCAGCCCGCACGCCGCATCAGCTCAATCGCAGCGACGCCCGAGGCTATCGTCAACCGATCAAGTTCTCGAACGCTGTCGCTGCGGTAAAGTGGGTGATCTTGCATGACCACATCTTAGTACGTCACCCGCAGATTGGCTGCAGCCAGCGTTTCCACCTAGACCCTCAGATCACTGTGAGCACGTCCACCCAATCCACCTCAGCTTTGAGTGCCGAGCAAGCGACGGCCTTGCTCGAAGCGCTGCGGCAGGAAGCGCAACGGCAGGGCTTTCAAGCCCTGGGCGTGGCCGGCATCGAGTTGGGCGAAGACGCCCAGCATCTGCTGCATTGGCTGGAACAAGGCCGCCATGGCGAGATGGACTATATGGCGCGTCACGGCAGCAAGCGCTTCAGGCCCGACGAGTTGGTACCCGGCACGCTGCGGGTGATTTCCTTGCGGATGGATTACTGGCCCGATGATGCGGCCGCCCCCTGGGCTGTGATGGCCGATACGCGGAGCGCCTACGTGTCTCGCTATGCCCTTGGCCGCGACTATCACAAGGTGCTGCGCCAGCGCATGCAGGCGCTATGTGATTGGCTGCAACGGCAGATCGGCGATTTTGGCTACCGCGTGTTCACCGATTCCGCGCCGGTGCTGGAAAAGGCCCTGGCCCGCAACGCCGGGCTCGGCTGGATCGGCAAGCACAGTAACCTGATCGACAAGCGAAGCGGCTCGTATTTCTTCCTCGGCGAGATCTACACCACTCTCGAGCTGCCGATCGATCAGCCCGCAAGCAATCATTGCGGCACCTGCACCCGCTGTCTCAGTGCCTGCCCGACGGCTGCCATCGTGGCGCCTTATCAAGTCGATGCGCGGCGCTGCATTTCCTATTTAACCATTGAGTACGACGGTATCATTGACCCAGCACTGGCTGACGCCATGGGCAATCGCATCTATGGCTGCGATGACTGCCAGTTGGTGTGTCCATGGAACAAGTTCGCGCGCATCAGCGCCGAGTCAGATTTTCGTGTTCGACATCAACTTGACCGCCCCGACCTGCTGGCCCTGTTTGCCTGGAGCGAGGCGGAATTTCTCGCCCACACCGAGGGCTCGGCCATTCGGCGAATCGGCTGGCGGCGCTGGCAACGCAACATCGCCATTGCACTCGGCAATGGCCCGGCGGACCCGAGCGTCATCACAGCGCTTCGCGACCGGCTCTCGCAGCCACTGGACGATGTCTTGCGTACTCATATCGAGCGGGCGCTGGCTCGATACCGGCAAAGCGACGACTCGCGCACTTGACCGCCGCAGTTCGGCCGACGGTTGGGGACACTCGCGGGCAGCGCAAGGCCGCGAGCAACTCAGCCCCTCTCGGAACGTTTCGGCAACACTGAATGGTGCGAGACCTGGGCTGTAGGAGTACGCTTGGTGCGGATGATGATGAGCTGACAGACAGCAGCGGGGAGCAGGTCCATGCCCGACGAATCTGCAGCGCTGAAAAGGTGCAAGAGCGGTTACTCGCTCGGCCCGCGTGCCGAGACTTGCTCTGGCGCTATGGCGATGGTCCTCGGTTGCTTATTGCTGCCTACCGCAGTGCTAGGCCAACGCGCCGAGTCGCCCACCGAGCCTGCCGAAATAAGCGATGCGTCGTGGGCAAGCTTGCGTCTAGCGGTGGGCAAGACCCTGGGCCAACAGGCCATGTTGCGGCCGAGCAGCGATGCCGGAGAGGGCCAGACGGAGCAGCAATTCGGAGAGTCAGTCGCGATTTCAGGCGATACGGTACTGATCGGCGCTTACCGAGACGACATCCTAGCCAACGCGAATCAGGGTTCGGTCTACGTGTTTACCCGCAACGCCGACACCTGGTCCGTCGAAGCGAAGCTCACTGCAAATGATGGCGCGGCGAACGACTTGTTCGGAATCTCTGTGGCACTGGATGGCGATACCGCCGTTGTTGGGGCCTCGTTCGATGATGGTTCGCTTGTAGATCAGGGCGCAGCCTACGTTTTCGTGCGCAGTGCTGGGATCTGGACTCAGCAATCCAAACTCATCGCCTCCGATGCAACGGTAGGATCCAATTTTGGCAGGGATGTTGCCATTGCCGGTGATACCGTGGCTGTAGGGGCAGAGTTTGCCGACGTTGCACCTGGCGAGGATCAAGGATCCGCCTACATATTCACTCGAAGTTCCGGCGTGTGGACGCAACAGGCCAGGCTCTTCGCTGCCGACGGTTCGTCGAACGACCGATTCGGCTGCGCTGTTGCTGTGGACGGCGACACCGCTCTGGTTGGCGCTCACGACGACGGCAGCGGATCAACCTATGTGTTCACCCGGGAAGTGGGTGCCTGGTCACAGCAAGCGAAACTGTCTGCATCGGATGGCGAGACCGGCGACCGCTTTGGCTTCAGCGTTGCACTCGACGACGACACCGCACTTATCGGGGCGTATTTTGACGATGTTGGTGCGAACACTGAACAAGGCTCGGCCTACGTGTTCGTTCGCAACATCGAAACATGGTCCCAACAGGCAAGACTCACCGCTTCGGATGGGCTTGCAAGTGCGCGCTTCGGGCGCTCAGTTGCGATCGATGTCGATACGGCCGTAGTCGGTGCCTACCTCGACAATGCGGTGGGCGCCTCTTCGGGTTCTGCCTACGTGTTCAGTCGCAGCGTGGGCATCTGGTCCCAGCAAACCAAGCTTAGTGCTATCGATGGGGCACCCAGCGACCTGTTTGGTCGTGACGTCGATCTCGACGGAGACATTGCATTAGCCGGCGTTCCGCTCGACGACATCTTGACCGTGGCTAACCAGGGGTCAGCACACGTTTTCAAACGTAGCGCGGGCAACTGGGCTGCGCAGAAAAAGCTCACCGCCAGCGACGGAACCGAAGGTGACTGGTTCGGCTATGCAGTTGCGATCTCAAGCGACACAGCGATCATCGGCGCCCTATTTGATGACATCAATGGGGATGTGGATCGGGGTGCGGCCTACGTATTCGCTCGTGTTGGTGATAGCTGGGTGTTCGAGGACAAACTCTCTGCTTTGGATGGCGCCGCAGGTGACCGTTTCGGACATGCGGTGGCCGTCTCGGGCGATACCGCCCTGGTGGGAGCCTACCTGGATCAGATTGGAGCCAACGCAAGTCAGGGTTCGGCCTACGTCTTTGTGCGCGAATCCAACGCTTGGGAACAGCAACAAAAGCTCGTTTCCGCAGACGGTGCCGCTGGCGACCGTTTCGGCATCGCGGTGGCCATGGATGGCGACACCGCCCTAGTCGGGGCGAATCGTGACGATGTAGTCGGCGTCGATCAGGGGTCGGCTTACGTATTCACCCGTTCGGGTTCCGCCTGGACGCAGCAGGCCAAGCTGACCGCGCCCGATGGCGCAACCGACGACCGCTTTGGAATTTCCGTCGCCCTGAATGGCGACACCGCCCTGGCTGGCGCATACGCGCATGATGTCGGCGCAACGAGCAACCAGGGTTCGGCCTACGTCTTCACTGGCGCCGGCAGCTCTTGGTCTGCGCCGATCAAGCTGACCTCGGACGACGGCGCGACCGACGATTTCTTCGGAGTTTCTGTAGCTCTGTCTGGAGACGATGCGGTGATCGGGGCGCTCGGCACGGCGCAGGGCGCTGCCTATGTATTCACCCGTGACGCAGGCGTCTGGACACAGCAAGCCAAGCTGGTCGCTTCCGACGGCACTTCGAGCGATGCCTTCGGCATCGCAGTCGCGATTCACAGCAACCGCGCGGTGGTCGGCGCATATCTCGACGACGCCCCGGCTCTCGACCAAGGCTCGGCCTATCTGTTTGTTCGCAACGACGGGATCTGGAGTCAGCAATCCAGACTAACTGCAGCCAACAGCAAGGCCAACGATCAGTTTGGCTACTCCGTAGCCATGGAAGCCAACACGACCCTGATTGGCGCGCTCTTAGTCGACCAGTTTGCTCCCGATGGAATCGACCAGGGAGCAGCCTATGTTTTCGCAAGCTTACTCGGCGACAGCATCTTTAGTGACGGATTCGAACAACCTTGAAACCGATGAAGCCGGCGGCAGCTACTTTGAGAAGTGAAACCGCAGGTGATGACAACAAGAGCAAGGGCGAGAGCCGCGCCTGATCGAAACCAGGATCGACTCAAGATTGCCTTCGCCATTAACGCAGTGGGCCTGTGAGATTTTCGGATTCGCCACCAGTTAGACGCCTTCGCGCTGCTGCTTTTCTCCTGGAACGAAGCGAAATTCCTGGCTAAGACTGCAGGCCCGGCGACCCGCCGCATCGGCTGGCGGCGCTGGCAACGCAACATCGCCATTGCACTCGGCAATGGCCCGGCGGACCCGAGCGTCATCACAGCGCTTCGCGACCGGCTCTCGCAGCCACTGGACGATGTCTTGCGTACTCATATCAAGCGGGCGCTGGCTCGACTGCAACGAGGGCCGGAGGCTCTTCCTGAGCCCCCAGTCCACCCGGCCTAGGCCGCGCGAGTCAGATCACGCAGCGTCCCATCAAGCTGGCGCCACTAGCAGGCTGCTGAGACTTGTTTCAGCAGACTGCTAGGCTTGGTCGTCTGCTTGCTCGTCGCTGACGCGGCGAACAACCAGCGTTTCCTGACCGGTAACGTCACGAACCCGCTGCACCAGCAAGCCGTGCTTCTCTACGGCGGCTTCCCATTGGCGCTCGGTGCGGATATTGGCGGTACGGTACAGAATATTGTTCGATTTCGGTCCGACCATCAGCAGCACGGCATCGCGCTTCATTCCGGTGATATTGACCAGTTCATCGACGGTCAGATTGTCATTGCCAGCAAACGCAGCTGGACTCAGGGCAATGGCGACTAGGGCGGAAAACAGGACAGACTTCTTCATGATCGACTCCCATCGTTCTTGGTTGGCTGCCGCCTTAGGGCTACGGACGCAGCAGGCGGAGTTGCCTGCTATCGCTGTTCCGAGATCACGTCGTGGGGAGGGCGTGTTCTGGCGGCGGGATCAGGTTCCCATTGATAGGACGGCTCAACCCGTGGCGGTGGTCGCGGCAATTTTCTGTCGGGTTTGGAAGCGTTCAGCCAATCCTGCGATCAAACGCGAACAGGCCGCGCCAAAGCGAAAACTCGTTTCGACGGCAACCAATTCGATCAAAGTCGGTGTGTAATCGCCTTTGGCCAAATAGGGTGCGGTTTACCGCACCGCGTTGCATCGCAACCCCGCGTGACGCGGTCGGCCCAGATCAACCGCCCGTTGGCGCGGCCAAGCCGCACCCTATCCGGCCCCAGCCGGTCGCTTCGATAACATAGGGTGCGGTTTACCGCACCGCGCTTCATCACCTCCGCCGGTAGGCCCGATCCGAACCGCGCTGGCGATATCCACCGCGCATTGTTGCGGCCCAGCCGCAGCCTATTCGGTATTTTTCCTATGCAGATGCCCGAGCAGGCTGGCGGTGACCGGATCGTCGGCGCTGACGGTGGGATCGGCAACGGCGGGCGCAATGCGTTTGGCGGTGACCTTGCCGAGCTCTACGCCCCACTGGTCAAACGCATTGATGCCCCATAACACGGATTGCAGGAACACCGAATGCTCGTAAAACGCAATCAGACTGCCCAATGCTTCCGGGCTCAACTCATCAAGCATTAACACCGAGCTTGGTCGGTTGCCAACATAGCGCCGATGCTTGTCGTCGTTGGCCACGCCATTGGCCAAGGCTTCACTTTGCGCCAGCAAATTGGCCCACAGGCTTTGATGCATGGCGCGATGGCCGTGGGCCGGCTGACACACGCCGATGAACTCGGTTGGCACGGTGTCCGTACCCTGATGCAGGGCCTGGAAATAGCTGTGTTGACAGTCGGTGCCGGGCCCGCCCCAGATCACCGGCGCGGTCGACACGTCGAGCAGCCGGCTGCCGTCGGCGCTGACCGACTTGCCCAGGCTCTCCATGATCAATTGCTGCAAGTAGGTCGGCAGCAAGCGCAGGCGCTGGTCGTAAGGCAATACGGCCAGCGAGTCATAACCCAACGCATTGCGATTCCAGACCTGCACCAGCGCGTGGCGCAACGGCAGGTTAAGGGCGGGCTCAACCTCGAGCGCATGGCGATCAAGCGTAGCCGCGCCTTGCAGCAAGCGCTGAAATACCTCGACGCCGTAAGCCGCCATGATCGAAAAGCCAACCGCCGACCACAGCGAGTAGCGGCCGCCGACCCAATCCCACATGGGCAGGATGGCATCCGGCTGCACGCCGTACTCGGCCGCCTTGTCGACCTTGGAGGTTGCCGCCAGCACCGGCCCCCGGCCGCTCAACCAGTCGACCATCACCCGACCATTGAGCAGGGTTTCTTCGGTGGAAAAGCTCTTCGATACCAGCAGCAAGGCGGTGCTGTTCGGGTCGAGCTGACGACACAGGGCTTCAACCGTATGACCATCGGGCGCACTCAGGAAGTGAATGCGCAGTTTCGCTGCCTGACCCGCGGCCAATGCATCGATAGCCAGCCGCGGGCCGAAATCCGAGCCGCCGATACCGATGTTGACCAGATCGGTGACGCCCTCGGCCCACAGCCGTTCGGCCAGACGCGCCATCTCACGCCTCGCCTCGCCCGCTTGCCGGAACCCATTCACCGCCGCCGCACCGCGGCCGAGGTCGGTACGCAGCGCCGTGTGCAGGGCCGGGCGGCCTTCCGAGCGGTTAACCTCGGCGCCATCCAGCATATGACGCAGGGCGGCTTGACTCTCGGTACGCAGCGCCAGCCGATACAGCGCGTCCCAGGCCGCGGCATCCAGGCGTTGTCGCGCCAGACACAGGGTTAAGGGGCCGGCCGCGATGGTGTCGCGGACGACTCGATCCGGCTCGCGGGCAATGGTCTCGCGTAGTGGCTCGTCGACCAGGCGCGAGGCGTGTTCGGTCAGCCCTTGTAGCCATCCCTGCGTATGCATGCGGAGCTCCATGTTCAGCTTGATGAGGCCGCAGTTTCGCCACCCATCGGTGACGCCACACTGCGAACCGGAATTGCTGAGTATAGCCGTGCAATGCTGCGCCGCCGCAAGACTGGCAACGTATGCGTCAACGCACGTGGGTTGAGGGTATCGAACGCCCCTGCCGCCTCGCACCAACGGAGCAGGCCACCGCCCTGCCCCGTTCGGTCGGGCCGCGTATAGTGTCTCCCATGAATCAGATTTTGAGTGAAGCATGATGCTAAGGCTGGTCGGCTCGGCATCGGCCTTGTTGTTGGGTGTGGGCTTGCTGGTATGCGGTGCTGGCTTGCTCGGCACCTTGCTGGCCTTGCGCGGTGACCTGGCGGGCTTCGACGCCGGCACCCTGGGCTGGATCATGTCGGGCTACTTTTTCGGCTTCGTGCTTGGCACCTATCTGTCGATGCCATTGATTCGACGGCTCGGCCATATTCGAAGCTTTGCCTTCTGTGCTGCCGCGGCCGCGGCGGCGGTATTGCTGCATCCGATCCTGATCGATCCCTGGGCCTGGGGCCTGTTGCGCATCATCACCGGCGTGGCCTTTGTCTGTCTGTATGCCGTCATCGAGAGCTGGCTCGGGGCTCAGGCCAGCATGCAGGAACGCGGTCGGCTATTCGCCGCCTACATGGTGGTAAACCTGGTGGCGATCGGGATCGGCCAACTATTGCTGCCGCTGGCGCCGATCGACAGTTTCGTGCCGTTTTCCCTGGTGGCCTTGTTGACCTGCCTGGCCCTGATGCCGGTGACCTGGACCCGGGTCGCGCAACCGGAGATCACCGGCGCCGCCCCCCTGCCGCTGGCACAACTGTGGCGCGATGCGCCTTCGGCGGCGGCCGGCGCCTTTGTCAGCGGCATCGTGATGGGCGCGTTCTGGGGCCTGATGCCGCTGTTCGCCTCTGGCATCGGCCTCGACAGCGGCGGCGTGGCGTACTGGATGATCACGGCGATCGCGGCGGGCGCCTTGCTGCAGTGGCCGCTGGGCCGCTGGTCGGATCGCGCCGATCGGCGGCGGGTGCTGGCGGCGGTGGCCCTTCTCGGCGCGCTCAGCGCCGGCTTGCTCGGCCTATTGCAGGATGTGGGCGAGCTGCGCTTTGGTCTGCTATTCGTCTACGGCGGTTTCGTGTTCAGTCTGTATCCGATTTCGGTGGCGCATTTGATGGATCGGCTGGAGGCCGAGACTTTGCTGGCCGGCAGCGGCCGGGTACTGCTGCTATACGGGGCCGGCGCCACCCTCGGCCCGATTCTGGCCGGGGCCAGTATGAAGGCGCTGGGGCCGGCCAGCCTGATGTACTTCTCCGCCGCCGCCTTGCTGCTACTCAGCGCCTTTATCGCCCGACGCCTGCAGCTGCGCGACAGTCGGGTGGTGCATCCGGGCCATTTCATGCCGATGGTGCGCACCTCACCGACCGCGATGGAGATGCTGCCCGAGGCACAACCCGAAGCAGCGGAGTGAGCGCGCGCGGCTTGAGCTATAATCGCCGCGCTCTACGCTCGTGGTGGGAGAAGCGCGCCGGTTTCAAGCCGAGCCGCGCTGCCGAAGGCGCAATACCCGTAATCGCTCAGGCCCCCGTACCGCCACGCGCGAGCAACTCTGGAGAGACCGGCCGGTGCCGGCGCCGAAGGGGCACGGGGTGCAGCGACACTGCACTTCAAACTCTCAGGCAAAAGGACAGAGGGGTGCCTCGCGTGCGGCCCGCACGTGTCAGCGGACACTCCTGCCATGTCGAATACCTCCCCGCGTCATCTGGCCCTGCGTGATCTGGAACACCACGGCGCCTTTATCGAGCGTCATATCGGCCCCAATGATGCCGAGATTGCCCATATGCTCGAGGCCATCGGCCAGCCGTCGCTGGAGGCGATGACCGACGCCATCGTGCCGCGCTCGATCAAGAGCACCGAGCCGCTGGCCATGGCCGGGGCGATCAATGAGGAAGAGGCGCTGGCCAAGATCCGCGCCATTGCGCAACGCAACCAGGTGTTCAAGTCGTACATCGGCCAGGGCTACTACGGCACCCACACGCCGAACGTGATCTTGCGCAATGTGCTGGAAAATCCGGGCTGGTACACCGCCTACACGCCGTACCAGGCGGAGATCTCACAGGGCCGGATGGAAGCGCTGATCAACTTCCAGACCATGGTGCGTGATCTCACCGCCATGGAAATCGCCAATGCCTCCCTGCTGGACGAAGGCACCGCCGCCGCCGAAGCGATGACCCTGGCGCTGCGCTCGTCGAAGTCAAAATCCATGCGCTTCTTCGTGTCCTCGGGCTGCCACCCGCAGACCATCGAATGCCTGAAGACCCGCGCCGAGCCGCTGGGTATCGAACTGATCATTGGCGACGAGCGTGAGGCCGGTTCGGCCGATGTATTCGGTGTGCTGCTGCAGTATCCCAACACCTTTGGTGAGGCGCGCGACTATGCCGCTCTGGCCGAGGCCATCCACGCCAAGCAGGGTCTGGTCGCGGTGGCCACCGATCTTCTGGCCTTGACCTTGCTCAAGGCACCGGGCGAATGGGGCGCCGACATCGTGGTCGGCAACAGTCAACGCTTTGGCGTGCCGTTCGGCTTTGGTGGCCCGCATGCAGCCTTCATGGCCTGCCGCGATAGTTACAAGCGCTCGATGCCGGGTCGCCTGATCGGCGTATCGATCGATGCCGAAGGCAAGCCGGCTTATCGCTTAACACTGCAAACCCGCGAGCAGCATATCCGCCGCGAGAAGGCGACCTCGAACATCTGTACCGCCCAGGTGCTGCTGGCGGTGATGGCCAGCTTCTATGCGGTGTATCACGGCCGCGACGGCCTGATCCGGATCGCCCGCCGGGTGCATCGGATGGCCTCGATCCTGGCCGACGCGCTGCGCGCCAAGGGCATCGACGTCGGCACGGATTTCTTCGACACCCTGCACGTGTGCGGCATCGATGCCGAGGCCATTCATGCCAAGGCGCGGGCAGCCAAGATCAATTTGCGTCATATCGATGGCAGCTCGCTCGGCATCAGCCTGGACGAGACCACCACCCGTGAGAACCTCACCGCCCTGGCCTGGTTGTTCGATATCGATCTCGATGTCGATGCCGCCGATGCCGAGGCGGGCGATGCCCTGCCGACCGCTCTGCTGCGCGAGTCGGATTTCCTCAGCCACCCGGTGTTCAATACCCATCACAGCGAGCACGAGATGCTGCGTTATCTGCGCGCGCTGATGGACAAGGATCTGGCGCTCGACCGCAGCATGATCCCGCTCGGCTCCTGCACCATGAAGTTGAATGCCACCGCTGAGATGATTCCGGTCACCTGGCCCGAGTTCAGCCTGATTCACCCGCTGGCGCCCGCCGATCAAACGACTGGCTATGTGCAGCTGATCAATGAATTGGAGGCCATGCTGGTCGAGTGCACCGGCTATGACGCCGTCAGCCTGCAGCCGAACTCCGGCGCCCAGGGCGAATACGCCGGCCTGCTGGCCATTCGCGCCTATCACCGCGCCAACGGTCAGGCCGAGCGCGATATCTGTCTGATTCCGGAATCGGCGCACGGCACCAACCCGGCCAGCGCGCAGATGTGCGGCATGACCGTGGTGGTGACCAAATGCGATGCCAATGGCAATGTCGACGTCGAAGACATTCAGGCCAAGGCCGAGAAGTATTCCGATCGTCTCGCCGCGCTGATGATCACCTACCCCTCGACCCATGGCGTGTTCGAGGAAGAGATCGTCAAGATCTGCGAGATCGTGCATCAGCACGGCGGTCAGGTGTACACCGACGGCGCCAACATGAATGCCCTGGTCGGCGTCGCCAAACCGGGTAAGTGGGGTTCGGATGTGTCGCATCTGAATCTGCACAAGACCTTCTGCATTCCGCACGGCGGCGGCGGCCCCGGTGTCGGCCCCTGCGCGGTGAAGGCACACCTCGCGCCCTACCTGCCCAAGACGCTGGGTGGTGAGGGAACGGTCGGTATGGTCAGCGCGGCCAGCTTTGGCAGCGCCTCGATCCTGCCAATCAGCTGGATGTACATCACCCTGATGGGCGCGGCTGGTCTGCGTCGCGCTACGCAGATCGCCCTGCTGAATGCCAACTACGTGTCGAAACGTCTGGCTCAGCACTACGACACCCTGTACACCGGTCGCAATGGCCTCGTCGCGCATGAGTGCATCCTCGACCTTCGGCCGCTGAAGGACAGCACCGGCATCAGCGCCGAAGACGTGGCCAAGCGTCTGATCGATTTTGGCTTCCACGCCCCGACCCTGAGCTTCCCGGTTGCCGGCACCTTGATGGTGGAGCCGACCGAATCAGAATCGCTGCATGAGCTGGATCGCTTTATTGACGCCATGATCCAGATCCGCGACGAAATTCGCGCGGTGGAAGAAGGCAAGCTCGACCGCGAAGACAACCCGCTGAAGAATGCCCCCCATACCGCCACCATGGTGATGGCCGAGCAGTGGAAGCATGGGTATAGCCGAGAACTGGCCGCCTTCCCTCTGCCCAGCTTGAAACTGCAGAAATACTGGTCGCCCGTAGCCCGGGTCGACAACGTCTACGGCGACAAGAATGTGTTCTGCAGCTGCATCCCGGTTGATGCTTTCAAGGAAGAGGTGGCAGGCTAACAGGAGGTTTCCCTGCTACGACACGGATGTGCCAACGCCCCGGCAAACCTATGTGTTGGCCGGGGCGTTGTTGTTTGCGGGCACAGAAACTTATAGGGCGCGTCTGGACGCGCTCCGAACGCACCGGTCGGTGCAATGGGGTCACCATGTCTATTTTCACCGCCACCTGCCTCTGCGGCGCCCTGCGCCTCGCGGCCACCGGCCAGCCCTGTCGCGTCGGCATCTGCCATTGCCTGGACTGCCGAAAGCATCATGGTGCTCTGTTTCATGCCTCAGCGGTGTTTCCCGAAGCCAACGTGAGCATTGAGGGCGAATTCGGTGAGTACCAGGGTCGCTGCTTCTGCCCACGCTGCGGTTCACCGCTGTTCTCGCGCAGCGGCGACGAGATCAACGTCAATCTCGGCAGCCTGGACGGCATTGATCAGATGCAGCCAAGCTATGAGTTATGGACGATTCGGCGCGAGGCCTGGTTACCGGAGTTTCCCACCCGCCGTCGCTATGAAAAGGATCGCGGCGAGGCATCTCGCTCCGAGTAGGCCAGCGCTGATCGGTCCGAAGCCCAGCTTCGCGGCGCCCGACTCATCGAAGGCGCGAATTCCGATACAAGGGCGTTCATGGTGGGCGACACGCCCACCCTACGTTGCTTCGAACTGAGTGTTGTTCGCGATCAACTCGTAGGGTGGGCCTGTGGCCCACCGCTTTTGCGGGTTAGGCTCGGTAGACATAGATCGCCACCAGCAGCATCGGCAGGCATAGTGCTCCGCGCCATCACATCGCCTTGGCCGGACAATAGCTCTGCAGATAGGCATGGTGCTGCGGCAGCTGCCGCAGCATCCGCTCGACGCCGCCACGAATGCCCTCCAGGAAGCCGTTCAACTCCTGGTCGCCCATCAGATCGGCGACCGGATGATAGCTTCGGGGCTCGATGCCCTGCCCGAGCATGACCTGGATCCAGGAGTTCTCTGCAAACAGCTCATTCGGCACCCGGAATACCCGTGCGGTTTCTCTGAACAGGTCGATTCGATGCTGCAGCGAGTCGGGGATCGACATTTCGGCGCAGGCGCGCCAGAACGGCGTGTCGCGACGGTTGGTGACGTGGTAGTGCAGGATGATGAAGTCGCGGATGTGGGTGATTTCCCACTCGGTCTGCGCGTTGTACTCGTCGATATCGACCTGATTGATGACCGCCGGGAAGCTCTGCATCAGGCGGGTGATACCGCGCTGGATCAGATGGATATTGGTCGATTCCAGCGGCTCCAGAAAACCGCTGGCTAGGCCCAGCGCAATGCAGTTCTTGGCCCATACCTTGCGTCGCTGGCCCGGAGTGAAACGCAGCAAGCGCGGCTCGGTCAGTACTTCGCCTTCCAGCGTGCTCAGCAACTGCTGTTTGGCCTGTTCGGCATCGATGAAACGGCTGGCGAAGACGTGGCCATTGCCAACCCGATGCTGCAGCGGGATACGCCACTGCCAGCCCGACTCGCCGGCGATCGAGCGCGTATAAGGGATCGCCGGCTTGACCGAGCCGGTCTGCACCGCAAACGCGCTGTCGCTGAACAGCCAGTGCGACCAGTCCTCGAACTCGACACCCAGGGTCTGGCCCAGCAGCAGGCTGCGAAAGCCGGTGCAGTCGATAAACAGATCGCCCTCGATGCACTCGCCGTTCTCCAGCTCCAGCGCGCTGATAAAGCCATTGGCCGGATCGGTGTGTACCTGGCGAATCTTGCCCTCGACCCGCCTGGTGCCATAGTGCTCGCTGAACTGGCGCAGGAAGCGCGCATACAGGCCGGCATCGAGATGGAAGGCATAGTTAAGACCGGTTCGCGGCAGATGAGCAAAGCGACTTTCCTCTGCGGCGCGCAATTCCAGACAGTAATCGCCGTAGTCGCGGGCCAAACCGCGCGCCCAGCCCTTCAACCAGAAGTGCTGGAAGCCGGCGCTCCAGTGATCCTTGCCAGTGGTACCGAAGGAATGGATGTAGTGCTGGCCGACATCCTTCCAATTTTCGAATTGGATGCCGAGCTTGATCGTGGCCTGGGTCGCGGCCATGAAGGCTTGCTCGTTGAGGTCGATCAGGCGATGGAAGGTGACCAGGGTCGGGATGGTCGCCTCACCCACGCCAACGGTACCGATTTCTTCCGATTCGACCAGGGTGATCTCGAGCCGCTTGCCCAGCGTCTTGGAGATCGCCGCGGCGGCCATCCAGCCGGCGGTGCCGCCGCCGGCGATCACCACTCGGCGTACGGGCTTGACCTCGGTGGAGGTATCAGTGGTGTGATTCATCAGCAGGCTCAGCGATTGAGTCGTTGCAGTAGGCGCGCCCGCAGTTCGCGCGCGATGTTGTCATCCAGCGGGCCGAGCACTCGGCGTGCCGGTTCTGGAATATGCGCCGCGGTGCCATCGTTGGCCTCGAACACATAGTGACGGAAGATCTCCTGCCAGTGCCGGCGCTGCTCGGCGGGCAGATCACGCATCGTCATCAAGGCCAGCATCAGGGTGTTCATCGGCGAATCCATAAACGCCGGCGAGCTCCGCCACCAGTAGTTCACCAATACATTGAAGGCCTCGAGGGCCTCGATGTGATGCCACCACAGACTGGGAATGAACAGCGCATCGCCCGGCTCGAGCTCTGCCACCTGCGCCTGCTGCAGCGCCTCAGCGAAGCGCGGGAAGCGCTCAAAATCGGGAGCAGCGAAGTCGACCAGACTGATCGCCTGCCCGGCCGGCGTGAAATCCAGCGGACCGATGTACAGATTCTTCAGCTGATCGGGCGGAAACAGGGTGACCCGTCGACGCCCCGCCACCACGCAGGCGATGTTGTCGGGCAGATCCTGATGCGCGGCGATTCGGCTGCGATTGCCGATCCAGATGCTTGCCAGCGGCGTATGACCATCAATCGCCAGATCGTTTTGCACACGAAAGCCGGCCAGCGCGGTATCGATGGTGGTCGACCCCATATACAGCAGCGGCGTCGGCGATTGATCCAGCCAGGCCTGCAGCTGATCCAACACTGCAGCAAACGTCACCCGCTGTGGCTGAAAGTTGAACCCGCTGAAGTCGGCGTTATAGAAGATTCGACCGTCTGCCTCGGGCGGCGCCACTTGCGCCACCACCTGCATGCCGCGATCAAACCGGCGCAGGTAATCGATGGCTGCGGCCGCAGACTGCCCTGCGGCCTGCACCGCCGGCCAGTCGCCGACCAAACCGCGCACCACCGCCGGCTCGGTCGCCAACAGCAGTTCATTTCCGAGTGCGTCTGCGCACGGCCCGCTCAGCTCGCGCACCGACCTCGCCTGACGCCTGATGACCTCAGCCAGCTCAGTCACGGCGCAGGCGTCGGCGCAGACGCTCGATCAGGCCGCGGAACTGCGATAGCGAGGCCAGCGTCATGTAGACCGGCTCCAGCAAGCCCTGTGCGTGCAGCTCAGCGACAGCTTGCGGTGCAAGCTGCCGTAGCCGCTCCTCGTTGATCGTGTAGTAACCGGACAGCCGATTTTCCGAACCGTCATCCAGGGTCACATCGAGTACGAACGACTCCAGCAGCTCCAGCCGGGTCAGTGCGGCGGACAAGTCCTTCGAATGCTGCAGCCCTTCATGCAGGCTCAATAGCACCGAGTTCATCCGCTCAAGGTATTCGGTGGTACCGCCGTGCTCTCGGAATAGCGGTTCTCCCTCGCGCTTGGAGACACGCGGATGATCAATATCGATATGCATGACCAGCTGATCGCCGCTGCTGCCAATCATGAACGGCTGACGCTCGACCGACAGCGGCAGATAGTGGGCATCCCAGCCGTGCGGCTTGAGAAACAGGTTTTCTTCCGGCCGCAGCCCCAGCAGCAGCACCGGCTGAAACTCGGCGTCGCCGGTCTTCTGAAACACGATCGGATAGTGCGCCTGACAATTGCGAAACTCGGCCGGAAAGGTCAGCGCGACACTGATGTCGTCGCCATACTCCGCGCTGCGGGTGGTGATGATCCGCAGATCGCGGTGATCGATATTGTTCAGCAGTGCCGCTCGCGTCATGACTTCCTCAATCGGTGGGCAGGCCGCGCGCCTTGATCTGTTCGATCAGACTGCGGTGTTGCGGGAGGCCGGCCAGCAATCGGCGGGTGAGCGCGGCGTTCTGTTTGAAGTAGTCCACAGCCCCTCCCGGTGCGTCCGGCAGACACGGGCGGAAGCCCATGCCGTACAGCACATATTGATAGCTTGCCGAAGGAAACACTTCGTCGACTCGACCGAGGTCATAGCGCGAGGGCGCATGATGGTGCCACCAGCGCATTCGCTCGGCCAAGGATTCGGGCACCGAAGCCGCCTCGCGGTGCTCTCGCCAGTATGGGCTGGCCGCGCGCGAGGACAGCAGATAGTGCAACTTGAGAAAATCGATCACCCGCTGCCAGCGATAACTGAACATCTCGTTGAATCGCCGCGCCAGCATGTCGATCTCGCTGCGATCGTTCGGCCATTGTTCCGCCAAGGCGGTGGCCGCCAACTCCACCAGCACCAGCGACGAAGCCTCGAGCGGTTCAACAAACCCGGCAGCCAGGCCGATGGCCACACAGTTGCCGACAAAGGCGCGCTGGCGGTAGCCAGGCGCAAAGGCAATCCGATTGGTCGTCGACACCTCGGCGTCGGGCAATTGCCGCTGCACGTAGCGGCGCAGCTCGATCTCGGCCTGCTCGTCGCTGCAGTGAGCACTGGAGTAGACCACGCCGATACCGCGCCGACTGCTCAATGCGATATCCCAGATCCAGCCGCTGTCGTGAGCGGTGGACACCGTCTGACACGGAATCGGCGCCTCTGGGGTCGGGTACGCAGCTTGAACCGCCATGGCTCGATCGTTGAACAGCACCGTCGATGCATCGACCCAGGGCGTAGCCAGATGCTGGCCCAGCAGCAGTGAGCGCGTGCCGCTGCAGTCGATGAAAAGATCCGCCACCAGTGCGCCATGCTCGCGGGTCACCAAGGCAGCGACATCGCCATTGTCCTTCGATTGAATCTCCAGCATGTGATCGCGCAGATGGCGCACGCCAAGCCGCTCAACACAGTGTCGGCGCAGGAACTCACCCAGCTTGCCGGCATTCAGGTGATAGGCGTAATTCGCCACGGCGGCGAACTCGGGTGTGGTGATCTGCTTGGGCGCGAGACCGGCTTCACAGATGTGCGGCTGCGGACAGACAAGTTCGGCGAAGGGCTGATCATCGGCTGCGGCCAGCCAGCCCGCAGCCAGCGGCGCATCGCCAAAACCGTGCGGCAACAGGAAGGGATGATAGTAGGCATCAGCGCCATCATCGCGGGCCCAGCCGACGAATTTCGATCCCTGCTTGAATGCCGCATCGCACTCGCGAATGAAGTCGGACTCGCTGACCTCAATTCGGCGCAGGGTATCGCGCATGGTCGGCCAGGTGCCCTCACCGACGCCTATGGTCGGCACGTCAGGCGATTCCAGCACGGTGACTTCGACCGCAACGCGCTTTCGCTTGAACTCGGCCGCCAGCAGTCCAGCTGTCAACCAACCGGCCGAGCCACCGCCTAAGATCAGAACCTGTCTAAGCTGCTCGCTCATATTCCCAAATCGGCCGTCGGGCGCTGCCGGGTGTCAAAAAAAGGACGGGTTGCCTTCCATGGTAACCCGCCCCACGACGCTCTGTTGGCTGGGGGCGCCGGCACGCATTTCGCGTCGGTCGCCCCTCACTGCACCTTGTTTCCCTTTGATCAACGGAACCGATAGCGCAAACCCAGCATGTAGCGCGGGCCGGTCTGCGTGGCGTACAGCACCTGATTCGGATGCCGGCCGTGCGAACGCGTCGTTTCGTCGGTCAGGTTTATCGCTTCGAGGCTCAGCGAGAGCTTTTCGTTCCACTGATAGCTGACGTTCATATCAAGCTGACCGTAGGCCTCCACGTAGACTGGGTTGGGCAGCCCGGTGCCGTCGAATCGGCCAGCCAGGAATTCATCGCGCCAGTTGTAGGCGGCACGCGCCTGCCACGGTCCCTTGTCATAGAACAGCACCAGGTTGGCCGAGTCGCTGAGGCCTTCCAGGGCAAACTGCTCGCCCAGGCTGTAGTTGTCGTAGGTCAAACCCGAGTCAACGATGGTGTAATTGGCAGCGACGCCAAAACCCGAATCGCCGAAAGCGTGCTGGATGTTGAACTCCCAGCCGTCGAGTGACGCGGACTGCTGATTGGCCGGCACGGTGATGCGGAAGTTGGCAATCGGATCGCCTGGCTGACCGACAATCGTGCCGGTCTGGTTGCCGTTGGCATCATCCGGCCCGCGGGTCACGCCGGGCTGACCGTTGAAATTGAGGAAGATGTAGTTGCGAATGCAGGTCAGGTCGCTGGTCGCGCAACCGGACTGAACAGCGGCGTTGAAGTAGGCGCCACCTGCCGGCGTATTCAAGTTGAACGGCGTGGCATCAATGGTGGTCACACCGATGTAGTTGTCGATGTTCTTGCGGAAGTAACCCACCGCCAGATAGCTCGACTCGGCGTAGTACCACTCAAAGCTGAGATCGAAGTTCTGCGACTCCAGCGGCTTGAGCCCAGGATTGCCCTGCGCGCCACCGCCACCGTCGATGCGAACCAACTGGTTGATGGTCTGCCCGCCCTGGATATCACCCCAGCCCGGACGTCCGATGCTCTCGCCATAGCTGCCGCGCAGCAGCATCTGGTCATTGAGATGCAGCGCGAGGTCGAGGTTGGGCAGGAGGTAATCATACTTGCCGGTCAGAGTGGTGAAGTCCGGATCGGCAAATTGCACTGAGAACTCGTTGTTGGCCACCCAGGTAATCGACGTCGCCGTCGGCACCAGCGCGGTCGAGGTGACGTCGGTCTCCTCGTAGCGCACGCCTAACGCGATATCCAGCGGCATGGCCATTTCCCAGGTGGTGCTCCACTGCAGATAGGCGCTCTTCGACTCTTCGTTGACGCGGCGGTCAGTGGTGAAGTCCGGCGAGACCAGATACAGCGAACCGTCGCCGGCCGCCTGCGCCGCCAGATCACGCACCGTACGGAAATCCCAGGTGAAGAACTGGTTGAAGAGGTTGGGGTTACCACTGCCGTTCATGCTACGGAAGTAGTGCCGGATCGAATCCGGAATCCAGACGCTGTCAGGGTAATCGCCGGCATTGGTGGCGCCCCCCCAGGTGTCCCGCTGCACGTTGGAGAACGCCGAGCGATTGTCGACGTCGGTAAGCGACACGCCGAAGTCGAGCCGCGAATAGTCCTCGAACTGGAACGTGCCGCGCGTCTGATACTGCTCCACCTCCGCCTTCATATAGCTGTTGCGGAACGAGGAACCGGTGACCAGCATGCCAGCCGGATCAATCGCGGTCATACCGGGCGGCAGATCCACGCTCAGCACCGGGAAGTCCTGAGTGAAATCGACCGTGGTCGTGCCGCGGAAGAAGCCGGCCGTGCCGATCACGCTATTGCTGCCGAACGGGCTGTCGGCGCCAGACTCAGCGGTCGACTTGTGAACATCAAACGCCAGGCTAAGCTGATCGGTCACGTCCCAGTCGAGGTTGAATCCAAGTGAGTCGTTCTCGTTCCTGGTGGCGAAATCGGCGCCCCCCATTGCCAGGTCACTGGTGGCCGGCACGATGATTTCGGAGTAGACATTGGGCGCTGCAACCGGCCCATTGGTCCAGGAACTGGCCGAGGGCCCGTAGTTGAACCACACCGACAGCTCATTGCGCTGCTGCGCCAGCTTGAGCTCAGAGTAGGTGTAGTCGAGCGTTGCGGTCACATTGTCGACCGGCTGGTATTGCAGCACCAACTGACCATTGGTGCGTTCGCGCTGCAGCCCGTTGACGCTATACACGAGGTTCTGCGGCACCGAGTAGATGTCGGTGGGACCCGGCCTGTTGGTGATGTTCTCCGAACCTGGAGTGCCCGGCTGCGGAATGGTGCCCCAATTGTTCTCGTCGCCGCGGAAGGCTCGCCAGCCGTTCGGAACAGCCGCCTGGTTGTAGCCAAGATCACGCTCCTGGTAGCTGCCGGTTACGGCAATACCGAAGCGCCCGTCGGCGAATGTGTTGCTGAAAATGCCCGACACTTCCGGCGTCCAGGTGTCACCTTGCAGGGCGTCCGGCAGGTTATCGACCGAGGTATCCATTACGCCTTTCAGGCCGATGTTGGCATGCAGGCCCGGGTTCTCCAGCGGCTTGGCGGTCTTGATATTGATCGTGGCGCCAATGCCACCGGTCGGTGTGCTGGCGCGACTGGTCTTGTAGACCTCGATTTCGGCAATGGCCTCGGAGGCCAGGTTGGCGAAATCGAACGCACGCGAATTGGACGGGCCAGTTTCCTGAATGCTGGAGGCCGGCATCTGCCGGCCGTTCAACAGCACCAGGTTGAAGTCCGGCCCAACACCGCGCACCGTGACCCGCGCACCCTCACCGATCGAGCGATCGATCGACACACCGCTGATGCGCTGCAGCGATTCGGCGAGGTTGGTATCCGGGAACTTGCCCATGTCCTCAGCCACGATGCCGTCGACCACGCCCTGAGAATCGCGCTTCAGATTCATTGATGACGCAAGACTGCCGAGGATGCCCTTGACCTCGACCGCGTCGAGTTCGGTGGCCTCGTCATCGGACTTGCTGTTGTCGGCCTGGTCTTGCGCCCAGCCGGGCTGTGCCATGGCAAACAGCAGAGCTGCGGTGAGCAGATGCCGTTTCGGTGGCGTTTGTCGTGCCTTCATGCGATTTCCTCCCCTCGCGTACGTGTGCTGCATGCGGGTTGTGCAGACTTAGCCCCTGACCCAAGATCGCCGCGTGGGGGCATTGCACGCTTTGATGACAGCGTTGTCAACTGCGGTTGAAAAAAACCGCTCTCGACAAGGCTCATGATTGAGACTCGACCGTTCATGCCAATGACTCAGGGCGCCGACGGACACTTCACGACGCGGTCAGCGCCGACGCCGAGAGCGATACGCGACAGCGCCAGGTCGGTAGCGCCGCTGCTTTGAATGTGAAACACGGTGGTGACGTCGTCGACGATCGGCGCCGTTGCAGGGCAATGGACGGGCACCGCAATACTTAGCCACTCATTCGGCTTGAAGCCGCGCAGCTCGGCGCTGATATCGATAGTTTGCTGACCGATGCCCACGCGCAGGGCACCTTGCGGCGCCTCTGACACCTTCAGGGTGACCACCAGAAATGGCGATTCCTTGCTGAGCGCTGACAGGGCAATGGCCGTCGTGGACCGAAGTTCGGCGCTGCCGCCCTGCGAGCGAAACACAAAGCGTCGAGCGTCTTCCTGGGCGGTGTGATCCGTCGCCAACATGCGCACTCCGGCGACCAGATCGAGGCTGGGCAGCTGCGCCACCGCCAACGATTCGCCTTCCGAATTCGCCAGCCACCAGCGCAATCCATCGGCCTCGGCACCGCGCGCAAAGAACAGGCCCGACTGGCTGGCGGCAGCACTGACGCCTGGGAGTTCGCTGAGTTCAGGCAAGTCCGCGGTCTGCCCGTAGGACAGGCCGAAACCCAGCGGGAACAGCGGATCGTAATCGTCTTGACCCGCATTGAGCGGCGACTGCGCCGCGCTGCGCGGCCAGGAGAACGGCAGTCTGCCTTCGAAGGCATAACGTGGCTTTCCATCGCCGTCGGAGAACAGCACATCGGCAATGCCGCCGCCTTCCGAACCGGGCAGCCAGGCGGCCACGAACGCATTTGACGCGTTCAGATGCGGATTCACCCACATCGGTCGGCCGCTGAGAAACACGGCCACCACCGGGATACCCGCGGATTTCAGCGACCGCAGCAACTGCAGATCTTTTGGCGCATCGAGCTGATAACCAAGATGCGGCACATCGCCGATGAACTCGGCATAGGGGTCTTCGCCAAACACCACCACGGCGACGTCCGGGCGTTGCTCGTAGCGCCCCTCGACCGACAGCTCGGCCTCGCCGCCGGCCGCTTTGACCGCGGAGCGAATGCCCTGCCAGATCGACTCGGCATTCGGAAAATCTTCGGTCTTGGTGCCGGTGCCTTGCCAGGTCAGCGTCCAACCACCGGACTGCTTGCCGATGTTGTCAGCACCGTCACCGGCGACCAGCACGCGCTGCCTTGGCGACACCGGCAGCAGTCCGCCGTTGTTCTTCAACAGCACCAGCGAGCGTCGAACCGCCTCGCGAGCCAGCGCGCGGTTCTTGTCGCTGCCCAGCAAATCAAACTTGCCGCCCAGCGCGCGCGACGAGGGCGCCCCGGCCTCGAACAGACCGAGGCGCAACTTAACACGCAGAATACGCCGCACGGCGTCATCCAGCCGCGCTATCGCAATCGCCCCGGAACGCACCTGGGAAAGCGTGTTGTCATAGACGTCGCGCCAGCTGTCCGGCGCCATGAACATGTCAACGCCTGCATTGAACGAAGCAGCGCAGCTTTGATTGCTGCAGCCTTTGACCTCTCCATGGCCGTTCCAGTCCCCCACGACGAAGCCATCGAAGCCCAGCCGCTGCTTCAGCACCTCAGTCAGCAGGCTGTAGTTGCCATGCATCTTCTGGCCGTTCCAACTGGAAAACGAGGCCATCACGGTTTGAGTGCCGGCCTGCAGCGCAGCGATGTGGCCGGCGCCGTGGATATCGCGCAGCTCCGCTTCGCTGACGCGGGTATCGCCCTTGTCATGGCCTTCGAACGTGCCGCCATCGCCGATGAAGTGCTTGGACGACGCAATGACGTGTTTTTGATCCAGGAACCCATCGTCGCCGATGCTGCCCTGCAATCCCTGCACTACCGCTGTGGCGTAGCGCGCGACCAACGCGCCGTCTTCGGAATAGCCCTCGTAGGTCCGGCCCCAGCGATCATCCCGTGGCACGGTCACGGTCGGCGCAAAGGTCCATTCGAATCCGGTGCTGCGCAGCTCTTCGGCCGTGGCTGCGGCGATTCTCCCAACCAGCTCGGCGTCATTGATCGCGCCAAGACCGATGTTATGCGGAAACAGGGTCGCGCCCACCACGTTGTTGTGGCCATGCACGGCATCGATTCCGAGCAGCACCGGAATCACCGGGCCGCCGTCGTTGCGGTTCACCGACGCCTGGTACAGCGCATCGGCCAGATCCAGCCATTCTTTGGCCGACGCGTTGTAACGCTTGCCCGGCTCGGAGTTGCCACCGGCCAACACCGAACCGAGCCGGTAGAGCTGCAGATCAGCAGGGCTCAGGCTGTCCAGGTCGCCCTGCACCACCTGCCCCACTTTGTCTTCCAAGGACATCCGTTGCAGCAGCGAGTCAATGCGTGCTTCCAGTGCCGCATCGGCCGCAATCGGCGACTTCAATGCTGGCCACGCCTCTGGATTGGCGGTCGACTCGGGGCGCGGCCCCTGATCGGCCGCCTGGGCGCCGGTGCAAACCACGAATGCGGTGCAAGCCACCAGCGCGGCCGAACGTACCCGGTTCGATCCCAATGAATTCAATGCATTGGCGCCGCACGACTGGTTCCAAAACCGCATTGTGCCCTCTCCCAAGCGTGTTGGATTCGTACCTGGTCGGTGCAGTTGCACCGGCCGGAGTGGATTATTGCACCCATATTGACAGCGTTGTCAATTGTCAGGCCTACTCTGCTCCCACTTGGCCCGATCGAAGGTGCATTCGAATGCGCTCACCTCTCGCCCTGGTTGCAGACATTGGCGGAACCTACGTCCGCTTCGGGTTGACCCAGGCTGGCGCGAGGCCGCCGCTGTTGGCCGACAGCGTTCGTCAGCTCACCATCGGCAACTTCGAATCGCTGTCGCAGGCCGCCGAGTTTTACTTCGCCGAAACGGGACTGGGCATTTCTGAGCGCCCTGGCACGGCCGTCCTTGCGGTGGCCGGGCGCGTCGAGGGCGACATCGCGCAGATGACCAATCACCGCTGGCGCATCGATGGGCGCGCGTTCGCCTCTGACCTGAGCCTGCGCTCGGTGCAGCTGATCAATGATTTCAGCGCCCAAGCCCTTGCCGTGGAATGGATGCAAGCCTCGGACCTTGCCCAGGTGGGTCAACCGCCGGGCGTGGCAACGCGTGAGCCCAACGCCACGTTTGCCGTGCTTGGGCCCGGCACGGGACTGGGCGTGAGCGCGCTGCTGCGTCGCCACGGGGTCAGCCTTCCGCTGGTAACAGAGGGTGGGCATGCGGCCTTTGCCCCGTCCAACGCCGAAGAAGTGGCCATTCGCGACCTGCTCGCCGAGCGCTTTGGGCGAGTGTCCTATGAGCGACTGTTGAGCGGCAGCGGCCTCGTGAACATCTACCAAGCCTTGTCGCAGCTTCATGGCCGCCCAACTGGCAGCCTTGAGGAGCCGCGACAGATTCGCCTCGCGTCACGGGATGGCAACGCCCTCGCTTCGCGCGCCGTGCAGGTGTTCTGCTCAGTGTTCGGCGCGTTTGCCGGCGATCTGGTGCTGACGCTCGGCGCCTGGGATGGCGTGTACTTAACGGGCGGCTTAGTTCCAAAGCTGCTTGAAGAGCTGTGCGAACCAGACTTTCGCACTGCATTCGAGGCCAAGGGCCGTTTTTCTGAATCACTCGCCAGAGTTCCGACCCTTGCCGTGCTGCATCCTCAAGCAGGCTTGTTGGGCGCCGCAGGCTGGGCGATTCGTGACGAATCGGTAGCGATGCACACGACAGCTGCCAGCGCCTAGTGTAATGTCGCATAAATTACATTCATAAATGACGTATACTTTTCCGGGCTTGGTTGCGGGAAACGCTGATGGGCCGATTGCGCGCGGATGGTGAGATTGAGCTCTTCGTAACCCGATACAACGCTGACGCAACCCCTTTCCAGTGGATCGCCACCGCCGACTCAATCTTGCAAAAGATCGCGCGCCTTGCGAAACGTATTTCTGCGACAGGACACTAGCGCGCAAAAATGCGGCGTCACACGCCGGATTCGGTCATCTCAGTCGCCTGCCGACGAGGCTCGCTCACCGAGCAGCTGGCGCTTCAGCATGATTGCCAGCACGATCAAGACGATCACCCCAATGATCAAGATCAGCAGGAAGGTCGCGCCCAGCGCGAACAGGGTGAACGCCATGGTGATCACGCCATCGCCCGCAATGCTGCCGGCACACCGAACCGGCGATGCCCACTGCGACAGGTTGAACACCTGGCTGAGCAGCGCGGCAGTCACGACCGTCAGGACACCCGCCTTCACCACCGCCGAGGTACCCCTGAACATCGTGCTCCATCCGCCGCGATAGGCGAGCAGCAGCAACAGGCAAAGCAACAGACCGATCCACAGCACATCGGAGAATTGGGTAAACAGCCAAACCGGCGCCAGCAAGGCGCCGAAGGGTTCTGCTCAAGAAAGCCCTCCCTACCTATTCAACCCACAACGGAATGTTGGCGTGAGCGGCGTTCCGGTTTCCGTCGACCACCCAAACGAACAGCCGATACGGCCCTCCACGCTTCGGTGCGCGCAAGGAGGCGGAACCCGGCGTTGTGGCACGTACTGCGCCGCGCACCGGCGCAGGCTGAGTTTCCCGATCGCCGCCGGTCGAGCGTGCCTGACTTTCGTGCCGCAACTCCCACTTGAAGGTCAGGTCGCCGCGTTCCGGATCGACCGCCCGCACGCTGACCGGATAGGTCTCACTCGACCGCAGGCGAACGCTGTTGCCAGCCGTTCCGCCGTTGACCCGCAGGTCGGCAATCGTTGGGCTGAGATTGCTGGCCGGCGCCCCGGTCCACAGCATCTGCATCACGTCCACGGCCTCGGTGGCCTCGCCATCCGGCGTGAAGAGGCCGTACCAACTCGGCGTTCGTTCCTGCTTCTGCCCCCACAGGAATACGAACGAGCCCAAGCCATTTCGGCTATCGGCCAGAATATTGCGGATGTAGCGTGATCGCAGCAGGGCCGCCTTGACCGAGCTATCGGGCTCAATCGGCGCGCCCCACGCGGTCTTCGGCACTTCCCAATGCCCCGTAGTGCCCCACTCGGTGATGAGATACGGCCCAGTCCAGCCTGCCTGACGCAGCGAATCCGGCATCGCTTCGATATCGCCATACAACTGCACCGCGATCGCATCGAGATGCGGCGCCCGCGTTTTCAGCTGCTCTATCAGCGTTGCGTCAAAACCGGCCAATGGCGTGAGCACCGGATGATGCGGATCAAGCTCGTGGATCATCTGAGCGATCTCGTCGACCGCGTTCCATACTCGCGGGTTGGTGGCTTCGAGGTTGAGCTCGTTGCCAACCAGCCACAGCAGCAGCGCCGGGTGATGCTTCAGTCGCTCAACCTCGCGTCGAACCCGCGCCTTCTGCCGAGCCACCGCCTTCGCGTCATCGTAGTCGAATCCGTGGCGTTCACGTGCAACGTCGATTCCCATCGCCACGAACAGGCCGTTTCGTTGCGCGCGATCGAGAACTGCCTCGCCGCGCTCGCGACCGTTGTCGACTCGCCAGGTGCGAAACGCGTTTCCACCCCGGGCGGCCAGCGCCCCGACGTCACCGTGCTCAAGCCCGGCGCCTTGAACATGGAATGGCACGCCGTTGACCCAAAGGCGAGAACGCCCGTCAACTTGCCGAATCTCGACCTTCGACGGGCCCGCAGTGTCTTGCTGACGAGCGCCGGCCTGCGCCGCGAGCGCGCCGCACAAGCTTGCCAACATCGCCGCAGCGGCCGACCACCAGCCTGGGTAGACCTTGCTCATCACCGGATGCTCAGGTCGCCGGGTCTTTCAGGAACAGACGGCGGTAGGTGTAGCCAAAATAGAGAATGAAGGCATAGCAGACGATCGGCAGATAGAACGACATCTGCACGCCGAACCGGTCCGCCAGTGCGCCCTGTGCAAACGGCACGATCGCGCCGCCGACGATCGCCATGCACAACACGCCCGACCCCTGCCCGGTGCGCACGCCCAGGCCATGCACGGCCATCGAGAAGATGGTTGGAAACATGATCGAGTTGAACAGGCCAACAAACAGGATCGCCCACATCGCCACCTTGCCTTCGGAGAGCACGGTGAGCAGGATCAGGGCGATGGCACCACTGGCATTGAAGGCCAGAATCTTACCCGGCGAGGCATAGCGCATCACCGCAAAGCCGATGAAGCGGCCGACCATCGCCAAGCCCCAGTAGTAGCTGACATAGGTGGCCGCCTGCGCCGCCGGCATCGCACCGATGTGCGGCTCTTCAATGAAATTGACCAGGAAGCTGCCGATCGACACTTCGCCGCCGACATAGAGGAAGATCGCTATCGCACCCAACAGCAGGTTTCGATGGGCGAAGATCGAGCCGGTGGGTGCGGTCAGCGCCGATTCGGCGGCATGTTCGACTTTCGGCAGGCGGGCGAATGCAAACAACAGCGCCAGAATCAGCAGCGTACCGGCCAGCAGCAAATAAGGGCCCTGCACGGCGGCGGCTTCAGCTGCACGGTGCGTCAGGCGCTCGGCTTCAGTCATCAGCTGGAGTTGTTCATGGGTAACAACAGCGGTGCCGCCTAGAATCAGCAGCCCGCCAAACAGCGGCCCCACCGTGGTTCCCAGGGAATTGAAGGCCTGCGTCAGTGTCAGTCGACTCGATGCCGTGCTTGGATTGCCCAGCAAGGTAACGAACGGATTGGCGGCGACCTGCAGGATGGTGATGCCCGCAGCCAGCACGAAGAAGGCCAGCAGGAACACCGCATAGCCACTGGTCGCGGCGAAGTAGAACATGCCACAGCCGCTGGCGGCGATCAGCAGGCCGGTAACCGCGCCGCTCTGGTAGCCGATCCGTTTGACCAGGCCACCGGCCGGCACCGACACGACGAAATAGGCGCCAAAAAAGCAGAACTGCACCAGCATCGCCTGCACGTAACTCAGTGTGTAGACGCTCTTTAGATGTGGAATCAGAATGTCATTCAGCGAGGTGAGCATCCCCCACATGAAGAACAGAATGGTCACGATCACCAGCGATCGGACATTGCTTTGATCCGCCCCCTGGGCCATGCCCGTGGGTGCGGCTGCCGAGAACTGCGCCATGCACTGCCTCCCTCTGTTGCGGTGTTCAAGCCTGACTGGCGCTCCATTCTGCGCCAAGCCAGAGTCAAATGACAGCGTTGTCACACGAGTCTGAGTTTGTGAAATAATTTGCCCCCAGGGACACCACCGCCTTTGCACGGGAGCGCCATGGCACCGCGGGTACGGATTGAGGACGTCGCCGAGGCGGCTGGGGTATCGATGAAGACCGTCTCTCGCGTGCTGAATTGCGAGCCGAATGTGCGCGAGCAGACGCGCGACCGCGTGATGCAGGCGGTCGAGGCCTTGAACTATTCGCCACACATGTTCGCCCGCAGCCTGGCCGGCAATCGCACCTACCTGATCGCCCTGCTATACAACAACCCTTCGGCCAACTACATGATGGGGGTTATCTCCGGCGTGTTGGCAGGCTGCGAAACTCAGCAATACAACATGCTGCTGTGCCCAGCAGAATTGGAGGATGACCGCCTGCTGCGCGGCGTCGAGTCACTGGTCGCCCGGTCGCAGCCAGACGGCGTCATCCTGACCCCTCCGCTGACCGACAGTCCGGCCTTGCTTGAGCGCTTGAAACAGCTCGACATCCCTTATGCCAGCATATCGCCGCGCAATCAGCAGGACTGCATCTGCGTGGCGATGGACGAGCCACTGGCGGCACAGGAAATGGTGCGCCATCTGGTACAGCTGGGTCACCGGCGGATTGCCCACATCATCGGCCACCCTGCCCACGGTGCCAGCGACTGGCGCCTGCAAGGCTATCGACGGGGCCTGGAAGAAGCCGGTATCGCCGTCGACCCTGAACTCGCCGTACCAGGCGAGTTCTCCTTCGAGTCGGGAGTGGCAGCCGCGCGAACACTGCTGGACCTGCCGACGCCGCCAACGGCAATCTTTGCCGCCAACGACGACATGGCGGCGGGTGTCATTCAAGTCGCTCTGCAGCGCGGTCTGCGCATCCCTCAAGACCTGTCGGTATGCGGCTTTGACGACACCCCAATGTCTGAACAGGTGTTTCCATCGATGACCACGATTCATCAGCCCACCGATGAAATGGGGCGCCTGGCAACGATCGCCCTGCTCTCCTCGCTCCGCCATAGCGAGCCGCCCGCTTCGTTGCGTGTGCCGCACACCCTGCGGCTCAGGCAATCGAGCGGTCCGGTTCCGGGTTAACCTTCGACACACGTGGCCCGCGGTCGCCGGCCTTTGCCTGAAGGGTCGTGCCGGATCATCCCCCTCATGCTTGAGGGTACAGATGCTGATCAATTGCCAAGAACTCGCTGCGATGACAAGAACGTGTTCTGCAACCGCGTCCCAGTTGATGCCTTCAAGGAAGAGGCGGCACAGGCCTAACCCGGATATTTCAGGCTCTGTTGAATTCTGAGTGGGTAAGTTAGGTAGCATGCGGGTTAACAGCTCGGAAGTTGAGCTTGCCCGCGATCAAGAAGATGACGGTGCGGATCGTGTCGAAACGAGAGAATCCGCGAGCCCGGCGTTTGGCAGCTTGGAAGAGTCCGTTGAGGGCTTCGAGAAAGCCG
>NZ_JACYTR010000032.1 GCF_014841215.1 Pseudomarimonas arenosa
GCGCCAAGGCGGAGCAGCAGGCCGTGGATCGACGGCCATAGTCAATGACTAAACGGCGGGTTAAAAACCCGCCCTACAACAACCCGACGTACGCGCGGTACAACAACCCGCCGTACGCGCGGTACAACAACCCGACGTACGCGCGGTCAACATCGACCGTGGCGGCAGTGGAATACCCGAGGAAATGGCGCGATACACACGATTTGCCAGAGAGTTCGATGACCTCATCGAAACAGCCCGACAGCAGTACCTTGCCTTCCGCGCCGCCATCAAACATTCCCTGGCGGCCTGATGCAGCTAAACGGCGGGTTAAAACCCGCCTTACGAGTTACCGCGATAAAGCCTTCAGTTCCAATTTGTTGTACTCAACCATCGAAGCAAAGAAATCGGAAAACGATGCAAATCGATCAACTTCTTCGCCAGCCCACCACACCAAAGGCGGCTGCAGAGCACTGCCCTGCAACTGCATAAAAAAGACATCTTTATCTCTCGCCGAAGCAGCGATCGGGAACGCCGACGGTCTTCCAATACCACATTGAACTTCCAGGTATGGCTCAGCGGCATCGAGGATCTCATTCGCTGCAAGCATCGCAGGGCCACCGAGCAACTCGGGCGTTCCGAACAGGTTCACGCCCTGAAAAAACGACGGCCAGCCATCGGCTACAGCCAAGAAATTTCTGTACCCCGGATCCAGTTCAAAGCCCAGATGTCTCTCTACCTCGATAAGCGCAACTTCCGAAGCTGCAACGCGTGGCCAGTGGTACTCCCACAGACGCTCTTTGTCCGCTTCACACGTCGCTTGCTTGATCCGAATCATCTCGACAATGAGCGGCCTCCAATCTCGAATCACTGTAACCTCTCCAAATCTTCAATGAACTCGAAGATTGTTGGCTTGTAGCCTACCGGATACTGCCCAGCCTGCCCACCAAGACTTGTGTTAACCCGAGGGCTAAGATCTCCCCAACTCGGTGGCTCTGCCTTGCCAGTCCATGTCGTATCTGGGACGTGCCCGGCATGTCCTTGGTACGGCTCTCCCGCCGCTTCCGCACGCGCCCGTTCTCTGGCAGCAGCGCGCGAAGCCTCTTGGCGAAGTGCGCCCTTGGTTGAAACACGTCCTGTAGTTGAAAGCTCTCCTTGTGCGAGTGCCGTATTACAGCCTTCACAGTATGCGCGGACCTGTGCGATTTCCTCGGGAGTAGCGTTCGGTGGCGGGCGGAATTTGACAGGTCCTTCGTTAGTAGAGGCAACCGTAGGTGCCCCTGCGTTTTTCACATGGACTGCTGCACCACCTTCTGTGCTCTCGATCACAACTACCGGCTTGCTCTGCTGCGAGATACGCAGAGCCGCGCGTTCACTTCGCCATGTTACGTACTCTGCGCGGGCCACAACGCCCATCGGAAGCAGTCCCATGCCGGCTTCAAGCGCGCCACCAGCAAACTGCCATCCACCTTCAGCGGTGGCCATCGTGTGCACGCCACTCGCCACAGCCACAGGAGGCAAGGAATGAAAAGCAAGCTCTCCGGCAACTTCCGTCGTCCGACCATACAAGGAAATGTTGGGTTCAAAATCCAACGCCCGATCGAGATCAGCGCTGGACTGCATTGATGACAGCAGCGGAGACGATCCGTGTTCGATGTATGGGCGTCTAAAGCGCCCCGCTCCGCTGGCCAGCAATGGCTGGGCGACCATTGGCGCGTTCGCATCGCCTCCGGCAAACAGCCGCATGCGAGCTTGCGCTTCCAACAACGCACTCGCTTGTTCAGGTGTCCGCATCTGCGCCGGACTCAAGAACGGCAACGCACCCCCAGCCGTTGGCGCTGTCGTACAGCTGCCATCCTCCGCACAAGACGTGACGTCAATCTCGATGGACTGCCGCCCATCCGGATCAACAAACGTCAGCGGATTCCCATTCGCATACAGGTACTTGTTCAGCGTAATCGGCCGCTGCGTATCCCCCTCCCACGGATCCACCTGCAGGAACCGCCCCACCCCCGGCAACTGATACCGCGCCTTCGCATAATTCAGGCCGCTTTCGCTGTCGTGGTAATAGCCGGTATACCCAACATTCGACTGCAGCCCAGTGCTGGTCTGCCTCACGCCCCAAGCATCAAATCGGGTGCTGCCGGCAGTGCTGCCATCGGCATTAATGAGCCGCACGGGTGATCGTTGGGCGTCGTGGAGGAACTGGATGCTCTGGCCGCCCACATGAGAGCGTTGGCTGAGCGTATGGCCGGCGGCGTATTCGTAGACTTGTTGCGGGTTGCCTAGAACGTTTGTTTCAAGGCGGAGCTGGCCTTGGTCGTAGCCGAAGCGGGTGGCGCTGAGGGCGTCGCGCTTTTCGATGCGCAGGCCGCGGGCGTCGTAGCGATAGCGGGTGGTTTGGCCTGGGGGGGCGCCTTGCAGGCTGAGGGTGGCGAGCCGATCTTCAACGTTGTGGCGGAACTCGCGGGTCTGCCCGCCTTCGGTTTCGCTGGCAAGGTTGCCGTAGGGGTCGTAGGTGTAGGTGGTGGTGATGCCGCTGACCGCGTCGCGACGCTCGGTGAGCTGGTCGCGGTCGTTGTAGGTGTAGCTGATATTGGCCGTCAGCACCTGAGTGCCGGCATCAGTCACGCGCTCGGTCTTGCGATTGCCAACCGCATCCAGGGTGTAGACCGTATCTTGCTCGGGTGTGTGAACCTCGGTAAGGCGATCGTCATCGTCATAGACGTAGGTGGTGAGTCGCGTCGTACCGCCGCTGCTGAGGGTTTCGGTGAGTCGGTTGCCGCGGGCATCGTAGGTGTACACATAGCTTGCGACCTGCATGCCACTTTGTCGGTGGATCAGGGTGTCGAGTCGACCAAGATCGTCGTAGCGGTATTCGCTTTCGGCATGGGGACCGTTGATTTCCTTCAGGCGACCGGCCGCCGTGTAGTCAAGACCGAGCGCCTGGCCTTGACGTGGGTTCACCGCAATCACCCGATTCAGGGTATCGGGCGTGAAATCGGTGATGCCACCGACGTCTTCTCGCCTCAGGCGATTGCCGACGGCGTCGTAACTCCAGGTGGATTGCAGACCGAGGGGGTCGTTGTCGCTGGTCAAGCGGCCCAAGGCATCCCACCGTTGACTGCGATCGGTGGCGCCACTGACGCGCGACTGACGCTCAGTCAACACGCGGCCATTGCCGTCGTAGTCGAGGCTGACAGCAGTGGGTTGCTCGTTGTCAGTGAAGTCGGTGCTGCCGGCGGTGTAGTGGCGGCTCAGCGGTCGATTCAGCGCATCGTAGTCGACATCGACTTGCCGACCCTCGAAGTGCTGCTGAACCCGATTGCCGTTGCCATCGTATTCGAAACTGATGACCTTGCCGTCCGGCCAGGACTGGCCGCTAAGCCGATGCTCGGCGTCGTAGCTGAACTGGGTGTTGTGCTGCTCGGCATCGCGAATCTGGCGGCGCAGGCCGTCGCGCGTGTAGCTGTATTCGGTGCGGTGTCCGCTCGGGCTGATCACGGCGGCCAGTTGATTGGCCGCATCGTACTCGAATGCCCAGGGGTGGCTTGCGTCGGGCAGCGTGGTCGATGTGCGATTGCCTACCGCGTCGTAGCCGTACTCGGTGACTTGGCCGCGAGCATCCTCTTGCTCGATGCGGCGCTGGCGCACATCGTAGCGATAGGCCAGCTCGATGCCGTCAGCATCGGTTTCGGTTTCCACCTGATCGAAGGGCGTGTAGGTCCATTGGCGGTGATAGCCCAGCGGGCGCTGCTCGGACAGACGGCGGCCAGCCAGGTCATAGGTGTAGCTGGTGGTGCGCCCCAGTGCGTCGGCTGAGGTAAGCAACCGTCCGGCGGCGTCGTAGGTGCGGGTTTCGGTGGTGACTTCCAGCCGCGAGCTGGCGCCCTCGGCCGATAGGCGCTGGGTGACAAGTGGTCGGTTATTGCGATCGTAGCTTTGCTGCGTGCGCTCGCCGGCCCGGTCCACGGCTTCCAGCACATTGCCGGCCACGTCATAGCGCCAGCGCTGGCTGTAGTGTTCACTATCCAGCGCTACCCGCTCCTCGCTGCGACGCTTCAAGCCATCGTAGCTGAGGGTGGTGACGATGCCGCGTGCATCGGTTTGCTCAGTGAGATTGTCGTTGCCGTCATAGGCGAACCGACGCTCATGCCCTTCGCTGGCCTCAGGTACCGGCGGCCCGGTCGTCGAGATGCGGCGGTTGAAGGCGTCGTAGCCGTGTGTGGTGACATGACGCTCGGCATCGGTTTCGGTAAGCGTGTTGCCAATGGCATCGTAGCTCCAGTTCATCACCCGCTGACCGGCGTCGGTGGCCGGTAGGCGACGCTCAGTCTCGCGGCCGAGCGCATCCCACTGCGAGTGGGTGGCGCGATTGAGCGCATCGACTTGCAAAGTGACGTGATCATCGGCGTCGTAGGCAGTTTGGCCGACAACACCGAGTTGGTCTTCGATGAGAGTGATGCGATTGAGTGCGTCGAAAGATTGGCTCAGTTGGCGGCCGTCGGGCGATGCAATCAGGACACGGTTGCCGTTTGAATCCAGGGTGTACTTGGATTCCTGGCCTTCTTCAGGGCCCCGCTCCGCAATCACTCTATCCCGTCGATCGTACTCCGTTGTCCAGTATCCACCCGATGGATCCGTTCGGCCGATCTGATTATTGGCTTCGTCGAACTCGAAACTGGTCTGATTGCCCTCGCCGTCGAGGCTAGCCACAAGGCGACCGCGCGGATCATAGCGCCACTCGCGCTGCTGCGGAACGAACTCAGGGTCGTCGGCTGAACTCAGCGTTTCGAAGCGCTTCTGATCGGCGGCATCGTAAACGTAGTCGACCACACGTCCCTCAGGGGCACGTGTTTGCGCCCGACGATCGCGGTCATCGTAGCTGTGCTCAGTGCGGTTACCCTCCGCATCGACTTCCAGCGTGACATTGCCGTTGTTGTCATACTCGAAGCGCGATTCGTAGCGCTGCCCTTCGGCTACCCGCGCGACCTTGGTTCGCCAGTAGTTGGGTGCCTCGTACTCGTATTCAACAACGCGCGGCGGCGCTTCGCTGTTGCTCTCATCGGTAATCGATTCAGTTAACACGTGGCCGAGAGCGTCGTGCGTGTAGACCGTCTTGCGCCCCAAGGGCTCGAGCTTCTCGACCAGACGGTTGGCTGCGTCGTAGACATAGGTAGTAGGGTTACCGCGCCAATCGGTACTGCTGGTCTGATTGCCGTTCTTGTCGTAGGTGAAACGACGGGCGCGTTCAACCTGCGTGCCCACCGCCTGCGTCTCTTCGATGACCCGCCCCATCTCGTCGAAGCGGGTTTCGTGGACGATACCGTTGGGATCGGTGTGGCGGATCAGGCGCTGGGCGTCGATGTACTGTGTCGATTCTTGATCAGACCCGGCTTGCGACTGATCGGCCGTCCCCGGATAGCGCACCAGAGTGCGACGTCCACGAAGGTCGTACTCAAATGTAGTCTTCCTGAGTGCCCCATCCTGCAGCTCAACTTGCTCACTCAGATCGTTGTAGCGAGCCTTCCAACGAAGCCCGATCTCATCCCGCTGGGAAACTTCATGTCCGTACTCGTCGTACGAATGCAACGTTTCATGCAGCAGCGCATTGCTGGATGAGCGACGATCGCCGTTGCTCGCGACGACGTAGATCTCGCTGGAGTCTCCGCGGCTGACACCGAGCAGGTTGCCACGCGGGTCGTAGCTGTAGGTGGTAGCGATCTGACGTTGATCAACATAGCGCAACGGTCGATTTCGAATGGGCAGCGATTCGCCGTTTGCTTGCCTGAAGGCGGCCTCAGGAACGAATTCCCAAGTTCGAGAGTAGCTCCTGCCTGCTTCACTTCGAACTTCGCTGATCTTGTTGCCCGCATCATCATACTCATAGGCAACAACCGTGCCTTCGGCATCGGTGACTTGAGCCGGCTTCTGATGCAGGAGGTTCCATACTGTGGTCGTCGTACCCGCCGGATCCACAACCTGCTCGACGCCTCCGTATCGATTCAAGTGATAAGTTGTAGAGTGCGAGCGTGCATCTCTGACTACCACCCGCAAAGGGTCTCGCCCACGCAGCCCTTGATAGGCGAAGCGGATGTCGCCTTCATCGGCTTCCTCAAAGCGAACCACGCGCAGCTCGGGAACCAGCATGAGTTCACCAGGCTCGGGCTCCAGTGCGTTCCAGGCCTCCTCGTATTCATAAGCCTGGCGCGTCGACTCAACCGGTCGCACCACATCGGTAAGCCGAAATCCAAAGACCACAAAGCGCCGATCGCCATCCGGCTCAAGCAACTGAGAACCGCCAAAGTCCTCATACTCGTATTGTTCGATGTCAGTGACTCCACTGCCGTCGCTGGATGCCAGTTCGACCTTGATCAAGTTGCCCCAACCGTCGTAGCTGTATCGACGCTCCCTGCCTTCCGGCATCACCAGTCTTGTGAGCATGGGGCGTCGTACGCTTGAAACTATCGCGCCAGACCCACCGGTTCGGTTGATCAGTCTGACTTCATGCTGGAGCAGCAGCTCTCTACCACTTGTTTCGCCTATTCGCGACACAACCCATACGCCACCGAGTTGCTCGTAGTGGTAGTCAACTCGATTGCCGTTGGGATCTTCGATCTTCACCAGTCGATAGCCGAGCAAGGGCCGATCGCTATCGCCGTATGCGTACACCGTGCCGTCCGGTGATACAAATTCAAACTGGCCGGCAGTCAGCTGGCGCAGCGTGCCATGGTAGCCTCCGAGTGCGCGATAGATCGTACGGCCTTGCGCTTCGTCGTAGTGGTCGGCAACGAATCGTTGCCCCTGGCCCGCCCCACCCACCACGGTGTGCACGCCGCATCCATCAACCTGTAGTTCAGACTCCAAATCACTGAACCAACCATTCCCAAGGAGTTGCAGCAAGTTTCCTTGGTGACTGCTGTATGATCGCGACAACTTCAGCCCAGGCCCCCGGCCACCGAGCGACAAGTCCTCTCGGCTGATGACTGCATGCCCATCGAACAAATCAACCCCTTTGACAAAGCTGTGGGCCAAGGACGTGGTGTCGCGTCGCGTTAGCTGGTTGAAGAACTTTCCTGTGTAGTGTTCGACGGTGCCGTCATCGCTCAGTGCGCGAACCGTATACTCGTACGCGCCCATGGGAAGCTGCATCGGCCGCAGGTTGAGCGTATGCACTCCTGCGTTTCGACGAGCTTGCGGCAACCAGCTGAGAACCTCCGCGCTGCTGTCTCCGATCTGGTGGATCGAAACCGATAGGTCTGCCGTAGTTCCAATTGCGACAGCCAAACGCGTACCGTGTTCGCAGACGTGTTCGGCTGCCACGTCAGCCTCGAAGCTCATGTAAACAGGTTCAGAGCGTGATTGCGGAACAAAATTGTCCAGTTCTGGCGTTTGTTCAGCAGCGTTCAGCACGCGATGGCCTATCAGGGCCTTTCCCGTCAGCTCTACTGTCGCAGGCTCGGACACCATTTCGAACTTGGTGCCCACATTGATTCGCGTACGGATCTCGATTGGAGACTCTGCATCGAGTCGTTGGCGGGTGAACAGCAAACAAGAGGCCCGATCCCTGGCACCCAGTTGCAAACAGCGATCGCGGGGATCGACATTGGTCTCCCACTGGGCGGAATGGGCGGTGTAGGGCCGAAGGTGTTGACTCGCCTGCTGAATCCGCAGCTCAGCCCTGAGTGGGCTCGTGGTGTACTGCAGCGGATCGAGGGCCAGCGGTTGCGGGCTGAGTTCAGGAGGCATCAGGTCGATGACCCAGCTCTTGAGTAACTCAAAAACCACAGCCATTCCCCTAGTCTCACCTGGCTGCGATCCGACGAATCCGAACATTCCCTCGATCTCACCGAGGGATTGGCCTCGAAGATCGTACTCCCAGACGCATGAGCTCAATTTTCGTACGGATTCGGCGACACCGTGCTCCAGTTCGAAAATCCGGAGATCTGTGCTCTGTCCGAAGAACGTGCATGACTCCTCTACCAGATGAGCGCCCTCGCTTCGCAGATAGCCAATCTGAATTCTTCGTGGCTCAGGGAATAGGCTACCCGGACGAACGGCATCAATCTTGGTGAAGTCGTCTGCGTAGTTACCGTACCACCCTTCCTCCAGTTGCCTCGCATAAATGAAGCCCTTCCCCTGCGCCTCGTCTCCCAGCACGGTGGTTGCCCACTGCGTTGCCAGCAGCAATCCCGACAATCGCGCACTGCAATGGGTACCATTCCGTCCTACATAGCCGTTCCGGCCGAACGTGGCGGTGGGGCCATCCTCGATGCTAACCACAAGACGAAGGTGGCTTAGGGCCGAATATCTAGGGGCCAGATGAACCAGTGCCCCCCAGTGCTTGCTGGTCACCTGGACAGTCGGGCTTGCGCATGCGGGGACACTGGTCGAGTAGCGAGGCATGGGGCACTGGGAAGGCTCTATCAACAGACTGGCGCGACCGCCGCCAGCGCCCGGGCAGTCGGCGAGATGATCTCTCACTTCAACCTTAATGGATGCGTTCGCGACCGGGTTGCCAAATCTGTCCAACGCATACAGCGCCACCGGGATCTGCCCCGCAAACGACGTGTGCAGAAAGATTGAATGCGGATAGGAGTCTGAATCTGTTGGCGGAATCTGGCCGGAGTTGTCGAAAAGGAACAGATAGTCCGACCCAAGGCCCATGGTGAACTGAGCCGGCTCATCAGGGAAACCGTATGCGTAGAACGACGCATCAGAACTCACTTCACCGTCATAGGCGACTACGCTGGCACCCGTCCTGCTGTAGCTTGCGCGGTCGGCGAACTCGCGTTCTGAGCGCAAAATGTAGTTGCCAAGCCCGTTCGTCGCTTCCGCAAGCCAAGCCGGCATGTAGGCGATTCCGCGAGCGTCTGTCAACGCGACTGCAGCACTGGCATCTGCTGATGGTGTTTCCCCGAGGCGCAGACTGCCCTCCAAACGTGAAAAAGTAACGGCAGCCCCTTCTACCGGCCGCCCATGCCGATCCAGCACTCTGGCCGCCAGATCGGCCGGAAGGCGTTGGCCGACCGTTCCAAACTGCACGCTGGAACCCCGATCAATCTGTACTATCGCCGCAGCCAAAGGATCCTGATTGGGCAGCGGCGCATAAGGCTCAGCGATCAACGCCGCCAATTCGCTAAATAGCCACAAGCTTGGCGGTGTGATGGTCACACCACCGGCGTAGCCTCCGCTGATGAAGTAGCCGAATCCTTCTGCGTCGGGTGCTTCCACTATCCAGACCGAGCCGCGCCAGGACTGCAGTGAGAGCGGAATCGCGGGTGCCTTCACCTGGTAACCGCGGCGCAGCCAGGGTTCGATGGCGTCACGTACCGACTGTGGATGCGCGGCAAGGGCGGCGAGATCGGCGGCGCCGCGCAGCTCGATCAGTGAAACGCCCTGTTCGGCGGAGAGGCGCAGGCCCTTGTCAGCCGAGATGCTTTCCACGCCCCATTGCGACTCGAACACCTGGTGTTCGAGCGCGCTACCTTGCAAAGCAGAAAGCCGAATGAAGTCCTGCGGGTTGGCGCCCAAAGCCAGGGCGACCGGCACCTGGGGCCGGGCCATGGCATCGAGGGCCACGCCGTGGAAGTGGAAGCGCTGCGGTAAGTCGAGGCTGCGCTCGATCTCGTACTGCGGAATCGCCAGGGCCAGGCTGGGAAGTGGCCGAATGATGCGTGTGGCGGTGAAGTCGGCCAGGTCCTGGTCTGCCGCATTCCATTCGCTCAGATATCGCGCAAGAAACTGGTTAAGCACGCGCGAAGCCTGACCTGCGGCATCTGCCGGCAGGGCTTGCTCGGGATCAACCAAGACCGCAGCATCGTTTTGCGCATCGACGCGCAATGCTGCCACTCCGCCGGCCAGCAGCGTCTGCTGAGCAGACGCGAGCGGGGTATCGCCGATCAGCGACTCCACTGCGAACTCCACCGACTCGCCAGCCCAAATCGTACCCTCGCCGACTTCAACCGGGCGGCCGTCTACCAGTAGCACGGGGCGCAGTTGCAGGAGGTAAAGCGGAACGTCATGCAGACTCACTGCGGCGTTGATCAAGGCCTGATCTTCAACCGCCGCGGCCTGGAACTGGATCGCAATCTCCTTGCGATTCAGCGCGCTGAGAGGAAGCTCGACCTGCAGCAGCGGCGCCCCGTCGCTGGACGCGCGGATGACGATCCGCAGGTGCTGACGGAACATATCATCAAGTTGCGCCGACTCGGCGAATACTCGTTGCACGACATAGGGCGTGCCAGAGGGTGCGGCCTGCAGCGCCACCGCCGCGTTGTGGTGAATCGGGCGGTGCAAGTCGGGATCGGTGGGCGGTGTGAGTTGCAGGAAGTAGTCGATCAAACCCTGGCGCAACTCGGTCAGCGGCGCCTCGACGCCCGCGCCTTGCAAGTAATCGTGCACAAAGCCACTGGCATCGATCTGCGCCTGCTGCAGCAACGACGGCTGGGCAACGAATTCAGCCGGCTTCAGCGCAGGCATCAGGGGCAGCCAGGTCAGTTCATCCTGGCTGGCGGCGTTGCCGCGATAGACACCCACCGGGATACGCGCCGCGAGCCAGGTGTGTTCGATGTCGTAGGCGCGTACTCTGCCACCCGCCACGACCGGTTCGTGCGCAAGGCCAGCGGCGGCCAGGCCTGCACCGACTTCGCTAGGCTCGACACCCAACTGCTGGGCCAGATCCGCCTGCGGCACGCGCACCACGCCATGCTCGTAGCGCACCGCAACACCCGACGCTCGCAGCAAAGCGGCAAGCAGACTGGCCTGATCGACATCGTTACCGGCGCCAGTTTCCAGCGTGCCCTCAGCCGCCTTCTGCGCTCCGGCATACCATTGGGTGCGAATCTCGGTGCGAACAAAGTCGATGATGCGCAGGTAGTTGAATTCTAGTGAAGCGGCCTTGGCCAGTACCGCCTCGCTCAGGGGGGCATCGCCCGAGCCAAGATAATCCTCGGCGCGCGGTTCCGGATCGGTGGCGCCATTGGCGTAGACCGGTGCAATGATCGGCGAGCTGCGCGGTGCGGCAATCAGCGTCTGCGGTTGAAATACCGGCAGGCTTTGATTGCCAAAGACATTGGGACGATTCGTTACGGAGCGCTTCTTGCGCAGAGCACTTATCACCGACGTTGACGAACCTTCGTCTGCAAGACGTCGCAATGTATCGTCCGCCTCGGCCAACCATTGTTGACGCGCCTGCGCCAAACGCGCACGCGCCGCCGCCGACGCGCCCCATTGATCCAGTGCTTTGGCGTCCTGATCGAATGCCAATTCAGCCAAAGCGCGTTGCGCTCGCAGGCCCTCCAGCGGCAGGACTGACTTGGTACCGGGCTGCCAGTGAGCGACAAAGCGATCAAGCTCCTCGGAGAAGCTCAATCGCGGATCGGTCGGTGGATGCCACTCATACGATGGCTGCTCCCCAGCGGATTTTCCGTCAGCCTGGGCTTTCGCCACATAGCCTGCGGTTTCCTCGCCTCGCAGCAGAGCTTCAAGCGCGGGACTGACCCCAGCCCTTAGCGGCGGAGAGTACGCACCCAGCAACAGCGCAATCGCCATCAATGGGGTCAGCAGCGCGAGGCCGCGACGGCGCGCACGCAGCGCCACACTGGCGGCAACCAGCCCTGCCAGCATGATCAGCCAAGCGAAGCTCGTGGCCGGAATTTCCGGTGGCCGCTCAGGTCGCATCACGCCCAGCAGAGCTTCAGGGCTGCGCCTGCCCTGTGCGGTTTCTGCACGCAGCACGAAGCGATTCTGGCCCGGGTAAAGATCAACGTTGCGGAACACGAATCCACCTGCGGCATCGGCATAAAGACTGGCCAGCTCGTCGCGCTGAATAACCCCCGACACCGGAATGCGGCTTTCGCGCCAAAGCGTGACTTCCGCGCTGGCGGCCGTTCGCCCTTGAATGGAAGTCCTATCGCTGTACAGCATGCTGTTGTTCACGGGTCTATCAATCACCAAGCTGATATCGGCGGTCTCTACCTGCAGTTCGGCGGCATCGAGCTGCACCCAGCTACCGTCCGCTCTTTGCAGCATGAGTTGCAATGCCACCGCTCCGGCATTCCACTCGTGCGAATTCAATCGCACCAAGCGCTGATGGCTGGCGCCCGCAGCGAGGTCGAGCACGGCCTCTTCGGCCAGCTCAACGGGACGTTGCGCGGGCTGTTGATTCAGGCGATAGCGAAGACCGGAGAGCGCAGCGCTACCGGTGTTCTCAAGATTGATCTGCACGTCAACCGCATCGCCGGCGAAGACTCGCGAGGGTGCCTGCAACCAGCCCGCCAGCGGACTCGATGGATCGGCCACGCGACGCACCGATCGGATGGCAACAGGCCCGATGTTGCCGGCGCGATCGGTTGCCTGCGCCGACAGCTCGGTGTCGCCGATGGCAAAAGGCCAGCGCGCCACCAGGAACTGGCCGTTGGCATCGGCCTGGATCTGCATCGATTTGAGCGCGCTGTGCAACTCGACGATGGCGTCCGGTTCGGTTGATCCACCGACGCTGCTGAGCGGGCGGGTAAGCTCGACGCCGGCGGCCGGCAATACCAACAGCACCGCTGGCGCCGACAGATCGATCTCGAAGTTAAGCGCGGTCTGTGCCGAGTTGCCGGCGGCGTCCGTGGCGATCACCTCAAGCAGATGTTCACCCTCGTCTTCCACCTGCGACTGCAGCTCTATGGGCTCACCGTTCAGCAGTGCGACGATCTGCAGCGGCGCGGTGTCGCTGGCCGAAATGGTCAGACTGCGGGGGCTGGCATACAGCCCATCGGCAACCACGCCCTGTACCGAGATCAGCGGCGCGGTGAGGTCAATCTGAACATTGCGTTCCGCAACAGATGACCCATTGCCAGCTCCGTCAAGCGCCCGTGCTTGCAGTCTAAGCGCGCCTTCGGGCAGGCCCGACAGGGTCGCGTTGAACTGCCGACCATCGCCAGCATCAGTGGCCCTGACCCAGGCAGCGCTACCGGCACGGACTTCCACCTCGGCAACTCCACTGACGTCCTCATCGACAAGCAGCGTCAGGGTGACGGTGTCTCGATGGAAACTGGCTTCGACCGGAGCGCTGAACTGAACGACCGGGGCCACCGTGTCGACAATCTCAAACTGAGCCGATGCAATTTCAAGCGGCGCCGCACCTGAGCGATCCAGCAGGGCGACCCGATACTGGCCCAGCTGCCAAGGCTCACTGGGCAGCGCGCGCTGGCTTTCGCTGATCGATCCGCCATCGAGGTCTTGCACGAAATCCTCGGCAAAGACTTCGTTGCCGGACTGCACCTGCTCGACCCGAAGTGCAAACGGATAGGCAATTCTTGCTGCTGGCGCCGCATTCTCAACTTGCAGGTGAAGCTGCGCCGCTTGGCCGGCGGGAATCTGTGCAGGCTGCGCCCAGATTCGCGCTGAGATGGTCGCATCAGGATCTGAGATCCGCACCACCTGTCGCTCCACCCACTCACTTTGCAGGCCAACGCTGTCGGTGGCCTGCAAGCGCAGGACATTCTGCCCGGCACTCAGCGGAACCGCATCGAACTGAAACTCACCTTGCGCGTTGGCAGTGGTGAACAGCACGCTGCCCTGAGCCTGCAGTTCCACCCGCGCACCAGGCTCGGTCATCCCCACCACGCTTACCGAATCAGCCTGAATCTCCTGCTGTTCGCGAGGGCTCACGACGACCAGACCAGGGGGCTGGGTATCGACGACGAAGCTTAGCTGCAAGCTACTACTGTTTCCGGCCAGGTCGAGCGCGGTCACGGTCAGCCGATGGCTGCCGTTTGTGCTGATCGTCGAACCGGTCTCGAACGGCTCTCCATCGAGCAACACCTCATGGCTGCTCAGATGAATATCGCTGACCTCCACTACCGGCGATACCGGCTGGGCATAGCGAGCCGCATCTTCGACACCTCGCACGCGAATCTGCGGTGGTTGACTATCCACAGTGAAAGAACGGCTGACTGGCGTCGACGCGTTGCCGACGCTATCCACGGCCCAGACCCTCAGGCTGTGCACGCCGTCTGCCAAATCGCTTCGCTGCGCAGTGAAGTGTCCACCGGCAGCGAGCACAAGCTCGGTGCCCGATTCGGTACCCAGCGCATGTAACACGCTCGCCACCTGGCTGTCGGTGTCTTGCGCCGACGCCGCAATGACGACGGGCGGAGCCACGATGGCTGAGGCCAACGGGTTCAGAATGACCACGGCGGGCGGCTCACGATCGGCGATCTGCACGTTGGCAGAAGCAAGATTGCGCCATCCACCTTGTTCGGAGAGTTCAAGGTGCAAGCTGGCGCTACCGAGCAGCGACGACAGGCTGACGTCTTGCTCAATCCTTTGAGTCTGAGCACCTGCGGGTATGTTGGTGCTCCACTGGCTTGAGTAGGCCAGCTCCCCTGACGCAGCGAAGCCCTGAACACGCAGTTCTACCTGTCGGTCAACGCTGTCCGCGTTGCTGATCGTCGCGGTGTAGCCGATCGGCTGGTGACGGCCGATGGTAGTGACGCTGGTCTGCAAATGCCCCGATATCTGCGCGCCGCTTGTTCGAATCACCTGACGCAGCACCGGCGCGGAACGGTTTCCGGCAGCGTCCTCAGCCACTGCCGAGAGCAGGTTTGGCCCGAGTCGCAGAGGAATCTGTGGGTAACTCGCATTCCCTTCTGTATCGGCATCTGTGCTGAAGGTCTGACCATCGAGTGTGAGGCGGACGCGCGCGCCGGGTTCGGTGTGCATGGCCACCGCCAGCTCAGCCTGCTCGACCTCGACATCGTCTGCCGGGCTCACGAAGCTCAGCGCCGGAGGCACGGTGTCAATGGTGAAGGCAACGACGCGGCGACTGCGATTACCAGCGCTGTCCTCAGCAATCAGCTCCAGCGTATGGCTACCTTCCTGATCGACGCGCACCGGCAGTGGCGCTGGCTCTCCGTCGAGCCAAGCTGCCAGACTCTGTAGATGAAGGTCACTGGCGCTCGCTGCTGCCAGAACAGGCCGGTTGTAGAGGGCGCCCGCTTCCACACCACTGAGGTCGATGACCGGCGGCGTGTTATCCACCACGAATGGCCTGGGCTCACTTAGCGCCTCGTTACCCCATTCATCGGACGCTCGTACCCGCAACGAGTGAGTGCCGTCGGCAAGCTGCGACAGGCTGCTACCCTGATCGCCTGAGAGCCCGACCGTTAGTTGACTCCATGCGCCTTCATTGACCTGATAGCGTGCACTTGTCACGCGTGAGTGGCGATCGACCACGCGAGCCAATGCAGCCACCGGGGTGCGCTGCGCGGTGCTCACCATGGGCGCCAACACATTGATCATCGGCGGCTCGCGGTCAACAGCGAGCAGATTGCGGCTGGCCAGCGGACGCCACGCGCCGGAGAGGGGATCCAGCGCCTCAAGCCGCGCTTGATAGGCGGCTGCACGTGGCGGGAGCTCAGCAAGATCGAGGGCCTCGGGTTCGAAGGACGCGCCCGCAGCGAGGTCCACCGCATAGCTGCGCTCAAGAACCAGGGTGACCGGCGAATCGCTAAAGATGCGCAGTCTGGCTTGTGCAGACTGTAAATGGCCCGTTTCGTTGCTGACGCGCGTCTGTAGCCGGCTTGCACGGCCCAAAATCCACTCCGAACCCGGATCAAGGGTAAGTTCCCCGCGCAATGTCTCGATCGCACCGGCCGGGTCGATCTCGAGATCCAAACGCTGCGACAGCTGCTGCTGGTCAGACTGGAACTCCAACCTGACCTGGTACGCGCCAGTCGCGTTCGGTACCCAAGTGATCTGTCGTCTTGCCCGAGACCCAGGCGCCATGGCGCCCAGGCGCGCGCGCCAGATGGGCTGTGCATGGCCAGCCTCGGGCACGGCGCTCAATATCAGCTCAGCCCCGCTCAGCAGGGTGTTTCCGCGCAGATAGCGAAGATCAAGATCCAGGGGCACGGCGCTGCCCACTGAGTAACGCGCACTGTCCGCGCTGAGCCCAAGCTCGAGCACCGCGCCGGGAAGGATCTGTACCTCCACCCGGTCGACGTCCACCACGTGTCCGGCCAGGTCTAGCAACTCGGCCTGGACGCGATAGCCGCCGGCAAAAATCTCACGCGTGCTGAACTGCCAATCGCGTGAAACACGCTGACCAAACTGCATGCTTGTCAGCTCGTCGTTGGAGATGTTCAGTACGGTCTCATCTTCCTCGTCCAGCAATTTGAGCACCACCCGGCCGTCGAAACGGTCTCCAGGGTTGATCACGATCATTTGGCCCAATGCCGGCTGATCGGCAGCCACGGCGGTCTGCTGCAGACTCACCTGGATCGTCGGACGCGCCGACGAGCTGACCAGAAATTCTGCCTGCGCACGGTTGTTGTCCTCGCGTGGCTCCTGCAGACCCTGCAGCGGGTCGGCAAGCGCTTCAATGCGATAGGTTCCAACCTCATCGAGCCTGCCCAGGCGGAACACCATGGCCTCGCTGCCGCCCGGCTCGATCCACGAGACGGCGTGTTCTGCGCTCAATGCCCGGCGCCGACCGGAAGGATCGATCAGCTCGGTTGCCAGCAGGGGTTCGAACTCAGCCGCCAGCCTACCTCGATTGTGGATGGTCACGAAGGCGGTATAGGTCTCGCCGGCGGTACCAGCGGCGGGTGCCACCCGCACATCGGCATCTCTGATCTCAAGGTCAGCCAGTTGCGCTGTGCTATTCAGCCCGAACACAGAAACGGCGCTGGATGCCGCGCCTTCCTGTCCGGCGGAACCGACAGCGGAGGCCTGTAACAGATTGTTTCCCTGATGCGCCAGCACGTCACGCGCACAGAAGGTGCCGGCCGGCGCAATCACCACAGCGCTGCCATCATGCAGCTGCAGCAGAAGGTGGCCGGAGGGCTGCCAGGTCAGCGCAACTGGCGACGACGTCCCATCCGATTCCCAGATCAGCTCGCCTTCGCCCACGCCACTGACTGGCAGGAGCAGCAGTCCGTCGTCATCGCTGGTACTCAGCGCCAGCTGTTGCCGCGAGGGTGAAACAGACAACAGCTGACCGGCAATACCCTCAAGCGCAAGCTCCGAGGTGCTGCGGGTCAGCGGGTCAAAGCGCCACCCGCGGCGCCCGTCTGCGTCCTCAGTGAGGAAAAACAGGGTGCCATCGAGCGCCGATACCACGACCTCGCCCACGACCTCGTCGGAGACGTGAGCATCGACCAGCAAGGAGTCCGCATCCACCAGCACGACGCGTCCTGCGACCGAAAGCACAAAGCGACGACTGTCAGGCAACCACTGAACAGCACGATTCGGCAGCCAATCAGCTTCCATTGAGGGCAAGGAGCTGATTGCGCCGGTGACCGGATCGAGCCGTGCGAATTCGAGCGAGCCTGCACGGTAGCCCGCTACTAACCAGAAGGCAGCATCGGGCGCAATGGCAAGCTGCACCACCTCATCGAAACCGAAGTTTCCAAACGATTCCGGATCGCCGTCCGGCAGCTCAATGCGTTGCAGCTCTTCATTGCCCGAGCTCCAACCCCACAGCGCGTTTGCACCCGGATCAAAGCTCAATGCACGCCAATACCCCAACTCGCGCACCTCGCCTGCGGACTCGAGGTCATGCAGCAGGCTTTCTCCCTCCACCTCGGCGAGCAACCAGCGCCCAGACGGCGACAGCACGAGCTGTTCGGGCTGGCGGTCTGTGCGGCCGGTCAGCTGACGCGTGCTCAGTCGACGCAGTTCGGTGTTTTCCTGCAGGCGGACGCCCGTTTGCAGGGCCCGATTTCGTCGCAGTTGAATCAGGTCGGCGCCGGTCAAGGCAAGACCGCACACATCGAAATAGCTCGACCGCCAGGCAATTGGGTGGGCCGCGTTGGTCGGATAGTAAATGGCCGGAGCGCCTGGGCCGCCCTGGCGGCTGGGTACACCGCTACGAACTGCACTGTATGGACTGAGAGTGCCACTCGAATCGACCGCCCTCACGCTGTAGTAGTAGCGAATCGAGTTGCTAAGTCCACGGTCGACCAACTGGAGTTCCGATGTTTCGGCCACCTGTTCGAACAAGCTGAGCGGCGATTCGGTGAGCGAGCGATAGACTCGGTAGGCAGCAGGTGCAGGGCCCGACATACCCCAACGAATGCGCAGCGCCTCGCCCTCGGGGAGCGCCTCTACCGCGGTGATCTGCGGCGCAGGCAAGCCGCTGGCCACCACCTCAAGCTGCACGATGTTGGATGGCGCGCTCTGGTTGCCCGCGTTATCCACCGCATGCACCCAGTAGCGGTAGCTACCCTGGCTCAAGTTAAGGTCGATGTACTGGCGAGCGGCGATGACGGCTATCCGCGCATGATCGCGATAGAGGTGATACTCCGCCACATCGTTGGAAGCACTTTCGCTCCAAGAAAGTTCGGCACGGGTTCCTTCAACACTACCTTCCAGCTGCACCGCGAGCGGCGGCTCAAGATCACCCTGCGCTATTTCCCAGGCTGGGCTCAATGCGCCTTCGATGCCAAGCGCGCTCACTGCAGCCACCTGGTAACGATGCCGCCCGTCGCGCTGCACGTCACTCGACTGCAAGCCTGGCAGCAGCAGACGCTCAAACAGCTGGACCTCGGCAAGGGCAAACTGCCCGCCGGCGCTGGGCAGGCCGTGCAGTTGAAAAATCAGCCGATCGGTTGGATAAGCATGGTCGAAGTACAGCCGCTGACTCACTCCCGAGCTGTCGTCGAAGTTGCGCAGGGTGACCAACTCGCCGTCGGGACTACGCGCCCTGAGGCTGAATGACTGCGCCCGAGAAGCCGCGTCTCGCCACGTCAGTTGCACGCCGCCCAGCAGCCGCTGGGAATCCAACGTGAGTTCGAGCCTGGCATCGGTACGACGCGTGTTTCCAATGGACCGGCCCGTCCACACGGTGTTGGCATCACCGTCGACGGCGTGCGCCGCGCCGACCGATGGCTCGCCCGTGGTGGAACTTGGAGTTAGCGCGCGATCGATCTCGGTCTGACCGTTGCGATACAGGCGATAGCCGGCAATATCGCTGCCGCTTACTTCGGACCACTGAAGCGACACGCTGTCCGTCTGCGACTCGCCTTGCAGACTCTCGGGTGCCGGCGGCACCCTGCCACGTCGCACACCGCGTTCCGTCACCCGGCTTCGATGACCATCATTGGCCTGCAGCACCGCCCTAAGCATCGAGCGGCCGAGATCAACACCCATCGCGGGCAAGGTGAAATCACCGGACTGCTCCAACGGCCAGTAGGTGGTCGATACCCCACCCTGCTCATCTACCCGTTCCAGCGACAGGGTGCCGGCAGCCGGCGAGTAGCCTCGAAGGTCAACGGTGCTCGCCGACGTGGGCGTAAACGGTTGATCAACGGACAGGCTCCGAACGATACCCACTGCTTCGTTGGAGGCGCCCGAGAAATTGCCCGCCTGATCGCGCGCGTACACTCGATAGCGGTACTCGCCATCGGCCAGGTCGCGATGGGTGAATGCGGCAGAATCTGGCTGCTCCAGCGCGAGTTGTTGCCAGTCTCCTCCGGCGGATCGCCACTCGATCCGATAGCTGTCGAAGTCGCCTTCCAGGCTCGACTGCCAGCTAACCTCAACGCGCCCGCCGTCGGCCACCGCCGTCAATCCGACCGGCGCAGCAGGAGCCACCAGATCAACGTAGCTGACGGTCACCAATGGCGGCTGCGGATCGACCAGTCCACCAAGATCGGTAGCCACGGCGGTCAATTCGTAGTCGCCATATTCAAGCGCGTCGACGTCGAACAGCGCGCTCCAGCGTTGCCCGCTGCGGATCGCCTGAAGGTCGACCCACTCGTTAGCGCCAACCGGCCGCATGCTAAGGGCAACTGAGGCGATATCAAGATCGGCACTGGTGGCAATCAGCGCAATCGACTCACCGAGCCGCATTCCGGTTTGCGGCTGCAGGATCTCCATCGAAGGCGGCCCGTTGTCGAGCTCAACCTGCTGCGGCATGGAGGGCGCGCTGATATTGCCGGCCAAGTCGATCGCGTAGACGCGATAGTCCAGCACGCCATCGGGCGCCGAATCATCGCTGTAGCTATTGGCCGCTTGCGCTGCTGAACGCAGGTCGTCCGGCACGCTGCCGCGCACGGGAATCAACTGACCGCTGCGATACAGCAAATATCCCAGCAGGTCGGGCTCGCTATTGGCCTGCCATTGCAGCACCACGCCCTCGCCTTGCACTACCGCGGTGAACGCTTGTGGCGGCGCAGGCGGCAGGTTGTCGACCACGACCCCTGCGCGTGTCGCGGCACGATTCTCGCTGCGATCGGTGGCGCTCAGCTCCAACTCTACGCTGGATTCGTCAGCGTAGTCGCGCGTATTCCAGCGCAGCAATCGGCTATTGACGATCGACTGCTCACCGCGGGCCAGCAAAACGGACTCGCCAAATTGGGAGATTGCCTGCAGCAGGAACTCCGCCAGATCTTGATCACCCCGTGCGGTGCCAATCACCGGGTACTCGGCACGCACACGCTCGCCGGCAGCAGGGCGCGTCAGCTGCACCTGCGGCGGCGTGCGATCCACCTGCACTTGCGCCACATTGCTATCGGGGCTGTAGTTTCCGGCTCGATCAAATGCGCGCACGGTGTAGCGATAGGTACCATCCAGCGCCACCTGATCGTCGAACTGCCCTTGAACACCTAGAACCGCCCGCTCGCCGGCATCAGTTCTAGACACCACGAAGCCGGCCAAATCTTCGGTCTCAGAACCGTGCCAGTTCAGCCGCACCGTTCGGCCTTCGCCCACCTGGGCCGAGAGCACCGGCGCTGGCGGCGGCACGGCATCGACCTGAACGGCCACCTCGGCGGTGGCGCTCTGCCCCGCCTTGTCGATAGCCAGCACGCGGACGCGGAAGCTGCCCTCCTGGCCAAGGTACAGAGACGGGAATGGCGCGTTGTCCAAAGCCTGTTCACCCACGCGAACAGTTGACCAGCGCGCTGGATTCACCTGTTCAGACACCTGCAGCTCGTAGTGGTCGAGGTTTTGCTCTTGCACCGATCCAATCAGGCTGAGATTCGGCGTGACCCAGGCGCCATTCACAGGCTGTGAGATGGTGACCCTCGGCAATACGGAATCAATCTTGATTGCTTGCCAGGCCACGCTCTCGTTGCGCGCCTGGTCTTTCACTCGCAGCCCGAGCAGGTAGTCACCACTTATAGTTCCACCGACAGACCAATCCAACAGCTGTCCGTGGTCGACGGGCTGTGAGGAAACACTGAGTTGCACTCCGGCCGATGCGGCAGGCGGCTCGGTTTCAGAGCCAGAGCTCGGCAGCAGGCGCAGCTCGAATTCGCTGAAGTTGCTGTCACTGGCCTGACCCTGCACGGCTAGGCGCTGTTGACCTGCTGCCGCCACCCAGCCGTTCGCGATCGGGGTGTCGACACGCGCGATGGGTTCGGTGCAATCGAGAGTAAATGGAACGCTGCGGCTGAGCAGGTTACCGGCCTGATCGCTGGCTTCGATATCCAGGAGGTAGTCGCCCTCATTGCCTCCCTGCAGCACGTTCAGCTGCAGCGCATTGAAGCCACGCCCCTGGTCCTGCCAGACTGGCCCGCCTCCGACACGCGTCAGCACGGCCTCCCAACCGAAGTCGTGGTTATCGTCCAATACGAAGTCGAGTGTTTCGCGACAGTTGATATAGCCGTTGTCAGGCATCAAGTCGCGAAGCTCGGGGGCCTGCAGGTCGATCTCTACCCGCGTTTCCGCGCTGGCCTGGTTGCTGGCGTCCTGCGCGTCGATGGCGGACACAACCAGGCGGTACTCGCCCTCGGCACGCCCACGCGCTGTCCATACCTGCTCGAAGCGCCCGGCACTGGTCTGACGGCTGTCGACAATCCGTTCGACTAGCCGGCCTTCGAGATCCACCGCATCAATGCTGACCACGCTGGGCTGTTTCAGGCTGACGCTGATCGTGGTGGTATCCGAACGCTGGTCTGCATTGGGCGAGAACACAGCGGGATGAGCCTCAACTGCATCGATCAAGTCCTGACCGGCGGTAAGTTCAATTGCCCACACCTTGCGCGAACGGTTGCCCAGCCGATCCTCAGCGTCGATGGCGAAATACTGCGGGCCAACATATCCATGGCTGGACCAACGCCCCAAGGTTTCAGCACGCGCCTGCACCTGGTCGGGACCGGGGCTGCCCTTGAAGCTGCCTTCGGCCAGCTGCTGCCATCCTGAATTGGGGCTGTGCGAGGTGGAGAGAGTCCAGCGGCCGGTGTGCCAGTCGGCAATACTGGCGCGAATCAACAGACTGACTTCTGAACTGACGCTGTTCTCCGTCGGCGTTTCGACAGCGATCTCGGGCCCTGAGCCGTCAAGCTCAACCAGTCGACTAAACGAGTCGTTGTGGTCGCAGCGGTCGACGGTTACGAATTCAAGCATGTAGACGCCATCAGGCGCACCGGCCCCATTCCAGCTGGCGTACATCTGCCGGTTTGGCCGGTCCAGTGGATGGGTGTGTGCACCCAGGTCGACCTCAGCAAACAGCGTCGTGCGCGCATACTGCGGACGAGCACCGATCATTCCGGTGAATTCAGTGTTGAACACGCGAGCCGAGAGATGGACGTCCTCGTATGGATTAAGAATCCAAGCGGCTTGAGGGTAGTCGCCGCCCGGAGACAGGCAGCGCCCGATTCCGCAGTCATGAGCAACAGAGGCGTGCCGCGTATCCACCAAGCTGGTGCCGGCGTCGTGCTCGAATGTCACCAGATCACAGGCTGAGTAGCCTGACTGCTGCACGATAGTCTGCCCCAGTGTGACGGGCCCGTCGGGATAGCATTCGCGGTCATGCTCCCAATATGGGAATACGCACTCGGGCTTGAGCCCCGGTGGCGCCCAACGACGGGTTCCCATCACCCCAACAGTTCGACCCGGCGCCAACAAGGGCGGAGAATTCGGCCCCCGATCTACGATTGGGTCATATCCCACTTCGTAACACCGGCCATCCGACAACGGTGTGCTGCCTGCGGGACAGCCCTGCAGTGCCTCACCGAGCGACGCCGAAAAATAGGGTAGCTGCGAATAGCGCTCGCCCAGAATATCCATCTGCCCCGATCGCCCGGTGCACACCAGCTCACCGCTCGACGGCCAGGTCGTTCGAACCTGAGCGACACCACTGCTGAACAACTGGAACCCACCGTCTGTCGGCGGAGCATAGGTTGGCATCTCACCGCCTGGCGATGAAGCTATCAGTTCAGAATCCCAGACGCCGCGCGGAAGCCCAGCCGAGCTGAAAGACAGAGACCCTCTGAGGCGAACACCACCACTCTCGAATTGCTCCACCTGCTGCAAAGGCGTTTCAAATGCGAGAGGCCCGACCTCGACTCCGCCCGGCCCCTTGGCCTTCAGTGAGAACGCCAGCTGCACGGCACTGGCGATGTACTCATTCGGCACATCCAAGCTCAGTTCAGCTCTGAGGAGTTCGGGCTGCGTCGATCCACAGGCTAAATTGCGGATGGGCGCCACCTTCAGGCTGGCAACAAAACTAGCGGTGTTTGTGGGACATTGACTGGAGACAGGTGGCGTCGTCGCCTGCGCCAAAGGCAAGCGCCACTCGCGGCCGCGGGAATCAAGAAACACGATGGTCAGCTGGCTGTATGCACGCCAACTCGCCACTACTCTGTGGAATACGCCGTTGAACAGACCGCCCGGAAAGCTATGCACGCGCCCATCTGCATCACGCGCCTCCAACCGGAGCATGGAATGCGCATCGGTGCCGGCAATCGGCGCTTCGATGGCGAGCAGCAGCTCGACCTGAGTGGAGTCGGTGGACTCGAAGATGGAGCATTGCTGACTGAGCAGACGAACGCCGGCTGTACTGACATCGATCGGCGCACTGATGACGCTGGTGGTTCGCACTCGTACTTGCAGATCAGTCAATGGCGGGAAAGCGCTGAAATCGAGATCGGCCAGCCAGGAATACCCGGCCGAACGGCCCTGCGCATCGGGGTTCAGCCGAAGGTTGGTGTGAGTGACGACGGTCCAATCCGACGGCGAAGAACCACCGCCGCTCGACGCTGTGCGGGCCTCGAATGCGAGTCCATTGAGGTTTGAACCAATGTGTTGAAACTCGGCGGTTTCCAGATACTGGGAAGAGAGGTGCGCGCTATGAAGCGACATCTGCAAGAAGTCGACCCGAGGCCCGAAATCCTTCGTTCGCGAGTTTCCTGCCGAATCCGTCGCCAGCAGCCGAAGTTCAAACTGCGATCGCTCGCGCAAACTCAGATCAACACAGCCCAGCCATTGCTCACTTTCTGTCTGCGCATCCAGCTCACGCAAGGTGACCCAAACCGAACCACCGGTTGGGCGCCCCTGCAACCACACCTCGGGCATCGGCCGATCTGCGGCACCCTGCTGGAAAGTCGAGTAATGGAAGCTGGGTCCCGAGAAGGGCGTTGGCATGCTGCCCGTGCTTGCAAAGTGTGCTCGCGCCTGTTGGCAAGTCTCGACGCCGAGGGGAGTCAGCCGATCGGCAACCCTGTTTTGCGCCATCACCTGCAAGTTGGGTGCAGTCCGATCCACTTCGATACCGATGGCAAATCCAGTGTCAAACTGCAGTCGGTACTGCCCATCCGGCACCGGCAGCCCTCGCTCGTCCTGCCCTTGCCAGATCCAGGTATGCTGACCCAGATCGGCTTCGCCATAAGAAAGCAGTTGTTGTAGCCAGATCCGACCGGACGAATCGACGATAGACAGGCGAATCGTCCCCGCTCTTAGCACTGAGAAACTCAGTTCGGCGTCATCCAGCACGCCATCGCCATTAGGCGAGATCTCGCGATTGCTAACGCGCAGATCAGCCATCGCAGACGGCTGCTCAAGCGAGGCCGAAGCAAAGGACTCGGCCCGATTGCCCGCCTTGTCCTCAACAGTCAGCCGAAACAGATAGGCACCCGCTGTCGGCGGGGCCCAGCTCATAAACTCGGAAAAACGAACTTCTCCCGCGGTCGGCGGCAGCAACACGCGCCAGCGATCGCTTTGCTCAATCGGAGCCCAGTCGATTCGATAGCTAAGTAAATTCTTGTCGCTTGCTACGCCCCACAGACGAACCGACCTTCCGTCGCTGTCTGCGCGCAACTCAGCGCTCAGGCGATCCAGGGTGCTGAGCACGGTATGCGGCGGCAGAGGACGCTCAGCTTCGGGGTCACCTCGCTCGGCGAACAGCAAGCGGCCTTGCGCCTGCAGATGGCCGAAGTACTGTCCGGCGAGCGGAAAGGCGCGCTCAACGAACCAGTTGTCGGCACGCATGATGCGCCCATCTTGAAACAGAGTGGTTCCATTCTGCTGAACCAGAATTGGCCAGCCATCGGGAGAGGCTATCGGCTCAAGCCCGGTCTGCTCCGCCAATGCATAACGTTCTTGATCGAGGACGGATGTCAGCGGCCAGGTCGTAAAGCCGCCCATCCGTTGCAGCTCAGCACCCAGCTGCCAATAGTCGGTTGCGCCGTGGCACAAGGAGTAGCGGAATCCTGGCAGATCTTCGACGCGCTTGCCCTCAGACCCGCCGTCGTTTTCACCCGCGCCTGCTCGAACCAGTTCGCCGCTGCGCAAATAGGTGGTGTGCGTGAGTGGGTCGAGCAGCACCGCACCGCTATCGGGCTCACCGTCGAACTCGATAAAGCGCTTGCTGCCATCGTCACCGCTTTGCGGCAGCGCACACTGATACGGATACAGCTCACCCTCGATAGCGCCGACAGCAGCCTCCTCAAAGCGATACTCGCTGTAATCGATCTCTGCCGGAGAAACGTACTCACCCTGCCGTTCCACTGCAGGAAATTCTCTCTGCAACAGCAGCTCGCCCTTGCCATCGAACCAGCGAATGATTCGACCCTGGTGGTCCACTACCGATATCTTCTGACTGCTCTCATCCCAGTCAATCTGCAGATGGCCTGCCCCCTCTATCTCGTGATGATCAGCGCTTGCCAACCGCACACGGGTACCCGAGCGAAAATCGATCAGACGCGCTTCCTCGCCCCCTGGGCCTGAGCCCAGTACAGCGAGCCGCGACGCATCTCTCAGCAGGCGCCAATCCTTGGGATAGAAGTCATCCGACGCTCCGGACAGGTCGAGCGCTGCTCTAGCCGAATCCCAAGGTACGAACTGCCACGGGCGGCGAAAGCGCGTCAGGAACACCCCGTCGTCGTTGCCCCACACCACCCGGGCCTGATGGTCGACGGTGTCAATCTGCTGACTCTGTGCGGTAGTCGGGTCGAAACGCACCACGTTGGCAGCACCATGATCGAACCCGAGCAGCAAGGCTCCGTCCTCCAGCACCTGAACGATCGGCGCTAGCGAATATCCCGGAACGACGTGCAAGCGCACTGCATCTGAGGCAGAGGTAACCGAGCTGCGCCAGATCGAAGACTGCTGAGCGCCTCCTTGCGTGAGTTCCCGCAGGGCGAAATAGAGTGCTCTGCCGTCAGGCGAGAATGCCAGCTGGGTAACCTCTACCTCGCGCAGATTGTTGGCAGCGCGTGTCCGTTGCAACCATGCTTCGTCAATGAAGCTGCTCGACCGCCCGAACAGCACGTTAAAGCGGGCGATGCCAGAGCGCAAAGCTGCGTCGTCGTTCGACACATGGCCCACGACAAAGAGATCGTTGTCTGCGCCTGCGCCCGTGGCCGGCGCTGCCAACCACGGATGATAGGACGGCGGCAGCGCTCGGTAGATGCCACGCGATCCCCGCGCGGCATCGAGAGGTGCTGCCAGATTGCGATCGACGACCGCATACAGCGCCTCAGCGGCGAGACCTGAGTCTGACTCGAGCTGCATCAGATATTGGGCGTCGGGCACCGTATAGCCGAACTCATCGCGGCCATCCCAGATGGCCCGAAGATGGCCCGAATTGCTGGGCGTGAGCGACAGTGTGCGGACCTTGCGCCCCACCGAGTTGTAAACAGAAAGCCTCAAGCCATCCTGCGGATCAAGCCGGTACACCGCCTCGGTGTGATCGCGAATGCCGTCTTCATTGGGAGAGAAGAAGCGCTCGGTCAAGAACGCGCCGCCCTCCTGCACATTGACCGCAAGCCAGGACTCGTTGTCAGCCTCGTTGTATTCGCGGCGCTCAGAAAGTGGATCTGCCACGGCTACGATCGCCTGCAGTTCCATCCCCTCAGGCAACAACCAATCGGCCTCGACCCGAACCAGACCGCCAGCCTGGATCGCCGGAACAGCAAGGCCTGGAGCGATATCGACACGTCCAGCTGCGGTGCTGGCCTGCAGCGCCAGCGTGCCGGGAGGTAGATCCTGCTCTCCGCTGTTGGCCAGATCAACGGCAATACGCAGGGTTTCACCGGCAACCGGTGGACTGGGACTGAGCTGAATCGAAGAATCACTCAGCTCATAGTTGCCCGCGGACAAGGCGAGCACCGGCAACACACCAAGATTGTCATTCTCGTTGAGTTCCTCAATCTGGCCGGCACTGTCAACTCTAAAATACAGGTCCAGCTCACCCGAGGCCGGAAGGTCATCGACTGCCATACTGATAGCTTGGCGACCGCCGGCCTCAATTGCCGGCACCACCACGCTCTCAGCCAGCTTGCGCCCGTCAACGCGCGGGTCGCCCAGATACACCGCCGCACTGCAGGCCGCACTAGCCACTCCGCCCGTGTTGAGCAGCGAAGCGTGCATTACGAAGGGCTGGAACTGCAGCAAGGGGCTGGGCTGCACACTGAGGCTGGCCAGTTCAAGAGACAGATTTGCGCGATCGCCTCGTCCGATCTGAAAAACCCGCTCGACCGCATTATTCGCCTCTTCGATCTCGCTGATCGCGTCGGAGGGGTCTATGATCACCCTGAGGCGCTGCTCACCCTCTCGATCCACTCGCCAACGAAGCAAACGCTTTTGTGAGCCCCCGGAAAACACGCTTACTTGAGACGACGCCAACGGCTGCCACGCGTCCTGCTCACGCACCTGCAACTGCAGCTCAGCCAAGGGAGATTCCAATGTGCCGAAGTTCTGAACGTCTACTTCAAGCTCAAGATCCTGACCGAGCAGCGGGCTGGCGCTAGACCAAACGATACCTTGTTCTTGAACTGACAGATCCACCGTGGGGTCAAACGACACCCTTACCGATGCGCGGTTGTTGTCGCGATCGCTGTCTGAGGCCAGCCGTTCAGGATCCAGCTGTACTTCCAGTTCAAGCTGAGATCCCGTGGCGACCATCAGCTCAAGCGCTACCTGCGAGACACTGGCTGCTTCAAGGTCGACGAGCTGTCGCGCCAATGCGATGTCAGGATTGGACGCGTCAACCACTACCACCGGCAGCTGCTGCAGCGCCGAATCTCCGAGGTTCCGCACCCGCACCTGCACCTGCAACTGAGAGGGCACGCTCGTGATGCGTGCAGGCTCAGCGCTGATATCGACGGCGAAAACTGCGGGATCCGCGCCCGCTGATCGTTGCTGGATCTGGTAGCTAAGTTCTGCAGTATTGTTGGACTCATTGGACTCAGCCAACTCGTTGTCTGGGTCGAGGTCGGCGACCAGCTGCCCGCTTGCAGGCCAGTCGGGAGTTTCCGCCCAAACCGACAGTTCGATTGACTGTCCTGGGAGCAAGGCAGGCAGTGGCGTGCTGGCAACCGTGCTGGCGTCAGCTATTCGCCACCGCAGCACCGATTGAGGTGAGCCCACTGCAGCGCGGTTGGTCACACGTGCAATCAGCAGCACTGGCTCACCTTGGCGCGGTAAGGCCGGCAGAATCTGCAGCGGTGCGAGCACCTCGAGGTCTGGCTGCGTTTGCATCGAATCGGCCAGCAGGTACAAGGCCGTCAGATAGTTGCTTTGCTCGACCTGATGGTGCTGCTCAATGGAAGCTGCCGCCCTCGACTGCGCAAAGCTCCATAAAGCCGCCTTGAAATTGAGCGGCAACTCCGAAGCGGGAGATGCGACCAACAATTCCAGCGACGAAGTCAGACTTAGCTTTGAACTTGGGTCGCGCACCAATGGACCCAGATCACGCAGCCAGGTGAACAGCCTGCTCGCCGACTCTGCGGATATTGCTCCCGTGCCGCTGCCGATAACCGACGCAAGCAATCCGCTGGTGACCAGGCGACTTGGCCCTTGGGCAACAAAGCCAAATCCTCCGTCAGGATTCTGCTGCCGTGTCAGCCATTCGGTTCTGGCTGGAACGCCCGCCAAGCCCATGCGTTGCTGCAGTGCGCTGACCACGGCGGTGTCATGCAGGCTACTGGGCCACTCTTGATCCAGCCCGTAGCCGCCGTCTGAGTTAGCAGTCAACGGTGGCTGCGTTGGATTTCCCAGCGTCTGCAATGCAAGCGCCCGCCAGGCGCGCTGCTCGTTGGTCGTGGGCGTTTGAGCCGTGAGCCAAGCTACAGCCTTCGCGCGCGCCAACTCTGCCTGACTGCCCGCGCTGGCCAAGGTCAGCAGTACCACCGACGTATCGCGAATGCGTGTGGCAGCGCTGTCCTGCCAACTGCCGTCATCACGCTGGGTCGCCAGCAGCCACTCCACCGCGTTGGTGTGGGGGCGCGTGGCAACCGGAGCCGCCGGCGGCGTGGGCGCACCGACTCGCACATTGCCGTTCGGCGACGATTCGATTCTGATCTGCCCGCGACCGCGCGTCGCTGCAGCAAAATATCGCTCAAATTCTCTGCTAAGTACGCGGAGATCGTGAACCACCTCGTCAGACACCACGTCGCCTGGACGCTTTGCCAGGATGACCGCTGCCCGAAAGTGCTTGGGTGAGGTGCTGAAATCCGGCACCCGGTTGCCCAATGCCGCAATGACCGAGGCCAGTTCCACCTCCCGCGGCGGCCCGGCAACCGTCGCTCCCAGAATCGGCAGACTGGTAGCTGGCTGCTCTGCAGCGGGAAGCACGGCGATCGGCGGCAGCTCTTCCGTTGCGGCGAGGCCCGCCAGATACATATCCCAGATGCTGTATCGCTTTCGCGTCTCCACCGCCTCGTAAAGTCCGTCGTCACGCTGTTGCCAACGTGACCCAAACATCAAGGAGGCGTCGGAGTCGACATAAAAGCTCCAGTGTGATTCGGAGTCGCCGATCAGATCAGTGCGCTCAATGCCGGCTTCATCGAGATAGCGCGCACTGATTCCCCAGCGGTGCATCACCTCATGGGCGAGTACATTGAGCAGCCCCTGATAGCCCGGGCTGGACCGATTCCAGTCGTAGCGAGAAAGCGCCGACATGTCGATCAGACCCTGCAGCTTGCCTGCGCTGCCATAACTGGCGGACGCGTCGGATTGCGCCAAGCCAATACCACTCACGTCATTCTTGATTCGATTGTGGAACGCCAACGCACCACCGGTGTCGTACTCGAACGTGGTGAACACGATCAGAAAGTCGAACTCATCGCGGTGGTTGCTGTAGAACCGTTGAGCGATGGCGGTGCGTGGCTCGCTGTTGCCTCGCGTATAGTCGCCTTCGAACTCGATGACCGTGAGTTGGTCGAGTTCACTGGCGCTGCGGATAACAGTCTGTTTATCAGCCTTGAACTGCGCATGCTCTTCGACGCAGCTCGGCCCGTGCAAATGGCTGGCGGCAAACGCGGTACTGGTCAGTAGCAGCGCGACGCCGCAGAGAGCTCGTCCAAATCTCTTCAAACCATGGGCGTTGGACTTAGTGGCTGAAGCACCCAATCCGAGCCCGATCACTTGCTGTCATCCGGCTGAATCTCGATGGCCTGGACGAAAGGAACTTCCACGGTGCGCGACTCTCTTGCCCTCGCGAGGACCGCTTCGGCCGCGGGCATCGTTTCGCCGACACCGATCACCACCAACAGTTCTTCGCCCTGGTCAGTGAACCTGATGACAGCAGACTCGTCCCGTACCGCAGTCAGGATGGGGAGGCTTCGATCCGCATCGAACTTCTTCAACACGACCTGAGACGCGGCGCACTGCAGAACCGCAGCCTGACTCCGCGTATCGACCGCCAGCAGGCGACATCCCGCGAGCCCGTCCGCCCGTTCGTCGGCGGCAAGAGGACTTACAGACAGCAGCAATAAGCACAACAGGGCCGTCCCGACCATTCGCCGGGCCAAGAACGCAAAACGCCAACTCACTCGAAAACCCCCAAACAGCGCACCAATCGCGACTTCCCCTGTCACGATCAGGCCTTTCACGCAGCCCTGGCGCCCCAATGGGGGCAAAGCCTTCTGGGTCGACAGCCCATGGTCAACCCGTTCAAATCACGGTTTCTTCACCGCGAAGGCACAAAAGGTACACCAGTCAATCACCCAGAGAAAAGCGCTAACCGACCAGCGGTCGGGTTTGGCTTAAATCAACCCAAAACTCCGCTCGCACCAAGCGAGCAAGGGCGCTGAGAACAGGCCGAGGATCACCATCAGCATGGCGTTGGCGGCGAACAGCCAGCGCAATTGGAAGTCGCCACTTGGGGCGATCTTCAGCGACTCATCGGGTTGGTCGAAGAACATGACCTTCATTACCCGGATGTAGTAATAACAACCAACCACGGCGAACACGACGCCAACGATGGCGAGCCAGAGCAATCCGGCATCGATCGCCGCTTTCAGCACTGCCAGTTTCGCCCAGAACCCGAGCAGCGGCGGCAAGCCGGCCAGCGAGCCCATCAGCAGCAGAATGCAGAAGGCATAGCCGGGGTACTTCTTGCCAAGGCCGGCGAGGTCGCTGATCTGCTCGGCTTCAAAGCCCTTGCGCGACAGCAGAATGATCGAGCCGAAGGCGCCCGCTGCCATCAGCGCATAGCAGATGGCGTAGAACATCGCCGCGGAGAAGCCGGCGGCGGTACCGTTGGCCAAGCCGAGAAACAGAAAGCCGACGTGAGAGATCGTCGAGTAAGCCAGCAGTCGCTTGAAGTTGGTTTGGGCGATGGCAATGATGTTTCCGAGCGCCAGCGAAATCACCGCCAGCCAGGCCAGCATCAGTTGCCAGTCGGCTTCAATGCCGCCAGCCACGCCGCCCAGCAACCGGTAGGCCATGCCAAAGGCGGCCAGTTTGGGCGCCGAACCGATGAACAGGGTGACCGCAGTCGGTGCGCCCTGATACACATCGGGCACCCACATGTGGAACGGCGCGGCACCAAACTTGAACGCGATCCCGACCAGCACGAACACCACGCCGAGCATATAGATGACCTTGTTCTCGCCGAGATTGCCACTGGCAGTGCGAATCTCGGCGATGTCCAAACTACCTGTTGCACCGTACAGCATGCTCATGCCGTAGAGCAGCATGCCCGAGGCCAGCGCGCCGAGCACGAAGTACTTCATCGCCGCTTCGGAAGCGACTTTGTTGTCACGATCGATCGCTACCAGGGCATAGCTCGACAGCGCCAGCAGCTCCAGGCCGAGATAGACGGTGACCAGATTGCCGGCCGAGACAAGAATCATCATGCCGAGCGCTGCGAACAACACCAGCACGTGGTACTCGCCGCGGAACAGTCCGCGCTCGCTCAAATAGGGTCGGCCATAAATCAGCGCTGCGCCGCTCACCAACAGGATGAACAGCTTCAATGCGTCGGCCACACCGTCGCGCAGGAACATGCCACCAAACGCGACGGCATCGGCCTGCACCGGCTGACGTACCAGCAAGGCGGCGGTGGCGGCCAGGATGACCAGAGATAGAAAATGGGTCAGTCCGCGACGGTTGTCGCTGATGAACAAATCAACCAGAAGCAGCCCGCAGACCGCGGACAGCAGGAAGATTTCCGGGAACAACAGCGCGAAGTCCTGCGAGGTCATGGCGAGCGGCTCCCTCAAAGCTTGGTCGCGGCGAGCTGCGTCGCCAATTGAGCGATGGAAGCATCCATCAGGTCGGTCAGCGGTTTCGGATAGATGCCGAAGAACAGCACGGCGGCGGCGAACAGGCCGAGCACCAGTGCTTCCCGTGCATTGATGTCAGTGAGTTCAGCCACATGCTTGTTGCCGATCTCACCGAACACCACCCGTTTCACCAACCACAGCGTATACGCGGCACCAAAGATCAAGGTCAGTGCTGCGGTAGCGGCCAGCCATGGGTTCACCTGGAAGGTGGCAAGTATCACCATGAACTCACCGACGAAACCCGATGTTCCGGGCAGGCCTGAATTGGCCATGCCGAACAACACGAAAAAGGCCGCGAACCAGGGCATGGTGTTGACCACGCCGCCGTAATCGGCAATGCGACGGGTGTGCATGCGGTCATAGACCACGCCAACGCAGGTGAACATCGCGCCGGAAATGAAACCATGCGAAATCATCTGCACCATGGCGCCCTGCAGGCCAAGCTCGGCCGCATCGATGTGACCGCCGCGAATCAGGGCGAACACGATGAAGCAGCCCAGGGTGACAAAGCCCATGTGCGAGATCGACGAGTAGGCGATCAGCTTCTTCATGTCTTCCTGCACCAGGGCGACCAGACCGATATAGACCACGGCGATCAAACTCATGGTGATGACCAGCCAAGCCCATTCGAATGAGGCGTCCGGCACGATCGGCAGCGAGAAGCGAATGAAACCGTAGCCGCCGATCTTCAGCATGATCGCGGCCAGAATGACCGAGCCACCGGTCGGCGCTTCAACGTGAGCATCGGGCAACCAGGTGTGCACCGGGAACATCGGCACCTTGACCGCAAAGGCGATCAGGAAGCCGAAGAACAGCCACATCTGCTCGGTAGCGGTGAGCTGCAGGGCGTACATGTCGGCAAGCTGGAAACTGCCGCCTTTCAGATACAGGTAGATCAGGCCCACCAGCATGAACACCGAGCCGAGGAAGGTGTAGAGGAAGAACTTGATCGAGGCATAGACGCGACGCGTGCCACCCCAGACGCCGATGATGATGAACATCGGAATCAACATACCTTCGAAGAACACGTAGAACAGCATCGCGTCCAGGGCCGAGAACACGCCGACCATCATGCCTTCGAGAATCAGGAAGGCGGCCATGTATTGGTTGACGCGGTCGTTCACCGAGCCCCAGGCGCCCAGCACCACCAGGACGGTGGTAAAGGTGGTGAGAATGATCAAGGCAATCGAGATGCCATCCACGCCCAAGGCGTAGAAGACATCGAAGGCGGGAATCCAGGCCGCGCGTTCAGCGAACTGCATGGCCGCGCTGCTGGCATCGTAGCCGGTGTACAAAGGCAGGCTGATCAGGAAACAGGCGAGTGAGATCAGCAGAGCCAGCCAACGGGCCAGATTGGCACGTTCAGCTCCGACCGCCATGGTGGCGACGCCGCCCAGTACCGGCAGCCAGATCAGAAGACTCAACAGGGGCAGTTCGGATTGCATCGAATCGTCCTAGTCGGGAGCGCGCTCAGCGCAACCAGTAGATAAGCGCGCCCAACAGCGCGATGAGACCCACAATCATCGCGAAGGCGTAGTGGTAGAGATAGCCGGACTGCATCAGGCGAATGATGCCGGACAGCCGATCGACGAAGGTGGCTGAGCCATCGACGATCACGCCGTCGATCACTGCACTGTCGCCGCCTTTCCAGAAGGCGCGCCCCAGCTTTAGGCTGCCGCCGGCAAAGATCTTTTGATTGAAGTCGTCAAAGCCGTACTTGTTCTCCAGCAGTCGGTGCAGCGGCGCCAGGGCTTTCTTGGTCTTGTCGGCAATGGCCGGGTTGAACAGATAGATGTAGGCGGCGCTCAGGAATCCGAACAAAGCGAGGTAGAACGCTGGAGATGCGTAGAAGTGCGCCCCAAAGGCGATTGCTGCAGACACCCAGCCCTGGTCAGCGTGCCAGATCTTGTCGGCCACCTGCCCCAGGGTGTTGTTCGCCTCGTTGACAAAGATTGCGCCGGCGAAGAAATCGCCAAACAGCATCGGCCCGACGCTGAGGAAACCAATCGCAATCGAGGGAATCGCCAGCAGAATCAGCGGCAGCGTCACCACCCAGGGCGACTCATGCGGCGTATGCGCATGATGATGATCGTCATGGGCATCGTGCTCGTGCGCCAGGGCCTGCTCGTGCTCGGTGCTGTCGGCTTCCGGTGCGACGTAGTTGCCGTCTTCGATATGGGCATCGAAGCGCTCCTTGCCGTGGAAGGTCAGGAACAGCAGGCGGAAGCTGTAGAAGCTGGTGACGAACACGCCGAGCAGCACCGCCCACATGGCGTACTGCTGCACCCAACCGCCATGTTCGGCAGCAACTTCAGTGGCCAGGATGATGCTGTCCTTGGAGTAGTAGCCGGAGAAGAATGGCGTGCCGACCAGGGCCAAGGTTCCGATCAAACTGGTGATATAGGTGATCGGCATGTACTTGCGCAGACCGCCCATCTTGCGCATGTCCTGCTCGTGGTGCATGCCGATGATCACCGAACCCGCGGCCAGGAACAGCAGGGCCTTGAAGAAGGCGTGAGTCATCAGGTGATACACCGCACCGGCGTAGGCCGATACGCCCAATGCCACGGTCATGTAGCCGAGCTGCGACAGCGTCGAATAGGCCACCACGCGTTTGATGTCGTTCTGCACGATGCCGATCAAGCCGGTGAAGAAGGCAGTGGTGGCACCGATAAACAACACGAAGTTCAGTGCCGTCTCGCTCATCTCGAACAGCGGCGACATGCGCGCCACCATGAAGATGCCTGCAGTAACCATGGTGGCGGCATGGATCAGCGCGGAAATCGGTGTTGGGCCTTCCATCGAATCCGGCAGCCAGACGTGCAGCGGCACCTGGGCCGACTTGCCCATCGCGCCGATGAACAGGCAGATGCAGATGAAGGTTGGAATCGACCAGCTCGTGCCATCCCAGGGCACGAAGGTGGCGTCCTTGATGCTCGGCGCCGCGGCGAACACTTCGGCGTAATCCAGCGAGCCGATCCAGAACAGCACACCAGCAATACCCAGCAGGAAGCCGAAGTCGCCGACGCGATTGACCAGGAAAGCTTTCAGATTGGCGAAGATCGCGCTCGGCCGCTTGTACCAGAAGCCGATCAGCAGATACGACACCAGGCCCACGGCTTCCCAGCCGAAGAACAGCTGCATGAAGTTGTTGCTCATCACCAGCATCAGCATCGAGAAGGTGAACAGCGAGATATAGCTGAAGAAGCGCTGATAACCCGGGTCTTCGTGCATATAGCCGATGGTGTAGACATGCACCAGCAAGGACACGAAGGTGACCACCACCATCATCATCGCGGTGAGCTTGTCGACCAGGAAGCCGACGTGTGCCGAGTAGCCGCCGATCTCAAACCAGGTGTAGATGTTTTCGTTAAAGGTGGGCGCGCCACCCCAGACCAGGTCGTACAGCACCTTGCAGCTCAGCGCACAGGCCACCAACACGCCGAGAATGGTGACGGTGTGTGCCCCTGCCCTGCCCACCTGACGGCCGAACAGACCGGCGATCACTGCGCCCAGCAGGGGCGACAGCGCGATAGCCAGCAATGTCGATTGCTCGATCACCATGAATTACTCCACCACATTCGGTTGCGACGAGGCCTGCATCGATCAGCCCTTCATCGAATCAAGATCAGCCACCGCAATCGAGCCGCGGTTACGGAACAAGGTCACCAGGATCGCCAGACCAATCGCCGCTTCGGCTGCCGCTACGGTCAGGATAAAGAACACGAACACCTGACCATCGACATTGCCGAGATAGCGCGAGAAGCCGACAAAATTGATATTCACCGCCAGCAACATCAGCTCGATCGCCATCAGCAACACGATGACGTTCTTGCGGTTGATCACGATGCCGAGCACGCTGATACAGAACAGCACCGCGCCCAGCCCAAGGAAATGATTGAGACCGATCATTGGCCACCTCGGCTCTTGTCAGCATCGACCTTCACCAGGCGCACGCGGTCATCGCGCCGCACCATGACTTGTCGTGACGGATCCTGATGTTTGGTGTTGGGACGTCGGCGTAGGGTCAGCATGATCGCTGCGATGATCGCCACGGTGAGAATCACCGCGGCGATCTCGAACGGATACAGGTAGTCGGTGAACATCGCCTTGCCGATCCAGTAGGTATTGCCTTTTGCCAGCGCCGGATCGGCGACCGGCAGCGGCTGCGCAGAGCGACCAACACCCAGCAGAGTCAGCATCTCCGCCGCCATCACACCAGCGACGATCAGGGCCACCGGCAAGTGCCGACGCATGCCGGCGCGCGCAGTCTCGGGTTTGATATCCAGCATCATCACCACGAACAGGAACAGCACCATCACCGCACCGACGTAGACCAGCACCAGGGCGATGGCCAGGAACTCAGCCTGCGCCAGCAACCAGATGCAGGCGGTGGAGAAGAAGGTCAGCACCAGCAGCAAGGTGGCATGCACCATGTTGCGGGCCGTCACAACACCCAATGCCGCCGCGGCAGTCACGGCAGCAAAGAGGTAGAACGCGATCAGAGTGAATTCCATTGCTGTCTTCTTCTATCTCTTTCCGCGATCAGCCGCGGAGGCATGGAGCGGTGAGGATGATTAACGATACGCAGCGTCGAGCGAACGACGCTCGGCGATCTCGGCCTCGAGTCGATCACCAATCGCCAGCAGTTGCGACTTGTTAACGACGTTCTCACCGCGCTTCTCAAAGTGATATTCGTGGATATGAGTTTCGACGATCGAATCGACCGGGCAGCTTTCTTCACAGAAGCCGCAGTAGATGCACTTGAACAGGTCGATGTCGTAGCGCGTGGTGCGGCGGCTGCCGTCTTCGCGCGGCTCGGAATCGATGGTGATCGCCAGCGCCGGGCACACCGCTTCGCACAGCTTGCAGGCAATGCAGCGTTCTTCGCCATTGGGATAGCGACGCAAGGCGTGCAGTCCGCGGAAGCGATGGGACTGCGGAATCTTTTCCATTGGATAGCGCATGGTGTACTTGGGTGCCCACAGGTAGCGCCAGGTCAGGGCCAGCCCCTTGAGCAGCTCGAGCAACATCAGGCTCTTGAAATAGTGCACGACGGCGTTCATGGCGAGCCTCAGGTTCCAATCTCAAACCAGCGCGCGTGGGCAAACCACGCCGCGGCGAGAATCCAAACGATGGTGATCGGGATGAAGATCTTCCAACCCAGACGCATGATCTGGTCGTAGCGATAACGCGGGAAGCTGGCGCGGAACCACAGGAACAGGAAGGCGAACACGAAGGCCTTCGCAAACAACCACCAAATGCCGCTTTCCGACAGGAAGCCAAGTCCCCAGCCCTGGAACGGACTAAGCCAGCCGCCCATGAACATGATGGCGGTCAGGAAGCTGACCAGGATCATACTGGCGTACTCTGCCAGGAAGAACAGCGAGAACGCGGCGCCAGAATATTCCACGTGGAAGCCGGCAACGATCTCCGATTCGCCTTCGGCGACGTCGAACGGTGCGCGATTGGTTTCGGCCACGCCGGAAATGTAGAAGATCACAAACAGCGGGAACAGCGGCAACCAGAACCACTCAAAGAAACCAGCATCACCGGCCTGCGCGTTGACGATCTCGGTCAGGTTCAAGCTGCCAGCGGCAACCAGCACGCCGACCAGGGCAAAACCCATTGCGATTTCATAACTCACGACTTGTGCGGCGGAACGCAGTGCGCCGAGGAACGCGTACTTGGAGTTCGAGGCCCAGCCGGCGAGGATCACCCCATACACGCCCATCGAGGTCATCGCCAGCAGGTACAGCAGGCCGGCGTTGGCGTTCGAGATCACCACGCCATCTTCGAATGGAACCACGGCCCAGGCAGCGAAAGCCGGAGCCAGGGAAAGCACCGGAGCCAAACGGAACAGGAAGGTATTCGACTTGGTCGGAATCACCACTTCCTTGAACAGCAGTTTGAACACGTCGGCGAACGGCTGCAGGATGCCGGCGCCGACATGCATGGGCCCGTGGCGCACGTGCATCCAGCCGATTACCTTGCGTTCCCACAGGGTGTAGAAGGCGACCGCCAAAATCAGTGGCACAGTGACCGCAAGGATCTTCAGCAGGGTATAGACCAGCAGCAGCAAGGTTTCCATCAGCTCAGGCCTTGTTGACAGACAGCACATGACCGGTGCCGGCCAGCGCTGCGGTAGCAGGATGATGCGATTCGATCCACACCGAGCCGCGGGCGACGCCAGCGTCGATCACCACCGGCAAGGTGGAAGTACCGAGCGGATCACTGACCTTGGCCATGGCACCCTGACTCAGTCCGCGTGCCAGCGCGTCTTCCGGATGGATGCGCAGCTCGGCGGGACGCGAAAGCGGATGCGCCTGCAGCGGAGCTGCGCGACGGACGACGGCATCGCAGCCATAGATCGGTGTGGTAGCGATGCGTTGCAAGCCCTCACCATTGCTGTGGCGTTCGCCCAATTCACTGCCACGTCGTGCAGCGTCGCTCTTCGCTGCAGGCAACTCGCTGAGCTCGTTGAAATCGAAGCCAGCCAGGCCCAGCTGCTCACCCAGGGCACGCAGCACGCGCCAACCGGCACGCGCCTCGCCGGGTAGCTTGGCACCGGCTTGTACGGTCTGCGTTTCACCGGTGGCATTGGTGAGACTGGCATTGATCTCAGGCAGCAGGCCGATCGGCAGCAGGACCTGGGCAAGATCACGCAGCGTGTCGTTGGCATAGGCGGTGAAGGCCACGACTTGCTTGGCTTCGGCCAATGCGCCCAAGGCATTGCCACAGGCGATATCGAGCGCCGGCTCAATACCATAAAGCAGATAGCCAGCTCGTGCGGAGTCAATCATGTGCTTGGCATCGAGACCGCTCGGCTCAACACCGTGTTGCGACAGACCCAGGGCATTGGCGCCGGCCCAGAGCTGATTGATGCGGGCGCCGCAACAGCGCGCGATGTAGCCCAGCAGCTCGCGTACCCAGGCACCGTCGACGTGATTCAAGGCCAACTCGCCGACCTGGATCAGCGGACGCTCGGCCTTGCTCAGCGACTCGGCAAAGGCGCTCGCTTCCGCATCCGCCGACGCAGCAGAAATTGCCGACGCCAGGCCGGCTGGCGGGGCTTCCCTACCCTCACTCAGCTGCTTGGCGACCGCCAGCAGAAAATCGACCAGCGCACTCGGCGAGCGCACCACGTCGGCACTCAACTTGACGTTATGATCGAACGACACCGCTCCGACGGAGAGAATCTTCGCACCGGCTTTCCAGGCCTTGCGCACGCGATGGCCAAGAATCGGCGCTTCCCAACGCGCATGGCAGCCGACCAGAGCCAGCACATCGGCCTGCTCGATATCGTTCAAATTGGCAGAAAACGCCTGCGGGCGCGGGTCGTCGCGGAAATCGCGAACCTGGATTCGGTAGTCGATATTGCCGCACTTCAAGCCCTTGGCGAGCTGGGCCAGCAACTGACCTTCTTCGTTGCTGGTACTGGGGTGAACCAGGATGCCCAGTTGCTCACCACTGGCAGCGCTGAGTGCATCGGCGGCCGCCTTCAGCGCCGTCGGCCAATCCACCGTCTGCCATTCACCGCCACGCTTGATCATCGGTGCCTGCAGACGATCATCGCTGCGCAGGCCGGTATGGCTGTATCGATCGCGATCCGACAGCCAACTCTCGTTCACCGATTCATTGTCGCGCGGCACACAACGCATCACTTCGCCGCGACGCGTATGCATGAACAGGCCGGAACCCAGCGCGTCGTGATAGCCGATGCTCTCGCGCGCAGTCAGCTCCCAGGCGCGAGCGCGGAAACGGAACGGCTTGTTAGTGAGCGCACCGACCGGGCAAACGTCGATCACATTGCCCGACAGCTCGCTCTCGATGGTCTTGCCGATATAGGTGCCAATGCTGAGATTCTCACCGCGACCCATGCCGCCGAGGTCCATGGTGCCGGCGATTTCGGTACAGAAACGAACGCAGCGCGTGCAGTGAATGCAGCGCGTCATGTCGGTGGCAACCAGCGGCCCCATGTTCTCGTCGGCTACCACGCGCTTGCGCTCGGTGAATCGACTCACCGAACGGCCATAGCCCATGGCTACGTCCTGCAACTCGCACTCCCCGCCCTGATCGCAAATCGGGCAGTCCAGCGGGTGATTGATCAGCAGAAATTCCATCACGTTGCGCTGGGCATCGAGCGCACGCTTGGAGCGTGTGTAGATCTTCATGCCTTCCATCACCGGCGTGGCGCAGGCCGGCATAGGTTTGGGCGCCTTCTCGACGTCGACCAGGCACATGCGGCAGTTGGCCGCGATCGGCAATTTGTCGTGGTAGCAAAAGCGCGGGATCGGCACGCCGGCTTTGTCAGCGGCATGGATGATCATCGATCCTTTCGGCGTCTCCATCGCGACGCCATCGATCTCGACATTCACCATTCCGGGCGCGGGTTGCTGTGGCGCGGCGCTCATGCGGCTTTCCCCATCTGCTGGTCGACAATCGACCGGCCGTTCTTGATGTAGTACTCGAATTCGTCCCAGTAGTGACGCAAGAAGCCCTGCACCGGCCAGGCGGCTGCTTCACCGAAGGCACAGATGGTGTGCCCCTCGATCTGGCCGGCGGCGGCCTTCAGCAGGTTCAGATCGTCCAGCGTGGCCTTGCCATCGACGATGCGCGACAGCACGCGGTACATCCAGCCGGTGCCTTCGCGGCACGGCGTGCATTGACCGCAGCTTTCCTTGTAGTAGAACTGCGAGATTCGACGGCAGGCCTTCACCATACAGGTCGTTTCATCCATGACGATGACCGCGCCCGAGCCCAGGCCCGAACCGGCCTTTTGCAGCGCGTCGTAGTCCATGGTGAGACCCATCATGGTGTCACCCGGCAATACCGGCATCGAAGAGCCGCCGGGAATCACTGCCTTCAGCTTGCGACCACCGCGCACGCCGCCGGCCATCTCGAGCAGATCCTTGAACGGTGTGCCCAGTCGGACCTCGAAGTTACCCGGATTATTGACGTGACCGGACACCGAGAACACCTTCGGCCCGCCGTTGTTCGGCTTGCCCAGGTTGGCAAACCATTCGGCGCCGTTGCGGATGATCGCCGGCACCGAGGCGAAGGTTTCGGTGTTGTTGATCGTGGTCGGCTTGCCGTAGAGGCCGAAATTGGCCGGGAACGGCGGCTTGTAGCGCGGCTGGCCTTTCTTGCCCTCCAGCGACTCCATCAGGGCAGTTTCTTCGCCGCAGATGTAGGCACCAGCGCCCAGAGCGCTGTACAAATCGACATCCACGCCCGAGCCAAGGATATTCTTGCCCAGCCAGCCCTTTTCGTAGGCCTCTTTCAGGGCCTGCTCAAAGCGCTCATAGGGTTCATGGTGAAACTCACCGCGCATGTAGTTGTAGCCGACGGTGGAACCCATGGCGTAGCAGGCAATCGCCATGCCTTCGACCAGTGAATGCGGGTTGAAGCGCAGGATGTCGCGATCCTTGCAAGTTCCCGGCTCGGATTCGTCTGAGTTGCACAACACGTACTTCTGGCCCGGCGAATTGCGCGGCATGAAGCTCCACTTCAGTCCGGACGGGAAGCCGGCGCCACCGCGACCGCGCAAACCCGACGCCTTGACCATCTCGATCACCTGCTCCTGCGGGATCTTTTCGGTGAGGATCTTGCGCCAGGCCTGGTAGCCAGCGGCTTTCAGATAGTTGTCGTAGGTCCACGGCTCCTCAAAGTGAAGCGTGGTGTAGACGACGTTGTGTTCCTGCGGTACCGGGCCGTACGCCATGGCTCGTCCTTATTTCAGACCGTCGAGGATCTGATCGACCGATTCGGTCGTCAGCTTCTCGTGGTAGTGGCCGTTGACCACCATCATCGGGGCGCCACAACAGGCGGCCAGACACTCTTCTTCGCGCTTCAGATAGACCCGGCCGTCAGCCGTGCTCTCGCCGAGCTTGATGCCTAACTTCTTCTCGCAGTGGGCGACCAGATCTTCCGCGCCATTCAACCAGCAGGAGATATTGGTGCAGATCGCCACATTGTTGCGACCGACCTGCTGGGTTTCGAACATCGAGTAGAAGGTAGCGACTTCGTAGGCCCACACCGGCGGCAGATCAAGGTACTTGGCCACCGCAGCAATCAACTCGTCGGTGAGGAATCCGTCGTTCTGATGCTGTGCGGCGAACAGGCCTTGAATCACCGCTGAGCGCTTGCGCTCGGGCGGAAACTTGGCGACCCAATGATCGATCTCATGGCGCGTGTGCTCGCTGAGCACGACGTTTGGATCAACGTCTTTCACCGCCTCGAAGTTGCCAGTGGCCTTCATATCTATCCTGCCTTAACGATCGATTTCGCCGAAGACGACATCGTAGGTACCGATCATCGCCACGACGTCGGCCAGCATATGGCCCTTGACGATCGCATCCATCGAAGAAAGGTGGGCAAAGCCCGGTGCACGCAGCTTCAAGCGGAACGGCTTGTTGGCACCGTCCGAAATGATGTAGGCAGCGAACTCGCCCTTCGGCGCTTCGACAGCGGCGTACACCTCACCTTCGGGAACGCAATAGCCTTCGGTGAACAGCTTGAAATGGTGAATCAGGGCTTCCATGTCGTCTTTCATCTCTTCGCGAGACGGCGGAACGACTTTGAAGTTCCTCGGCATCACCGGACCTGGATTCTTGCGCAGCCACTCAACACATTGTTTGATGATGGCGCAGCTCTGACGCATTTCCTCAACGCGCACCAGATAGCGGTCGTAGCAGTCGCCGTTGACGCCCACCGGAATATCGAAGTCGACCTCGGCGTATTTGGCGTAGGGCTGTTTCTTGCGCAGATCCCAGGCGATGCCGGAACCACGCAGCATCGGGCCCGACATGCCCCAGGCCTTGGCCATCTCGGGCGACACCACACCGATACCGACGGTGCGCTGTTTCCAGATTCGGTTGTCGGTCAGCAGGGTCTCGTACTCATCGACCCGGCGCGGAAAGTCGGCGCAGAACGCGTCGAGGAAATCCAGCATCGACCCCTCGCGCCAGGCATTCAGCCGTTTGACGTCCTTGGCCTTGTGCCAGGGCGACTCACGGTACTGCGGCATCTGATCCGGCAAGTCACGATACACCCCGCCCGGACGGTAGTAGGTGGCGTGCAGACGCGCGCCAGATACCGCCTCGTAGCAGTCCATCAACTCTTCGCGCTCGCGGAAGGCATACAGGAACAGGGCCATGGCGCCGAGATCAAGGCCGTTCGAGCCAATCCACATCAAGTGATTCAGGATGCGGGTGATCTCATCGAACAGCGTGCGAATCCACAGTGCTCGCTCGGGAACTTCCAGACCCAGCAAGGTCTCGATGGCGCGCACATAGGCGTGCTCATTGCACATCATCGACACGTAGTCCAATCGATCCATATAGCCAATCGATTGGTTGAAGGGCTTGGATTCGGCCAGTTTCTCGGTACCGCGATGCAGCAAGCCGACGTGCGGGTCAGCGCGCATCACCACTTCGCCGTCCATCTCCAGCACCAGGCGCAGCACACCGTGCGCGGCAGGATGCTGCGGTCCGAAGTTCAGGGTGTAGTTGCGGATCTCTTGCATGCTTTACTTCCCTGCCTCGGCGCGGGCCTGGTCATAGCGCGAATCTTCGCGCACCACGCGCGGCACCAATACACGCGGTTCCACGCTGGTCACCGGCTCGTAAACCACACGACCCTTTTCTTCGTCGTAACGCACTTCAACATTACCGATCAGCGGGAAATCCTTGCGGAACGGATGCCCAACGAAGCCGTAGTCGGTAAGGATGCGGCGCAGATCGGGGTGACCTTCGAAAACGATGCCGAACAAGTCGAAGGCCTCGCGCTCGAACCAGTTCAATCCCGGCCAGATCGACACCAACGACGGCGCGATCGGCAAGCTCTCGTCATTGCAGAAGGTGCGCACGCGCACACGCTGGTTGCGTGCCACCGACAGCAGGTGCAGAACCACAGCAAAGCGACGTGCATTGCCTGTCTTGCGCGGCCGGCTGGCCCAGTCGAAGCGCCCCGGGCCCTGCCCTTCGACGCCGCGGGAAAAGCCTTCGTTGGATACCTCATCGGTATCCCACTCGTCGTCGCCATAGCTCAGGTAGTCGACACCACAGAGATCGACGGCGGTGTCAAACATGAACTCACTGTCATCGCGCAACACGCGCGCGACTTCCACCCAACTATCGACGGGGACTTCCATCGTCGCCTCGCCGTGCTGCAGCTTCAGCGAGACCTGTTTTTCTTCGAAGCGCGCCTTCAGTCGTTCGACGAGCGCGGAGGCGTGTTCGGCCATGGGGTGGCAACCTCGGGGTTAGCGAGCGATGGTGTTGGTGCGGCGAATTTTTTTCTGCAACTGCAAGATGCCGTAGATCAATGCTTCCGCGGTGGGCGGGCAGCCCGGCACGTACACATCGACCGGCACGATCCGATCACAGCCACGCACCACGGCGTAGGAATAGTGGTAGTAACCGCCGCCATTGGCGCAGGAGCCCATCGAGATCACCCATTTCGGGTCGGGCATCTGGTCGTAAACCTTGCGTAGCGCCGGGGCCATTTTGTTGACCAGGGTGCCGGCGACGATCATCACATCGGATTGCCGTGGACTGGGGCGGAACACCACGCCATAGCGATCGAGATCGAGGCGCGAGGCGCCAGCGTGCATCATTTCGACCGCACAGCAGGCCAGACCAAAGGTCATCGGCCACATCGAGCCGGTACGCGCCCAGTTGACCAGGGTGTCGACCGACGTGGTGACGAAGCCCCGCTCAAGCAGCGGATTGTCGCCTTCCGGACGGAGGATGTCGTCTACGCGACCGATCGGTTCAGGGTTGTGGAAAAACTGCGCGATACCCATGGCTCACTCCCACTCCAATGCGCCTTTTTTCCACTCGTAGACAAAGCCCACGACCAGAATGCCGAGAAAGATCGCCATGGCGATGATCGCCGTCAGCCCGATTTCCCGGAACACCAGTGCCCAGGGAAACAGGAAGGCGATTTCCAGATCAAAGATGATGAACAGGATGGCGACGAGGTAGTAGCGCACGTCGAACTTCATGCGCGCGTCTTCAAACGCTTCGAAGCCGCACTCGTAGGGCGAGAGCTTCTCGCCATCGGGCCGCTTGGGGCCCAGCAGCCAGCCGACCGTCAACAACACGATACCAAGACCGGTGGAGACGATCAGGAACAGCAGTACAGGAAGGTATTCTGCCAACACGGTGGAATCCCTTGGCCCTCTCGGGCGCATCCTTGCGGTCGTCGGCGACGACCCCGTTCTAATTGGTGCCCAGAGCGGGACTCGAACCCGCACAGCTTGCGCCACTACCCCCTCAAGATAGCGTGTCTACCAATTCCACCATCTGGGCAAAACTTGTTTGGCTTGCGCCGGTTTGCAGCCGCGGCATTGTATCAGCCCGGCTGCGAAACTGCCGAGCGATTACTTGTCGGCTGCTTCGCTTTCTTCCGCCTGCGGAGCCTCATCCGAGGCGGCCTCAACCGGATCCTCGGCGGATGCCGGCTGCGCAGCAGCAGGCTCAGCCTGCGGCAACTCGCCATTGCTCGGCAGCGCGGGCACGGCAGGCTCAGCCGCCGGCACTTCTTCGAACTGGCCCATCACGCCGAGATCGTCGGTGGACGGCGCTTCATTGGCACGATGACTCGCCAGCATTGCCATGCCCAGGCTGATCACGAAGAACAGCGTGGCCAGAATGGCGGTCGACTTGGAAAGAAAGTTGGCTGAGCCGCGGGCGCCGAACACCGTTGCGGAAGCGCCACCACCAAAACCGGAGCCAGCCGCTGCACCTGCGCCGCGCTGAAGCAGGATCAGCACCGTCATCGCGATTGCGATAAGGACATAGGCCACGTTGAGAAAAGTATTCAGCATTGTCCGTCAGACCGGGTCAGACCGCGCCGCTCAAGCCGCGGCAATGATCTTTAGAAAATCATCGGCGAGGAGAGAAGCCCCGCCCACCAAGCCGCCATCGACGTCCGGCTGCGAAAACAGCTCGGCGGCATTGGCGCCTTTTACACTGCCGCCATAAAGGATCGGCAGCAAGCCCGCAATGTTAGCATCGTAGGAGGCAACTTCGCTACGGATAAATGCGTGCACATCTTGCGCCTGCTCCGGCGTGGCGGTTTTGCCCGTGCCAATCGCCCACACTGGCTCGTAAGCCAGCAAGGCGTTCTCGAACGCCGCCGGGCCACCGGAACGCAACACCGGCTCAAGCTGCTGCTGCACCACATACTCGGTCTGGCCGGCTTCCCGCTGGGTCAAGGTCTCCCCAACGCAAAGCACCGGGATCAGGCCGGCTCGGCGCGCCGCCATGAACTTCTGCGCCACCAGCTCACTGCTTTCGCCCTGGTACTGACGCCGCTCAGAATGTCCGACCAGCACGTAGCGGGCGCCAGCGTCGATCCACATCCGCGCCGAAATCTCGCCGGTGTAGGCCCCCTCTTCATGCGGCGAGACGTCCTGGCCACCAAAAACCAGACCGCTGGAGGCATAACGCGCTGCCAACTCGGCCAGCAGGGTGCTTGGCGGGCAGATCAGCACCTCAGCGGCCGGCTGGCCCATGCCGGCGACGATAGCGTCGAGCAGCGCTTGCGCTGAGGCGCGGCTGCCGTTCATTTTCCAGTTTCCGGCGACGATCTTGCGGCGCATTGAACATCCTCCTGGGCTGAGCGGCAGGCCGCGACAGCGACGTACCTGAGGGCGCGCAGAATACGCCGCCCGCGCGCCGTGTCTCAAGTCCGCCGCAATCTACGCAGGACTTGGCATCGTCGACCAGCTTGTTGATCATCCTGCCTCGACCTGATGTGGAGAGCAGCATGAGCATCCCCCGCGGCTTTGCCTTGATCACCGGCGCCTCTGCCGGCATAGGTGAAACCTTCGCCCGCCAGTTGGCACAAGCGGGACACCCGCTGGTGCTCTGCGCCCGACGTCGCGATCGCCTGGAAGCGCTGGCGGCCGACCTTAGCCAGAAAGTGCGTTGCGAGATCGTGGTCGCCGACCTCGAAGCACCTGACTCAGCGGAGCGACTGGCCGAGGAACTTGAGCGGCGTGGGATCGAGGTCGGCTATCTGGTCAACAATGCCGGCTATGGCGTGCCGGGCGAGTTCCTGAGCAAGGATTGGCAGGTGCACCAACGCAGCCTGCAACTGATGCTGACCGGCGTATGCGAACTTTCCTGGCGACTGCTGCCAGGCATGCGCCAACGCGGTTTTGGCCGAGTGATCAATGTCGCCTCGCTGGCGGGCCACCTACCTGGCTCGGCAGGCCACACCTTGTACGCCGCCATCAAGAGTTTCCTGATCAAGTTCAGCCAGTCACTGGCGCTGGAGAACGAGACCCATGGCGTCAAGGTCATGGCGCTTTGCCCCGGCTTCACCTATTCGGAGTTTCACGACGTCACCGGCACCCGAGGGCAGGTTTCGAAGATGCCAAGCTACATGTGGATGACGGCCGAGGACGTGGTGCGCGATGGCCTGCGCGCGATCGAACGCGGTGAGATCGTGCACATCAACGGTCGCCTTAACCGAATGATTGCGCGTCTGTTCGCCTGGCTGCCCAGCGGCCTGGCGCTGCGACTGATCCGCAAGCAGTCGAAGAACTTTCGCAAGCTGTGATGCAGGCACTCGCGGGCGCGGCGAAGGAGCCGACGCTCGCATGGTGCACCGAGGCGCACCCTATGGTTAAGTTGGGACAGGGTGCGCCTTGGCGCACCGAATGCCGCCCACCGGTGCGAATCGCTCCGGTCGTGGAACACTAGCCCGGATATTTCATGAGGGGGCGCGGATGATCACCGAGGACTTTGCGTCGAGTGCAAGGCGCGACGAGCCCAAGTGGTGGGCCCACTTGGGCGTGAAGCAACGCCGCAATCGGCGCAATCGGCGCAATCGGCGCAAAGGACCTCAGGGCGAATGCCCTGCGTAGCCGCGCAGCGGCCGAATGAGGGCCGTGCCAGCGCCGAAAGATCGCGAACACTCTGTTATCTCAACACCATCGGTCGAAACTC
>NZ_JACYTR010000033.1 GCF_014841215.1 Pseudomarimonas arenosa
TTTGCGCCGATTGCCGCGTTGCTTCTCGCCCAAGTGGGCCCACCACTTGGGCTCGTCGCGCCTTGCACTCGACGCAAAGTCCTCGGTGATCATCCGCGCCCCCTCATGAAATATCCGGGCTAAAGTTTTCCCGCCCGCTGTCGATAAGCCCCTTGTAGTCAGGTGGAAATCGCCCAGCCCCATGGATTCGCTTAGCGCCAGCATCATCAATACCGCCGTCGGTCTGAGTCAGGCCCAGGCGCAGCAGGCTATCCAGACCCAAGTGCTGAAAACGGCGCTCAACATGCAGGCCGCGGCCGCCGCCGCCCTGGTGCAGGCTCTGCCTACCCCGGGTCTGGCCAGCTCAGGCAGCGTCGGCACCTTGTTGAACGTTTACGCCTAGCTAGCAGGCGGCTGAGACTCAGCAGCCTGATATCGCGCGCCAAGGACGGCGCGCTCGGAAAGCAAACCCGCAATGTTTGATTTCCGGCAAACCGTTCGACAGGCTACGGCAAGCCGGTGGCGGCAAAGCGCGGCTGGAATGAGTCTCAGCGGCCGGTTGGCCTGCTGGCGTCGGCCAGATCATCCTCTCGGGTGGATGCCGCATCGTCGGTTTCGCGGCTTTCGTCGCAGGCTTGCCGCAACCTGCCGTCCAAGCGCTAAGGTAGGCCCCTGTCGGTATCGCGAGAATGGGCATGCGATCACTCTGGGTGTTTCTGGGCGTCAGCTTCGGCTTCAGCTGGGGTCTGGCCGAATTGACCTATCGCGTCTGGCAACCCGAGCCGCTGGGTCTGGCCTTGATGCTGATGGTCTATATGTGGGGACCGGGCCTGGGGGCGATAGCCGCTCGCTGCCTGGTGGAAAAACAGCCGCTACGCAGTCTCGGCCCACTATGGCGCTGGAGCCCCTGGCTGCTGGTCGCCTGGCTGGCGCCCCTGCCATTTGCACTGGCTCATGTGCTGCTTTCGGTGCTGGCGCCTGGCGTCTCCCTTAGCGTTGACATTGTTGCTGTACGTGAAGTGATCCTGCTGGCGGTGGCCCCGGAGCAACAGGCCGCTGCCCGCTCTCAGCTGGAAGCATTGGGCGAATGGCTGGTGCTGGCGATGATCGCGCAGATCGTGATCGGTGGCCTGCTGGCCGGCGCCACCATCAATGCGCTTGGCGCGCTGGGCGAAGAGCTGGGCTGGCGCGGCTATTTGCAGCAGCACTGGGCCCGGCTTGGGTTCTGGCGCTGTCACGCTCTGATCGGCGTGGTCTGGGGCGTCTGGCATTGGCCGGCCATCCTGCGCGGTCATAATTATCCCGATCATCCCTACTGGGGCTTGGCCATGATGGTGCTGTTCTGCGTCAGCGCAGCGCCGTTGTTTGGTTATTTGCGCGACCGCGCCGGCAGCCTGCTGGCGCCGGTGTTGGCGCACGGCGTACTCAATGCCACCGGTGGCGTGGTGCTGTTTGTGGTCGGCGCCAGCGACCTGTGGCGCGGACCAGCGGGGCTGGCGGGGGTGCTGGTGTTGGCCCTGATCAATCTGGGGTTGTTTTTTCATCGCCGTCGCCAGGTTTCTTGACACGGGCGGTTGCTTAGACGGTTTTCGGATCAATCCGTCGTCGCTATACTGCGCAGCTGGTTTGGCTACCGCAACGCTTACCGTTGCCCGGCAGGTGCGCAAGTGCGCAATTACGACATCGAATTCCTCAAGCATTTCTCGATGGTTATCGCCTTCTTGGTGGTAGTGACCCTCGGTCTGATTCTGGGCGCCATGTGGCTGCACAGCGACCGCGCGGTGGCTGCTGAAGATGCCATCGAAGGTGGCGTCGAAGCCCGCCTGCAGCCGTACGGTGCGGTGTATGCCGGCGAAACCGGCGCCGCCGCCCTGGCCGCTGCCGCTGAAGCGGCGCGCGCCGCGGCCGCCGCACAGGTGGCTTACGGTGGCACCGAGGACGGCTCAGTGATCTACGGCAACCTGTGTGGCGCCTGCCATGATTCCGGTGCCGGTGGTGCGCCGAAGATGGAGCAGGCCGCCTGGGCGGCACGCATCGGCAAGGGTGAGGAAACCCTGATCAAGCATGCCATCGAGGGCTTCCAGGGCGAGGCCGGCCTGATGCCGGCGCGCGGCGGTAACCCGTCACTGACCGACGCCCAGGTGGCGGCGACGGTGAAATGGATGCTGGGCAATCTGCAGTGACCCAGGCCCGGCAATCGCCCGTCAACGCCGCCCTAGAGGCGGCGTTTTCGTGTCATCGCCTGCTGCGGCCGGCCGCGCTGGCCCTGAGCCTGGGCCTGCTGCTCGGCTGTCAGCCGGGCGCTGAGACGAACGCCGGTCCGGTTGCCAGCCTTGAAGAGTCTGCGCTGCGCAATATCGGCGCCTTGCAGGGGCGCGATACACGCAGCCCCTACGAGGGCCGTACGGTCAGTGTCCAGGGCGTGGTGACCGCTAATGTGGTTAACGGCCTCGGTGGGTTCTTCCTGCAGGATGCCACCGGCGCTGAAGACGGCGATCTGGCCACGGCAGATGCCGTGTTTGTCGAGTGGGCCAAGGGCCAGCAGCCAAAGATTCGCCGCGGCGATCGTCTGAGTGTTCACGGGCGGGTGGTGGAACGCGGCGATGGCGCGGCCAGCATGACCACGCTCAGCGAAGCCAAGATTGAGGTGCTGGGGCGGGCAGCGGTACGGATTACCGAGCTGCAGCAGGCGCCGCGGCGACTTCAGGACTGGGAAGCCCTTGAAGGCATGTGGATTCGGATCAAGGCGCCGCTGACGGTGACGGGTAATGCCAGCCTGCACAGCTATGGCGAACTGGTCACCGCCTTCGACGGCGAACTGTTCAACCCGACCGAACTGCACCCGCCGGGACCAAAGTCACGCGCGCTGGCCGAAGACAATCTGCGCCGTTCTCTGTTGCTCGATGATGCCCGGCAAAGCAGCCATCCCGAACGACTGTGGTTCCTGGAGCAGATGCCGGATGCCGAGCACAGTCTGCGTGCCGGCAGCCGGCTGTTCGACGTCGAGGGCGTGCTCGACCAGCGCTTCGGTCAGCGCCGATTGCAGCTCACCGCCAAGCTCGGCACCATCGAGCATGCCGAACGGCCACCGCCGCCGAGCGGTCCCGAGGGCCTGCGCGTGGCCGGCATCAACCTGCACAACCTGTTCAATGGCGATGGTCGCGGCAAGGGCTTTCCGACCGAACGCGGCGCCGCCAGCCTGGCCGAGTATCGACGCCAACGCGACAAGCTGGTCCAGCTGATCTCCGCCTTGCGGCCGGATATCGCCGCGCTGTCCGAAGTGGAAAACGATGGCAATGACGCCAAGGCTGCCATCAGCGATCTGCTGGCCGAACTGAACAAGCAGCTGCTGGCGGTGTCGAGCGTGCCCGAGGGCGCTGAGCCACCGCGCTACCAGTTGGTCGCCGATGCCGACCTGCGCCAGGACCCGATCCGGGTGGCGCTGATCTATCGCGCTGATCTGCTGCAGCCGGTGGGCGAGCCACTCAGCCTGGCGCGCGGTCCGTTCGGCGACGGCCGCCGGCCGCCCCTGGCGCAGAGCTTCCGCAGTGCGGACGGCGGCGTGCCGTTCACCGTGGTGGCCAATCACCTGAAGTCGAAAGGCGGCTGCCCGAGTGGCGACAATGAGCTGGGCAATCGTGATCAGGGCGATGGCCAGGGCTGCTGGAACCAGGCCCGAGTGGAAGCCGCGCGTGCCCTGGATGCCTGGATCAAGGAGGATCCGACCGGCTCGGGCAGTCCCTACCGGCTGCTGATCGGTGATCTCAATGCGCACAGCCAGGAAGACCCATTGCGCCTGCTGCGCAGTCTTGGCTGGCGTGATGCCTTGCCGCTGAATGGCGAGGGTCCACGCCCGACCAGTTATCGATTCGACGGGCGGGCCGGTCGACTCGACCACATCCTGATCAGTCCGGAATTGCAGTCGGCCTTACTTTTCGCTACCAGTTGGCCGGCGAACAGCGCCGAATCGCAGCTGTTCGGCTACAAGCGTGGCACGGACAGCAGCCCCTACGGCGCCTCTGACCATGATCCGGTGCTGGCGATTTTCGATCTGACGAAACTGCGCCAGCCCTGAGTCGGGCCGTTCCGCTACCGAGTCGGGCGGCCGACTCCGGTATGATCGCCTGCGCCCTCACCCATTTTTCGTCATGACCGAGCACAGCATTCCATTTCCACCGGTAGCGCAAGAACTGCTGCTTCCCGGGCCCGCCGGCCCGCTGGAAGTCGTGGTTGAGCTGGCCGAGCCGGAGCAGGCGCGGGCCGGGGTGGCGGTGATCTGCCATCCGCACCCGTTGCACGGCGGCACCATGCACAACAAGGTGGTGACCATGCTCGACCGCAGCCTGCGCGAGCTGGGCCTGAATACGGTGCGGTTCAATTTCCGTGGCGTCGGTCAATCGGCCGGCGAACACGACAATGGCCGCGGCGAGACGCTGGATCTGCTGGCGGTGGCCGAGTGGGTGCAGGCGCGCTGCCCGCACGATGCGCTGTGGTTGGCCGGCTTTTCCTTCGGCGCCTACGTATCCCTGCTGGCGGCGCGCCACCTCAAGCCCAAGCAGATGATTTCGATCGCCCCGCCGGCCGGGCGCTGGGATTTCTCCGCCGTGCTGCCGCCGAATTGCCCCTGGCTGGTGGTGCAGGGCGAAGATGACGACGTGGTCGATCCGCAGAACGTCTATGACTGGCTCGATGCCATTGCAGCGGCCGAACGCCCGACCTTGATCCGCATGCCGGAAACCGGCCATTTCTTTCATCGCCGCCTGATGGATCTGCGCGGGGCGATCAAGAATGGCGTGCGCAGCAACCTGCCGCCCGTGCGCAAGGCGTGACCCGAGCGCCCGACCAGCGTCCCATCGCACCCTCCAAGGCTTACAACGAGGGCGTCGCCAACGGGCGCTGGCAGGACGACCCGGCGCAGCGCCAGGTCCTGCTGCATTTCGATCGCATTCACACCGAACTCAGTGTTCAGCAGGGCGGTGGACTGTGGCGCAGCCTGCAGCGCCGTCTGACGCCCAACGATCCGGTCAATGGATTGTATCTTTGGGGCGGAGTCGGCCGCGGCAAGACCTTTCTGGTCGATCTGTTCTTTGAGCACTTGCCGATCGAGCGCAAGCGCCGCGTGCACTTTCATCGCTTCATGGGCGATGTGCACGCGCGACTGTTGACCCTGGCCGGGCGCAGCGATCCGCTGGCTGATGTGGCCGACGATATCGCAGGCGAATGCGCCCTGCTCTGCCTGGATGAGTTCTTCGTCAGCGACATTGGCGACGCAATGATTCTCGGTCGCCTGCTGTTCAAGCTGTTTGAACGACGTGTGGTGTTGGTCACCACCTCCAATACCATGCCCGATCAACTGTACAAGGACGGGCTGCAACGCACGCGCTTCCTGCCGGCGATTGATCAGATCAAGCAGCACTGCGTGGTCCACTACATGGAGAGCAGCCAGGACTACCGGCTGCGCACCCTGACTCAGGCACCGGTGTATCACTGGCCACTGAACGGCCAGGCCGAGATTGCCCTGGAACAGTTCTACGAAAAGCTGACCCAGGACACCGTGCGCGAAGGCGAGCCGTTGCATATCAACGGTCGGCCCATTCCGGCCATCGACTACAGCGAGGGCGTGGCCTGGTTCGATTTTCATGCGCTTTGCGATGGCCCACGGGCGGTGGCCGATTACATCGAGATCGCGCGTGACTTCCACACCGTGCTGTTGGCTCATGTGCCGCAGTTCGATGCCACCCGCGACAATGCGGCCAAACGCTTCATCCACTTGGTCGATGAGTTTTACGATCGCAGCGTGAACCTGATTGTTTCGGCCGAAGTTGCGCTGACCGATCTCTATCGCGGCGAAAAACTTAGCGCTGAGTTCAGTCGTACCGAGAGTCGACTGATCGAGATGCAAAGCGAGGATTACCTGGCGCGTGCCCATCGGCCCTGAGCGCAGGGTAGTTGCATGGACCAGCGATCTGCACTCAACACTGCCCCGGCCAATGGGCGCATTCGCCTCCTGCCAGACGAGTGTTCAGGCGCTCATCCCATCATCGAGTTCGATTTTGGCACGCTGCAGTTTGACAACGGCCACAAGCTGTCTCCAAAGGCCTGCCAGGTGCTTTGGCAGTTGCTGCAGCATGCCGGTGAAACCATAGGCAAAGAGCAGCTGCTCGACAGCGTGTGGTCTGGCCAGCCGCGGGTGCCCGATGTGTTGGTGCAGGCGATCACGGAAATTCGCCGCGGTCTGGGTGAGGAATTGCGTGCCGGCTTGCGTACCATCCCCAAGCACGGCTACCGCCTGGAGTTGCAGGTGAGTTGGCTCGATGGGAAAGCGCCATCGAACTCAAGTGATGATGCCGACAGCCGCCCGCCGCGGCACCGCGCTTCGAGCGTGACGCTGACCTTGCTGAGCCTGCTGGCCGTGGCCTTGGCATCTTGGTGGGTTGTACGTCAGGAAACCAGCACAGCGCCGCCCGATGGGCAGCTGCGGGTCGGCGCACGGCTGAGTTTCGAGCCCGGGCCGGATCGGCAGGCAGCACTGAGTCCGGATGGTCGCCTTCTCGCCTACGTGCGACCGCTGGCCCCGGGGGGCGTCTGGAAAGTGCATCTGCGCCAGCCGGGCCTGGCGACGCCGCCGCAGCTTCTTTCATCTGCCGATACCGCCCTCGAGCTGCAGCCGGCCTGGTCCAACCGCGGCGACCGCCTGGCCTGGCTGCGAATTGACGATCAAGGCTGTCGCTTTGTCATCCATCGACTGGCCGATGGTCAGCAGCAGCAGGTCGGGGACTGTTTCCGCGATATCGCGCCACCGTTCGCCTGGAGTCCGGATGATCGCGCCCTGCTGGTCACCGATCGAATGGAATCAACGCAGCGTGCCTTGCATCTGGTCTTGCTCGATCTGCTCAGCGGCGAACGCCGCCTGCTCGACTATCCGCGCGCCGAGGCCCAGGCAGACTATCAGCCGCGATTGTCACCGGATCGTGGCCACTGGGCCTTTCTGCGCAGCGCGCGGCAGGCTACCGAACTATGGGTGATGGCGGTCGATGGCAGTCAGGCTCGTCAGGTCACCCGCTTTGCTTCCGGTCTGGCCGGCTTTGACTGGCTGGCCGACGGCCGTGGCTGGCTGGTGGTGGCTGCCGGCACGGCGCGGCCGTCCTGGTGGCAGGTGGACCTCAGCGGCAGCCGACATCCGATCGACGGGCCCCACCTGGTGCAGCCAAGTCGAGCCGCCGACGCTGATCTCTGGGTCGCCGAACAGCCGGCCAGTGCCAGCGTGCTTTGGCGGGGCGTTGGCGATCAGGCACGACCCCTGGCCCCGAGCGAGCAGGGCAGCGATCAGTTCCCTACCCCACACCCCAGCGGTGGTCTGCTGTTCGTGTCCAATCGACGCGGGCCGGCCGAACTGTGGTGGCTGCCGGTACTCGACGCGCCAGCGCAGCCTCTGAGCTCGCCGGCCGATGCTTTCGGTCGGCCGCTGTGGTGGGATCAGGATTCGTTCCTGTTGAGCGTACGCGAGGGCAGCCAGTGGCAACTGCAGCGCCGCTGGCTGCATCGGCCACAGACAAACACCATCGATCTCGCCCCGTATCAGGTCAGCGAACTGGCTCGGGTCGACCAGCACTGGTTTGCCATCGGCAGTCGGATCGACAACCCTGGGCACAGCGAACTGCTGCGTCTGCGTCTGGTCGATGGCGAAATCCAGCGCGCCGAGCCCACCGGTATTGCAGCCATTGCAGTGCGCAGTGGCGAGGGGCAGCTGTGGATTCGGCAGTATCTGCAGCGCGGCGTGCGACAGCTTGATGTGCAGACCCTGGCGCTCGGTGCAGCGGTGGGCGAAGACAGTCACTTTCTCGATTGGCGGATCGAGGATGGCGGCCTGCTGTACTGGCGACGCAGCGACTTGCAGCGGCATGAGCTGGTCTGGCTGGACCCGCAAGGACAGCGGCCCAGTCGCCTCGAACTGCCAGCAGACGAGGTGTTCAATCCCTTCGCCGGCTTGGCCCGCACGGCTCAGGGCGAACTGCTCAGCGTGCGCCACAATGCCGATGCCGGCGATCTGCACGCGCTGGAGTGGCTCGAGGCCGGCCGCTGATCGCGTGCAGGCAGGGCCTCCAAGTAACTGATTCGTCGCGAATTCGGCAAAATTTCGGGACTCTTTGACCACGCTCGACGCAGTCTGCCGCGGTGTTTTCTCTCGGTAGATCAATATGTCGAACAATCGTAGTTTCCTGCTTTATGCCATCGCCATCGTCTGGCTGGGGCTTGCCAGCGCTGCGCCGGCTGTCGCCCAGTCCTGCGGGCAGGTCCTGGTTTCCGGCTACTACTCCAATGTGCACGTCTTCGACGCGTGCAGCGGTGAGTCGCAACAGGTACTCGACCAGGCCCAGCCGCGCCGCTTGAGCGGTGCCCAGGCGATCGCCCTGCACCTGGGCAAGCTGTACGTGGTGAGCGAGGGCAGTGGCGAGATCCTGCGCTATGACGCCCGCACCCTGGCCTTCGTTGACCGCTTCGTTGCCGCCGGCGATATCGGCCCCACCGGCGTGGCGATCGGGCCGGACGGCGATGTCTATGTCGGCGGCTACCAATCGAGCAGCGTGCTGCGCTTCGATGGCACCAGCGGCGCACTCAAAGGCACCGTGGTTTCGGCCAATGCTGCCGGTTTGCGCGGCGCCGACAACGGGCTTAGCTTCGGCCCCGACGGCAAGCTCTATGTGCCCGGCTACGACAGCAATAATGTGGTGCGCTACGACCCGAGCACCGGTCAGACCACCCAGTGGGTGGCGCCCGGACTCGGCGGCCTGCGCCATACCCGGGCCATCCTGTTCGAGCCCGGCGGTGAGTCGGCCCTGGTCGCCAGCGAGGGCAGCGGTACGGTGTTGCGCTTCCGCGTCAGCGACGGCGCTCTGCTCGGCACGGTGTTGCGTCCAGGCTTCCGGCCCACCGGCCTCACCTATGGGCCCGATGGTGAGCTGTGGGTGACCGGTGACCAGGTCAACCGCGTCGCCGCCTACCGCGACGGCCAGTATCTGCGCGATGTGGTCCGCGATGGTCTGGGCGGGCTCGATGGCGCCACCTTTGTACTCTACCTGCCGCCGGCAGCGTCGACAGCAGTGAATCCGGATCACATCGGCAGTCAGTACTGGATTGTTGGCGTGGCCAGCCGCCAGGGCGATGCCTGGGTGGCGCAGGCATCGTTCAGCGCCAGCGGTACTGGCTTTGGCGATGCCTTTCAGACCGAGCAGTTGCAAACCCGCCGCTGGGGCGAGCTTCGTCTGCGCTTTACCGATTGCGACAGCGCCGAATTCAACTGGATCAGTGAGGGCGAGGACAGCGGCGGCTTCGGCCGCGGCGGCTATGCCGTGCTGCGCCTGGCCGACAACCCGGCCGGGCAGGCCTGTCGGCAACAGGGCTTCGCCACGCAAAGTGGCGCCGACTATATCCAAGGCACCTGGTTCGGCGGCCCCGGTCGCAGCGGCGAGGGGCTGTTCATTGATCGACTGGGTCCCGACCAGGCCTTGATCGCCTTTTTCACCCATCGTCCGGTCAGCGACAGCCCCTGATCCGGTTGTGGCCCAGGTCGTCCGAGCAGCAGCCTGATAGGACAAAGTCTGAACAGATTGTGAACTTGTTCACAATCTGTTTAGAATGCAGCGGCGCCGTCATCGTCGTGTCACCAGCCTGCCATGGGGAGATTGCAAGCTGCGCGGCTCGGCCAGGGGAGATGGCCGCCTTGCTTCGATTGCTGTCTTTTCAGACGGGTCATGGAGCGACCCACAACTTGGGGACCTCAGGATGCATACGCGCTTCATGACCGGGCCGCTGGTCGGCCTTTGCCTGCTTGCGGGCGCCGCCCGCGCAGACGTCTTCATCAACGAGTTTCACTACGACAACAGCGGCACCGATAGCGGCGAGAACGTTGAAATCATTGCGCCGGCTGGCACCAACCTCAGCGGCTGGAGCGTGGTGCTGTACAACGGTGGCGGCGGCGCACGCTATGCCACGCTGAACCTCAGCGGCAGCGCAGCTAACCAATGCGGCGGATATGGCACGGTGGTGGTCGCCGCACCGGGCATCCAGAACGGCTCTCCGGATGGTCTGGCGCTGGTCAATGCCAGCGGTCAGGTGGTGCAGTTCCTCAGCTATGAAGGCAGTTTCAGCGCCACCGATGGCCCCGCCGCCGGCTTGACCAGCAGCGATATCGGCCAGGCCGAAACCACCAGTACAGCGGTGGGTCATAGCCTGCAGTTGAGTGGCAGCGGCAGCAGCGCCGGCGATTTCAGCTGGCAGGCGCCGAGTGCCGCCAGCTTTGGCAGCTGTAACCCTGGGCAAAGTTTCAGCGGCGGCGGCAGCCCGCCACCCAGCCCCGGCGAGCTGGTCAACGGCGTTGCCCGCAGCGGTCTGGCGGCCGGCACCGGCCAGGCGCTGGAGTATCGGATGATCGTACCGGCCGGTGCCAGCAATCTCAGCATTGCCACCAGCGGCGGCAGCGGCGATGCCGATCTGTACGTCAAGTTTGGTTCTGCACCTAGCACCAGCAGTTACGACTGTCGCCCGTACAAGAACGGCAACAGCGAAAGCTGCAGCTTTGCAACGCCCAGTGCCGGCACCTATTACGTGATGGTGCGTGCCTACAGCAGCTTCACGGGACTCAGTCTGGTCGGCAGTTTCAGTGAGCCGAGCGCGCCGCCGCCGCCCCCGCCGGGCGGTGCGACGCTCAGCAAGGCCGTGCCCGTCACCGGCCTCGCTGCCGCCAGCAACAGCAGTCTCAGCTATACCTTCAGCGTGCCGGCCGGTGCCAGCAACCTCAGTATCGTCAGCAGTGGTGGCAGCGGAGACGCTGATTTGTACGTGAAGTTTGGTTCTGCACCCAGTACCAGCAGTTATGACTGTCGGCCCTACAGGAGTGGCAATGCCGAAACCTGCAGCTTTGCCGCACCGCAGGCCGGCACCTGGCACGTCATGCTGCGCGCCTACAGCAGCTTCAGCGGGGTCAGTCTGGTGGCCGACTACACTCCGGCCAGCGGTGGTGGCAGCGGCTACTACGCGGGTGTCAACACCAGCAGTTCCAGCGCCCTGCGCAGCTCGCTGCACGCCATCATCGACGACCACACCCGCTTTCCCTACAGCGCCAGCACCACCGACACCTGGGATGTACTTGAGCAGGCCGACCAGGATCCGCTCAACAGTAGCCGCATCCTTGATATCTACAAGAATGCCTCGTACGCCAAGGCTGGTGGCGGCAACGATTTCTACAATCGCGAACACACGTGGCCGAAGTCCTATGGCTTCCCTGACGATGTGCCGAGCAACTATCCGTACACCGACATGCACATGCTGATGCTGTCCGATTCCAGCTACAACAGCTCGCGCGGCAATCTGCCGTTTGGCAATTGCACGGCCAGTTGCACCGAGTATCCGACCCAGGCCAACGCCGGCCAGGGCGGCGGCAGCGGCAGCTTTCCGGGCAATTCGAACTGGGCCAATGGCAGCGTGTGGCAAGTCTGGAGCAAGCTGAAAGGCGATGTGGCGCGGGCGATGTTCTACATGGACGTGCGCTACGAGGGCGGAACCCATGGTGGCAGCGGTGCCGCCGAACCGGATCTGCGCCTGACCGACAATATGAGTCTGGTCAGCGCCAGTGCCGGCAATGCCAGCGTTGCCTATATGGGATCGCTCAGCGTGCTGCTGCAGTGGCATGCCGAGGACCCGCCGACCGAAGCCGAGCAGCTGCGCAACGCGCTGATCGAAACCTACCAGGGCAATCGCAATCCCTTTGTCGACCACCCCGAATGGGTCGGGTGTGTGTTTCAAAGCCTTTGTCAGTAGCAAACTGAGCTGATACGGCAGGCGGCGCTGCGCCGTCGCCCGCCGCTTCGTCCCGGGGATTCCCCGATCTAAACTTGCCAAGCACAGACCGGCTGCTACGCTTGCCCCGGTTAGAACAGCTTGGAGGTTCCCGATGAGACGCTTACTTGCCGCCAGTTTGGCTGCCTTGCTTGCCGGTTGCGGCCCGAACACCCCTGGCACCGATACAGCGCCCAGCGCCGCTGCGAATGTGCCGGAACCGGCTGCGGCCCCAGCGAGCGAGCCAGTGTCGCCGCTGCAGGCGGCGATCGCCGGTGAATGGCGCGATCCGGCCAATGTTGCCCGTGATCAGTGGCGACATCCGCAGCAAACCCTGGAATTCTTCGGCATACAACCGAACATGCGAGTGGTGGAAATCACCCCTGGCGGCGGTTGGTACACCGAAATCCTGGCGCCCTGGCTGGCGCCGCAGGGCCAGCTGGTCGCCGCCTTGATCGATCCGGCCAGCTCCAGCAGTGAGCGCGCCCGCAGCTACTACAGCGAAAGCAATCAGAAGCTACGCGACAAGCTGGCAGCGCAGCCGCAGCAGTACCGCAAGGTTGAGCTGGTCGAGTTCAGCCTGACCACGCCGAGCTTCGGCACGCCGGCCTCGGCCGATGCGGTGCTGACCTTCCGCAACGTACATAACTGGATCAATGCCGGGGCTGCGCCCGGCATGTTCAAGGGCTTCTTCGAGGTGCTCAAGCCGGGCGGCGTGCTCGGGGTGGTCGAGCATCGCGCCAACAGCGATGTGCCGGAGGGCGATCGCTCGGGCTACATGAGCGAGCAACAGGTGATCGCACTGGCCACGGCGGCCGGTTTCGTGCTGGATGAGAAGAGCGAAATCAATGCCAACCTGGCCGACACCAAGGACCACCCGAACGGCGTCTGGTCGTTGCCGCCGGGTAACCGCCACGACGAAGCCGACGCCGCCAAATATCAGGCCATCGGCGAATCCGACCGGATGACCCTGCGCTTCCGCAAACCGGCGGGCTAACGAGCCAGCTCGGGCAAGGGCGTGGTCAACCACCACGCCTTGGCCTTGCTGTCCCAGCGCCAGATCTGACGATCAATCACGCTGCGTTCGACCTGGGTGTGCTTGTTGATCAGTCGCAACTCAACTACTTGTTTCACTTCGTCGTCGGTGATTTCGGAGCCCTGCACGTAGTAGCCGGCCACCTGATACTGCGCCCAGCGGCGGGCCTCCAGATCGGACAGGGCCAAGGCTTCTCGTTGCTCGGGGTCGACGAAACTCAGCGCGCCGGCAAAATCGCTCCAGCGCAGGGTGCTCTGATAGGTGTACAGGGTTTGATCGAGCTTGCGCGCATTGCCGCCATCGCTGGCGCAGCCCAGCAACACACTGAACAGCAAGATGAAACCGAATGTCTTCGCGCAGCGCATGCGACCTCCAACCGACTGTGCCGCCGCGCAGCATACCCCGAATGCCGAAGAAAAGTCCGGCCAAACGTGCATCGCTCCGGCTGATCTGAACCGACCGCTTGGTTGCCGCGAGAGCCGGCTTGTTGGGGCTCTGATCCCGATGCTACCGTCGAACGCTTTCCCGGAGTAACGAGCACATGGCCCTGCATTCGGTGTCTGGCCGCTGGAAGCTTGGGTTGTTGCTGGCCCTGGCCACCGCGGGCTTCTGGGCGACCCTGCCGATCGCCTTGAAGGTGGCGGTGCAGGAGGTCGATGTCATTACCCTGACCTGGTTTCGCTTCAGCTTTGCTGCCCTCGGCCTGGGGCTGTGGTTGCAACTGCGTGGTGGATTTGCTCGCTTTGCCGAGCTCGGTCGTCGTCAATGGGGCTGGCTGAGCCTGGCTGCGCTGATGCTGATCGGCAACTACGTGTTCTATCTGCTGGGTTTGGACTACACCACGCCGGCCAATGCCCAGCTGATCATCCAGTTGGCGCCGCTGTTGATGGCCATCGGCGGAATCTTTGTGTTCAAGGAGCGCTTCTCGCTGGGACAGTGGTTGGGTCTGGCCCTGGTTGCGCTGGGCATGTGGTGGTTCTTTTCCGATCAGCTCGATCAGGTCGGCGGCGCTCGCTACACCTTCGGGGTCTGGATGATCGTGGTCGCCGCCCTGGTCTGGGCGATCTACGCCTTGATTCAGAAGCAGTTGCTGCTCTACCTCAGCTCGCCCTTGATCCTGTGCTTTATCTACGCCGTCGCGGCCGTGGGTCTGCTGCCTTTCGCCAGCCCCGCAGCGTTGCTGCGGCTCGACCAGGGACAGTGGCTGGCCTTGCTGTATTGCGCCTTGAACACCCTGGCCGCCTACGGTGCCTTTGCCGAGGCGCTGGCACACTGGGAGGCATCGCGGGTGTCGGTGGTATTGGCGTTGACCCCGCTGCTGACCTTGTTGTCGATGGAACTCGCCCAATGGTGGCTGCCCGGTCTGGTGGCGCCTGAGTCGCTGGGTTGGCTTGGTGTGCTGGGCGCGCTGTCGGTGGTGCTGGGATCGGCCATCACCAGCCTGCTGGGGCGCCGTCGCGCCGGCTGAGATCAGCGCAGCAAGATCATTGATGCGCTGATTGTGTGCGAGCCCGGAACCACGTAGGCTGAAGACGGACGATCTTGCGACCGCTATCGTCCGGCTCCGGATCGACATTCGCGATCAGCGGCGCACTGCAGGAGGCCTCAGATGAGCAAGCCTGCCGCACTGTTCAGCGTATTCCTATTTTTCGGTGGCTCCGCCGCTGCGGCTGAGTACACCATTGGCGTTGAAGCCCTCGACTACTACCCACACTACCGCAGCGACGCCAAGGGCGAATTCAGCGGTTTTGCCCGCGCCGTTCTGGATACCTACGGCCAGGATCGCGGCCACAGCTTCCGCTATCGGCCGCTGCCGGTGACCCGGCTGTATGCCGAGCTGATCGCTGGCAAGGTCGATTTCAAGTATCCGGACAACGCCTTCTGGGGCAAGGACGCGAAAAAGGGCGCGGCATTGAGTTACAGCCAACCAGTGGTCAATTACGTCGATGGCTTGATGGTGCAAAGCGATCGCGACCCAGGCACGCCGATTCAAACCATTGGCACGGTGATGGGCTTTACCGCCTTTGCCTATCTCGATGCGCTGGCCGCTGGCACCTACAAGGTCGAAGAGCGCACCAGCATGGACCAGCTGCTGAAAGGTGTGGCGGTGGGACGGATCGATTCTGCCTACGTCAATATCGACGTCGCCCGTCATGCCCTGAAGGGTACGCCGGAGGAGGGCAAGCTGAGTTTCGCTGACAGCATGCCCGCCGATCGCGGCAGCTACCACCTGTCGACCTTGAACCATGCCGAGCTGATCAAGGACTTCGATGCCTGGCTGGGCAGCAATGCTGATCGTGTTGCCGCCTTGAAGAAAGAATACGGCTTGCAGAACTGAACACACTCAACAACGCAGGCGCAACACGCAAAATCCTGCTGTTTCCGGCTTCCAAGTGAAGGGGGGTGTTATGAGTCAGGCGCTAGCGGTGCCAAGAACGGTCGCAGCCATCACACTGCTCGGTCTGCTGTGCAGCCAAACGGCTTCGGCTGGGCCGATCTGGTCAACCAGCGAGATTCATCTGCAACACGGCAGCCTGGATACCCCCAGCTTTGCCGGCGGCGGCGATGCCGACACCACCATCGTCACCTTGCAGAATGCCAGTGGCTGGGAAAAGATCGAACTGTTCGTGTTCCTCGACATCATCGACGACAACCGCAGCGATGGCTTCAATGACAGCGATCTGTACGGTGAGCTGTACGTCGGCGGAGGATTCGGCAAGTTAAGTGGCAAGGACCTGAGCTTTGGCCCATTCAAGGACATTGGATGGGTATTTGGAATCAATCACGCCGATGATGCAAAGGTCTGGAAATACCTGCCTGGCTTGCGTCTGTACTGGAATGCGCCCGGCTTTGCCTTTCTGAACACCGACATCACCGCCTATATCGACGACAGCCGAGGCGTCGGCCGCGGCGGAGCGCCGAAGGAAAGCGACAGCTTCATGGTCGACTTTGCCTGGGCCTATCCATTCAGCGTTGGCGAGCAGAAATTCAGCATCGAAGGCCATATGGAATACATCGATGGCCGGCGCAACGAATTCGGTGGTGAGGTGGCCAGCTGGATTCTGGCCCAGCCGCAATTCCGCTGGGACATCGGCCACGCCCTCGGCTGGGGTGAATCGCACCTGTTCCTTGGTATCGAGTACCAGTACTGGCGTAACAAGCTAGGTGACCCCAACACCGACGAATCGGCTCTACAGGCCCTGGTAGTGCTGCAGTTGTAGGGTGGGCCCTGGCCAGCCAGCTCTCTGTCCGGGCCGGCTCTGTCTGCGCCGGTCTGTCCCCGCCGACTCTGCTCCTGCCGCTCCGCGTGGCAGCCGTGTACACCCGCGGTTGCCAACGCAGGCGGCAGCCGCTGTGGCTCTTTTCGACCACGACTGTTCGATGACGACGATGGGATTGCCGCCAAGGCGGCGGCTTGCAGTGGTGTGGAGGTGTCAGATGGCGGGCCAGGCCCGCCTTACGCCAGAAGCCGGCCGACCACATCCTTGAGATCGGCGGATTGCGCCTTGCTTTGCAGGTCGGTCAGGGCGCTCTTGATCAGACCCTGTCGCTCGGCGTCCAGACGGCGCCAGCTTTCCAGCGCGGTCAGCAGTCGGGCGCTGACTTGCGGGTTGATGGCGTCCAGTTGAACGACCTGTTCAAGGTAGAGACGATAGCCGGCGCCGTCACGACGGTGGAAGGCGACCGGGTTGCTGCGGCCTAGGGTGCCGAGTACGGCGCGTACCCGGTTCGGGTTATTCGGCAGCCAGCGCTGCGGGTCGCGCAGCAAGGCGGCGATATCGTCCAGCGCTTCTGGCTGCGGCCGGGTGGCGACCAGGCCGATCCATTTGTCGGTGACCAGTAGATCGTTGTGCCAGCGTGCGGCGAAGCGATCCAGGGCCTGGGCCTTGCCGGGCGCATCGAAATGCACCAGGGCGGCCAGTGCGGCGATCCGATCGGTCATGGTCGGCGCTTCAGTAGACTGTCGTTCGGCCAGCCGCGCTGTCGGGTCGAGTCGGGTCAGCCAGTGCAGCAGCACATTCTTCAGTCGCCGCGCCGCGGCGGCCTCGGGGCTGAGCGAATCGGGCTGTTGCGTGGCCAGCGCGCGGTAACGCGTATCCAAGGCATCGGCATGCACCTCGGCCAGTTCATCGAGCAGGTCCTCGCGCTCCTTGATCAGGCCATCCAGGTCGATCTCTGCACACTGATCGGCCAGGGTAGTGATGTCAGGCAGGGACAGGCACTCGGCGACAAAGGCGTGATCGGCGTCGGCGCTGGCCAACAGTTCGCCGCAGGCATCGAGCAGGGCCTGACGGTAGTCGGCCTTGCCCTCGGCGATGCAACCAAAGGCCAGGCGTTGAATCGCATCCCAGCGCAGCAGCGGATCGCTTTCGAATCGCACCACCTTAGCCAGCTGTTCCGCTCGGTAGCTGAACTTCAGACGCACCGGTGCTGACAGGGAATGCAGAAAGGTCGGAAGCGGTGCCTCGCCCAGACCGCTGACCTGCAAGCGATGGGTGGGCTCGCGCAGTTCAATCAGATCGCCTTGCAGTTCGGCATCACTGGAGACACCGTTGTCGATGCGCTGTCCGGCCTCGTTGTAGAAGGCAAAGCGCAGCGGCAGGTGCAACGGTTGCTTGATGCCACCGCCCGGGGTTGGCGGCAGATGCTGATGCAGGGTCAGCACGTACTCATGACGATCGGGATCGAACTGCTCGCTGACCTGAATCTCCGGTGTGCCGGCCTGTTCGTACCAGCGCTTGAACTGCTCCAGATTGCGCCCAGACGCCGCGCTCATGGCCGCCAGAAAATCTTCCACCGTGGCGGCCTGGCCATCGTGCGCTGCAAAGTAGCGATCCAGGCCGCGTCGGAAGTCGGTCTCGCCAAGTAGGGTATGCAGCATGCGTATGACTTCGGCGCCTTTCTCGTACACCGTCGCGGTATAGAAGTTATTGATCTCGCTGTACTCGATCGGGCGAACCGGATGCGCCAGCGGACCGCTATCCTCGACGAACTGACGGGCGCGCAGCAGCCGCACATCGCCAATCCGCTTGACGCCTCGCGAGCGCAGGTCGGCGGTGAACTCCTGATCGCGAAACACCGTCAGGCCTTCCTTCAAGGACAGCTGAAACCAGTCGCGCAGGGTGACCCGGTTGCCGCTCCAGTTGTGAAAATACTCGTGCCCGATCACCGCCTCGATCGCCTCGTAGTCGGCATCGGTGGCAGAGTCGGCATCGGCCAGGATGTAGCGGGCATTGAAGATATTCAGGCCCTTGTTCTCCATCGCGCCCATGGTGAAGTACTGCACCGCAACGATGTTGAACTCGTCCAGATCATAGGCACGGCCGAAGCGCTCTTCGTCCCAGCGCATGGCGCGCAGGGTGGCCTCCAGCGCATATTGGCAACGCGCCACATCGGCGTGTTCGGTCCACACCCGCACGTCGACCTGGCGACCCTCGATGGTCACGAAGCGGGTTTCCACGCAACCGATATCGCCGGCGACGATGGCAAACAGATAGCCGGGTTTTGGGTGTGGATCGAACCAGCGTACGAAGTGCCGGCCGTCTTTCAGATCGCCAGCCGCTTCACGATTGCCGTTGCTCAGCAGCACCGGATAGCGCGACTTCTCAGCACGCAGTTCCACTCGATAGCGGGACAGCACGTCGGGCCGGTCGAGGGCCCAGGTGATGCGGCGGAAGCCCTCGGCCTCGCATTGTGTCAGCAGCATCGGACCGCTGGCGTACAGGCCTTCCAGTCGGGTGTTGCGCTGCGGGCAGATCAACACCACGGTTTCCACTACGCAGCGCGCAGGCAGGCGCTCGATATGCAAGCGATTGCCGACAATGCTGTATTCGCCGGCGGCAAGCAGACGGTCGTCGACCCTGATCGATTCGGTTTGCAGCTCCTCCCCTTGCAGGCACAGGGCAGCATGATCGCTGGCATCCGGCTCAGCCGCTTCGAGTTGCATACGGCAGCGAACCCGTGTCTGGCTGGCTTCGAGATCCAGGCACAGATCAATTTCATGAATCCGCCAGGAAGGGCGGCGATAGTCGGCCAGGCGCACAACGGACATGGGGAGAAATCCGGATACTCAATCAGGGCGCACCTTACCATGCAGGCCTTGAGCCTACGGTGAGCAGCCCATGCTGATGCCGCAGTGGCCGATGCAGCCGGTATGATCGGGTCTCAAACCCCACCACGGATGCACCATGTTGATTGACGGAGTGCGCTCGGCCGACCGCGCCACAGAGCGGGTGTTGGCCTACTATGCGGCGTTTAACCAGCGCAACCATCCCGCCCTGCTGAGCATGCTCTGCGAGGATGTCGTGCATGACGTCAACCAGGGCCGACAGGAAATCGGCCGCGAGGCGTTTGCCACGTTCTTGCAGCGGATGGATCGCTGCTATCGCGAGCAGATTGGCGACGTGGTGGTGATGGTGACCAACAATGGTCGTCGCGCAGCGGCCGAATATGTGGTGAGTGGCGAATACCTGCACACCGACGAGGGACTTCCGCCTGCCTCGGGACAGCGCTATCGCCTGGCCGGCGGTGCCTTCTTCGAGCTGCGCGAGGGGCAGATTTCGCGCGTCACCAACTACTACAACCTGGGTGACTGGTTGGCGCAGATCGGCGGTGACCGCGCATGAGTGCAGCTGAGCGTTGCCCCTGGTGCATGGGCAGCACGCTGGAGCGCGACTATCACGATCAGGAATGGGGCGTGCCGCAGCACGATCCCACCGTACTGTTCGAACTCCTGACCCTTGAAGGCGCCCAGGCCGGGCTTAGCTGGCGCACGGTGCTGCAGAAGCGCGAGGGCTACCGGCGGGCATTTCTGCACTATCGGCTGCCTGAGCTGGCGGCCTTGAGCGACGCCGACCTCGAGCAGCGACTGAGCGACCCGTCGATCGTGCGCAATCGGCTCAAGGTGTGGTCAGTGCGCAGCAATGCCCAGGCCGTACTGCGTCTGGCTGATCAGGGTCAGTGCTTGAACGAGTGGTTATGGGCGACGGTCGACGACGAGCCGCAGATCAACCAATGGCAGCGAATGGCCGACGTACCGGCGCGAACCGAGCGTTCCGACGCGCTGAGCAAGCGGCTGCAGAAGGCCGGTTTCAAGTTCGTCGGCAGCACCATCTGCTATGCCTTCATGCAGGCCGTTGGCATGGTCAATGACCATCTGCAGAGCTGCTACCGCTACCGCCAGCTGGGTGGCCGATGAAGCGCTGGCTGTGGCACGCCTGTCTATTGCTCGGCGGCGCTGCCGCCGCGGGCGCTGACGAAGTGCCTGACCAGGTTGTGCTGGAGGTAGGCCTGCGGCTGACGGCGCCGTTTGTAATGCAGGCCGATGAGCTATCGTCGGCTGTCGACGCGCCGCCGCAGTACAGCGGGCTGGCGCTGGAACTATGGGAGGAGATTGCAGCGGAGAACGGTTGGCGCTATCGCTACCGGCCGTTGCCATTGTCCGATCTGTTCGATCAGTTGGAGCGCGGAGAGATCGATCTGGCGGTTGGTGGATTGAGCATCACCGAGGCCCGCGAACAGCGCGTCGACTTCAGCCACCCGTTCCTGAGCGATGGCCTGGGCATCGCGGTGAAGGCCGAACCGGGTCTAAGCCTGGGCGGTCTTGCGCGGCGACTTTGGCAGGGCGGATTCCTGCTCTGGGTGTTCGGCCTGGTCGCCATGCTGGGCGTGGTCGGCGTGTTCGCCTGGCTGCTGGAGCGGCGCGGCAACGCCGGCCAGTTTGGCGGCACACCGGCCCAGGGCATCGGCAGCGGCTTCTGGTGGGCCGCGGTCACCATGTCGACGGTCGGCTATGGCGACAAGGCGCCCGCCACGCTGGGCGGGCGGCTGCTGGCGTTGGTCTGGATGTTTACCGCCATCATCCTGGTCGCGGTATTCACGGCGGGCATCACCGCCAGCCTGACCGTCGGCGCACTGGAATCGCGGGTGCAAGGCATAGACGATTTACCGCAGGTGCGGGTGGCCACGGTGAACGCCAGCACCGCCGATCAATGGCTGCAGGAGCAGGGCATCCGGCGCCTAACGGTCGACGGCAGCGCCGCTGCCTTGCAACTTCTGGCAACCGGTGAGGTCGATGCGGTGGTAGGTGATGCCGCCGCGCTGCGCTTTCAGATCCGTCATCAGCGCGTCGGCCAGGGCCTGCACGTGCTGCCGCAACGGCTTGATCGCCAGCAATACGCACTGGCCCTGGCGCCCGGTCATGCGGCGCGCCGTGAGGCCCTTAACCGGTCGTTACTGCGCACCCTGGAATCGCCGCAGTGGCAGGCAAGACTGAACGCCCTGCTCGGTGAGGGCGGCTGATTTCGGCGCCCAACACCTTGCTCGTTGCAACGTATGAACATGTTAAGGAGTGCTGAGTGAGTTTCCTTTCTGTTGTCCGGCCCCCACTGATCGCCGTGCTGCTCGCCGCGGCCTGTTTCAGTTCCATTGCTTCCGCCGCGGTCAGTGCCACTGCCCTGGAATTGCGCAAGCAGGCGGCCAGCAAGGTGGTGGCGATCCTGGTGGTGGCCGAACACTTTCGCCAGGGCAGTGGGGTGCTCAGCCTTTCCTCGGGCAGTGGCACCCTGGTCAGCGCCGAGGGCCATGTACTGACCAACTCGCACGTCACCGACAACGGCCGCAGTTTTCGCGTGGTTCTGGCCGATGGCCGCGAGTTTCCTGCCGATCGCATCGGCGAGGACCCAATCAGCGATCTAGCGGTGCTGAAGATCCGCTCACCGGGCACCGAGTTCGGCTTTGCCCGTTTTGAGCCAGCGCCGAGGCTGGAAATCGGCGATCCGGTCATTGCCATGGGGGCGCCCTGGGGGCTGGCCAATTCGGTCAGTTCCGGCACGGTCAACAATCCAGCGCGATTGCTGGTGTCCTTGTTCCAGGACGAAGCCGACTATGAGGAGGGCTTCAATTTCGATCAGCCGACCGGTCGCTTCTATGCCTGGATCCAGCACGATGCTCCCATCTCGCCGGGCAACTCCGGCGGCCCCCTGGTCGATGCCCAGGGTCGCTTCATCGGCGTCAACACCCGCGGTTCGTTCTTCGGTGGTGACATGGCCTTTGCCATTCCCTCCGACGAGGCTTTGCGGGTGATGCGCTCGCTGATTGCGCACGGCACTGTGCTACGTACCGACTTCGGCTTCCGCGTTCGCTCATTGAAGGGCAGTGGGGCGAAACGAGGTGTGTTGGTGACCGCGGTCGACCTGGGGTCGGCGGCCGATCAGGCCGGGCTGCGGCCGGGCGACCAACTGCTGTCGATCAACGCTGAGGCGGTGCAGGCGCGGCGTCCGGTCGAAGTGCCGGCGGTGCAGCGACGTCTGGCCGAATGGCCCAGCGAGAAGGTCGCCGAGTTCACGGTGTTGCGTGATCAGACCGAGATGCGCCTGCGCTTCGCCGGTGAGGCGCTACCGGCGACCTTGCCTGAGGAATACGAGCTGACCCGACTCGGCATCACCGTGCGCGCACTGACCCCGACCATGGCGCGACGGCGGGGCCTGGCGGAGACGCCGGGCTGGCTGGTCACCGGCGTCAGGCCCGGTGCGGCAGCGGCCTTGGCCAAGCCGGCCTTGCTGGTCGGCGATGTGCTGCGCCGCATCCATGAACAGGTCGTTCCCGCGCCAAACGAATGGCAGGAACCAGCGGTCGACAAACTCAAGTTGCAGATCGAGCGCCGGGCGAGCGAACTACTGGTGGTGTTGAGTCCGGCTGATCCCGACCGTGCACGGCCGCCGAACCGCGCCCTGCGCAAGCCCTGGGCCGGTGCCGAAGTACAGGCCATCACCCGCAGCACCGCCGAGGTGCTGGGGCTGCCGGGACCGGGCTATCGCATCAGCTACCTGTATCCCGGTGGCCCACTGCAGGTGGCAGGCTTCGAGCAGGGCGACCTGTTGCAGAGCCTGGACGACAGGCCGTTGTTGCCGCTGCATGAAGACGATGATCGGGTGTTCCATAGCCGCATCCGTGACGGGCTGTTGGGTGAGCAGATGCAGGTGGTCGCCTGGCGACCCGGCGCTGAGCAGATCAGGGCCGCCTTGAGCTTGCAGGTCGGTCCAGCGGAAGCCGACGCTCTGCCCGGTGCCGAAGTCGATCGACTCGGCGTTACTGTGCGCGAGATCAGCGTGCGCGACGTGGCCGAACGGCGTCTGCCCAGCGCCGCCAAGGGTGTACTGATCGAGCGGGTCGAGCCCGGTGGCCTTGCCGCCCTGGCCCATCTTCGCGCGGGTGATGTGTTGCATGCGGTGAACGATCAGGACATCGTCGACCTGCGCTCCTTCCATCGAGCCTGGGCCGCGGCGCTCAGCGCCGACAGCGCCAGCCTGCGCTTTGCTGTCCAGCGACAGGCCGCACGTCGCCTGCTACTGCTTGATCGCAGTTGGATGGAGTGAAACCATGAGTTACTGCCTGAAGTGTCTGAGCTACCCTGCCCTGCTGGTCGCCTTGCTGCTGGTTGGGTTCGGCAGCCCGGCGCAAGCGACCGAGCCGCCGTTCTCGCCGAGCGCAGTGAAGCGCCTGCAGCAGCGGGTCGGCGAGGCCATCGTCCGCTTCTCCTTCGTTTTCGAGGTCGATCGCAACGGCAATGTCGAGCGACTCGACGGCGAAGTGAGTGCAGCACTGATCGGGCCGCGCGGTCTGTTGCTGGTGCCCGACGCCCTGGTCTCGCCGCAGACCCAACTGAGGCAGATGTCCGGCATGTCGGCGGCGATGAATTTCCGTGTTCAGAGTCAGGCATTTCGGGCGCGCGTTGCCGGTCAGGACTACGATGCCGTGCTGATCGCCCGAGACCCGGAGCTTGGGCTGGCCTGGCTGCGTTTGCAGGATGCCGGGCCGCGCATGCCGTATATCGATCTCGAGCGCCAGGCCAGCGCTGAACCGGGCAATTTCTATCTCAGCCCGGCGCGGGTTTCCAGCGACTTTGGCGAAACCCTGCAGGTCGGCTGGGGTTCGGTGCTGGGCAGTACCGACACGCCTTCGCAGGCCCTTCTGGTGGCCGGTCCGTTTGATCTTGCCTTCAATCAGAAGGCGCAAGTGATCGGCTTTGTGCCGCGTGACTTCAGCGGCAACGCCGATACGCGCAATGCGCAACGCTACGGCGGAATGGTGCCGCAGCGACTGATCGATGCGCGCCGGTTGCGCCAGGCCACGTCGCAGGCGCTGCAACAAGAAGTCGAACAGGCAGCAGCGGAGGCCATGAACACCGACAGCAACCCAGTCAATGGATGAAGCGAAACGTTAAGGAGCGGTGAAATTTCGCTCGCCCTTCGCTCGTTGTTGACTGTCTGCCAACATAGGTAGAGGCGGCACGACATCATTGAAGGTCGAGTTCACCGGAACTGGACGGGAGATTGACGCTGGTCGGGGGAGACTGGGTCTGCCGAGTAACTGGCACCTCTTCGAACCCAACCAGGAGCTTCACCATGACTCGTAAGCTGATTGCACTCGCTGCCGCTGCCGTGTTCGCCAGTGCTGCCCAGGCCAAGGAACAGACCATTGTCGACATCGCCGCTGGCAATCCGGATTTTTCCACCTTGGTCAGCGCGGTAAAAGCGGCCGGACTGGTCGACACGCTGTCCTCAGAAGGACCGTTTACCGTGTTCGCGCCCACCAACGAGGCCTTTGCCAAGCTGCCGCAAGGAACCCTGGAGAGCTTGCTGAAGCCAGAAAACAAGGATCAACTGGTCGCCATCCTCACGTACCATGTAGTGGCCGGCGAGGTGAAGGCCGAGCAAGTCGTCAAGCTTGATCAGGCCAAGACGGTGAACGGCAAGGCCCTGAGTATCGACAGCGCAAACGGGGTCAGAGTGAACAATGCCACGGTCACTGCCACCGACATCGAGGCCAGCAATGGGGTGATCCATGTGCTCGATACGGTGGTGCTGCCGTAGTCGCCGATCCGAACTTAACCAGCGAACTCAGCATGAGCCAAGACAGCGCCGCGTCAACCGTGGCGCTGTCTTCGTTTGATTGATTCGGCATCTTGACGCTTGAACATCCTGCAGCAACGCCCTGCGCCTTGTCGTTGTCAGGCGTCTGAGTCGCCGCCTTCACCCTGCGACTCGCCTTCACCAGCTTCTGGCTGCTCCGCAGCCTCGGCTTGGTCGGGTGTCGATCCCAGATCGTCAGCCGGGCCGGAGACGGTGGCCGGTGGCTGCGGCACGGCCGCGGGCGTGGATTCGACCAGGGTCTTCAGATCCTTCAGGCCGCGCTCGTACTCAGGGCCGATCATCGAATCCATCATCAAGCCGAACCAGCGACCAAGCAGATTGCCTTCGAACTTGCTGTCGAAACTCCAGGTGATCCGGGTGCCATCGCCCTCGGCGCTGAGCAGCCAGTCGGAGGTGGCTTTGCCATCCGGGCCAAAATCCAGCTGGGTGGTGACCTGGGCGTTCTCCACTACCTTGACAATCTCCATGCTGCCGGCGCCCTTCTCACCCGACCAGGTCAGCTTGCCGCCGACGCCGGTTGCCGGGCCGCTAACCTCCTGTTTCGCTGTGGGGTCGTAGTCCCGCCACGGCGACCACTCATTGAAACGCGCCATGCTGGAGACCACGGCATACACCTCAGCGGGCGGACGCTCGATGCTGATCGAGCGCTGCACATGCACTTCGTCATTCAACAACAGGCCACCACCCAACACCACCGCGGCCACCAGCACCAGCAGAATCAGCAGGCCCTTTACGAACTTCATAGTCTTACCCCTGGTTGTTCCCGAGCAGGGCATCCTAACCCGGATATTTCATCAGGTCGCGCTGAAAGACACCGCCAGCTCAGGCACACCCGGCACAAAGTCCTCGGAGATCATCCGCGCCTCCTCACGAAATATCCAGGCTAACAGGCTGCTGAGACCTCCATCCTGGCGCTTCTCAGGTCACTCGGGGCGGTAGTGAAAGCCGATGTTGGATCGAACGGCCGCTGCGCGGCAACGGCTGCTGCGCAATCGGCTAACGCCAGAACTTGATCAGGTCGCGATCCTCTTCCCGATCGCGGCCCATCACCAGGCCGCTGTCCTGCCGCGCTGAGCGACGTAGTTCGAGTTGATGCATGCCCGGCGGCAGATCACGCACGTCGATCATCACCAACACGCCGTCCTGATCGCTGAAGGGGTCGCGCGCCCGCTGGCCTTGCAGCCCCTTCAACGGTCGGTCATTGAGCCGAATGGCAAAGCGCTCGACAAAGCAGTTGAGGGTGCGTTCGGCCTGCAAGCGCTGCGCGGCCCAGCGCTGAGGCTTGGTGGTCGCCGAATCGTCGGCGCTGCCTGCATCTCTGGCGGGTGCGCAATGCTCGGCCAACTCGGGATCGTGCTGCTCGGCCACATAGGGCAGCATCAGGCGCAGGTACGGGCCCTCAACCAGCCGATCCGGCAGGTAGGGCGTGCTGGCATAGCGCGAAATTTCCGAGCGTTCGCTGGCATAGTGCGAAGAGCTGGTGCCATCGCGTCGGCTCGGTTCGGGCAAGGACTCGCCGCGAATCCAGGCAGCACCGTTGAGACCGATTGTGATATCGACGAAGGTGACGGCCATGGCCAGGTAGATCACCCCCACCATCACCCAGTTGCCACGCTTACCACCGACATTGGTGATGATCAGCGGCATCAAGGGAACGGTCAGCCGGCCCAGGGTCCACAACTGCGAGCTGCGCAGAGTGAAACGTAGGGCGCGTTCACCCCAGCCACCCTCGGTCAGGCGCTTGCCGAACAGCTTGTCGAGTAGGGCGGCAAGCAGCATCGGACCAATCAACAGCCCCAGGGTGATGAAGATGGCCGGCTGGGCCCAGCCAAACGGATGGAAGATCACCGATACCCCGATCACCAGCATCGACAGCAGGAAGATGGCAATGGAGAACTGCGCGGCGAGAATGCCGTAGGCAAATACCAGGGCGGCCCGATTGTCGGCGCGTTCGACAGCGGCATCCAGATCGCCGCACAGGCTTTCGGTCAGTCGCCGCGCAATCGGACCGCCACTGAGGTTCTGCCACTGCGGACCGGCGGGAAATACCGACGCCGCGCCGACCAAGGCGACCCAGGCAGCGCGGGCGGCGATATGCAGGATGAACGTGCCGACCAGGATGGAAAGCACCAGCTTGCCGTAGACGTAGCCAAACAGCACAAAGCCGTCCCAGGGCACGGCAGCGATCGCGATACCCTTGATGAAGGCCTGCTCCAGCGGCGCCATGGCCTGCAGCAGGGCAAACACCACCGCCCCGGAGATCAGCAGTTCGACTTCCCAGGTCGGCGTGGTGCGGCTGGGGATATGTAGCCGGCTTTCGATAGGCGTCTCCGCCATGGTCAGCTCTCCTACCCGGTCGCTGACACCATTCGCAGGAATGAAGTCAGCACAAACGGTTGCGGTACTTGGTCGACTGGGTCACAAAGCCCGCAGCCGCCGACGAATTCAGCGCGCAGTATGGCGATTGACGCTGCTGATGTCGCGGCGTGACTGGTATGGCTGGTATTGCGTAATGGCACCGCGGTCTGCGAAGTTGTGCAGGCGATGCGCCATCCATCCAAGCCTTTGTGCCGGGAGGGTCTGCGGGGCATTCTTGCTAGAAGTGCGCAAAGATCTCCGCCAGTCGCTCCAAGCGTGGCTTGGGGCGCGCCATCGCCAACGGTTCAATCGGCTGCCAGCCGGGCGTGGCCGGCTCGGCTATGGCGAAGACAAAGAAGTAATCGCCGTCGGCGCCCATCCTCAGGTCGGCGATCTGCAGCTGGTGTTCGGCCTGGATCACCCGCATGAATCCATGGGTGAACCAGTGCAGCTTCTGCCCCGCCGGCAGGATCATCGCCGCGCCCTTGGCGCGCGCCTCGGCCGGGGTCCAGCGCCAGCGCGGCGCCGCGGCGCCCGGGCGCAGCGAGACATAGGCCTCGCCGTCGGCATCGGCATCGACGGCCACGGCGCGCCACAGCAGGGTGGTGAACGGCGCCGGCGACACCAGCAAGCGTGCTTCCGTTCGGCCCTCGGCAAGCAGTGCTGCGCGGGCCTGATCCAGGGCTAGCTGTTGCGCCAACAGGCTCCAGCCAAGATAGGCACTGGACAGGCTGAGACCGAACAGGGCGGCGCGGCGTACCCGCAGCGGCTGCGCCCGACCGCGCCAGATCCACAGGCAGGCCAGCAGCAAGGGCAGGGTGTACAGCGGATCGATGATGAACACCGAGGCCCACATCACCGGAGGTGAGGCCAGCGGCCACCACAGCTGAGTGCCGTACACGGTGAAGGCGTCGAGCAATGGATGGGTGAGCAGCACCAGCCATACCAGCAGAAACCAGCGCCAGCGCGAAATCAAGCCAAGGCCCCGATCGAACTGATAGCTAAGAAAGGCCAGCATTGGCGCCAGCAGGAACAGCACTGGCAAGGAGTGGCTGAAGCTGCGGTGTTCGGTGAACTGGCGCAGCGGATCGAGGTGTCGGAGCAGCAACACATCGAGATCCGGCAAGGTGCCGAGCACGGCACCGTAGGCCATGGCGCGAGTGGGCAGCTTGGGCATCACCGCTGCAGCGACGGCGGCACCCAGGACGATCTGGCTGACTGAATCCATGCACGAGAATCGCAAGAACGGACCCTGAGCCTAGCAGGGCCCGTCTCGACTTGCTGCTACAGCGCCGTGCCGATCAGGCCCAGCCCGGTGACACCGTTGTGACCGACCAGGATCAGCTCGCGGCCTTGCGGTCCCTCCATCAACCAGCCGCGGCCGCGGTAGGGCGAAAGCAGAGGGTCGTTCTGGTTGGTCAATTCGACGTCGAGCAGGCCCAGCTCACCCTCGCCGGCGGAAATCTTGCCGGCAAAATCGCAGCCGTTCGAGGTCGCGCCGGAAATGCGCACGCAGACCCTGCCATCCGCCGTCACGCTGAGCGCACCCAGGAAGGGGAAGAACTGACCGCGGGTGATTACCTCGAAGCCTTCCGCCAAGTCGGCCAGAGCCACTGGCGCTACCAGCGAATACCCTGTCGGTGGCGTGGCGCGGAAACGATTGTAGTTCCAGCGACCAAAGGACTGCGTGGGTGGCGCAATGAGCTGGAAGACGCCGTCCGAATCGCGCCGCCACTCGCCCTGGTAACGATCACGAACGGAGTAGAGATTGGTCGCCCACATTGCATCGAACACCGCGCCGCTGACTTGAACGGCCTGCGCTTCCGAGGTGGAGACTGGCTCGATGACGGCAATCTCCGGCGTATAGGCGCCTACCCAGGTGGGCCCGGGGATCGGCAAGCCGCGTTCGATCGCCCACAGGCGGCCTTCCTGGTCGATCAGACCATGCAGGCTGAAGCTCGGACGATGGCCACCTTGAGTGTCCGAGGTACCACTTGCCAGAGTGACCGGCAGCGCGTTCTCGGGCGGCAGACGACACTCCACGCCGTCGAGAAAGGCAAGTTTGGCTAACGTCATCGAACCGTCATCGAACTCGTTGCTGGCGGCATCCCAGCTCAGCTGGGCGCTGTTGCAGGAGGGAAACTCCAGAGTCACCTGGCCCCATACCGGCAGTTGCAGGTCTGCCGCCGAAAAACTGCCGAAGCGCATGCCGCGCGGCGCATAGGCGGTGCCTTCGATGCGACGACCGTTGACCGAGCCCTCGATATACAGGGTCATTGGCCCGCCCTGGTTGTCGTAGGTGTGCCACAGCACCACAGCACGATCCGGCGCCACCAGGTCGACACTCAAGCCATGGCCGCTTTGTGCCGGGTTGTACCAGGGCCCACTGATCCCAGGCGGAAGTTTGGCCATCGCCGGTCCGCCCAGGCAGGCCGTCACCGTCAGGCCGAGCAATCGGCCATAGACACAGGGTTTCATCGTCTTCACTCCTAAAGATTGGCGCTACTCGCCCGCCACGAAGTGCGAGCGAAGGATGTTGTTATGCGCCATCTCTGCAGCGACAGCATCGATGTGACCGTCGCGTGAAGTGAAAGTTCAGTGGCGGTGCTACAGCCAGTCTCGGGCGACCAGATACTCGGACAATCGTGCCTCGGCACTTCCCGCTTTGGGCTGGTAGGCGTACTCGAAGCGGACCTGCGGCGGCAGGCTCATCAGGATCGACTCGGTGCGCCCGCCGCTTTGCAGTCCGAACAGGGTGCCGCGATCCCAGACCAGATTGAACTCGACGTAGCGACCGCGGCGATAGAGTTGGAACTGTCGCTCACGTTCGCCATAGGGCGTATCGCGCCGCCGTTCGATCAGCGGCAGATAGGCGTCGAGAAAGCCATTGCCCACTGCCTGGGTATAGGCAAAGCAAGGTTCAAAGCCCCAGCTGTTCAGATCATCGTAGAACAGCCCGCCTACACCACGGGTTTCGTTGCGATGCTTGAGGAAGAAATAGCGGTCACAGGCCGCCTTGTGCGCGGCGTACACCTCGGCGCCGTAGGGCTGGCAGAGATCGCGGGCCACGCTATGCCAGTGCCGCACGTCCTCGTCGAACGGGTAGTACGGGGTGAGGTCAAAACCGCCGCCAAACCACCAGGCCACTTCCTCGCCTTCGCGCAGTGCCTGGAAGTAGCGTACATTCATATGCGTGGTCGGCAGGTAGGGATTGTGGGGATGCAGTACCAGACTGACCCCCAGGGCACGCCAGCCAGCGCCGGCCAGCTCCGGTCGATGAGCACTGGCGCTGGCCGGCAGGCTGGCGCCGGAAACTTCGGAAAAGCCGATGCCGGCCTGTTCGAACACGGCGCCCTGCTTTAACACCCGGGTCCGCCCACCGCCACCTTCAGCGCGGGTCCAGGCATCCTCGGCGAAACGGGCGGCACCGTCGGCACCTTCCAGCGCTGCGCAGATGCGGTCCTGCAGGTCGGTGAGGAAGATGCGCACGGCGCTGTGATGGTCGGTCTGACTCATGGTGACAGCAGTTTCCTGGTGGTGGAGGCGGCCGCGTTGGCCGATTTGAACGGTATCGGTCGCAGTAGATCATGCGCCCGCAATCGATGCACGGCGGGCCCGGCCCAGGACAGCAAGGCCAGCGCCTCACGCCCCGCCATCAGCCAGTCAGCCAAGCCGGGTCGCCAGCGGCGCTCGGCGGCGCAGATTTTCACCGCTACGCCCAGCTCGGCGGCCAGCCAGGCGCAGCGCGCCAGATGCCAGCGATTGCTGACCAGACCCATCGGGCCGGTACTCTGCCAGCCAGCGGGCAGGCGCTGCAGGTTCTCGGAGCTGTCGCGGGCCTGCTGCTCCAGCACGATGCGCGCGCTGGCTGGAAGGCCGTGATCGCGCAGGAAGACCGATCCGGCCAGTGCTTCACTGCGGGTATGGGGGTCGATGGCGCGGCCCGACAGGCACCAGGCCTGATCGGGCCGCCACAGACGCAGACAGCGCCACAGCCGCAAGGCCAGAACGCGCGGCACCTCGTCACGATCGAGGCGAAACCCAGGAATCAGCCAATGGCTGGCCTCGACGTAGCTCGGTGCGCGCCGGGCCACGTCCAGCACCAGGCGCAGGGAGCGCCACCACAGCCAGCCGCCGCTGAGCAGGCTCCAGCCCAGCGCACGCCCGAGTCGGCGCCACCAGAGTCTGCGATAGGCAGGCGCGTCGAGGGCAGTGGTACGAATCATGAAATTTCCGCCGCGGTCGGGGTCGACGCGCCGGCTTGATGAGGTCGAGCCCGATTATGCCCGGTCGGTGATCCGATCGACGCCAGCGACGTCGATCGGGTCAGGCGTTGCGCAGTTATCGGCTGAGCTTGGCTTCGAGCTGGCGCCGAATCTCGTTGAAACGCGCCGCCGGGATGGTCGATTGACGTGTGCTCGGCAACTGTTTCGACAGCGCCTGCATGTCGATCCGCTCGCCGATGCCCTTGCCGCTGCGAGCGGCGGACGGATCGGCCTTGGACGGCCCCACGCCCTCTTCTACAAAGCTGCGACTGGCGCTGCGGAAGCCGCGCAGCGGAAAGAACACGCTCGGCTCATCGCCCTTGAAATAGACCGAGAACTCGCCTTCCATATCATTGGTACCGACGCGCACGATGTACACCACGAAGGTGTTGGCCGAGTCATTGACCACGAAGACGTGCTCGCGACTGGGCGTGTCGTAATAGCCGGTGGCATCGTGATCGCGCAGATCGACGTTGCGGCAGAAGCCATCGATGCTGTTGCCAGCGCGGCAGCCCTCCACATAACCAGGTGCTTCGCTGAGATCGATATCCTCGAAGATCAGCAGCTCACCGTAGAAGGGAAACAGGTCGGGGTCGTCGGAGAAATCCAGCAGCAGGCTCCATTCGCCCAGCATCTTGGTCAGGGTCAGCGGCCGTGCGCCATCTTCAGGGCGCTTGAGATAGAACTGAAAGCGCTCGATCGGAAAGGTGCGCCCGCCCCAGCTCAGCATCGCCTTGGTTGGATCCGAACTATTGAAATCAATCCGGATCGGGCCGCCGTTGCCGAGAAAGGCGGTGTTGGGGCGCCAGCTGCAGGATAGGCAGGGACCGCCGCGGAAGGCGTCGAGCTGACCGTCATAGCGTGCATTGCCGGTGAGGAAACCGGCAGTGGTATACCAGGTGGCAAAGCCGGCGGCGTCATAGCTGTACACGGCTGCGAACAGGAAGTTGTCCTGAATCTCGATCAGCATGCCGGTGCCCGGCTCGTTCGGATTCCACCACACGCCGTTTTCCGGTGTGTAGGCACGGGCGGGGCTGGCTACGATCAGCAGGGCCAGCAAGGCTAGACTCAAGTAACGCACCAACATGAGCATCTCCTGTTCGAATGTGCCGCGCAGCGCAGTCGGCGCGCGCTTGAGCGTCGATCGACGCGACGTCTGTGGATCACGCTAGGCGGACGAGCATTAATCGCGCCTTAGTGACTGTCTGCCAAGATGAACGCCTGCTGCCGCGCGTCGCTCAAACGGCGTCGCCGTCCATTTCGCCGGTACGAATCCGGATCACCTGATCGAGCGAGCTGACGAAGATCTTGCCATCGCCGATCTTGCCGGTATTGGCGGCATTGAGGATGGCCTCCACCACGCGTTCCACCTGATCGTCGGTGACGGCGATTTCCAGCTTGATCTTGGGCAGGAAGTCGACCACATATTCGGCGCCGCGGTACAGCTCGGTATGGCCCTTCTGGCGACCGAAGCCCTTCACTTCGGTGGCGGTGATGCCATTGACGCCGACTTCGGCCAAGGCCTCCCGGACGTCATCGAGCTTGAACGGCTTGATGATGGCGGTGATCATTTTCATGGCGGTTCCTGCGCGAAATCATGCGTCGCGGCGGTTTGCCGCGGGCTCAAGGATAGTCGATTGGCCCTCGCTAGGGGGCGGCTATACGGCTTAGCGTCGCAGACGGATATGGATCAGACCGGCAGTCACCGCATCGCCCAGCGCATCGTGGCGTTCAAACAGGGGAATGCCCAGGGCAGTGGCAATGGCGTCGAGATTGGCCACTGCCGGTTGCCCGGGTGCGTGCTGGGTGCGCCAGCGTTGATAGGCGTGGCGCACGTCGATCAGCCGATTGGGCAGACCAAAGCCAAAGCAGGCGCGCAGCGGTCGATCCAGCATGGCGCGGTCGAAACCCGGACAATAGCCGACCAGCGGTCGATTGCCGACGAAACGCAACATCTCATCCAGGGCCTGGCGGATCGGCAGGCCCTGCGCCAGATCCGCTGGACGAATGCCGTGATGCTCGATTGCCGCGCCGATATGTTTGCTATCGCTTTGCACGGTGAGTGTCAGGCGCTCGCGCAGTCGCAGCAGCGCGCCGGCACCGGGCACCATGGCCATGCTGAGGATGTGATCGCGACCCGGATCGAGACCGGTGGTTTCGAGGTCGAAAGCCACCCACTCCGGGCCGCGATAGGGCTGGAAACAGGCGGCGTAGGGCCCGTGGCGATGGCTACGCGATTCCCACCAGCGTTGGCCCGGCCAGATCACCCTTCGCCATCCTCCTTGCTATAGCCGGAAGCGCTGCTTCAGCACCAGCTTGAATGATTCCACCACGCCCAGGGCATCGCGCAGCAGTTCGCGATCGAGGCGGTCGAGGCGACTCAGTGCCAGCTGATTGTCGACCGTTCTGCCAGCCGCTAGCGCTTCCAGCTGCGCCGCCAGGCGTTGACGCTGAAACACCGCCAGGGCGTGCTCGATGTCCTGGCCCAGGGTCGCGCGCAGCGCGCCGGCCTCGACCAGTGCCTGAAGCCGGTCGAGGCTGTTGCGTGCGGCGATCCCGGCGGCCAGGGCCAAGGCACGCAGGCCATGTACCAGCGGAAACAGCGCGCCCTTCTTCAGATCAATGCGGTCGTCGCGCGATTTCAGCCGGCCGAACAGGCCGAGCGGCGTGTGGAATTCCAGCGCTGCAGCGGCAAACTGGCGCAGTAGCAGGTCATTGCGTGCCGCCTGCAGCATTGCCGGTCGCAGCTGCTCGAACAAAGTGGCCTCGCCGGCAATGGCGCGGGCATCGAGCAGGATGGCGAAGTCCAGCAGCTGCTGTGGATCGCGGCTCTGACTTAGCTTAGCGATGCGTTGATGCCAGTCCGACTGACTGCCTTGCCAGTGCGGTTGGTTCAGCATCACCTTGCCAGGACAGGGCGGGAACCCGCAGCCGAGCAGAGCCTGGTGAAAGGCCTGGCAGAATGCGTTGCCCCGCTCAAGGCTGAACGCCTGTTCGCTGTGGTCGCGATAGATCAGCGCATTGTCCTGATCAGTACGCAGGATCTGCTCGCGGCGACCTTCGCTGCCCAGCACCAGGATGCAGACCTGATCGCGCAGACTGTTGTCCAGCAGCAACTCGTACAGGCGCCGGAACAGTCGCGTATTCAAGGCCGACACCAGGTCCATCAAGTAGGCGCTGCGGGCACCGCGGGAGAACAGCAGACGCACCAGTTCCGGCACCCGGCGCGACGCCGCCTGTACCGCTTCAACTGATTCAGCACGCTCCAGCTCGAGGTCAATCAGATGCGAGTGACTGGAAAAGTGGCTCAGCACCTCGCCCATGCCCAGGGTGCCGAGAATCTGCTCGCCATCCCGCACTACCACACGTTCCACCTGCTGCTCGGTCATCAGCACCAGCGACTGGAACAACATCTCGCGCGTATCGACACAGAGCAGCGGGCTAAGCACCCAGGGCTGCACCGCTTGCTCCGGCCCTGCGCCTTCCAGAGCCAGGGCATCGAGCAGATCGGTACGGGTGACGATGCCGGGCGCCTGCCCTGCGCCACGCTCTACCAGCACGCAGCTCACCCGCTTGCTCTTCATCGCTTGCCGGGCCTCGCGCAGACTGATTTCCGGCTGCACCCACACCGCTGGCGCCAAGCGCGCGTCGGCCACCCGAGTCAGCAGCGCGTCGTCCAGCTCCGAGGCCGCCTGCCAGTGGGCATTCTTGGCCGACAGTCCGTGGTGAAACCAGGCTGAAAAACCCGAGTTCTGCTGCATCGCGGCGCTGAACGCGGCCGCGTCCACCGCGTGACACAGCAGATCTTCGATCACCTCGTAGGTGAAGCGCGCCGCACCCTGAATCACCGCAAAGGCGCCGATCACATCACCCGGCCCGTAGTCGGCCAGGCGCTGCTCAGCACCGACCTCCTGACGCAGCGCCTGTGCATGCCCCTTGATGATGAAGTACACCGCGGCCGAGGGCTGGCTTTGCTGCAGCGGACGCTCGCCGCGTTGAAACAGCACGATGTCACAGGCGCGGTCGAAGGCGCTGCGCTGTGCTTCGGTGAGCAAGGACAGCGGTGGCTCGTGGTAGCTCAGCAGTGGATTCATTGCGCGCTGACCCAGGCTATCGAAAGGCTAGTTTAGCCTCGGTAGCGGCATACGCCCTCCCGGCCTCCCCCTCCGCCGGAGGGGGGTGGGAGGTGGTTGAACTCAATGCTGTGCAATATGCGACGCCGCACCGGCCCCACGCGGCACGCGAATCGAATCGACCAGCTCCTGCACATGCAGGGGCGGTGCCGCGGTCACACGGGAGATCGCGATGGCCAGGGCAAAATTGATCAGCATGCCGATGACGCCGATGCCTTCGGGGGAGATGCCAAACAACCAGTTGGCTGGCACATTCGCCTCAGGCGCTGCCATGAACTTGAAGTAGACGATGTAGGCCGTAGTGAAGCCCAATCCGGCGATCATGCCGACGATGGCACCGGCGGCATTGGTGCGCTTGTCGAAGATGCCCAGCAGGATGGCCGGGAAGAAACTGGCGGCGGCAAGTCCGAAAGCAAAGGCCACCACCTGTGCGACAAAGCCCGGCGGATAGATGCCCAGCAGGCCAGCGATACAGACGGCGAAACCAGCGGCTATGCGGGCTGCCCAAAGCTCCTGTTTCTCGCTGATATCCGGTTTGATCACTTTCTTCAAGAGATCATGCGAAATGGCCGAGGAGATCACCAACAACAGGCCGGCGGCGGTGGACAGGGCGGCGGCCAGACCGCCGGCAGCGATCAGGGCGATCACCCAGGCCGGCAGCTGGGCGATTTCCGGATTGGCCAGCACCATGATGTCGCGGTCGATGGTCATCTCGTTGCGCTCATCCTTGGCGTAGAACATCTTGCCGTCGCCGTTCTTGTCTTGCCAGGCGATCAGACCGGTCTTTTCCCAGTTGGGAATCCAGGACGGGGCTTCGGAGTAGGCAGTGCCCTGACCATCCGGCCCATTGATGGTGTCGATCATATTGAGCCGGGCGAATGAGGCCACCGCCGGCGCCGTGGTGTAGAGGATGGCAATGAACAGCAAGGCCCAGCCGGCCGAGCGTCGCGCATCGCGCACCTTGGGCACGGTGAAGAAGCGCACGATCACATGCGGCAGGCCGGCGGTGCCCACCATCAGGGCCAGGGTGATGCAGAACACATCGGCCATGCCCTTGCTGCCATCGGTATAGGCGGCAAAACCAAGCGCCTCGTTAAGTCCGTCCAGCTTGTCGAGCAGATAGGTGCCGCTGCCATCGGCCAGGGTCGAGCCAAAGCCAAGCTGCGGCACTGGATTGCCGGTCAGCATCAGGCTGATAAAGATCGCCGGCACCATATAGGCGAAGATCAGTACGCAATACTGCGCCACCTGGGTGTAGGTGATGCCCTTCATGCCACCGAGCACAGCGTAGAGAAAGACGATGGCCATGCCAAAGATGACCCCGGTGGTGATATCCACCTCGAGGAAGCGACTGAACACGATGCCGACACCGCGCATCTGGCCGGCGACATAGGTGAATGAGACAAACAGTGCGCAGATCACCGCCACCAATCGCGCGGTGTCGCTGTAATAGCGATCGCCGACAAAGTCGGGCACGGTGAACTTGCCGAACTTGCGCAGGTAAGGCGCCAGCAGCAGGGCCAGCAGCACATAACCACCGGTCCAACCGAGCAGGTAGACCGCGCCGTCATAGCCCATAAAGGAAATCAGCCCGGCCATGGAGATGAACGAGGCGGCGCTCATCCAGTCGGCCGCCGTGGCCATGCCATTGGCAATCGGATGCACGCCGCCACCGGCGACGTAGAACTCCTTGGTCGAGCCGACCCGTGACCAGATCGCGATGCCGATATACAGCGCGAAGCTCAAGCCGACGATGATGTACGTCCAGGTTTGCACGCTCATGGTCGGCTACTCCTCATGCACGTCATAGTGGCGTTCGATCTGATTCATCCGCCAGGCGTAGAAGAAGATCAGCCCAACGAACACATAGATCGCGCCTTGCTGGGCAAAGAAGAAGCCCAGTTTGAAACCGAAGATGCGGATCGAATCGAGCGCATCGGCGAACAGAATGCCGGCGCCGAACGAAACGATGAACCAGATGGCGAGCAGGATCGCCATCAAGCGCAGATTGGCGCGCCAGTACTCCGCGAGCTTGCCGTTGGGCTGTGACATGGTGTCCTCCTTCAGAACGAGTATTTGGCGTGCAGCTGCAGACGGCGCAGATCGCCATCCGCCCCCGACTCCAGCTCACGATTGGCCAGACGCAGCTCCACCCCAACATCGAGTTTCGGCAGTACCGTCCAGATCAGGTTACCCGATAGCGAATGCACGCGCTTGGTAACGCCCATGCCGCTGAGGTCGGTATCGTTGTCGTAGTGAGCGGCCGAGTAGTACAGATTGCTGCGCAGGCCGGGGCTGAACACATGGCGCCAGGCGGCGAAGCCGGCCAGCATGCCGACGCTGTCGAGATCGCCATCGGCATCGATCACTGCATCATTGCCGGCGGCCAGACCGAGGTAGCGACCGATTCCCAGTCCGCCGGTGAGCATGTAGCGAATGTCGTTGTCGGCGTTGATCACCTGCTTGCCGGAAATGCTCAGGCCGTAGCCCAAGCGGCTGTCGTCGATGTTGCTGGCAATGTTCTCGTAGCTCAGCTCGCGTAGGATTCCAGCCAGGCTGAAGTGCCCGTTGGCGTGCTTGCCGGTGTAGCGCAATGTTACGTCGGGCAGGGTGTTGTCGTCGCTGGCGATGCGGCCCGGCGAGCCGCCGAAACCGCCGACCAGGGTTTCCGGATTTTCCATCGCCACCGACCAGGGCCCGCTGGTGTAGCGGATCTGTGCTTGGCGCGAGAACACCGTGCCTTCGGTCGGGCCGATGAAATCCACCGCATCCGGCAGTGCCGCCACATCCTGGAAGTTCGACCAGGTTTGCCCCGCCAACCAGTTGTTCCAGGAGGCATAGGCATGGCGGATGGTCACGCCATAGGTATTGGTGGCCGCTTCACTGCCCAGTGCACCACCGAACAGATCGAACTCGAGGTATCCGCGTAGCTTGTCGCCGGAATCGAGTGTGGTGTCGGCGCTGAACCAGAAGCGTGAGAACTGCGCATGCATGTCGAGATCGGTGCCTTCATCGGCGCCGCCGACCGGAATCGCTCCGGGCACGTACAGGGTGCGTGCGGCCGAGCCATCGGCGATCTCGCCGTCCGAAGTATCAGTCAGCATGGCATCCAGCTTGATAAAGCCGCCGTAGCTGAACTGGGTGCCGGGGTTGGCGCCCGGCATGATCGGCTTGCTCGCGGGCGTCGTCTGAGGCGACGCGCTGGCGGGCTCGGCCTTCTGCTGCTGAACCAGCTGATTCACCAATCGCTCGAGCTCGGCGATCCGCGCCTCCAGCGCGGCTTCGCGGGCGTCGTCGGCAAAGGCCCAGCCCGGCGCGCACAACACGGCTGCCACGCTCAAGCTGATAAGACGTTTGCTTGTCCAGCGGTGCTGAACATTGCGCTTGATCTGCATCTCCCCTCCCCGTGGTGTGGGCGAGCTGCGCCGCCCTTTGTCGATGAGCTGATATCAAAGCGCCATCGCGGGAGTGGGGGTATTAGCCTTTGGTCGAAGCTTGGTTGACGTTCGACCAAAGTCTAAGTGTGGGGCGGAGCCGGCTGCAGCGCGCGGCTGCAGCCGGAGGGATCAATCGCCTTCGAAGCCGTTGAGGAAGATCTGCAGCGGGCCGACTACGCTATTGCTCACCGCGCTGTTGTTGCCGCTGTTGCTATCCACGTAGGGCGCCGACACGCCTACGGTCGCGGTGGTCGATTGAATGCTGCCCGGCGCTGCACCGCCCGCCACCTGGCCGTTGATCGTGTAGATCAGGCCTGCACTTCGATCCAGACTGATGCTGTGCGAAGGCAGGCCACTGCCGCTGGCCGGGCAGGTCGCCCCGCTTCCCGGCAGACAGGTCCAGGTCACGCCTGTGAGCATCGGTGTGGCTGTGAAGTTGAACTGGGCGCTGGCGACGTCAACGTCGCTGCTCAAGTTGCTGACCACGACCTCATAGCTGGCCGTTTCACCGGCAATCGGCGCGCTACCCTGCAAACTGTTGGTGACGCCGAGATCTACCGACAGGTCGTTGTCAGCGATGGCCACTACCAGGCTAGGCGCGGTCACCCCGTCGTAGCCACCGCCGCTGGCGCTGTGGGTGATCAGGCCGCTGTGGTTGCCTTCTTCCACTGCGTCGTCGACCGCACTGACCACGATGCTCTGCGGGGTATCCCAGTTGCCGGTGTTGAACTGCAGCTGGCTCTGATCGACCTCGAGCTGAGAGTTTGGGCTGACATCGATGGTCACCGTAGACGACGGTTCGGTCTGTAGCACCAGCTGGTAGCTGTCGGTGGCGCCGGCCTCGCTCACTGCGGTGCTGCCGCCACTTTGGATCAGGCTGATGGCCGGCCCACCGGCGCACATGCCGCCACCGGCGTTGCACTCACCGGCCGGGATGCTGGCAGCCAGCTGTTGTCCGGCGCTGAGAGAGCTGCTGTTGAGCGAGTACTGGGTGAACAACGAGCCCGTCGTGGCGGCCTGAACGCCGACTGTGGCGCCGGCGCCACCGTTGTCGACCAGAGTGTAGATGTACTCAAACGCGTTGCTGTCCTCGTGGAACACGACGGCGAACTGGGTGGTAATCGGCCCCACCGAGCTGGCCCAACGCATACCGCGCCATTCAACGGTCCAGGTGCGGTTTGGCTCGCTGCCGTTAAGGGCGGTGTAGATGCCGCCGCCCGGGCTGTCCAGCCGCAGATCGTCCCAGTAGGGCAGCAGCACCGGCAAACTGCTGGGGAAGCTGCCCAGGCTGTTGCCGGTACCGGCACTGGGGAGGGCGCCATTGGCATAGGCAGCAGACCCGGCCGATGACACGAGCTGCAGTGCGCCATTGGTGCTGGCGCGCAGGGTGCTGCCGCCGCTTACCGAGGTGCCATACACCGAGAAGTCAAAGCCGCTGGGAACGGTCAGGTCGACCAGTACGTCATCGTCAGCCGAGTCAGGCACAAGTACGCCACCGCCGGGAATGCTGGCACCGCTGCTGGCAACGAACTCGTAGTTGTCGCCGGGAGCGCGACCCACCGGCAAGGTGACGGTGTCGCTGAACGGCGAACCGCCGCCCGAGTACGTGACATTCAATGTCAGGTCGACATCGCTGAGGCACACCAGGCCGGCGCTGGAGCTGATCTGGAACGAGGTCTGCGCGGCCTCGGTAGCGCCGGCCGCGATGTCGGCGAACGCGCTGCTGGCCTGGGTGATGGTGATGCCGGGGGTCAGGCTGCTCAAGCTGGCGCTGACCCCGGTGGCGGTCTGAATGCCGCTGTTGCGCAGACTCACGGTGAACTGATTGCACTCGTTGGGTTCGAGCAGTCCATTGCCGCTGCTGATCGCGCTACTGGCGATTTCCAGCGCCGGCTCGTTGCTCAGCACGGCAAGATTGAAGCGCTGCAGCTGGGTGGCGCCACAGCTGTCGGTCGCGCTGACCGTGACTTCGGTGCTGCCAAAGGTGGTGGAACCTGTGGTGGCGACGGTGAGTTGGCCGGCAGCATCGACCGACACGCTGCCGCCGCCGGGCAGGGTGGTGGGGCTGACCGTGACCGACTGCAGATTGACGTCGCTGGCCGCCTGCGCGGGGCTGTGCGGCGTTGTGCTGCTGCGGCCAACATTGAGGTCGGCGTAGGCGCCCAGGGTCGGCTTCTGATTGGCCGACACCGCCACATTGACAAACTCGCTGCGGCTGGCGCCGCCGCTGTCGCTAACGGTGAGTTTCACCGGATAGTTGCGACTGCCTGAACTTGGCGCGACCAGGTCGCAGCCGGCGGTGGCGCTCAGCTCCACCGTGCCATTGTTATTGATCGCGCTGACGGCCAGCTCAGACGGCGCTTCGCTGACTGCCACGCTCAGCGTGCCAACGGCATCCTCGCCATCGCTGACCGTCGCCACATTGGCGCTGGCGGTCGGGCTGCCCTGGCGCGTGCTGACCGAGCCGGTCACTGACAGCGTCGGGGCGGCATTGGCGTTGGTGACGGTGAAGTTGCTGTCGGATACGTCAAAGAAGATATTGCCCACCGCCTCGACCCGAAGACGCGCCTGCGCCGATGCCGGTGTATTGGCGGGCAAGGTCACCGACTCGCTGCCGTCATTGGCGGTGCTGGCCACCAGCTCGGTTGGCCAGGTGTAGCCACCGTCCAGCGACAGGCGGATTCGCACGTTGGCGGCGTTGATCGAGCCGCCGCTGGTATTGGCGACGTCCCAGGTCACGGTTTGCGCAGTGCCCGCGGCCCAGCTGATTGCGGTGTTAGGCGCAGTAATGCGGAACGGGCCGGCGCTGCTGATCACGCTCAGCGCGCTGCTGGCCTCATTGGTACCACCGCCGCCGGCGCGGTTGTCGCGCACGGTGACGCGGAAGTTCAGCGTGCGGTCGGTGGTCGACAGCGCCTCGCCGGTGAAATAGCTAGGCGAGGTGGTGCCGGGCAGCGGTGCGGTGCTCGGTGGGGTGTTCTGATTGTTCAGCACATAGCGCAGGCTGGGCACGATGCGATTCGGGCTGAGCCCCGGCGCGAAGGAGCGGAACAGCGGCCCGCCGTTGTCGATCAGCGAGCCTACGGCATTGGCACTGCCGAGATTGAACTGCTCCCAGACATAGGTCAGCGTATCGCCATCGGCATCGCTGCCGCTGGCTACCAGCTCGAACGGCGTGCTCGCCGGAATGGTGTAACTCGGTGTGGTGCTCACGGTGGGCACCTGATTGCCGGTGGCGGTCAACGTGCCGCAGCTGGAACCACCACCGCTGGTGGTGAAGTTCAGAATCTCGTTCAAGCTGAGACGGTGGAAATAGTCCTCGCTGTTCGGCTGCAGGTTGTCGCCGCTGCAAATGCCTGCGTATGCCTGAATGGTGACGCCGGAGCCGGTCTCGTAGGCCGTGCTGCCATTGCGGTTGCCGCCCGAGCAGCTGCCACCGGAGCCGTTGAAGGTGTGATTGCCGGCAAACTGGTGGCCCATTTCGTGGGCGACGAAATCGACGTCGAAGGCATCGCCGCGCGGCGCGCCCTGGCCGGTGACACCGCGAGCCTTGCCCGAGCCGCAGACCGAACCCAGCGAGGCCACGCCGCCGCCGCCGGTGCTGACCACGTGGCCGATATCGAAATTGCCGTTGCCGATCACCGTGCTGAGATTGCTGACATTCTCGCCCAGCATGGCCGAACCGCTGCCATTGCTGTACGGGTCGGTGGAGCCATTGGTATAGATGACCTGGTCGGTGTTGTTGATCAGCACCATGCGCACGGCCACGTCGCGCTCGTAGATACCGTTGACCCGGTTCATGGTGGTGACGATGGCGCCCAGTGCGGCCTCCACCGTGCCGCCATGAAATGCGGTGTACTCACCGGTAGCGGCCATTGCCAGCCGATAGGTGCGCAGGTTGGCGCCGGACGAGATCTTCAGATCCGGCCGTTTGGCCAGCAGGTCCTCGATGCCATGCTGGGCCGATTCGCCCTCGACCGTGCAACTCCACTGCTTGTCGGCCGGCCGCGCGTAGTCGGCCTTGGCATAGCTGATGTAGTGCTCGGTGTCCTTGGGCTGCAGCGGATCGATATACACCGTGCCGGCCGCGGATAGCACCTGGGCACGGAACCCCTTGGAGGTCAGGTCAAAACGCAGGGTGGCGCTGGGGTCATCGACGCCCTGACCAAGATAGGTGCGGATCTCGGGATAGCGCGCAGCGAGTTCTGATTCCATGATCGGCGACTCGACGACACGAAACACCTGGGTGCTGCCGTCAGGCAGTGGCAACGGCAGCAGCAGGGCGCTCTTGGCCAGCGCCGTCTTGCCTTCCAGCGGCGCCTGCTTGAGCAGGGTGGCCAGCTCGCTGCGATCCAGGCGCAGGCTGCGATAGCGCTGCGGCACGATTTCCCGCGCCACGCCGCTGCTCGGCACGTCACGCTCAACGATGTCTTGCCACAGCGCCGCCCAGGCACTGGTCGATAGTGCCAACAGGCCCAGCGCCAGCGCCAGCCCTTTGATCATCCTGCCCTTGCCAGGCCTGCCACTGCCCATCACTTATCCCCAAGATTAGACGCAAAGCCGGGCAGCTTGCCGTGGCACAACTGCCAGCGCAAGTGACTCTTGCATGTCGCCCGGCCGAACATGGTCGCAGGCCGGGCGCGGGCAAACCTTGCCAGCGGTCGCAGTCCCCGCTCTCGGGTCACCTGATGGCAGTCTGCGAACTCCTGGCGCTACCACATGACAGAGTTGCACTAGCCCGGATACTTCGGCGCGACCTCATGAAATATCCGGGCTAGTGTCCTGTCGCGTAAATAACACTCATAAATGACGTATACTTTTCCGGGCTTGGTTGCGGGAAACGCTGATGGGCCGATTGCGCGCGGATGGTGAGATTGAGCTCGGGGACGCCGAGCGGTCGGAGCTGCTGAAAGTCGTGCGTTCAAGACGGACGCCACAAGCCGTGGCACAGCGCGCCCGAATTGTTCTGATGACGGCCGATGGCATCGCGCCGAGTGATATTGGCCGGGAACTCAGCGTGTCTCAGCCCACGATTCGCAAATGGCGGGCACGCTACCTGGAGGCGGGGCTCCCAGGCTTACGAAATGAACCTCGCCCAGGGCGACCGCGCACGCTAGATGACGAGCGAGTGGCGGAGCTTCTGAACAAGGCGTTGCAAACTCGCCCGTCGAAGCAGACGCACTGGAGTGTGCGCAGTTTTGCAGCTGAAGCCAATATCAGCAAAGACATGGCTCATCGATTGTTCCGGGCTGCCAGCATCGCCCCTCATCGTTCGCGTAGCTTCAAGCTGTCGAATGACCCCGCGTTCGTCGAAAAAGTGCGCGACATCACCGGCCTGTACTTAAACCCCCCGGACCATGCGCTGGTGCTTTGCGTGGACGAGAAGAGTCAGATCCAAGCACTTGAGCGTACCCAGCCCGTGCTGCCCATGGGGTTGGGCTATGTCGAGGGAGTGACGCATGACTACATACGACATGGAACGACGACACTATTCGCTGCGCTCAATGTCGCGAACGGCGAAGTGATCTCGCGCGTCCGCGACCATCATCGTCATCAAGAATTCCTTGATTTCTTGCGGCAGATCGACAAGCAGACGCCGGCAGATTTCGATCTGCATTTGATCCTCGACAATTACACCACCCATAAACACGCCAAGGTCAAAGCGTGGCTGGCACGTCACCCGCGATTCCATCTGCACTTCACGCCGACGTACAGCTCCTGGTTGAATCAAGTCGAGCGCTGGTTCGCCCTGATCACCGAGCGTGCCATTCGACGCAACTCGTTTAACAGCGTCCGTCAGCTCAAGCAGCAGATAGAGCTCTTCGTAACCCGATACAACGCTGACGCAACCCCTTTCCAGTGGATCGCCACCGCCGACTCAATCTTGCAAAAGATCGCGCGCCTTGCGAAACGTATTTCTGCGACAGGACACTAGACCAAGGTCTAATGCCGTCCCGGCCCGATGCTGCGACGCAGCAGGTAGACTGTCCTCAGTGTCAGTACTTCGACCTTGCAGTCTGGAGAGGCTTCATGACAGTCACGATCCATCCCGTACCGTCCGGCTTTGCCGATGCGCAGTCGATCAGCGCCGAACGCTATCGGGCCGACTACCAGCGCTCGATCGAGCAGCCGGAAGCGTTCTGGGCCGATGTCGCAAAGCGCATCGACTGGTTCAAGTTCCCCAGCAAGATCAAGGATGTCAGCTTCCAGCTCGACGACTTTCATATCCGCTGGTTTGAAGACGGCGAGCTGAACGTGTCGGTCAACTGCCTCGATCGCCACCTGGAAACCCGTGGCGACAAGACCGCCATTCTGTGGGAGGGCGACGATCCGCAGCAGAGCGAGCAGATCAGCTATCGCGACCTGCATGCCCGCGTCTGCCGACTGGCCAATGCTATGCGCAATCTTGGTGTTCAGAAGGGCGATCGGGTGTCGATCTACCTGCCGATGATTCCCGAAGCCGCCGTTGCCATGCTGGCCTGCACCCGCATCGGCGCGATCCATTCAATCGTCTTTGGCGGCTTCTCGCCCGATGCCCTGGCCGGCCGCATCGCCGATTGCGGTTCCAAGATCATCATCACTGCCGACGAGGGTCTGCGCGGCGGCAAGGCGGTGCCGCTGAAGAAGAATGTCGATGAGGCACTGACCCGGCCGGGAACCCACTGCGTGGAAACGGTGATCGTGGTGCGCCGCACCGGCAATGCCGTCAGCCTGCAGATGCCGCGCGATCGCTGGTACCACACTCTGGTCGAGGGTCAGCCCAGCCAATGCGAGCCGGAGCGGATGAACGCCGAGGATCCGCTGTTCATCCTCTATACCTCAGGTTCCACCGGAAAGCCGAAGGGCGTTTTGCACAGCACCGGTGGTTACCTAACCTATGCCAGCTACACCCATGCCTGCGTATTTGATCTGCGTGAGGACGACGTGTTCTGGTGCACCGCCGACGTCGGCTGGGTGACCGGCCACAGCTATGTGGTGTACGGCCCTTTGGCCAATGGTGCCACCTCGCTGATGTTCGAAGGCGTACCGAGCTATCCCGACATGGGCCGCTTCTGGCAGGTCTGTGACAAGCACAAGGTGACCCTGTTCTACACCGCGCCGACCGCAATTCGCGCCCTGATGCGTGAGGGCGATGCGCCGGTGAAGCGGCATTCGCGCAGCTCGATCCGTCTGCTCGGCACGGTCGGCGAGCCGATCAACCCGGAAGCCTGGGAGTGGTATTACCGAGTGGTCGGCGACAGTCGCTGTCCGATCGTCGACACCTGGTGGCAGACCGAAACAGGCGGCATTCTGATCAGTCCGCTGCCGGCGGCAACCGACCTCAAGCCGGGCTCGGCCACCAAGCCGTTCTTTGGCGTGCAGCCGGCCCTGGTCGATGCCGAGGGCAAGCGGCTGGAGGGCGCCGCCGACGGCAATCTGGTCCTGCTCGATTCCTGGCCGGGTCAGATGCGCAGCGTATATGGCGATCATCAGCGCTTTATCGACACTTACTTCAAGACCTATCCTGGCACCTACTTCACTGGCGATGGCTGCCGTCGTGACGAAGATGGCTACTACTGGATCACCGGTCGGGTTGACGATGTGATCAATGTCAGCGGCCACCGTATCGGCACGGCCGAAGTCGAGTCGGCCCTGGTCGCCCACCCGAAGGTGGCCGAGGCGGCGGTGGTCGGATGCCCGCACGATATCAAGGGCCAGGGAATCTACGCTTACGTCACCTTGAATGTCGGTGAAACGCCCAGTGAAGAGCTGCGCAAGGAGCTGGTCGCCTTTGTGCGCAAGGAAATCGGTCCGATTGCCAGTCCCGATCATCTGCAGTGGGCGCCCGGGTTGCCGAAGACCCGCAGCGGCAAAATCATGCGCCGCATCCTGCGCAAGATTGCCGAAAACGCTCCGGATCAGCTGGGCGATACCTCGACCCTGGCCGACCCGGCGGTGGTTGACAATTTGCTCAACGAACGTCTGATACGGTAGCGCCGGTCTGAACATAGTGCTTCGCCATGAGCATCCTGATCGCCGATGACCATCCGCTGTTTCGCGAAGCCCTGACCCGGGCGGTGGCATCGGCCCTGCCGCAGTCGACGATTCATCAGGCCGATTCGGTGCCGGCCTTGCTGACGGCGGTGGAGCAGCACCCGGACATTGACCTGATCCTGCTCGATCTGACCATGCCCGGCGCAGAAGGATTCAGCGCCCTGATACACCTGCGCGCCCATCACCCGACCCTGCCGGTTCTGGTCGTGTCGGCGCGCGAAGAGCCGGCCCTGATGCGCCGGGCCCTGGCCCATGGTGCCGCCGGCTTCGTGCCGAAATCGGCGCCGGTGGAAACCCTGGCCGAGGCCTTGCAGCAGGTGCTGGAAGGCGAACGCTGGACGCCGCCGGGGCTCGATCGGCAGGGCGAGGTCGAGCCCGATGAACTGGCCTTCGGACGGCGCATCGCTGAGTTGACGCCACAGCAGTTCCGCGTGCTGGGCATGGTGGGTACCGGCCTGCTTAACAAGCAGATCGCCTATGAACTTGCAGTCTCGGAAGCGACGATCAAGGCCCATATGACCGCCATCATGCGCAAGCTCGGTGCGCACTCGCGCACCCAGGTTGCGGTGCTGGTCAGCCGGTTGGGACTGGATAACGAGGCAAGACTGGAATCGCCGGTTGACTAGCCCGGATATTTCATGAGGGGGCGCGGATGATCACCGAGGACTTTGCGTCGAGTGCAAGGCGCGACGAGCCCAAGTGGTGGGCCCACTTGGGCGAGATCGGGACGCAGTCCCGCGTAGC
>NZ_JACYTR010000034.1 GCF_014841215.1 Pseudomarimonas arenosa
GGTCAGTCGTCCCTGCGAATCCTTGCTGTAGATGTAGACCTTTCCTTCGGAGTCCGTCACCTTGGTCAGGCCCACGACGCTGAGATCGATGATGACGCTCTGGCCGCCGTCTCGATTGATCGTGATGCGCCTATCTGCCCCAGCACCGTCGAGAACATAGGAGTACGTCCACGACAGGCCGTGAGTGTTGATGATCTTGCTGACACGAAGATCAGGCCCGAAATGGATGGCGCTATCGTCGTCACGCAGCAACATGTAGCCGCCATCGACGCTGCGCGTCATGTAGGAGAACCGATCGCCTTTCAGCTCCCAGCGCGAAATGGTTCCCGGCATTTTTTCATATTTGAATTGCTGCCCTTGATTCATCTGAACCAGCAGCGATGTGCCGCGGAGGGTCAGCGACACTTCGAGATTACTGGTCCAGCCGCGACCGAACCAACCACCCGGCGATCGCATGGCAGCACCGGCAGAGTAATGCCGAACCAGCCCGAGCCCCATGTCGCCTTCAGCGTGGAAGTCGGCGTCGTGTCGCAGCTTGTTGCCCGAGCGGTAGGCCACCGGGTTGGCTGAGGCTTCGCACGGATCCTCCGGCATATGGTCTGGCAGTGAAATCTCTCCGAGCTCCCCACTGAGCGGCTCCAAGAAACTTCCCAAGTCGAAAGGCCGATGTGTCGAACCCCAGCCGGTCGGCCGGGGCCAGTAGGTAGCACTCACCTCGACTTCGTCCATCGGCGTCCCTCGGTCGGTGTCGTCCCCTTTGGACTGAGGAGCCGAGCCTACGAGCTCGATCTTGCTGGCCGTGTTTGCCGAGGCAGCGCTGGCACCGACCATGCCGCAAATCAAGGTCCAGCGGCAGGCTCTCAGCAGCGCGTTGCTCAGGATCGAGCGCCTAATTTGATTGAAGGCGTTGCCCTGATAGGAGACAGCTAGGTCAGCATCGAGCGGTTTTGTAAGATTTTTCACAGCGGTAGCCAAGTCGAAGTTTGGAGGAACAGGAGCGAGCGAAAGCGAGCGGCACGACCCTAGATCGTGCAGGCGGCTTGATCGCAGAAAAGAAGAACTGGAGAGTTCCGACCGAGGTCTGGTGGCGCCGAGTTCGGGAGAGACTCAAGCCATCGGCAACGTCGGCTCAAAAATTCGGCGTGAATGCTATGTGATGGGGGGGTAACGCAATAGCATCTGGGCGCTTTTTTGTGTGAACTAGTTCACATCGGATAGAGCCGCGACGGGAGACGGCAGCAGGATAGGGCGAATCTTGACGTCTTGGCCCGCCAACCGGGCGCATGATGAGGCCATCGAATCCATAACACATGGTTTAGACACCAGTCGCAACCTCACGCGACCCAGGACGATCGCAATGCAGACGATCAAAGGCGCGCGCAGAAAACCCGCTACCGACGTGGGTTGAGAAGCAAGATGGCGGGCCAGGGCCCGCCCTACGCTGGCATCCCACATAACCGAACGTTTCACCAGACCGCCCTACGACCCGCCTGTAAAGCCGATACGTCCGAAAGCAACCAGCCGATCGCCTTCGGCGTGGTTGAAATCGTGATGGCGGGCCAACCCTACCCTACCCCAGCTCGCGAGCGCAGCCAGGCCCAGCCGCCGACCAGCATGCCGCCCAACAGCAACAACAAACCGCGCCAGTCGTAGCTAGGAATCACCGCAGGAGGCGCAATCGCAATACCGTTGGCCGGAATGGTGACTGTGGCACTGGCATTCGTCCCCAGTGTGGCTCCACCTTGCGGGTTGCTCAGGGCAATGCTGAAGGTCTCGGCAGGCTCGGTCAGTGCGTCGGCATTCACCGTGATCACAAACGATTGATTGCCGGCCACCCCATCGCCCCAGTTCAGCGTGCCGTTGCTACTGACATAGTCGCCAGGCGCCATCGCCGTACCGTCGGCGGTGGCGAACTGCGCACTCACCGCGCCATCGCTGCCGCCGCTGCGCACCGCATTGATGGTCAGCATGGCCTTGCCGGGCGTGCCTTCCACGATGGTGTAGGCCGCTTGCTCGAGCTGGATCGAGCCAGGCATCGGCGCCAGCGCATCCTCGCTGACAATGGTGACGGTCGCAGTGGTCGATTCCGACAGGCCTAATCCACCCAGCGGATTCGATAGCGTGACCTCAAAGGTCTCGTCAGCCTCGATGTCAGGGTCATCGAGTATCGTCACCACAATCTGTTTCGCTGCGCTGTCGCCACTGGCCCAGTTCAAGGTGCCAGAATTGCTGCTGTAATCGCTGCCTGCTGTCGCCGTACCGCCGCCGGTGGTGAAATCCAGGCTGACCGCGCCGTCGCTGCCAGCGCTACGGTTGACGCTCAGCGTCACTGAACCTGCCGTTTCGTTGACATTGGCAGTCAGGCTGTCGAAGCTGGCAGTGCCGGGATTGACCTCCACGGCACCGATATCGATCTGGCTTCCCAGGATTCGCGCCGAACCACGCTGATCGCTGCCGGGCGCACCGACAATGGCCGGGTCGCCGGCATTGATCACCACGCTGCCGGCGGCCGGCAAATGGGTAAAGGTCGCTCCACCGTTGTCCTGCAACGGGCCAAGCTGTGGGTCGGCGGGCGCGGCGTTGCCCATTCCGCTGAATGGATAGGAGGTCGCCGTCTCAAGCAGGGAGAAATTCAGCGTCAGCGCCGGTCCGCCACCGGCGCCCGCCAGCTCCTCGTTGACGCCGTTGGCCAGATTGTCGGCGAGCAAGGTGTGATCGACGGTCAGTGACTGCACCATGCCCTTGCCCGTGCCGCGCCAACGCAGGTGATTCTCGCGCGCCACCTGCAAGCCTTGGTGCCTGCCGCCACGGTTGCGGGTGCTGGCTCGGCCCTGGCGAAGTCCGCCTGCGGCCAGATACAGGCCACCGCCGTCGTTGGAAGCAGTGTTGCCGGCAATCGTGCTGTGGGCGATGCGATTGCCGACGCCGTAGATCGCCGACAAGTAGATGCCACCGGCATCGCCGCTCGAGGCAGTGTTGTTGCTGATGGTGCTGTTGACCACCCCGATCGGGCCGTTCACATTGAACACCGACATGCCAGCATCAGCTTGTGCGGAATTGCCGGAAACCGTGCTGCTGCTAATCGTAACTGCGCCCACGGCATTCAGCAGCAATCCGCCGCCAAAGTAATAACCCTCGTTGCCGACCAGCGAACTGTTGCTGATGGTGACATCGCCGTCAGCGCCGGTCACCGAGACGCCGCCGCCATACAGATACGAATAATTGTTCTCCACCCGCGAATCGCTGAGGCTGAACGCCACATCCGAACCATCGACGCCGATTCCGCCGCCGAGGGCGAAGGCATCACAATCGCTGACCGCCACCCGCTGCAGCGAGACTGTGGCGTTGTTCACCATCAGGCAGCCGCCCACCTGCTGGTCGAACTGCGATCCGAAGGCGTAGCCGTTGACCAGGCTGAGGTCGGAAATGCTGACGCTGGACATGCCCAGACTGCCGACGTACAGCACCTGCGAACTGTCATTGCCGGAGACCGCCAGGGTGGCCGTGCCGGGCCCGCTGATGGTGACACCGTCCTGGATGTCGATGCGACCACTGGTGAGGGTAATCGTGCCAGTGACCGAGCTGTCGAACAGGACCAGGTCATCGCCCATCGCCGCATTGGCATCAGCGATCGCCTGGCGCAGGCTGCCGGCGCCGGCATCGTCGGTATTGGTGACGGTAAACGTCGCGGCAGCGGCGGGTTGTGCCGCCCACATCGCGCCGAGTGCTGCCAATACCGCGGTAGGCAAGGCCAGCCGTTGGCCAGCGCGCGCTGGCAACGCAAGCGCAGCCGGCAAGTGACGGATGGAAAACGTGTTCTGCATGACTCCCCCTGGAAAGCTACAACTCGCGCGTCTTCACGAGCACGCGACATTGGGCGCTCATGCGCTCGTCGGGTCAAGGGGCAGCCCGACAATCTCGTCATCGCGTCGCGGGCGCTTTCTCGCTCAGCCTCGCGGCGGATGACGCGGCAAGTCGATCAGAATCCGCGCGCCGCCAAGCGAACTGCGTCCGCAGTTTGCCGAACCGCCGTGGCGCTCGGCAATCTGACGCACCAGGGCCAAACCGAGACCCACGCCAACGTTTTCTTGCCGCCCACCGATGCGAAAGAAGGGTTGGAACACGTGCTCGACGTCGAGTTCGGGAATTCCCGCGCCGGAATCCTCCACGCTAAGCTGCAATCGGCCCGGATCCGCCGCAACACCGAGGCGGACCGGCGGCGCGCCGTACCGCTTTGCGTTTTCCAGCAAATTGCGGATCAGTCTGCGCATCAGCTTGCGGTCGGCATCCAGACGCAAGCCGGTTCGACCTTCAATCCTGATGTCGAGCTCTGCGTAGCGTGACGCTTCCTCGGCAACCAAGGCAAGCGGATCAAGATCCGTTTCGTAGTTCAGAGGCAGTGCCGAATCCAACCGACTGGAGAGCAGGATCTCCTCCAGCAAGTCGTCCAGCTCATGCAGATCCCGAATCAGGTCTTGTCTTCGCTTCGAATCGGCCTTGTCGACAACCAGTTCCACCCCAAGACGAATTCTGGCCAACGGGGTGCGCAACTCGTGGCTCGCGTTAGCCAGCAAGGCTCGGTGCAATTGCACGTTCTCTTCGATTCGCGCGGCGGCCTCGTTGAATCCACGCGCCAAGTCTGCGATTTCGTCATGCCCTTCCACCGGCGCTCGCCGTTGCAGATTGCCTCGCCCGAAATCGGTCACCGCTTCGCTCAACCTTGCTAGTCGGGACGAAATGCGCCTCGCCAACGGGTAGGCAAGGATGCTGATTAACATGGCGACCCCGATCAATAGCAAGGTGCCGTCAGCAAAGCTCAGGCCCTGCATACCATGGCGAATGCTCATGCCCAGCAACAAGTACAAGAGAAGGGAGGCCAGCAGGAGCAGATAGAAACGCTGGAACAGATGCGTCAACTTGAGCACGACTACTCCTGCGATCGAGCAAACAGGTAGCCCACCCCGCGCAAGGTGAGAATACGGGTGGGTTGCTTGGGATTGTCTTCCAGCAGCTGACGCAGTTTGGACACATGCACATCGATCGAGCGATCCAGGCTTTCGGCGCTCTGGCCGCGTAGCGACTCGAGCAGAAAGTCGCGACTCAATACGCGCCCTGCATGCTCTGCCAGAATTCTGAGCAATGCGAACTGGTGCGCAGTGAGCGGCACCGGCTCGCCATCCTGGCGAACCTGAAACGCATCGCGGTCGATCTCAAGTCGGCCAAAGCGCAGGATCGGCTGAGTCTCGCTGGCGGCTGATTGGCTGCCGCGGCGCATGACAGCGCGCACCCGCGCCAGCAACTCGCGTGGATCAAACGGCTTGCTCAAGTAGTCATCGGCACCTAGCTCCAGACCGATGACACGATCGGTAGTGTCACCGCGTGCCGTGAGCATCAGAACGGGCAAGTGTCTAAGCGTTGGCTCACCCCGAATTCGGCGGCAAACGTCAAGACCGTCGGCATCGGGCAGCATCAGGTCAAGAATCAGCGCATCGAAGCCCCCGCCCGCAAGGCGGGCGAGAGCATCGTTGGCCGAGAACGCGTGACTTAGTTCAACGCCATTGGCGCCGAGATAATCGATCAGCATCTGGGCCAGCCGACGATCGTCTTCCAATAGGAGAACTCTTGCGCTCATTAGATCTGTCGACCGTCAATGATTGAAACGTCGCTTTTGCTCCGGCGTCAGACTGTCGGCCGCATCCGCTAGAAAGCGCAGGTAGCGCTGGCTGCTTTGCTCAACAAGGGCCAACTGTGCGGCGACGATCTGATCCCGATCTTCGCTGCTCGCCCTGCCGCCGACCAGTGCCAAGTGCAAATCTCGTTGACCCTGCGAGTACTCGCCCTGCAAGGCCAGGAGCTCAGCCGATGCAGTGCTGGCGGTCGAGACCAAGCGACAATCCGCACCCGCATCGATCACCTCACAGACATGGGCGGCCAGACGTTCGGCTCGCCCTGCGAGCTGACTCGGGCTGCCGGTGATGGACAGCAGATCAGGATCGTGTGGGGCGGAATGTGCAGCGGAGTGAACATGGCCATGCACTGCCATCGCCGCGCCGCCCAGCAGCAGTCCGCAGCAAGTACCCATCAACATGTGTCGCAGTTGCCATTGCATATCGAAGTCCTCGTTGGCGGGAAGGTTCCCGACCCCAAGCATCCTGGGACTCGATTTGCACTTGATGTGTCGAAGGTTAAGAAGTGTAAAGGGAGCTAATGCCGCTTGTCGTAGCTGCACTCCAGGCGCTTGACGATCGCGCCCTCGGCGTTCACCGATTCCAGATTCACCGCAAAGCGCCATAGCCGGGCGATGTGCTTCATCACCTCCTGCGAATCATCGTGCAGGGGGCGGCCGTGGTGCTGGAAGTGGCGCAGGGTGAGGTGGCGGTTACCGCGAATATCCACATCCCAGACCTGGATGTCGGGGTCGCGGGCGGCCAGGTTGTATTGCTCGCTGAGCAGACGGCGTACTTCGCGGTAGCCGACTTCGTCGTGGATAGCGGTGACTTGCAGCTCGGGGTTTTCCGGGTTGTCGAGCAGGCTGAAGAAGCGAAAATCGCGCATCACCTGCGGTGAAAGAAATTGCGCGACGAAACTCTCGTCGCGATAGTTGCGCATCACGTAGTCGAGCGTCTTCAGCCAGTCGCTGCCGGCGATGTCCGGGAACCACTCGCGGTCTTCGTCGGTGGGTGTCTCACAGATGCGCCGTATGTCGCGCATCATGGCAAAGCCCAGGGCATATGGATTGACCCCGTTGTACCAGCGATCGTGCACGCCGGGCTGATACACCACATTGGTATGTGAGCTGAGGATCTCCAGCATGTAGCCGTCGCTTACCACCCCTTGGTCGTACAAGGTGTTAAGCAGGGTGTAATGCCAGAAGGTGGCCCAGCCTTCGTTCATCACCTGGGTCTGACGCTGCGGATAGAAATACTGGGCGATCTTGCGCACGATGCGCACCACTTCGCGCTGCCAGTTCTCCAGTAGCGGCGCGTTCTTCTCGATGAAGTACAGCAGGTTCTCCTGCGGCTCCTTCGGGAAGCGTTCGCGCAACTGCACCGCTTCGCGTTCCGGCGTACTTGGCAAGGTGCGCCAGATGTCGTTGATCTGCGATTGCCGGTAGCGCTCGCGATCGGCACGACGACTAGCCTCCTCGGCCAGACTGAGCTTCTTCGGCCGCTTGTAGCGATCGACACCATGATTCATCAGCGCGTGACAGGCATCCAGCACTTCTTCCACGGCGTCGATGCCATGGCGCTCTTCGCATTCGTTGATGTAGTTCTTGGCGTAAACCAGATAGTCGATGATCGATGACGCATCCGTCCATGTCTTGAACAGATAGTTTCCCTTGAAGAAGCTGTTGTGACCATACGCGGCATGGGCAATCACCAGCGCCTGCATGGCCATGGTGTTCTCTTCCATCAGATAGGCGATGCAGGGATCGGAATTGATCACGATCTCGTAGGCCAGACCCATCTGACCGCGCTTGTAGCCACGCTCGGTGGCCAGGAACTGCTTGCCAAAACTCCAGTGCGGATAATTCACCGGCATGCCGACCGAGGCGTAGGCATCCATCATCTGCTCGGCGGTGATCAGCTCCAGCTGCACCGGGTAGGTATCCAGGTGATAGTCCGCTGCCACCCGGGCGATCTCGCGGTGATACTGCTCGATCAGCTCAAAACTCCACTCCGAAGGGGCGGGCAAGGCCTCATGGCGTTCCATCAGTGCGCTCATGCCTGTTGCACCTGTTTCTTGAACAGCTCACGAAATACCGGATAGATGTCGGCCGGCTGGCGGATCTTCTGCAGGGCAAAGTTCGGCACCCAGGGCTGCAGTCGGGCGTACTCGTCCCACAGGTTCTGGCCTGGCCCATCGCAGATCTCGACATAGGCGAAGTACTGGCACAGCGGCAGCAGCTTGTCGGCCAACAGGGTCTTGCAGGTCACTGAATCGTTATCCCAGTTGTCGCCATCCGAAGCCTGAGCGCCGTAGATGTTCCATTCTTCGACCGGGTAACGCTTCTCGATCACCTGCAGCATCAGTTTCAGCGCCGAGGACACCACGGTGCCGCCGGTTTCGCGCGAATGGAAGAAGGTCTCCTCATCGACTTCCTGGGCCTGCGTGTGATGGCGAATAAACACCACATCGATGCGCTCGTAGACTCTCTCCAGGAACAGGTAGAGCAGGATGAAGAAGCGCTTGGCCATATCCTTGCGCGATTCATCCATCGAACCGGACACGTCCATCAGGCAGAACATCACCGCCTGGTTGCTCGGCCGCGGCACATTCACCCGGTTGACGTAGCGCAGATCGAACGGATCGAGGAAGGGTATACCGAGCAGGCGACCCTTCAGCACGTGCAGTCGCTCTTCCAGACGGGCAATGTCCTCGGCGCGATCGCCCGGATCGGCGCGCAAGGATGCCAACTCCTGCTCGACCACGTGGATCTTGCTCATCAGCGGGCCGGCCAGGGCAATACGCCGCCCGATTGCGCCTTTCAGACTGCGCACGATATGCAGGTTGGTTGGCACGCCGTCGCTGGTGAACCCGGCCCGCACCCGATCGAACCTGCGCGGCTTGGAAAGATGCTCCTTGACCAGGTTGGGCAGCTCCAGCTCATCGAACAGGTAGTTCAGAAACTCCTGCTTGGAGAGAGTGAAGCTGAAATCGTCCTCGCCCTCACCGCTGTCGCTGGCCGAGCCCTGGCCACTGCCATCGCCGCCACCACCGCGCGGTCGCGGGATGGTATCGCCAGCGACAAAATCATCATTGCCCGGATGCACGGCCTCCCAGACGCCGCCACGTCCATGGTGAAACGTCGGCTCTCCGATGTCGCGCTTGGGAATATTGACCTTCTCGCCTTCACTGACATTGGTCACACTGCGATTGCGCACCGACTTCGCCACCGCCTCCTGAATCTGCCGCCGATAGCGCCGCAAGAACCTCTCGCGATTGATCGCGCTCTTGTTCTTCGGATTCAAACGGCGGTCGATGATTTGGGGCATGGGTAAAGAGCCGTGATTCGTGATTCGTGATTTGTGATTCGTTTCAGCGCGCAGGCCGCAAACTGAGGCGCGATCAAGCCGTGAGTGAGGTCGGGACTCGCGATGGCTCGCTCTGAACTAATCACCAATCACAAATCACCAATCACCAATCACAGAGTTCATAAGTCAGCTTGACTTACGAACTCTCAAATACCACTCACACAACAAGCGAACCTGCTTGGCGGTATAGCCTTTGTCCATCATGCGTTCGACGAAGTCCTGGTGTTTCTTCATTTCGTCGGCACTGGCTTTGGCGTTGAAGCTGATTACCGGTAGCAACTCTTCGGTGTTGCTGAACATCTTCTTCTCGATGACGCGACGGAGTTTCTCGTAACTGGTCCAGTTCGGGTTCTTGCCCTGGTTGCTGGCGCGGGCGCGGAGGACGAAGTTGACGATTTCGTGGCGGAAGTCTTTCGGGTTGGCGATGCCGGCAGGCTTCTCGATCTTCTCAAGCTCGTTGTTCAGTGAGCCACGGTCGAAGCTCTCGCCGGTATCCGGGTCGCGGAACTCCTGGTCCTGAATCCAGTAATCGGCGAAGGTGACGTAGCGGTCAAAGATGTTCTGCCCGTATTCGGAATAGCTTTCCAGATAGGCGGTCTGGATCTCCTTGCCGATGAAGTCGACATAGCGCTGCGACAGATACTCTTTCACATAGGCCAGGTAACGCTGTTCCTGCTCAGGCGGGAACTGTTCTCGCTCGATCTGTTGCTCGAGTACGTAGAGCAGATGCACCGGGTTGGCAGCGACTTCACTGTGATCGAAGTTGAACACCTTGGCCAGCACCTTGAATGCCCAGCGCGTGGAGATGCCGGTCATGCCTTCGTCGACGCCGGCATAGTCGCGATACTCAGCAATCGGTTTGGCCTTGGGATCGGTGTCTTTCAGGTTCTCGCCGTCGTAGACCCGCATCTTGCTGAAGATCGACGAGTTTTCCGGCTCCTTCAGGCGGGTCAACACACTGAATTGTGCCAGCATCTTCAGCGTGCCTGGGGCGCAGGGCGAGGCGGCAAGCGAGCTGTGGCGGACCAGTTTCTCGTAGATCTGCACCTCTTCGGTCACGCGCAGGCAATACGGCACCTTGACGATATAGATGCGGTCGAGGAAGGCCTCATTGTTCTTGTTGTTCTTGAACATCTTCCACTCCGATTCATTGGAGTGGGCGAGGATGATGCCGTCGAACGGAATGGCGCCAAAGCCTTCCGTGCCCTTGAAGTTGCCTTCCTGGGTCGCGGTCAGCAGCGGATGCAGCACCTTGATCGGCGCCTTGAACATCTCGACGAACTCAAGCAACCCCTGGTTGGCCAGACACAGGCCGCCGGAGAAGCTGTAGGCATCGGGGTCGTTCTGTGCGTATTGCTCGAGGCGGCGAATGTCGACCTTGCCGGTCAGTGAGCTGATGTCCTGATTGTTTTCGTCGCCCGGCTCGGTCTTGCTGATGGCGATCTGCTTGAGAATCGAGGGATAGCGCTTGACCACGCGGAAACGACGAATGTCTCCATCGTACTCATCCAGGCGTTTCACCGCCCAGGGCGACAGGATCTTGGTCAGATAGCGCTGCGGAATGCCATAGCGCTCTTCCAGGATCGGGCCATCCTCGGCCCGATTGAACAGGCCAAGCGGCGACTCGTTCACCGGCGAGCCCTTCAGGGCATAGAACGGGATGTGTTCCATCAACTGCTTCAGTCGCTCGGCAATCGAACTCTTGCCGCCGCCCACCGGACCGAGCAGATACAACACCTGCTTGCGCTCTTCCAGGCCTTGTGCAGCGTGACGGAAGAACGCCACCACCTGCTCGATCACCTCTTCCAGGCCAAAGAACTCCTCGAAGCTGGGATAGGATTTGATCAGCTTGTTCTGAAAGATGCGCGAATAGCGTGGATCACTGCGGGTATCGATCAGCTTGGGCTCACCGATCGCGGCCAGCATGCGTTCGGCAGCGCTGGCATAGACCATGGGGTCCTGCTTGCAAAGATCGAGGTACTCCTCCAGCGAGTACTCCTCTTCGCGGGTGCGTTCGTAGCGATTGGCAAAGCTGCTGAAGATGTCGCTCATGACGTCCTCCTCGAGGGCGCTGAGCAGCGCACCGTGCGCTGCCAAAGCGCGGCTGCTCGTCCATGAGGCGGACCGACGATCGTCCATGCGTTGCGCCGGACCTTGACTACATTATCGACTTTTACGTGAGTCTTTGTCTTTTACCACATCACATCTCAGCTTCTGTTTAGGGAATCGCTGAACACGTCCGTGTTCAGACCTTCCTTAGGCAACGGACGGCGAATGCATATCCGGCTCAGTCATCCAGCACATCGTCATGCGGCATTTCGTTGATGATACTGAGACAGCGCCGATCGAGATGGCTGCGAAACTGACTGAACAACACCTCGTCGTCCAGCCACAGATGCCGCGCCACCCACTCCACCGCGGCCGGCGCCAACTGACACAGGCGACAGACCTGACGCCAGCGATACATTTCCAATGGGCCTTCGTAGGCATCGCATTGGCCCAGCGCGCGCTCGGCGAGTCGACGTGCCCGGGCATCGGCCAAACGATGCAGTCGCGACAGGCTGTCTGCGGAGCGCCGAGCGCGGCGCCGTGCACAATCAAAGATACGCAGCACCCAGCCGCGCAGATGCTCGAAGTCGGGGCCGGTCTGGCGCGGCGCGCTGAGCGCTAGTGGGGGAAGACAGATCACGGCCATGGCGGGCGCTCCTCAACTGCAACATGTGCAGGTGTTGCTGCAAAAGACGCGCCAGGGCCGAGCTGCGGCTCAGCTGATCTGTACATGCTCACCTAACCGCATGATTTGCTGAGAGTTATGCGCTCGAACCGGGTCTGGCCCCGGGCCGGTCATGGCGGGCGCGTCAAATCCTTGTCGCCCATCCCACCGCGACGCAGCATCCACCTGTAACGGCGCAAATGCAGGTAAGGTGAGGCTCCGATGCACGCCGGAGTGCCGATCATGGCCCAGCCCACCCACCATGACTTCGATCCCCAGGTACTGGTGTTGTTCGATGCCTATGTGCATGGCGAGCTGGACCGCCGCGGCTTTCTGCAGCGCAGCGGCCAATTGGTCGGCGCGGCCGGCGCCTTGAGCTTGCTGGGGCTGCTCAGCCCCAAGTTTGTCGAGGCGCAACAGGTGGCCGAGGACGATCCGCGCCTGCTGATCAGCCGCCCGGAGTTCGATTCGCCGAGCGGCTATGGCCGGGGACGCGGCTATCTGGTGCGCCCGGCGCAGGCGACGGGCGCACTGCCCCTGGTGCTGGTGATCCACGAAAACCGCGGTCTCAACCCGCATATCGAGGATGTGGCCCGGCGCGTTGCACTGCATAACCATGTTGCCTTCGCGCCCGATGCGCTGTTTCCGCTCGGCGGCTACCCCGGCAGCGAGGATGAGGCACGCGCCAAGTTCGCCACCCTGGACCAGTCCAAGTGCCGGCAGGACTTTCTTGCCGCGGCGGCCTTCGCGCGCCAGCAAGACGGCCTGAACGGCAAGTTGGGCGCAGTGGGTTTCTGCTACGGCGGGGCGATGGTCAATTTCCTCGCCACGGAGCTTGGCGATCAGCTACAGGCCGCGGTGCCGTTCTACGGTGGCGCTCCGGCACTCGATCAGGTCAAACAGATACGCGCCGAGCTACTGATTGTGCTCGCCGCTGATGATCCCCGGGTCAACGCCAGCTGGCCGAGCTACCAAGAGGCACTGGACCAGGCCAAGGTCACCTACCAGCTTTTCCAGCCTGCGGACACCGTGCACGGATTCCACAACGACACCACACCGCGTTTCGCTGCCGAGCCCGCGGCAGAGGCCTGGAAGCGGACCTTGGCCCTGTTTGAGCGGACCTTGCGCTAACCCGAATATCCGGGCTAACCCTGCAGCAGCGCCATCACACGCTGTTTGTAGGTCTGCCCGATGGGAATCTCAGCGTCGCCGATTTGCAGCGACTGACTGCCGATCGAGCTGATCTTGTCCAGCGCCACCAGATAGGACTTGTGCACGCGCAGGAACTCGGCAGCGGGCAACTCCTGCTCGAAGTCGCTCAGTCGTCGATGGGTGATGATGTTGGCATCGATGGTACGCAGCACACAGTAGTTGCCACAGCCCTCAACATAGCGGATGTCGTGCAGCGCAACCTGGTGATGCTGGCGGTCGCCTTTGACAAAGATCCGCTGCAGCGGCGGCGGCGCCGAGCTGCGATCCGGCGCGGGCTGCGGGGCGGCTGCGCTGCCCAGGGCGCGATTCACTGCCTTGACGAAGCGCTCGAAACTGAAGGGCTTGAGCAGATAATCGGCGATATCGAGGTCGTAGCCATCGAGGGCGAACTCCTGATGCGCACTGGTGACGATGACCTTGGCCCGGATCGGCATGCTGCGCAGCAGATCAAAACCCTTCAGCTTCGGCATGTTCAGGTCAAGGAAGATCAGCTCAACGGAATGCTCTGCCAAGTAGGCCATGGCCTGCATGGCGTCATAGGCATGATGGGCCAGGCTGAGATGCGGCAGGGCCTGGCAGTAGTCGTCGATGATCCGATGCGCAATCGGTTCATCATCGACCACCAGATAGCGATACACGGCACTGCTCATGCGCTGGCCGCCGGCGCGTCCAAACCGAGCTGCAGCGAGGTCCGGTAGCGCTGGCCCAACACCCCGTGCTCCAGCCGGTGGCGATTCGGATACTCAAGCTCCAGCCGCCGGCTGAGGTTTCGAAGACCCATGCCACTGGCCACCGGATCGATCACCTTGGTCGGATCGTAGTTGTTCTCAAGTTCGAAGCTAAGCTGGCCGTTCAGCACGCTGAGATTGAGATTGAGCTCGGCCTCCCCAGGCTGCGGTTCGACGCCGTGCTTGTAGGCGTTCTCCAACAGCACGATCAGCAGCAGCGGCGCAATCGCGTAGTCATCGCGATCCTGTTCAATCTCGAACCGCACCTGCACCTGTTTGGCGTAGCGGATCTGTTGCAAGGCGATGTAGTCCTTGAGATAGCTGATTTCATCGTCCAGCGCCACCCGCTGACGAGCGCCCTGATACACCGAGTGCCGCAGCAGGGCGGAGAGCCGCAGAATCAGCTCCGGCGCAGCAGGTGAGTGCTCCTTGGTCAGGCCATACAGATTGTTCAGGGTATTGAACAGGAAGTGCGGATTGATTTGAGTCTTGAGCATGGCCAGCTCGGTCGCGATGCGCTCGCTTTCCAGCTGCTTGACGGCTCGCCGCTGCGCCAGAGTCCAGCTCACCACCAGGTGCAGACCCAGCAGTGCGCACAGCACCTGCAGCTGAAACTGACTGCCCAGTGGATCCCTATCGTCGACCGTGGGAATGCTGGCGATCAGCAAAAGTATGCCGACGCCGTAAAGGATGTAGATCTTCTGCCCCGACCAGGTCAGCGCCTGGCCGCTGGCAGCCAGCTTCCAGCGCATCAACAGCACGATATGAAACAGCAGCAGGCCAAACGCCAGGGCAATCGACAGATTGTTGATCAGGCGAATCGTGTGGCTATGAGCAAAGATCGGCAGCAGCAGCACGGCGATTGCAATGCTGATCGCGATGTTATGACGATGGATCGCTGCCGCCATGCCGAACCACCAGCGGCGGCGAGTGGCTGAATCGGCCCGCGCAGTCATCAGTGCGGCCCACAGCATGACCGCAAGCAGCAGGTAGCCGAGCGCCAGATACAGTGCCGCCAGCCCGGCCAGCAGGCCCTGCCCTGGGTAGGCGAGAAACGCCGGGCAGTCGCAGCGCTCCACCCAGTGATAGCTACTGATAGCGACCCATAGCCCAAACACCATCGTCAACCAGATCGGCCACGAGCGACGCAGATACTCGATAGCCAGCCACAGTTTGCCGCTGTCGACCTTGCCAGGCTGAGCAGCTTCGGTGGAAGCTGATGTTGAGAGGAACCTGCTGGACACCGCGACCTCAGGAGACGACCCATGTCGCCGGTAGGATCTGAAATGGAATCGCAGCGCGACCCTGAAAGCAAGTCCGAACCGAAGCATTGATGACCAACCCGATCCAAACCAGGGTCAACCGGCGCTTGTTGGTGGCGAACGCGCTTCACCCTGTGCCCCTTAGCGCTGGCACGCGCGCCTTTCCAGTTGGTCACAAAGCACGCTGCCGGGCCGAAATTCCGCTGCGCAGCGCCGTATAAGGGCGATTCCGTTGGCTAGGCAAGGACTCCTGCAGCTATGCACCATTTGATTGGCGGATCGACCGAATCCCATTCGGCCGACGTTCGACTTAGCCTGCACCAGGTCTGCAAGACCTACGGGAGTGGCAGCAAGGCCCTGCAAGGGCTGAGCCTCAGCTTGGGCAATGGCATATACGGCCTGCTCGGACCCAACGGCGCCGGCAAGTCGAGCCTGATGCGCAGCCTGGCCACCCTGCAGCAGATCGACAGCGGCAGCATGCGGTTCGACGGCATCGACCTGCAACGGCAGCCGCAGCGGCTGCGCAACCAGATCGGCTATCTGCCGCAGAGCTTTGGCGTTTATCCCGGAGCGTCGGCGCTTGAGCTGTTGCAGTATCTGGCCATTCTGAAAGGGGTACTCGATCGAACCCAGCGCCGCGAACAGATCGATCTGCTGCTGCATCGCACGCATCTCTACGCCGATCGCAGGCGCGCGGTGTCGGAGTTTTCCGGCGGCATGCGGCAGCGCTTTGGCATCGCCCAGGCGCTGCTGGGCTCGCCGCAGCTGTTGATCGTCGACGAGCCCACCGCCGGACTCGATCCGCAGGAACGCAACAGCTTCCATCAGCTGCTGTGTGGTTTGGCCGAGCAGCGGGTGGTGATCCTGTCGACCCATATCGTGGAGGATGTGCGCCATCTGTGTCCGCGGCTGGGCGTACTGCAGCGCGGCCAGTTGCTGTTTGACGGCACACCCGCCGAGCTGATTGAGCCACTGCGGGGCCGGCTCTGGGCGCGTGCGCTGGCAGCCGGCGAAGCAGCCAGCGCCCCTGAAGACAGCGTACTGCTGTCGTTCCGAATGCTCGGCGGCCAGCGCCAGCTGCGGGTGTTCTGCCCGGATCAACCCAGCATGGCGTTCCACCCTGCAGCGCCTGATCTTGAGGACGGCTACTTCCACGCGCTCAGCCAAATGCCGGCCAGCAGCGCAGAGGCCACGCCAAGCGAAGCGCGGTCGCGGGACATCTGTCATGTTTAGCCGACTGCTGAGCTTCGATCTGCGACTGCGACTGCGTCAGCCGAGCTTCCTCATGCTGGCCCTGGCCAGCATCGCCTACGGCATCACCCTGAGCGTGCAGGACATCGGCGAGGGTCTGTCCATGCTCGCCCTTAACGCACCGTATCGCCAGACCTACTTCCTGGCGCTGTGCTCATCCTTGGCCTGCTTTGCAGCGCTGATTTTTGGCACCCAGGATCTGCTGCGCGACGAGACCCACGGTTTCAGCGAGCTGATCGGCGCACGCGCACCCTTGGCGCGAGGCGCAAGCCGCTGGCTTACGGTGCAGATCGCCGTACTGGCCGTGCTTAGCCTGATCGGCCTGGCGCTAACGCTGGGTTTCGCCCTGCCGCGCGCCGACCGCGACGCGCTGCTGCCGCTGCAGCTGGCACCTGCACTCGGCGCTTGGCTGCTGTTTGTCATTCCAAATTGTCTGATCAGTGGCTCGCTGCTGCTGTATGTCACCCTGCGTTGGCGTCGCACCGGCATCAGTTTTTCCGCGGCGCTGCTGCTGTTCTCGATTGCATCGGGCCTGCTGATCGCCAGCGGCGCCCCATTGTTTGGCCCTTCGATCATGCGGTCCGCAGACTCCCTGGCCTGGATGGCACTGTTGGATCCGTTCGGCCTGGTTGCCTTCTTCGCTCAGACACAGTTTCTAAGCCCAGCAGAAAAGCAGGCGCCACTACCGTGGCCGGACGCCCTGTTGCTGGGTAATCGGCTGATCTGGCTGGCGGTGGCTGCACTGCTCAGCTGGATCGGCCTGCGCAGGCTGGCCCACGAACCGGCGCTCTGCCCGGCCAGCCGCGGACGATCGCACTCAGGCAGATCGGGCGACTCTCCGGTCGTGTCGAAGGAACAATCAGTGACAGCGGACAGCACAGCCGCCGCTTGGCGCTGGGCGACGCTGTGCCGAGCACAGTGGCCGCGGCTGTGGGCGGTCCTGAAACGAGAACTGGCAACGCTGTATGGCGGATGGAGTGTGCGCCTGCTGCTGGCGCTGTGGTGGCTGCAGGTGGTGGTCGGCGTGCTGATGACCATCGGCACCTTCTCCGCTGGGCTGAGCGCGGGCCGTTATCCGAGCACCGCGCTGCTGATTTCGTACTGCGCCGAGAATCTGGCCGGCTTCGGTGCCGCGATGCTGCTGCTCTGCAGCGTGCAGCTGATGTGGGCAGACCAGCGGCATCGGATGGACTCGCTGATCGATGCTTGCGATGTTGCCAGCCATGCCATCTACGGCGCACGGATGATCGCGCTTTGCAGCCTGCCGATGCTGATGATCGTGCTGCTGGTCGCCACCGCCGCAGGCTATCAGGCCAGCGTCGGCTACACCCGCTTTGAGTGGTCGCAGTATGCCTCGGTGTTCTGGTATTTCGGACTGCCGCTGGCGCTGCAGGCGGTGGCCTTGCTGCTGGTGCAGGCACTGTGGCAGCGCAGCCGCTGGGCCAACCCGTATACCGCGCTGATCGTCGGCGCCGGCTATCTGCTGCTGAGCGCGGTCTGCCTGCCCGGCCAGCTCGCCGAGTATCCCGCACTGCAGCTCAACCAGTTCCCGCGCCTGCTGCGGCAGTACTCGGAGCTGGCGGGCTACGGCCTGCTCGGTGAACGCTTTGCGGCGCTGGCTCTGCACTGGGGCGTGGTGGGGGTCTGTCTGGCGCTGCTCAGCGTGCTGCTCTGGCCGCGCGGCGCCTGGCGCTGGTCCGCAGCGCTGCGTGGGCGCTCGGCGCGTCGCCTGCTCACGCTCTGTCTGGTGCTGTGCGCGGCCAGCGCCTGGCATCTGCACAACCAACTACCGACTCGGCATGACTATCTTGGCGATCAGGCGCTGCTCGACGACCGCGCGCGCTACGAGCGACTGCACAGCACGTTTCGCCGGAAGCCGGTAGCGCAGATCAGCCGCAGCCTGACCCAGCTCGCCATCCACCCCGAGCAACAGCGATTGGAGGTCGAGGCGGAGAATACCCTGCACAACCGCAACCAGGTGCCACTTGAGACGGTACTGATCTCGTCGCGGTGGCCACTCACCTCGCTCAAGCTGGAGGGTGCCGACCTGATCGATCAGTCCTCCGGCCTGCAGTGGCATAGCTACAGGTTCCATCTTCGCCGACCGCTGGCACCGGGTGAGACCAGCACGCTGCGCTATTCGCTTGCGCATCGTTCAGATCGGTTCGCTATCGATCCGGCCCTGGTGACCAATGGCAGCTATTTTCATCAAGGCAAGATCGAACCTGCGCTGGGCTACGTCGAAGCCCTGGAGATCCAGGACCCCACGCAACGCGAACAGCGCGGCCTGCCGCCGCGAGCCGCGCTGGAAGAGGACCTCGCACACGGCAGTGGCGACGCCCGATTGATTGCCGAGAAGCGGCAGTTCGAAGCCATCCTGTCTACCGCAGGCGATCAGATCGCAGTCAGCGCCGGAGAGCTGATCGGCCAATGGCAGCGTGAGGGCCGGCGCTTTTTCCACTACCGCTCGGTGGAGCCGATCTATCCGCTGGTGGGCTACTTCTCGGCCCGCTACGCGAAGCTGAGCTATGAGCACGAGGGGATTCCGATCGAGTTCTACGTGCATCCCGATCAGCAGCGCAATGTCGAGACCATGCTGCGCGCGGTACGCACCACGCTGGAGTACTGCCGACGCTGGTTTGGCGACTATCCGTACCGACAGCTGCGCCTGGTGCAGGTGCCGCGATATCACGGCTTTGGCGGCCGCGCCTCAGCCGGCGTAATCGCGCTCAATGAGCGACTGTTTGAAGAGAACGTCGACAGCGCTGCGCTGGTGAGCAATGTGCTGCGCAATACCATTCATGAAGTCGCGCATCAGTGGTGGGGTGAGAAGCTGATGCCGAAAATCGCGCCGGGCCACCAGTTTCTCAACGAGTCCTTGGCCAAGTATGTAGAGGCAGTGCTGATTGGCGAGCTGCAGGGCAGGCGCGCGCAGACGTGGCTTGGCGACTACAACCGCCGTCGCTACTTCGCCGGCCGAGCTCACCGAAGCGAACCCGAGCCGCCGCTTATCGCGGCTGATCAAGCCTATCTGACCTACGGCAAGGGACCGGTCGTGCTGCTGGGGCTGCGTGCGCTACTCGGCGAGGAGCGACTGAACATAGCGTTACACCGCTTCATGCAGCGTCACCGCGAGAATATGAGCGCAACCGCCGACGACCTTGTGGCCGAACTCAGCCGCGAGGCCAGCGCGGCCGAGGCAACCAGCATTCAGCGTTGGCTGGGCACGGTCAGCGAGTATCGATTGGCCCTGCACCACGCCCAGCTCAGTCGCCAGTTGGATGGCCGCTATGTGGCCGAAATCGAGCTCAGCGCCGAGCGCCTCGTCGATGGCGCCGTCGCGCCTGAACGCGCAGCGGCCGAAGCAACGATTCCGCTGGTGCTGTTGGAATCGGATCCGAGAGCCGGCGCGGCAACGCCACTTGCACAGCGCGGCGTCGAGGTTCGCCGGGGTCTCCAGCGAATTCGAATGTTCAGTGATCAGCGTCCGCGATTCGTAGTGATAGACCCTGATCGAACCCGCTTGGAGCTTGACCTTGAGGACAATTGGCTGCAGGTTGAACCGGTACGTCATTGATCCGGACGTGGAACCGCAATTGGCCGGGGACACATCGGCTACAACGATACCACCCGACCCGGCGATCTTGGCCGTTCCGATTCCGCTATTCGATCGGGCGCAACTGCTCGGCCAGCCCGCGGGTCAGCTCGCTGTGCTGCTCGCCGGTGTGCGCCGTCGACTTGCGCTCCACCAGCATCACCGTGCAGGGCTGCTGTGCCAGCGGATTGTGCTCGCGCCCCTTCTCCACCACATACAATTCCCCTGCCTGCAGGGTGACCTGGCCATCGCGAAAGCGCAGACATAGCTCGCCTTCCAGCACCTGGAACAGCTCATCCTCCTCGGCATGGGCATGCCAGCCGAACTCGCCATGCAGTTTGGCCACCTTGACGTAGTAGTCATCCAACTCGGCGATGACTCGCGGCGACCACAGCTCATCGAGTTTGGCGGCGAGGTCGGCGGGCTTGAGGGCGTGCATGGCGGGCCTGCGGTCTTGAGAGGTGAGGGGATTTGCCGGCAGCTACATGCCGCGCAATCGCTGGGCAAAGGCCTGGCTGACCGGCAACCGTTCTGCATGCTGCTTCAAACTGAGCTCATACCGCCCAAGTTCGTCCTTCTGCACCTTGTCGATTGCGGCGGCACGGACAATGGCGCTGCGGTGGATCTGCCAGAACTGCTGCGGATCGAGGCCGCGCAGCAGCTCCTTCAGTGGCGTGCGGATAAAGGCCTCGCCCTCGCGGGTCAGCACACGGGTGAGCTTGTCCTGGGCCTGAAAGCACAGCACTTCCTCAATGCCGATAAAACGCACGCTGTCACCGAGGCTGGCGGTGATCCATTGCAGCGGCTGCTCACGTTCGCTGGGCAGCTGTTGCAGGGCCGTGAGCAGGGCCGGCAGAGCCTCGGCTACCGGCTGATTCAGGCGCTCACGCGCTCGTTGCAGGGCCTTCTCCAGACGATCTTCGCGCACCGGCTTGAGTATGTAGTCGATGGCGCCGGCTTCGAAGGCGCGCACTGCGTACTCGTCGTAGGCGGTGGTGAACAGAACCAGGCAGCCGGCCTCAATTGCCGCCTTGGCCACCTCGATGCCACTCACCCCGGGCATGCGAATATCCAGCACGGCAAGCTGTGGCGATGTCGTTGCCAGCGCTTCCAGCGCCGATAGCCCATCTTCGCATTCGGCGACGATGTCGAGCTCGGGCCACAGTGCCTGCAGCATGCGCAGCAGTTCGCGCCGCTGCGGCGCTTCGTCTTCGGCGATCAGCACACGCACCGGGTTCATCGAACACCACGCTCCAAGGGCAGGTGAATTTCCGCCACCACGCCGCCGTCGGCGCGGGGCTGCAGTTTCAGCTCGGCCTGACCGGCAAAGGCAGTGCTCAGTTGGGCACGAATATTGGCCAGGCCGACCCCGCTGCCGGCGCCGGTCTGCAGGCCGACCCCGTCATCCTCCACTCGCACACTCAAGCGCTGCTGTTGCTCATCGCCATCGGCCCGAATGGCAATGTGGCCGGCACCACGCTTGGGCTCAATGCCATGCTTGACTGCGTTTTCGACCAGGGTGATCAGCAACAAGGGTGGAAACGGATGTTCAGCGAGTGCTGCCGGCAGGTCAACAGCATAGTCCAGCCGGCCATCCAGACGCAGGCGCATCAGTTCGAGATAGCTGCGACAGATTTCCACCTGTTGCGACAGCGTTGAACTGAGCGCTTCGCTGCCGCCGCGCAGACGTGGCATGGTGGCGCGCAGATGGTCGACCAGGGCATCCAGGGTGGCCTCGGCACGGGCTGGATCCTGACGCAGCAGCGAGCGTATCGACGCCAGGGTGTTGAACAGAAAGTGTGGCTCAACCTGCGCCTGCAACACACCCAACTTCAACGCATCGTGCTGTGCCTTCTGCTGCAGCGCGCGCAGGTCAGCCTGCTGGCGCACGCTGTCGAGCCGGCGCTGCTCGCTAAAGTAGCCACGCAAGGCCAGACCGCCCCCCATCAGCAGATAGATGATGCCCAGGGTGACCAGATGCAGCAGCACACCCAGCGGGCTCTTCTCGAGCTGCCTGGCCTGGATCACCTGCTGTTCACTCAACATGCCGCGCTGCTGCATGCGCTGTTCGATCAGCGGCTCCAACTGCGCCGACGCCCAGGCATCGACGAAATAGCTGCAGACCATGCCGAGCAACACCGCGGCTACCACGGCATAGCGTTCCATCGGCTGCTCCCAGCGACGGTGGCGCACCCAGCAGGCCAGCGCCGGGCCGGCGAAGAACATCAGCATGAAACTGCCGAACAGCAGGGCACCGGCGCCGGCACTGAGGGCAAGATCACCGGTGGCCGCCCAGTTGCCCAGCCAGCTCAGCAATGACAGGGCCAACACGACGGCGCCCACATACAGCAGCCTGCCAAGCAGCCAGCGGATGCCGAAGATCGGATAGCGCTGATAGGAAAACCAGGCCGACAGACCGCCGACCACCGCCTCGGCCGGCAGCGGCGCGTGCAATGGCCGGGCGGCCGCCTCGCTCATCGACGCTTGCCGCTCATGGTCTGGCCACCCTGATGCAACTTCAGGGCAGTCACCGCGCCGGCGGTGTCGCGTTCGAAGACGATCTCGATGCCGTAGGCATCGGCCACAAAGCGGTCGCTGTCGGCGTAGTCAATGACGAAGGCACCCTGACCGGTGGCCTGCGCCTTCAGTTGCTCGCCGTCGGCAAAGACCCTCAGCTCAAACCCGGGCATCAGGGGATAGCGTCCCGCATAATCGCCAAGCGACAGGTCAGGCGGCGTAGCGACCTGCTCGATGCGCTTGGCAGCCATCACCCCACCGCCCTGCAGCCAGCTGAAGCCGACGCTGCCATCGCTGCGCTTGGCCGGTCTCAGCAACGCGTCGAAAGCCAGCGGATAGAAGTCACCGGCGCTGTCATAGCCCATGGCAAAGGCCGGCTGGCCGGTGGCCTGAATCTCCAAGGCGTCACCCTTGCGGCGCAATTCCATGTTGAGCCCGCCAGCGAGACGATATGAACCGACCAACGCATCCAGCAGTTCAGCGTCAGGCTGGGTTTCCAGCCGCGGCTTGCCCATCGGCACGCTCGGGTCAAGCAAGTGCAGGCCCACCGAACTCAGCCCACCGATCGAGGTGAGCGCCGTATCCGACAGCACCACCGCGCCGCGCTCACCATCGCGACTGAAGGCGACAAAGGCGGAGAAACCGCCCGTGCCACCCTCGTGGACCAGGTATTCCCGATCATTCAGCGGCGCCACCATCCAGGCCCAGGCAATGCCCTTGCCGGGGTTCTCATCCAGGGTCTCGTGAGTGCGCGCCAGCGCCTGACCCAATGCATCCTCGGCGGGCTGCAGGTGCGCCTGCAGATAGCGAATCATGTCGTTAAGGGAAGCGCGCACGCCGCCGACCCCCGCGGTATCGGCAGGGAAAGTCCAGGCCGGCGTCGGCTGTCGATTGGGGGTGTGACCCTGGACAACCGGAACGCTCTTGCCCGGCTTCTTGATGTAGGCCTGCTGCATGGTCAGCGGCTCGAACAATCGCTGCTGGATCAAGGTCTGGTAGTCCTGGTCGGCGGTCTTGGACACCACCCAGGACAGCAACATGGCGCCAAAATTGGAGTATTCGAACTTGCTGCCCGGCGCCGTCGCCAGCTCAATCTTGCCGAGCGCGCTGAACAGATCCTTTTGCTTCAGCGTGGAATACGGATTGGCCGGATTGCTCAACTGCCAGCTCGGCGCAATCGAAGGCAATCCCGAGGTGTGGGTCAATAAATGCCGCAGGCGAATCGGCTGGCCGTCGAATTCCGGCGCCTTGCTGCCCTTCGGCAGATGCTTGGTCAGGGGATCATCAAGATCGAGCTTGCCCTCAGCCACCAGCATCGCCAGCAGGGCCGCGTTCATGGTCTTGCTCACCGAGCCAATCTCAAAGCTATGCTCGAAGCCGATGCGATCGAGCTGAGCCGGATCGGCACAGCTCAAGGCCCGCGAGACCTGCCCCTGTTCGATGACTGCGGCCGCCATACAGGCGCCACTGCGATCGCCGGCCAGACGTTGATTGAGGGCCTGCTGCAGGCTGGCGTCATCAAAGGCGGATGCGCCGTTGGCCAGTCCGATGGCGGCCAGAATAAATGCCAGTCGATGGCGGGTCATGGGTGCCTCCTTGGTTGACTAGTGTGCCGCAGTCTGGATCGGCGCACAGGACAGCGCTGGAGTTTGCGATGAAATCGGGCTGGCTGCCGATGAGTCGCCCAATCTGGACGATGAAAAGCCCGGCCAATGCAACGCTGCGCGCGGCCAGGCTTTGGCACCGGAGCCCTGGCGACTCTTTGCCAGTGTCGCCGCCTTTGGGGGCAGCACAACAATGAAACTACAGGTGTTGGGCGAGCGGCTCGTCCTGCTGGCTGTGCTACTACTCGCCCGGTTGCTGATCCTCGCTCGTATCAAGGGCGTGGTGCTGATGAATTCACGCAGTGGCCGTGTCTTCGCTTGGCACCCAGAGGCAGTGCCGCGTTGCAACGCGGGCGAAAAGGCTCAACCCAGCCACTCGCGTCGAGCCAGTTGCCGCAGCATCATCGCCAGGATCAGGCAGCCGCCCAGAAAGCCCAGGGCCAGGCTGAAGTCGGCGCGGGCGGGATCGGCGGCCAGCTGGTTGACCGGAATCTGCCAGGGCATCAGGGCGCCGACCTTGGCCGAGGTGGCGACCACGGCGAAGAAGGTACCGCCGATCCCCAGGGCCAGTGCCGGTACAAAGCTGCTGAAGCGCAAGGCCATCCACAGCTGTACCGCTATCACCAACCACGCGGCGAGGAAGATGCGCCCGAGTAGCCCCAGGTAAGGCGCCATCTCCAGCGCCCCACTGGCGGCGGCGGCCGGATTGAACTGGCTGGCCAGGGCCACCGCCAGCGGTGTCAGGATGGCCAGGCACAAGGACATCGCCAGCACCAGCCCTAACACACAGATCAGCTTGGCGGCGTAGAGCTGCCAGCGCGGCAAAGGCAGCGAGTGCAATCCATCCCAGCTGCGTGCCGAGTGCTCCATCTGCGCTACCAGGGCGGTCAGGGCGGTGACGCTCATCGGCAACATGAAGAAGGCCCAGATGGCTGCCGACGACTGCAAGGACATCGACCAGGCCATGGGCTTTTCCATCCGCAGCAGATTGAAGAACACAAACAACGCAATCAGGCTGGGTGCGATCAAGGCCAACAACAACGCCAATGAGCGACGCAGCTTGAACAGTTCCACATGCAATACGGTGGCAAAGCCGACCGCTGGGTTTGACGATAGGTGCATGATGCGGTCCTCAGGCCAGAGCGATGTTGGACGTCGACGACAGCGCCTGACTGGCGCGGCGGTACACGGCCTCCAGGCTGCGTCGCTGTGGCGCCACCGTATGCACCGCGATGCCCGCTGTACACAACTGATGGTTCAGTGCGGCAGAGGCGGCTTCGATCGGCTGATCCAGCGCAAACCGCGCCAGCATGCCGCCGTCGCAGGGATCAGCAGGGATACCCAGGCCTCGCGCCAGATCGATCGCGGCCGCCGCGGCATCGGTCCCGAACAGTACGGCGCCATCCTGTTCGGCCTGCAGATCCTCGAGCCGACCCTGCAGCACTAGACGGCCCTCACATAACATGCCGATATGACTGGCGATCTGTTCGATCTCGCCGAGCAGATGGCTGGACAGCAGCACCGTGGCGCCGCTGCGCTCGGGCAGACTGCGCAGGAAGCCACGCATATCGGCCATGCCCTCGGGGTCAAGGCCATTGGTCGGCTCATCCAGGATCAACACACTGGGCGCGCCGAGCAGGGCGCGCGCCAGACCCAGACGCTGGCGCATGCCCAACGAGTAGTCGCCAATGGTGCGCCCACCATGCGCCTGCATCTCGGTCAATTCCAGCACGCGATCCACTTCGCTCGCCGGCAGACCGAGCAGCCGGCGCTGCAGGTCGAGTTGCTCGCGCCCCTTCAGGTGGGGGTAGAAGCCCTGTGCCTCCAGCAATGCGCCGACCTGGCGCAGGGCGGCGATGCGCTGCCGCACCACATCGATGCCGCCGATGCGCACCTGTCCAGCATCGGGCCTGAGCAAACCGAGCAGCAGCTTGAACGTGGTGGTCTTGCCGGCGCCATTGCGACCGAGAAAGCCATACACACTGCGGCTCGGCACCCGCAGCGAGACCTGATCGACTACGGTGTGGGCGCCGAAGCGACGGACCAGATGCTCGGTTTCGATAGCGAGCGACATCGCGCCTTCTCCAACTTTAAGTCAGAGATAAAGTTACCCCGAGCAGAAAATTTAAGTCAAGGTTAAACTTTCCTGGCTCAGACCTGGGATTCAGCTGGTGACTACGATCGATCACTTCCGTTTGCACTGCCGCCTGTTGCGGTTCGCTACCTGGCTGGTCTTGCTCGGGCTGGCGCTGCTGTTTGCATTGGGCCTGGCTGGGGCGCCCTGGCTGGGCCCCCCGCCCGCGTCCGACCAGCATCGCTGGCTGCTGATGCTGGTCGCCGCCTTGCCGGCGATGGCCTATCTGTGGGGACTGTGGGCCGTACAGCGAGCCTTGGCCGACCTCGCCGAGGGTCGGATGTTTCATCTGACCGTGTCGCGCGCGATGCGACGCATGGGCACGGGCGTACTGATCGGCGCCCTGCTCAATGTGTTGGTGGTGATCAATCTGGCGCGCTGGATCAGCGGCGCCCGCGGCAGTTACCTGTACTTTGACTTGTCCGGCATCGTGCTCGGTGTGGTCGGCGCGGCCCTGATCCTGCTGGCCCGGCTGGTCGATCAGGCGCGCGTTGTGCAGGCCGAACTGGACGAGATCGTCTGATGCCGATCCAGGTCACGCTCGACCAGATGCTGACTCGGCGCGGCATGAAAGCGCGCGAACTGGCGGCCGAAGTGGGCATCAGCGAGACCCAGCTGTCGCTGTTTCGCAGCGGCAAGGTCAAAGGCATCCGCTTTCGTACCTTGGCGAAACTCTGTGCTGTGCTGCAGTGTGTTCCGGGTGATCTGCTCGACTACCAGCTCGACCCCGAAGATCTCAACGAGAGCGACGACGCCCGCTCGGAGCTCTGAGCAGAGCCGGCGCAGGACTGGGTTGGATTGACTTGGCCTTGCGCGCCGCGGCGCGGATGGATGTCGAGCCTGCTGCTGCCACCTGAGGCCGAGGCGTCTTTCTCTAGCCCGTGGGTGGTAGGACGCGAGTAGCGTTTGACCTGCGTAGCGTCGATCGTGCTCGACTTCAGGCAGATCGCCAGGGCAGCGCCCTGGCGTCTGCTTGAACGCTGGGTTACAGCGCTGCTTCTTTCAACTTCTTCAGCGGGCGAATCTTCACCTTGGTGGTCGCCGGCTTGGCGGCAAACACGCGCTCCTGCTTGGTGAACGGATCAATACCCTTGCGCTTCGGCTTGGCCGCGACCTTGACCGACGTGATCTTCAACAGACCCGGCAGCACGAAGGCACCCGCGCCCTTCTTGCTGATCGATGAGGAAACCGCCTGTTCGAGGGCGCCCATCACCGCCTTGACGTCCTTCGAAGCGACGCCACTGGCTTCCACCAGATAGCTCACCAGACCGGACTTGTTCAACGGCTCGGTGATCGCCTTCGCGGCTTTCGGTTTTGCTGCCGCTTTCGCGGCCGGCTTGGCGGCCGGCTTGGCGGCTACCTTCTTGCTCGATTTCTTTGCAGCCATTCTGCTACTCCATTCGGGGCGTGCGTGTTGCACCCGGTGAATTTAGCCCTCCTGATTGCGCAGTCAAGAGGAAAATGCACTTTGGCCCCAAAAAATAAGTACTTTCGGCGACCCCCAGGGCGACGACGGCGTGGAATGCGATAGCCGAGCAGCTGGTCTGATCAGTGCAAGCACCGCACGCCGAGGCGCAAGCAGTCCCACAAGCACACGCTGATCGCGCCTCCCACCGCCCGCAGCGGTCAGCGCCGCACCCCTCGAAGCTTATTGTTGTGAGCGCTGGCCGTGACAGGTTTCGGCCGCAACCGCGTCATCTCCATGGGCAGATCGGTATGGCGCAGCAGCAGGTTTAGCCCGGATATTTCATGAGGTCGCGCCGAAAGATCCGGGTTAGCTCGGAGCCTTTCTTCACTCAGAGTGAGGACGATTCGCAAACCAAGGGCAAGCTGCGGGCTTATCAATCGGCCAGAATCCTCACCCTAGGTGAGGAAATTTGGCGATTCGTAGACCTGGCGAAGCTACGCTGTCAGCTTGCCGCGGCTGCGTCGGCCGCTGCCCTTGCTAACGTGGGATCGCTCGAGCGCTTGAAGCCCAGTCAGGCGACTCTGGCTCACTCGGAAGGTGGGTGCGATAACCTGGCGAACAATGGGGCGGCAAATGAGGGGCGCATGGCGACAGGAAGCAACTGGTCTCGGATCGAAGTGGAGGCCTGCGTCGCCGACTACCTGCGTATGCTGAGCTACGAGCTCAATGGTCAGCGCTACAGCAAGACCGAACACGCCAAGGCCTTGCTGCAAAAGTTGCGCGGGCGAAGTCGCGCATCATTGGAGTTCAAGCACTGCAACATTAGCGCGGTGATGATCGAGTTTGGTTATCCCTATATTGCGGGCTACAAGCCACGCAGCAATTACCAGGCGCTACTTGGAGATATCGTCGAGGCGCAGCTCGCCACCAACCACGGCGTGCAGGACGCCGTCCAATCCGCCGTTGAACGACCCGCTGTCGAAGTTGCCGTTGCAGACATCGGCGCTGTGTGGATGTCACCCCCCAAATCGGCGCGCGTTCACGAGCCACAGGCAAGGTACAACGCGCGACCGTCAATGGCACAGCGCGACTACCTGGCTCGGGAAGCGCGCAATCAATCGCTCGGCCGAGCCGGCGAACTGTTCGTGCTTGAGGTGGAGGCTCAGCGCTTACATGCGGCAGGCAGGAAGAGTTTGAGCGAGCGGGTCGAGCATGTGGCCGCTACGCGAGGTGATGGCCTGGGGTTCGATGTCTTATCGTTTGAGGAGGATGGGCGTGAACGACTGATCGAAGTCAAGACCACAGCATTCGGTGAGCTCACCCCATTCTTTGTCAGTCACAATGAGCTGCTTCGTTCCGAAGCCGATGCCGCCCAGTATCAGCTCTATCGAGTATTCAACTTTCGCGACAAGCCCAGGCTGTTCAATCTACCCGGTGCGATCACGACCCACTGCAGGTTGAACGCGGTGTCCTATCTCGCCCGTCTGTGTGAATAGCGCGGTGCGAATGCGCCGAACAAAAATGGCATTGCGAATTCGGTGATGGGCAGCACTCGCAGGATTGCACTTGAAGGACTACGACTTAGCACAAGAATCCGCGGCCGACTTCGCTTCTCTGCTGCGCGGCTTTCACTACCTGAAAGATGGGCTTGAGTGTCTTCAATTGTGTCCCACTCGAGTTTCGCATAAATGACTGTCTTAGTTAGCTTTTTCTTCTTCTATCCGGAAATTAAGTCGGATAAAATGTCGCGTGAGTGAGGGCTTCCGACGTCTTCGGCTAGCCGCCAAGTTTACGCACCGCTTGGCGTAGCCCCCGAAAGATCGCGGCAGCTACATGTTCAGGAAAGTCGGCCGGCAAGCCGGTGGTGACCTTGTCGATTGCCGGTTCGACCTCGGCCAGCACTTGGTCGATCAGACGCTTCATGGCTTCAGGTGCGAAGCCGCAGGCAGCGGCGGTGGATTGCCAGTGGCGGGTCTGGATCTTGATCCAGTGGTAATGCCGGTTCTTCGAAACCGCCGCCATCGCCATTTTCGCCCTCTCGACCGCCAGCTGATTCTTGCCGTGGCCGATCAGCGGCCAGACCGAGATCACATCGTAGAGGGGTGTGAGGCGAAAGCGGCCTTCGGGCTCGATCGCAATGCTGTAATTCTTAGCGTGTCCGTCGGTGGCACAGAGCAGCCAGAACACGAACAGCGACTTCAGGAACAAAGCCCGATCCTCCGCTGCCTGTTGTGAGCCCAGCAGCAGGTCCATGATCCGCACCGGGCCGGGTCCGCCGTCAGCTTCGTACTTCAGCGCGGGGGGCACGTCGAGCGCTTGGCATAGGTCTTCCTGCGGCAGACGCAGCCAGTAGCTGCCGTCGGCAGACGGGCGACGGTCAAAGCGCTCGACGATCAGGGCCTTCTGGTCTTCGAACTTGCCAATCTCGGTCTTGGCAATGGGTAAGCCCAGCGCCGCAACCAGCTGGCTGCAGAGCCATTCGTTTTCGACCGAGGTGCTCAGGTCGCCTTGGAAGTTTCCAACCCGGCCCATTGGCAGCTTGAAAATGTGGGTGGAGGGCGTGGCACCCAGTGGCCGCTGCCAGCCGCCGCGATGCCAGAGCAGGGCGGTCTTTTCCTGGGCGCCGGCCAGGGAAATGCGAAAGTCGGACGACTCATCTTCAGCGCCCGCCACCGTGGTTGTCCTCAATAGCGCGGCGATAGCAGACTCGCTTAGCGGCTCGCCGCGAATCTGCCGCATGTCTTCGGGCTCGCGGTCTTCGGGCAATAGCTGGACTGCTCCGACGCAGTCGCGGCCGATTTCCTCCAGCAGGTCGAACGCCTGCAACGACGCCGCTCGGAATCGGCTCTGGATCCGCTGGCGGATAGCCCGACTGTCCGGCAGCAGGTTGTCAAACCAACTCTCGACCACCGCGCTTCGATACGGCGCGTTGCTGCGCATCGGCATCGACAGTGATAGCGGCCGGGCTTCGGGTCGGGCAAGCCAGTCAGCGGCGTAGGCGAATACGTGCTCGCCGGTGGGCTCCAAGCTCCACCTGCCCACCCGCAACCCATTCATCCAGACGCCGAGAACCTTTCGTTTACGCGGTCTGGCCATGACCTACCACTCGGTCTTGCTGGTGGCCGACGTCTTCGGTTTTGGCTGCAACACCAGCTCGATATCCAGTGCGGACAGCAGCTTGAACAGGCTGGTCACACTGCTGCGCCCGGGGTCGGACTCCATCGCCGATATCGTCTTGGGCAGCAGACCGACCAGGGCGGCGACCTGTTTCTGAGTGAGCTTGCATGTATCCCGGCGATCGCGCAGCACGGTGGCCAGCTGCGCGGGAGATGCGATGACAGCGCTCCGATCCATATCCCCTCCAGGGTATTTTCACACAATATACCCTGTAAGGTATATTTTGTAAATGCACCCTGTAGGGTACGAGGGTCGACAGTGTGGACCTGCTGTGCGCCGAAGGTTTGCGTCAGGCCGCGCGCACCGTCTCCCAGTCCAGACCGAACCGCGCGAGATACTTGCGCAGGCGGTCGGCGTCGTTGGTGCTGGCGCGTTGTTGCCGCGACACGGCGAATAGCTCGCGCCCGGCCTGGGACATCGATTTGCAGCGAGCGCACAATGCCACCACGTCCTCCAATTGCACGCGGTCGAAGCGATCAAGCTCGGCATAACGCTCGCCCAGCAAGGTCTCGAGGCGGCTGGGCGCGACACCGCCTTGCCACTGCCGACGCAGGCGCGCGATCTCTTCATCCACCTGAGCGACGTTGATGCGGCCTGCCTCGGCGAGCGTGGCCAGCCGCTGCACGGAAGCGCCGAGGTCGCGGAAGTTGCCGGCCCAGCGCGCCTCGGGGCCGGCTGCGAATGCCAAGTACCGCGCACGCGCCTCGCGGTTGAACGCCACACGCTGATGCTGTTCGCGCGACCAGCGTTCAAGCTCAAAGTCGAGGTTGGGTTCAATGTCTTCGCGCCGCTCGGCCAGGCCGGGCAGCCGGTACGTCCACAGGTTCAGACGCGCGAGCAGGTCGTCTCGGAACCGGCCGGCGGCCACGGCGAGGTCGAGGTCGCGGTTGGTGCCAGCGATGAGTTGAAAATCGCTCTCGACCTCCTTGTCGCTGCCCACCGGCAGAAAGCGCTTCTCCTCCAGTGCGCGCAAAAGCATGGCCTGCTCGTCGAGGCCCAGCTCGCCGATCTCGTCGAGAAACAGCAGACCCTGGTGTGCCGAGCGCAGCAGCCCCGCACGTTCGCCGACCGCGCCGGTATACGCGCCCTTGATGTGGCCGAACAACGTGCTCATCGCTCCATCGCCGCGCAGCGTGGCGCAGTTGACCTCGACGAAGCGGCCCGGCAACTGGTGCCGCGTCGACTTGAGCTCGAACACGCGGCGCGCGAGCTGGCTCTTGCCGGCGCCGGTCGGCCCCATCAGAAGCATGGGTGCACGCGAACGCGTGGCCACCGTTTCGATCTGCTCGATCATCCGGTTGAACTCGGCGTTACGGGTGGCGATGCCGCTCTTGAGCAGTTCGTGGTCGGCCAGCTTGCGCTGGGCGAAGCGCTGCGCAATGAGGTCGTAGCGCGACAGATCAAGGTCGATGATGGTGAAGCTGCCCGGGCTGCCACCAGCCTGCGTGCGCGGCGGCGAAGTCTGCAGCAACTTGCCCGGGAAGTGCCGGCTCTCGGTCAGGGCGAACCAGCAGATCTGCGAGACGTGCGTGCCAGTGGTGATGTGGACGTAGTAGTCCTCCTCCTCCGGCTGGAAATCGTAGTCGCGCAGGAAGTCATGCAGCGCGCCGTAGACGCCCTCGAAATCCCAGGGGTCGGCCAGCGCGAGGTCGTGGCGCAGCACCTGCGTTTCGGGCGACACGTGAGCGAGGTCGGCTACGGCCACGTCAGCGTGTTTGCCGAATCTGGCCTCGTCGACGAGCAGCTCGATGCGATCGACCTGCCAGTGCTCGTGCATGCCGAGCGAGACGGTCGGGCGCCATTTCTCCCAACGTCTCGGGCCGGTGCCCGAATCGAGCTGGGTGCCGAACATGCCGAGGATCACTTGGCGGCGAGCCATATATTCATGTCGATAAAGAGCGCGCTAGGAATATACATTTATGCGCACAACTTGTCGCCACCCATAGGCGCTGTCGATATGTAAATCAATGAGATAGGTTGATGGCAGGACAGTTGGCACGGCCATTGCTCTAGTGGGTTCGTCCCCAGCTCAACGAGGAATGCCCCCATGGCCAACGCCCAACTTTTTGCATCGCTCCGCGGCGCCTTCGTGCCGAACGCCACTGCCACCAACGAGGCGGGCGGTCTCGCCTACGCTCGCAGCCCGGAAGCGGTGCTTGCCCTGTACGCGGCGACGGGTTGCCTCAACGGTACCTACTACGCTTCGGCCGGCGAGCAGCTCGACAAGGCGTTGGCGCTGGCCGCGCAGTGCGACCCCGAGTTCGTCGCCCGCACCGCGGTCTACGCCCGCAAGGTCGCGCATATGAAGGACATGCCGGCGCTGTTGCTGGCGACATTGAGTACCCGCGACGGTGAGCTGTTGGCCAAGACGTTCCCGCGTGTGGTCGACAACGGCCGCATGCTGCGCAACTTCGTGCAGATCGTCCGCAGCGGCGTGGTGGGCCGCAAGTCGCTGGGCTCGCTGCCCAAGCGACTGGTCCGCCAGTGGCTCGAGCGCGCGTCGGTCGATGCGATCGTGCAGGCCGCGATCGGCAACCAGCCGTCGCTGGCCGACGTGATCCGCATGGTTCACCCGAAGCCGGCGGACGCCGCGCGTCAGGCGCTGTATGCCTGGGTCGTGGGTAAGCCGTTCGAAACGGAGGCGCTGCCGGCCAAGCTGCAAGCGTACGAGGCGTTCAAGCGCGCGCCGGTCGGCGAACTGCCGGACCTGCCGTTCCAGTACTACACCTCGCTGCGCCTGTCGGCAAAGCAGTGGTGTGTACTGGCCCGCAACGCCTCCTGGCAGACGCTGCGCCAGAACCTCAACACCTTTGCCCGCAACGAGGTGTTTGCGGACGGCGCGACGGTGAAGGCACTGTCGGCGACGCTGCGTGACCCGGTGAAGATCGCCAAGGCACGCGCATTTCCGTATCAGTTGATGATGGCGTACACGGCATCGGGCGGCGGCGATGTGCCGTCGGCGATCCGCGAGGCCCTGCAGGACGCGATGGAAATCGCCACCCGCCAGGTGCCGAAGCTGGACGGCCGGGTGGTGGTGGCGGTCGACGTGTCGGGCTCGATGGGCTCGCCGGTGACCGGCCATCGTCGGGGTGCGACGACCGCGGTGCGGTGCGTGGACGTGGCGGCACTGGTGGCCGCGTGCGTGCAGCGTACCAACCCCGGTGCCCGCGTGATGCCGTTCGACACCGACGTGCGCGCACTGCAGCTGAACCCGCGCGACAGCGTGATGACGCAGGCAAAGCAGTTGGCGTCGTTGTGCGGCGGTGGCACCTCGATCAGTTCTCCGCTGGCGCGGTTGAATCGCGAGGGCGCCAACGTCGACCTGCTGGTGATTGTGTCCGACAACGAGAGTTGGGCCGACACCCGCCGGGCCGGTGCGACCGAGACGATGCGTCAGTGGGCGCAGATCAAGGCGCGCTGCCCGCAGGCGAAGCTGGTTTGCATCGACCTGCAGCCGGTGGCAACGAGTCAGGCGGCCGAGCGTGAGGATGTGATCCACGTCGGCGGTTTCAGCGACGCGGTGTTCGACCTGCTCGCGGTGTTCGCGGCGCAGGGCGCCAACACGCCGCGCTGGGTCGACAAGATTCGGTCCATCGAGTTGTAGGAAACAGAGGTTGCCCGTCCGCAATGGGGCGGACGGGCTTGAGGAGAAAGTACCCACTTTGAATTCGAAAAACGTTGGCGGTACGCGAATGCCGTCGGAACTACATCACTCTTAATGACCAGGTCGCGGGTTCGAATCCCGTCCGCTCCATATCGACGGGGCGGTAGCTCAGCGGTAGAGCAGGATGTTCCGGCACCACTCGTCGCGTAGCGGCAACGGCAATGCGGTACCCGGCGTCGCCGCCGAATGCCGATGGAACTACAGAATCCTCAGGTCGCGGGTTCGAATCCCGCCCGTCGCGAGACGGTAGCTCAGCGGATAGAGCAGTCGACAATGTTCCATCATCCTGGTCGGCGACGGCGTCGGATCCACTCAAGGCAACAGGAGTCCCATCGTTTCGCCGTGTCGGACACGAATGCCGACAGGAACTACACCCTTTGACGGTCGAGGTCACGGGTTCGAGTCCCGTCCGCCCAGGTCTGTGGGGCGGTAGCTCAGATGGCAGAGCGCGAAAATACGTTCCTTCACTTTCGTCGTGCCCGGCGCGGTTTTGTTTTCAAGGTTTTTGATTCAAGCGGTGAATGCCGTCGGAACTACACTGGTTCCCCCGCAAGGGGTTGGGTTCAAGTCCCACTGCCGCAAGGCAGAGCGTTCCGTCAATTTCGTCACCGCCCTTTCTGAACGCTTCGGCGGTGTTGCACGCAGAAGCTGGCGAATGCCGGCCCGACTACAGTCAAGCGTCCGGCCTCGACCTGGTCGCCGGCTCCTGCGCGGAGCATCGCCTCAACAGGAATTCTTTCAATGAGTCAGCAGAACTACGACGTCATCAACGAGCCCGGCGCGGTGCCGATCAAGATGTGGACCCGCGGCGTGCCGCTGGAAGACGAAGCGCGCAAGCAGCTCGTCAATATCGCGAAGCTGCCGTTCATCCATCGCTGGGTGGCGGTGATGCCCGACGTGCACCTTGGCAAGGGTGCGACCGTGGGTTCGGTCGTGCCGACTATCGGCGCCATTGTGCCCGCGGCGGTCGGCGTTGACATCGGCTGCGGCATGATCGCGGCGCGCACCACGCTGGTCGCGTCCGACCTGCCTGACGACCTCGCTGGGCTGCGCAGTGCCATCGAGCAGGCCGTGCCGCACGGTCGTACCCCGGGTAATCGCGACAAGGGTGCCTGGGAGCATCCGCCGGCGCTTGCCATCGAGGGCTGGTCCCAGCTCGAGCGCGACTTCGAGCACATCAAGGCCCGCCACCCGAAGCTCGCGAAGACCAACAACCTCGCCCATCTCGGGACGCTCGGCACGGGCAACCATTTCGTCGAGGTCTGCCTGGACGAAGACCAACGCGTATGGTTCATGCTGCACTCGGGCTCGCGCGGCGTGGGCAACGCGATCGGCACACACTTCATCGAACTCGCCAAGCAGGACATGCGCCGCTGGATGATCAACCTGCCGGACCAGGACCTCGCCTACCTGCCGGAAGGGAGCGAGCACTACGCCGACTATGTGTTCGCGGTCGAGTGGGCACAGCGTTTCGCTCGCGCGAACCGGGAGATCATGATGAAACATGTAGTTCAAGCGGCACGCCAGGTGATCACCAAACCGTTTGAGGCCACGGCCGAGGCGGTGAACTGCCACCACAACTACGTGCAGCGTGAGCATCACTTCGGCAAGGACGTGTTCGTGACCCGCAAAGGTGCGGTGAGCGCGCGCAAGGGCGAGCTGGGCATCATTCCGGGCAGCATGGGAGCCAAGAGTTTCATCGTGCGCGGCCTCGGCAACCCGGACAGCTTTCACTCCTGCAGTCACGGTGCGGGACGTGTCATGAGCCGAACCGAAGCCAAGCGCCGGATTAGCCTCGAAGATCATGTGAAGGCGACCGCGCACGTTGAATGCCGCAAGGATGCAGAGGTAGTCGACGAGTCGCCGGCCGCGTACAAGTCGATCGATGCGGTGATGGCGGCACAGAGTGACCTGGTGGAGGTGGTGCATACACTTCGCCAGGTGGTGTGTGTCAAAGGCTGAATGCGACGCGGCAGTGCCGCGTCGCCTGTTACTTGGAGCTTCATAGAAATGGAAATGCTTGAACTCGATGGCTCCCAAGGCGGCGGTCAGCTGCTGCGCAGCGCGCTGTCGCTTTCGCTGTGCACGGGTATTGGCTTCACGCTGCAGGACATCCGCGCAAAGCGCTCGAAGCCGGGGCTGATGCGCCAGCACCTGACTGCCGTGAACGCGGCCGCGAAGGTTGGCGGTGCAAACGTGATTGGCGCCGAGCTGGGCGCCACGTCGTTGCGTTTCGAGCCCGGCACTATTCGCAGTGGCGACTACGAGTTTTCGACGGGCAGTGCTGGGTCCTGCACGCTTGTGCTGCAAACGGTGCTGCCCGCGCTGTGGAGCGCGGACGCAACGTCACGTGTGCGCCTGCAGGGCGGCACGCACAATCCGCTCGCCCCCTGCGCTGACTTTCTGGCCGAGAGCTTCGTGCCGCGGCTGCGTGACTTTGGCATCGAGGTCGACCTCGAGTTGGAGAGCCCGGGCTTCTATCCGGCGGGCGGCGGCGTGCTGCACGCGACGGTGCACCCCGCACGCGAACTGCGCGCCTGCGCGTTCGAGTCGCGCGGCGAGCTTGAGCGCATCGATGGCACCGCGCTGCTGTCGGCGCTCTCTTCGGACATCGGCCTGCGCGAGCTCGCCGTGCTACAGGCCCGATTCGACCTCGGCGAAGACGCGCGGCATCTGCGCCAGGTGCGACCACCGCGCGGACCCGGCAACGCGCTGATACTGCGCGTGCGGCATGCAGCGCACACGACGACATTCACCGGCTTCGGCCAGCGCGGTACCAGCGCCGAGACAGTCGCCGCGCGTGTGGCCAACGAGGCTCAGACCTACCTCGACTCCGGGGCCTGCATCGACGAGTACCTCGGCGACCAACTGCTTCTGCCGATGGCATTGGCCGGCGGAGGCAGCTTAACCACGACTGCGCCGAGTGACCACCTGCGCAGCAACGCGGCGCTGATCGAGAAGTTCCTGCCCGTGGAGATCACGTGGGAACAACAGGACGCGGGAACGTGGCGGGTTACAGTGAAGAGCTAGTGTCCTGTCGCCGAAATAACATTCATAAATGACGTATACTTTTCCGGGCTTGGTTGCGGGAAACGCTGATGGGCCGATTGCGCGCGGATGGTGAGATTGAGCTCTTCGTAACCCGATACAACGCTGACGCAACCCCTTTCCAGTGGATCGCCACCGCCGACTCAATCTTGCAAAAGATCGCGCGCCTTGCGAAACGTATTTCTGCGACAGGACACTAGCGTCTGGAGGCCCGAAGGTTGCAAAAGGCACCGTAGCATTCTGAAGAACGGGCTTCGCCCCTGCACTGACGCCATCTGTTGGGCGTGACTGGCCGCTTCTGGTCGAAATCGGTCCGGCCCTCCTCCCTTTTGCCTCGAGACAATGGCGCGCCCGGAGGGATTCGAACCCCCGACCAACGGCTTCGGAAGCCGCTACTCTATCCGGCTGAGCTACGGGCGCGTGTCTGGGCGGGCTGGGCCGCCGCGGCTCGGCGGGCGGGCCCGCGCGAGGCCGGGTAGTCTACCGCTGTGGCTCGGTAGGCGCCAGCAGCGCGTGTCCGGGCGAACTCAGGGTTGGGTCAGCGCGATCTCGACCCGCTTGTTGCGTTTACCCTGATTGCTGATCTTCAGCACCTTGATCGGGCCGATCTCGCCGATATTGGCCACATGGGTGCCGCCGCAGGGTTGCAGGTCGATGCCGGGGATCCTTAACAGGCGGATCCGCCCGGCGCCGCGCGGTGGGGCGACGCTCATGGTCTTGACCAGCTCGGGTTGGGCATCGAGTTCTTCGTCGCTGATCCACACCGTTTCGGTGTTCACCGCGCTGGCGATCAGACGGTTGGTTTCGGCTTCAATGTGCGCAGCATCGAGCAGGCTGGGGTCGATATCGAAATCGAGGCGGCCGCTGTGTTCGCTGATATTGCCGCCGGTGACCGGCGCCACCACCACGCAGCTCAACACATGCAGGGCGGTATGCAGACGCATCAGTGTGTAGCGACGCGGCCAGTCGAGAATCAGTTCGACCGTTGCGCCGACCTCGGGCAGTGGCGAATCCGGCGCCAGTCGATGGCGGATCTCATTCGCTGCTTCACCTTTGCGGGTGTCAATGATGCGCAATGTTAAGTCATCGGCAAGTTTGACCTCGCCCTGGTCGCCGGCCTGACCACCGCCCATCGGGTAGAACACTGTCTGTTCGGTGCTGAACCAGTCGTCGCCGCACGCCGTGACGAGGGACTGGCAGCGTTGCAGATAGGCGTCGTCGCGGAACAGGGCTTGGGTCATGGCGGACGTTTGCAACAAGGAGAATGTGTTCGACGCGGCTGGGGTAACGAAAGTTCCTCCGATCGTGGTTGTGCGCTGATGCGCTGACACGCTCCCCCTCTCCCCAACCCCTCCCCCGCCAGGGGGGAGGGGCTTTTCTGCTGCCAGCTCCGATGTTGGGGCTTTTCTGCTGCCGGTGCCGATGTCGGGGCCTTTCTGTCGCTGCATTCGATGTTGTCGCACATGCTGGCCGCGCCGCGACGTAGCTGCATGGTGAAACCGCGCGTTAACCCCATGACGACGAAACGAAGCGCTATTGAGAGGTGGGCAAGGTGACGAAAGCTGCTCCGATCTTGGTTGTGCGCTGACGCGCCCCCCTATCCCCACCCCCTCCCCCGCCAGGGGGGAGGGGCTTTTCTGCTGCCAGCTCCGATGTTGGGGCTTTTCTGCTGCCGGTGCCGATGTCGGGGCCTTTCTGTCGCTGCATTCGATGTTGTCGCAAGTGCTGGCCGCGCCGCGACGGAGCAACGCGTGCCTCCATGTTCACCGTTGTCTTCGCTAATAACGGATCAAGACGGTCCTGTTGTGGCGACTGCTCGGGAAGTGGCCGAACGAGCCCCTCCCCCCTCGCGGGGGAGGGGTTGGGGAGAGGGGGATAGTCGTTCGCCCGAACTAACGCCCACGACCGATCACCGCCCGATGGATTTCGTCCAGCACCTGGTTGGTGTGCAGCAGGATGTCGTGGTTCCAGAATCGCAGTAGTAGATAGCCTTGCGTGCGTAGCCAGCGATCGCGAGTTTGGTCGTGCGCGCAATCCTGGTGTTGTGAGCCGTCGGCTTCGATGATCAGTCGTGCACCGAAGTGGACGAAGTCGACGATGTAGGCGCCGATGGGTTGTTGTCGGCGGAATTTCTCGCCGGCGAAGCGCTGGGCGCGGAGGTGGCGCCAGAGCAGGGATTCGGCCTGGGTCATGGAGTGGCGCAGGTGTCTGGCGAGGTGGAGTTGTTGGTTCATGCGGTGTGTTCCCTGTCCCCCTCTCCCCAACCCCTCCCCCGCCAGGGGGGAGGGGCTTTTCTGCTGCCGGTGCCGATGTCGGGGCCTTTCTGTCGCTGCATTCGATGTTGTCGCAAGTGCTGGCCGCGCCGCGACGGAGCAACGCGTGCCTCCATGTTCACCGTTGTCTTCGCTAATAACGGATCAAGACGGTCCTGTTGTGGCGACTACGCGGGAAGTGGCCCAACGAGCCCCTCCCCCCTCGCGGGGGAGGGGTTGGGGGGAGGGGGATAGTCGTTCGCCCGAACTAACGCCCACGACCGATCACCGCCCGATGGATCTCGTCCAGCACCTGGTTGGTGTGCAGCAGGATGTCGTGGTTCCAGAAGCGCAGTAGTAGATAGCCTTGCGCACAAAGCCACCGATCGCGAGTTTGGTCGTGCGCGCAATCCTGGTGTTGTGAGCCATCGGCTTCGATGATCAGTCGTGCACCGAAGTGGACGAAGTCGACGATGTAGGCGCCGATGGGTTGTTGTCGGCGGAATTTCTCGCCGGCGAAGCGCTGTGCGCGGAGGTGGCGCCAGAGCAGGGATTCGGCCTGGGTCATGGCGTGGCGTAGGTGTCTGGCGAGGTGGAGTTGTTGGTTCATGCACTGTGTTCCCTGTCCCCCTCTCCCCAACCCCTCCCCCGCCAGGGGGGAGGGGCTTTAGCCTTGCTCCGAATCCCGAATCCCGTAATCCCGTAATCCCGTAATCCCGTAATCCCGTAATCCCGTAATCCCGTAATCCCGTAATCCCGTAATCCCGTAATCCCGTAATCCCGTAATCCCGTAATCCCGCAATCCCGCAATCACCAATCACCAATCACCAATCACCAATCACCAATCACCCATTCGCCATCCGGCGAAAGCTGATGGCTTCGGCCAGGGCGGTTTGGTCGATGGCGGGTTTGTCTTGCAGGTCGGCGATGGTGCGGGCGACGCGGAGGATGCGTTGGCTGGCACGGGCGCTGAGTTGCAGGCGGTCGATGGCGCGGTCGAGCAGGGCTTGGCTGTCGGCTTCCAGCATGCAGTGCTGGTTCAGCAGGCCTTGACTCAAGTGGGCGTTAAGTTCGCCGCGCTGGTGTTGACGATGGCGGGCTTGCAGTACCCGTTGGGCGACCTGTTGGCTGCTTTCGCCACGGCGGCCGTCGGCGCGCAGTTCCTGCGCGTGCAAGCGCGGGACTTCGACGATCAAGTCGATGCGATCGAGCAGGGGGCCGGAGATACGGCCGCGGTAGCGGGCGACCAGATCGGCGCTGCAGCGACAGCGTCCGGAGGGGTCGCCATGCCAGCCGCAGGGGCAGGGGTTCATCGCCGCGATCAGTTGGAAACGGGCCGGAAACTCGGCCTGGCGGGCGGCGCGGGAGATGACGATATGGCCGGATTCCAGTGGCTCGCGCAGCACCTCCAACACACGACGTTCCCACTCGGGCAGCTCATCGAGAAACAGCACGCCGTGGTGGGCCAAGCTGATTTCGCCGGGGCGCGGGGGTGAGCCGCCGCCGACCAAGGCGACCGCGCTGGCGGTGTGGTGGGGAGCACGGTAGCTGGGCCGGTTCCAGCGTCGCAGGTCCAGCGTGTGTTGCGACAGACTGCGTACCGCGGCAGCCTCCAGCGCGGCCTGTTCGGGCAGGTCGGGCAGCAGGCCGGGTAGGCGCTGGGCCAGCATGCTCTTGCCGCTGCCGGGTGGGCCAATCAGCAGTAGATGGTGGGCGCCGGCAGCGGCGATCTCCAACGCGCGGCGCGCCACCGGTTGGCCGCGCACATCGGCCAGATCGAGGCCGGCCTCAACGCAGTCATCGGCTAAGTGCAGTTCCTGCAGGGGGTTGATGAGCTGGTCCCCGCGTAGATGGGCGCAGACTTCAAGCAGGCTCTGCGCGCAGATCACTTCGGCCTGGCGGGCGAGGCCCGCTTCCTGGCGGTTGTCGGTCGGTACGATCACCTTGCGTTGTTGGCGCGTGGCGGCCAGAACGGCGGGCAGGCAGCCGGGCACGGCGCGCAACTGGCCGGTGAGAGCCAGCTCGCCGACAAATTCGCAATCGGCCAGCGATTCCACCGGAATCTGGCCACTGGCGGCCAGAATGCCGAGGGCTATCGGCAGGTCGAAGCGCGAGCCTTCCTTCGGCAGGTCGGCCGGGGCGAGGTTGACGGTAATCCGGCGCTGCGGCATTTCGAACTGGGCGCAGATCAGGGCCGCACGCACTCGATCCTTGCTCTCGCGCACCGCCGCTTCCGGCAGGCCGACAATCGACATGCCCGGCAAGCCGCCGGAGAGGTGCACTTCGACCTGCACCGGCGGCGCGTGCACGCCATCCTGCGCGCGCGAATGGACCAAGGCGAGAGACATCGGACAGGGCACTCCGTTGCCAACCAAGGGAATTGGTTGACGGGTCGATGATCATCGGCGGGCGCGGGATCAGCGCCGCAGTGGCTTGCTCCGACCGCTGCGCCGGAGCGGTGACTCAGTCGGCGTCTGAGTTGTGCTGAGCTTCGAGTTCCGCCACGCTGCGCTCCAGCGCATCGAGTTTTTCGCGGGTGCGCAATAGCACGGCGCGCTGCACGTCGAACTCCTCGCGGGTCACCAGATCGAGCCGGCCAAGACCGGCCTGCAGGGCGGAACGGAAGTTCTTCTGCAGATCTTCGCGGGCGGCGCCCAGACCAGGCGGCAGTAAGTCGCTCAGGCGACGTGCCAGATCATCTACCGATTTGAAATCCAGCATGGCCGGCTCCTTGCAGTGGGGTGGGGACAGCCTAGCGCGCGGCCAGTCGCTCGTCCGTCGGGCGATGTTGTGCCCTGGGGTAGGAATTGTCCTACATCGGGCGCTGGCGGCCTACCTTCGACTTTCGGCTAGCAGCTCGAGCACCGCCTGTCTGGCATGATGGCGCGGTCCTGTTCGGGGGAGCCCGATGTCCGGTACCGCCCTGCTGCTGGTTTCCTTGCTGTACCTTGGCATTCTGTTTGCCGTAGCCGCCCTGGGCGATCGCGGCTACTTTCAGTTAAGTGGGCGCCAGCGCGCCTGGGTGTATGCCTTTACCCTGGCGGTGTACTGCTCCTCCTGGACCTTCTACGGCGCGGTGGGCAGTGCGGCGCGCGAGTTCTGGCGTTTTTTGCCGATCTATCTCGGGCCGATGCTGCTGCTGTTGCTGGCGCCGGAAATTCTGCGCCGACTGATCGAGATCGGCCGCGAGCGCGGCATCACCTCGATTGCCGATTTTCTGGCCGCGCGCTTTGGGCGCTCCGGCCCGCTGGCCGCCCTGGTCACCCTGATTGCCCTGATCGCCGCCCTGCCCTATCTCGCCCTGCAGTTGCGCGCGGTGGCGATGAGCATCGATGTGCTGAGCCAGGCGCAGCAGCGGCCGGACTGGTGGGCCGACAGCGCGCTGCCGGTCGCCTTGATCCTGGCCGTGTTCGCCATCGGCTTTGGCACTCGCGAGGTCGACGCCCGTGAGCACCACCGCGGCCTGATGCTCGCCGTTGCACTTGAATCACTGGTTAAGTTGCTGGCCTTCGTGGCGATCGGCCTGTGGGCACTGTGGTCGCTGCTGGGCATGCCGGCGCAAGCCTTCACAGCGTCAATTCCGCTCGAGCTTCCTGACGGCTTTTTCGCCCATACGCTGCTGGCCTTCTGTGCCCTGTTCTGCCTGCCACGGCAGTTTCAGGTCACCGTGGTGGAATGCGCCGACAGTCGAGACTTTGAAACCGCGCGTTGGGGCTTCCTGGCCTATCTGGCCCTAATCACGGTGCTGGTGGTGCCGATCACCCTGCTTGGTAGCCAGATGCTCGGTGCCGAGGTGCGGCCCGATCAATGGATACTGGCCCTGCCACTGGAAGCCGGCCAGCCCTTGCTGGCCTTGCTGGTCTATCTCGGCGGATTCTCCGCCGCCACCGGTATGGTGATCGTGGCCAGCGTGGCCCTGGCGACCATGGTCAGCAATCACCTGGTGGTGCCCGGCCTGATTCGCTTCGGTGTGCTGGAGTATGGCCGCGATCTGGCGCCGATCGTGCTCTGGGTACGCCGCTTGAGCATCGTGTTATTGGCCGGTGGCGCCTTCCTGTTCCATCGGATGAGCGGCGCCGACAATGGCCTGGCTTCGATCGGTCTGCTGGCCTTTGCCGCGGTCGCGCAGTTTGCCCCGGCCATCCTGGCCGGCCTGTTCTGGCGCCGGGTCAGCGCCGTGGGTGCCGCGGCCGGCTTGATCGGCGGCTTTGCGGTCTGGGCCTACACCTTGTTGCTGCCCGCCCTGGCGCCGGAACTCTGGCTGGCACACGGACCCTTCGGCGTCGACGGGCTGCGACCGCGCAGTCTGCTTGGCCTGAGCGGATGGGAGCCGATCAGTCACGGCACCTTCGTCTCATTGGCGGTGAACATCAGCCTGCTGATCCTGGTTTCGCTGCGCTGGCGGCCCGGCATTCAGGAGCGCCTGCAGGCCAGCAACTTTCTTGGCCCGGTGCTGCGCCCAGCACGTAGTTCCACCGATGACCTGGGTCGCAAGGTAACCCTGGCCGATCTTCGCGCGATCACCGCCCGCATACTCGGCGAACGCACCGCGCAGCGGGTGCTGGACGACTATGCCAGCCAGCACGGTCACCTGGACGATGCCCAATTGGCCGATCGGCCACTGCTGCAGTTCGTCGAACGGCAGCTGGCCGGGGCGATCGGCGCACCCTCGGCGCGCCGGGTGCTGACCACGGCCCTGCGCGGCAGCGGCCTGGAACTGGAAGAAGTGGTGGCCCTGCTGGATGAAACCTCGCAGGCGCTGCGCTTCAACCGCGAGCTGCTAGAGGCGACTCTGGACAACATCAGCCAGGGCATCAGTGTGGTTGACGCCGAGATGCGGCTGGTGGCCTGGAATCGCCGCTACCTGGAGCTGTTCGAGTATCCCGAGGGCATGGTCTACGTCGGCCGGCCGGTGGCCGATCTGATTCGCTGGAATGCCGAGCGCGGCGAGATCGGCCCGGGTGATGTCGAGGCCCAGGTACAGCGTCGACTTAACCACATGATCAAGGGTCACCCGCACGTGTTCGAACGGGTGCAGGCCGACGGTCGAGTGATCGAAATGCGCGGCCAACCGATGCCCGGTGGCGGCTTCGCCACTACCTTCACCGACATCACTGACTACAAGCGCAGCGAGCAGGCCCTGATCGAAGCCAAGGCCGGTCTGGAACGGCGGGTCGAGGAGCGCACCGCCGAACTAAGCGATGCCCTGCAAGCGCAGCGGCTGGCGAAGGGCGAGGCGGAACGAGCCAACCATAGCAAGTCGCGCTTTCTGGCCGCCGCCAGTCACGATCTGGTGCAGCCCCTGAACGCCGCGCGACTGTTTGTCTCAGCGTTGAAGAGCCAGCCGATCGAGCCGCAAGACGCCCGCGTCCTGGTCGAGCGGATTCACAGTTCGCTGCACAATGCCGAGGAATTGCTCGACGGGCTGCTGGAGGTGTCGCGGCTGGATTCAGGTGCGCTGCGTGCTGAGATGTCGGCCTTCCAGGCGCGTGCTTTCTGCGAGAGTCTGCACACGCCGTTTGCTGCGGTGGCCGAGCAACGCGAGCTGAGTCTGCGCTGGCATGCCGCGCCGATCGCCCTGTACAGCGATCGCGTGCTGCTGCGTCGAATCGTACAGAACCTGGTGTCGAATGCGCTGCGTTATACCCGCCATGGCGGCGTTCTGTTGGCGGTGCGCAAACGGCCCAGTCACGCCCTGATCCAGGTCTGGGATACCGGCCCTGGCATTCCCAGTGAGCAGGTTGAGCGCGTGTTCGAGGAGTTTCAGCGTCTCGACCCGCCCTCACCCTGGGGCGAGCAGGGCTTGGGCCTGGGTCTGTCGATCTGCCAGCGCATGGCGCATCTTCTTGATCTGCCATTGCGCCTGAAATCACGACCGGGCCGCGGCAGCTTGTTTGAACTGGAGGTGCCGCTGGCGCCAGCCGATGCACAGATCAGATCGGAGCCACGCGTACCGAGCAGTGGTCTGAGCCGGCATATTCACGTGCTCTGCGTCGATGATGATGCAGCCAATCTCGATGGCCTGGCGGCCCTGCTGCAGCGCTGGGGTGCGACGGTCGACACGGCGCTGGACCTTGAGCAGGCTTTGCTGTGTCTCGATCGGCGCGCTGCCGATCTGCTGCTGGTCGATTACCGACTGGGCAGTGAACTGGATGGCTTCGCCGTAATCGAGATTCTCGCTCGCCGACAGCAACCGGCTCCAGCCTACGCTCTGGTGACCGCCGAGAACCGCGCCGAACTGCAGCAGCGTGCGCGCGCTGCCGGCATACCCGTGCTTAACAAGCCGGTTCGTCCGGCAGCACTGCGTGCCCTGGTCGAGGCAGCGCTGGCCCGTGGCGCGGCGCCCTGAGCTCTCCGACCTCTGCAGTTCGGCGTATCCCTCTGTTAGAAGACGCCAGGATGAACCTTCAACAACGAGGCGCGTGGGGTGATGCTCAGAGCCACCCACCGGCGCACTGCAATGACTTGCTCAGCCCTCGAAGCCATCAGCAAACACGCTAGCGCCAACGGTGAAGAACGTGCTGACGGTTTCACCGGCCGCGGTGACTTCGAAGGACCAGGTGCCGACCATGGCGTTGGCCGGCAGGATGTAACTCCAGTACCAATACGAGGCGTTGAACTCGCCATTGAGGTTGGTATTGAAGTTCTGGAAGTCACTGCCGTCCGGCCTGCGAATGCGAATGGTCGCCGGCAGGGCATTGGTTTGATCGCGCAGGTAGATGGCGAAGTAGGCCTGCTGTCCGGGCTCGAAACTGCTCGCGAAGGTATCCGGCTCCTGCCCGGGGTTGGGACAACTGACATTGAAACTGGGTACGGCATCGTGGGCGGCCACACGGTTGATGCGGGTTGAGCGATACGGGCGCTGCGCCGCCCAGTTGCTCAGGCCGGCACGGCAGCTACCGGCATGCGGTTCAATGATCGTGGCGCCGCCACTGGCGGAGCTGCGCAGCTCCATGTGCAGATGCGGTCCAGTGGAAAATCCGGAGCTGCCAACCAGACCGAGGTAGGCGCCGGTTTGGACCTGGCTGCCGACCGGCGCGCTGGTCAGCGATCCGGTCTTCAAATGGCCATACCACATGACGGTGCCATCGCCATGCTGGATATACACCGCGTTCCAATCGTCGGAATAATTGTTGGGGCAGCTGCGGTCATCATTGCCATCGCTCTTGTAGAGGATCGTGCCGGGGGCTGCGGCCACCACTTCGATCTGCTCGGCATCCATCATCCGCCAGGAAAACGGCCACAGAAAATAGTCGATGCCGGCATGGTTGTATCCACTGCTTAAGTCGTAGCTGCGCGTACCGCAGTTGTAATCCTGCACCACGCCAATGGTCGGGTTGAGATCGACGAAGTTCGACACGCCCCAATAGTCGTTGTCGGGAAAACTGCCGCGTGCGCGCAACGGCCAGTCCAGGCCATCGATCTTCGGCGCCAGCCGCAACGGATCGATGCCGCGCTTGGCCAGCTGGCGGGCTGCCTGTTCCACCTGCAGCGCGTATTTCTGCGCGACCATCAAGGGGATCTCATCGTGCGCCGCCTCCACGCCACCGCCGCCCTCGGGTGGCCGGGCCAGCGGGCCATCCACGGAAAGCAGTGCCAGCAAACCAAGCAGTGGGGCGATGCGCATGGTGCACTCCTCAGTGAGTCGCTCGATATCAGCCTTCCGCGGCTGGGTTGCGCCTGGATGCGTGACCTGTCGGCAGCGGGCCGGCTGCGGCCAAGGCTAAGCCCAGCGCCCTGCGGCGTCCAGAGATTGACGACGTCCCGCGACTCGTTGCGCCCGACGAACGCGGAATGCGGGATGTCAGCTGACCGCTAGCTAGCCCGGATATGTCATGAGGTCGCTGCGCGGCTACGCAGGGCATTCGCCCTGAGGTCCTTTGCGCCGATTGCCGCGTTGTTCGGCTGCTTCGTAGCCTGCGCCTTCGCTACGCTCGGTCGGCTGCTGTCGCAGCAACGGCTACTTCGTAGCCTGCGCCTTCGCTACGCTCGGTCGGCTGCTGTCGCAGCAACGGCTACTTCGTAGCCTGCGCCTTCGCTACGCTCGGTCGGCTGCTACGCAGCAACGGCTA
>NZ_JACYTR010000035.1 GCF_014841215.1 Pseudomarimonas arenosa
GAGGGCCGTGCCAGCGCCGAAAGATCGCGAACACTCTGCTATCTCAACACCATCGGTCGAAACTCTCGCCCCGCTTGGAATTGCCGGATCTTTCGGCGCGACCTCATGAAATATCCGGGCTAGTACCAGGGCAGCAGGGACACGCCCAGACCGACATAGGTTGCGCGATGGTTGTAGTCGATCAGGCTCTCGCCGTAGCCGTCGAACAGCTGAAAATGGCCACGCAGATTACCGACCAGCGGAAAGCTCCAGTCGAGCTGCAGGGCGCCATTCGAGTCGTCCCCGCTGCGCAGGGAATGGCGCAACATCAAGGCGATTTCGTGGTCCTTGCGGCGGTGGACGATGTGCAGGTCACCGCGGCCCATGTAGTTCTCGATGTCCGGGTTGTCGTCGTCGTGCGATGACTCCGGGATGCGCCACCACGGACGCAACTGCACAACCCAGTTCTCGCGCTCCATGGCGGCCGTGAGCATGAGGCGATCCCAACTGCGTGACAGCGGCAGGCCGCGGCCATTGCTCTGGTGCACGGCACTGAGACCGAACATGCGTCCGCGCCAGCCACCGAAAGGTTGGTCGAAGCCAAATACCAGCATCGCTTCCGGTTCGTAATTGGTTTCGCGGAACGGTCGCGACTTGTCATCGTCATACAGCTGCCAACGCGAGCTTTGGGTGTAGCCGAACCATAGATCGCCGCGATCGTGAATCAGACCTTCGATGAACTTGGTCTTGAAGCTGAGTTGAAACTTGTTCTCGACATTGCGCAGGCCCAGCGACTCGGTCACCGTGTTGGCGGGATTTTCGCTGCGCGGCAACTGGTTGGGATGACTGCTCCAGACCAGGGGCAGCAGGTAAATCGGCTTGTGCGCACGCAGGTTGAAGGTGCCCAGCTTGGCGTGATCGGCCAGTTCCCAGCGTCGATCGAGCAGTGAGGGCGTCAACAGCACTTCGGCGGAGCGGTCGATCGCCTCGACCTTGGCCCAGGGGCTGGGGTCGTTGCGATAGATATCCTGTCGGCGTTGCTCGACGTGCCTTTCGTGTTCGGCGGCGGCCAAGCGGTCATAGCAGGCCAGACGCTCTGAATCAGACTGTAGCAGTCGACAGGCGAGCAAGGCGCTGGGGGATTCGTCGCTGGCGGGAGCAGTCGAGGGCAGCGTGAGCAAGGCCAGCAACAGGGCCAGCCTCGCGTGGATTGAATGATTCATGCAGGCAGGCCCGCGGTGTGTAAGGGCAAGGTTCAAGCGACCAGCTCGATCTTGGCCGCATGGTCGGCCAGATGCATCAGGTGGGCGCGAAGATAAGACTCGCGACCGAGTGGGCCATAGGCGAAGTGCGGATGAAACTCGCCGCTAAAGGCGAGGAAGTCATCCAATGCCTTGTGCAAACGTCGGCAGGCGGCGTGCAGGTGCTGCATGCTCAAGGCCTCAGCCCCCGGAATAGGCGCTTCCAGGTCGTGATGCATCGCGCCGGCACGCTGAAATGCAGCATTGGCCAGCCGTCCCAGACTGGACTGAAACCACTCGGGTTTCGGCTCAGGATAACCGGTGAGCGAGAATTCGATGCTTTGAGCAAGATGTTCGATCACCTGTGGCACCGGCCAGGCGGTCTGACTGTGCACCTCGGTGGCGCTCTGCAGACGGCTGAGCCACGCGCGTGCCGCGCTCATGTCGGGAAACCTGGAAACCGCTGACGGCTGTCCTTGCAACCACCACAACGGGCCGGCGACCGCGCCGGTCGTCAGCGCGCATGATGCAATCAGCCACCGACGTCGCTTCATGGCGTGGCCTGATGTGCGACGGTGCCGGCTTCCACCTTGGTCATCAGTTCAGATAGCGCCGGCCGGACATGAGCCGCCAGGGCCGGCTGCGCCGCGGCATTCGGATGCAGCTGATCGGGCAGAAAGGCATCGCGCGACTCAGCCACCGGTTCCAGCAGGAAGGGAAGCAGTGAAACTGCATGTTGCTGGGCTAGCTCATGGTACATGCCGATGAACTGCTGGGTGTAGTCGGGGCCGTAGTTGGGTGGGATCTGCATGCCAATCAGCAGGACTTCACTGTCGGCACGCTTGGCAGCCTCGATCATGGCAGACAGATTGTTCTTGGCCAGATCCAATGGCAGCCCGCGCAGACCATCGTTGGCACCCAGTTCGATCACCACGATGTCCGGCCTGTGTTCAGCCAATGCGTTGATGATGCGCGTCTTGCCGCCGGCCGTTGTCTCGCCGCTGATACTGGCATTGATCACCTCCCAGCCCCGCGCTTTCACATCCGTTTGCAGCAAACTGACCCAGCCTTGTTCACTGGATAGGCCAAACGCCGCCGAGAGCGAGTCGCCCATCACCAGAATGCGTTTCGATTGTGCGGCCTGTGCCAGGCTTGAAATCGCCAGCATTGCCAGCACCATGACCATTAGCCATGGCGCGATCCGGGATGAGTCGGTCAATCTGTGCGGCGGGATCTTGATTGAGTTACCAAGCATGAGTGCAGTTGTGGATCCAATGAATAAAGAGGAAATCAGCAGGCCGGGCCTTGAGAGCCGCGGGCCTGCGTCCGCGATGGTGTCATGCCGCGAGGTCAGCAAGCACGTGCCGCTGCCGCATGGTTCACTCACCATTCTGGACACAGTCAGTCTGACGATCAATGCCGGCGAGGCCGTGGCGATTGTTGGCGCTTCAGGCTCGGGCAAGTCGACCTTGCTGGCCTTGCTGGCCGGGCTCGACCTGCCCTCGAGTGGCGAGGTCAGTCTCGATGGCCTGATCTTGTCCGCACTGGATGAGGATGGACGTGCCGCGGCGCGGGCTTCCCGGGTCGGATTCGTATTTCAGAGCTTTCAGCTGCTGCCTTCGCTGACGGCGCTGGAAAATGTCATGTTGCCGCTGGAACTTGCCGGCAATCGCTCGGCGGAAGTGGAAGCTAAAGAGTTTCTGCAGCGAGTGGGCTTGAGCGAGCGACTGGGACACTACCCGCGTCAGCTGTCTGGCGGCGAGCAGCAGCGCGTAGCGATCGCGCGTGCCTTCGCCTGCAAACCGAAGGTGATGTTCGCCGATGAGCCGACCGGCAATCTGGATACCGAGACCGGCCGGGCGGTGGCAGACCTGCTGTTTGAGCTCAATCAGCACCATGGCACGACACTGATTCTGGTCACCCACGACGAACGCCTGGCGGCGCGCTGCCATCGACAGCTGCGCATGGCGGCGGGGCGGTTGCTGTGACAGCGCTGCGCATCGCCTGGCGGCTGTTGCGTCGTGATCTGCGCTCGGGCGAGGTGCGCGTGCTGCTGTTCGCCCTGGTGTTGGCGGTGACGGCGATTTCCAGTGTCGGCTTTCTGACCGATCGGGCGGGGCGTGCGCTGGAATTGCAGGCCAACGCCCTGCTTGGCGGTGACGCGCTGATTCGCGCGGACCAGCCGATCGCCGATGGGCCGCGTGCACTGGCCGCTGAACTCGGGCTGCGCAGCAGCGAAACACGCAGTTTCCCCAGCATGCTGCGGGTCGGCAGCACGTTGCGCCTGTCTGATCTGAAGGCAATGAGTGCCGAACATCCTTTGCGCGGCAGCTATCGACTGATCAATCTCGAAGGGCAAGAGGTGATCGAGACCCGGCCGCCGCCTGCCGGTGAGATCTGGCTGTCGCGCAATGGCGCTGATCGACTTGCGGCCAAGCTGGGTGACCCGGTGGTAGTCGGGGCCAGGACCCTGCGTTTGACCGGATTCGTGATCGATGAGCCTGATTCGGCGCTCGATTACTTCAACTTCGCGCCGCGCGCCTTCTTTGCGCTGGAGGAACTGCCGGCTACCGAGTTGGAGCTGCCCGGCAGCCGCATCACCTATCGTTTCGCTGTTGCTGGCGCGCCCGGCGCGGTCGAGACCTGGGTCGCGGCACAGAAAGACAGCCTTGGGCGTGGCCAGCGGCTGGAAACCGCCGCCGATGCGCGTCCCGAGATTCGCTCGGCGTTGAACCGGGCCGACCGCTTCCTCGGTCTGGCGGCGATGATTGCGGTCATTCTGGCCGGTGTGGCCGTGGCGATGGCCAGTCGCCGTCACGTGCAACATCATCTGGATGGCTGTGCTGTGATGCGCTGCATGGGCGCCTCGCAGCGCACGCTGCTGAGTATCCACGTCGGGGAGCTGGTCTGGCTGGGCCTGCTTGGCTCAGCGCTGGGGCTGGCCCTGGCCTGGCTGTTGCAGTACAGCGTCGGCTCGATGCTTGAGCAGGTGATGGGGCTGCCGATCCCGGGCGCTGGCTGGCGACCCGCGGTGCACGGTGTGGCAGTGGCCGGTCTGGTGTTGATGAGTTTTGCATTGCCGCCCTTGATCAGTCTGAGTCGGGTGCCTTCGATGCGAGTGTTGCGCCGCGACATGCCAGCCGGTTCGCCCAGTGCCTGGGCAACCCTGGGGTTGGGTGTCTCCGGGCTGATCGCCATGTTGTGGTGGCAGGCGGCCGATCTGACCCTGGCCGCCGTCGTGCTGGGCGGCGTGGCCGGCACCTTGCTGGTCTTGGCCGGCCTTGGTGCCTTGCTGGTTTTGGGCTTGCGTGGATTGCGCAGCCGGGCGCGTGGCGTGTGGCGGTTTGGTCTGGCCTCGCTGGGTCGGCGCTCGGCCGGAAGCATCGTGCAGATCAGTGCGCTCGGCCTCGGGCTGATGGCGATCCTGTTGTTGACCTTGGTGCGCACAGATCTGATCGCGCGCTGGCAACAGGCCATTCCAGCGCATGCGCCAAACCGGTTTCTGGTCAATGTGCAGCCTGATCAGCTGGAGGCGGTGAGACAGCGCCTGCGCCAGGCTGGCGTTGAACAGCCTGCGCTGTATCCGATGGTGCGCGGTCGACTGGTCAGTGTGAATGCTCAGGCCGTATCGGCCGATGACTATGCCGAGGAGGGGCGACGCGCCCGGCGTCTGGCCGAGCGGGAGTTCAACTTATCGACCATGGCCGAGCTGCGTTCGGACAACGAGGTGGTGGAAGGGCAGTACTGGACCGCGGCCAATCAGGAGCGAGCGCAACTGTCGGTGGAGCAAGGGCTTGCCACTACGCTGGGATGGAAGCTGGGTGATCGGATCGGATTTGACCTGGCCGGTTCTCGGGTAGAAGGCGAAATCACCAGTCTGCGCAAGGTCGACTGGGAGAGCTTCCAGCCCAACTTCTTTGTGCTGATGTCGCCCGGCATGCTCGAGGGCTACCCGACCAGCCATATCAGCGCGTTGCGCGTTCCTGATCAAGGCAAGGCGGTGCTGAATGCGATGCTGACTGAAATGCCCAATATCAGCATGGTCGATATCGACGCCATTCTGCAGCAGGTGCAACGCACGGCCGATCAGGTCGCCACGGCCGTGGAATACGTGTTCGCATTCACTCTGATTGCCGGCCTGCTGGTTTTGTTTGCCGCGATCAGTGCCAGTCAGGATGAGCGGCTGCTCGAAGGCGGGGTGATGCGAGCGTTTGGGGCCAGCCGTCGACAGGTGCGTGCCGCCCAGCTGACTGAGTTTGCTCTGATCGGTGGACTGTCGGGAAGCATCGGCGCCATCGCTGCCAATGTCATTTCGGGTCTGGTGTCCAGCCAGGTGTTCGACTTGCCCTGGCAGTTCAACGCCTCGGTGGCGAGCGCTGGCATGGTTGCCGGGACCCTGCTGGTGATGACGGCCGGCCTGTGGGCCACTCGGCGCATCTTGGCCAGCTCGCCAGCGACCACTCTGCGTGCGCTGCAGTCTTGACGGCGTTTGACTTTGAGCAATCAGCGCGCTGGCTGAGCCGTTAAGCTGTCAGGGTTGGCAACGGAGAAATGCAATGGCAGCTTCCCACGTTCACCGCAGGCCCTGGTTGCTGCTGCTAGTGGTCGGCCTGTTTGGATCGGCGGTTTCGGCGGATGAGCATGAGCCGGCCAACCCTGGCAGTGCTGACACCGAAGCCTGTCTGTCCTGTCATGGTTCCGATGGCAGCTCGCTGGCGCCGATCCTCGAGGGACAGGACGAAGCCTATCTGAACCAGCAGATCGCGCGGTTTCGCGACCATGCGCGGCAGTCGTTTCCGATGGATGCCCTGACTCAGGGCCTGGACGACAAGACCATTGCGACCCTGAGTCGAGAGCTTGCTTCGCGCCGTTGGCCGTCGCCGCGGTCGGAGAGTGGTCCCGCTGAACCTGCGGTTGCCGCGACCGATGACATTGACCTTTCCGTCTGTGCCGAATGCCATGGCAAGCGGTTGATGGGGCGGTCCGGAATTCCGCGGCTGGCCGGTCAGCGCAGCCCCTACCTGATGCAGCAACTCGAGGCGATCGCTGATGAGCGCCGCCCCCACCCGGGCGATGTGGGTAAGTCACCACCATGGAGCCGCAGCCAGACTCGTGCGCTGGCGCAGGCCTTGGAGATGGAGCTTTAAAACGCTGAATTCGGCTGTGGCCGAATTGTCGCAATCGGTTGTCATCCCGTGGTCACAGTGTGGCTCCATCACCTGCCATTTCACTGAAACGTCGAGCTGATGTGAAGAAAGTGCAGGGCCAGGCTGTGAACTGCTTCACGTCTGGATTTTGTTGGGATAGACTCGATTTCGCTGTGATTGCGGCAGGTCGGGCCTAGCCTGTCCTGGGGGGATTGCGCGGTACCGCAGTGCGGATTCGAGCTGTCGCTCAAATGCAATGCAGTGGGGAGTCGCGGGCAACCGCGAATTGCGAACAGTTGCGAGGAGCAGATTCATGTCGGAGCGTCAAATCGGAACCGTTAAGTGGTTCAACGATGCCAAGGGTTTTGGCTTTATCAGCCGCGAGAACGGTGACGATGTATTCGTACACTTTCGGGCAATTCAAGGAACGGGCTTTCGCTCTCTGCAGGAGGGGCAGAAGGTGAGCTTCAAGGTTGTGCAGGGCCAGAAAGGCCTGCAGGCCGACGAAGTACAAAAGGTCTGATTCAAGACAGCCTGGTCCAAGGCGGCCTGATCGGCCGACGCTGTACTTCGAGCCCCAGCCTAGGTTGGGGCTCTTCTTTTCTATGCCGAGAGCGGCAGCGCTTCGGCAATGCCAGCACTCAGCGGCCGATCCGCTCATCAACGATGTACTGAGCCGGCAGGCCGCTGATCGAGCCACTGTCCAGGTTGACCACCGGGTGATAGGCGAGATCGCCGGTCGGATCGATGATCACGTTCTCGTCGAACTGCAGGTTCTCGGCGTTCAGAACGCCCAGATTGAGGATCGCACCCGCCGCCAGCATTGGCTGACTGAGATTGACCGCGTTATGCTCAAATCGGCTGTTATGGATGTCGAGGCGACCAAGGTTGATCAGTACGCCGCAGCTGCGACCGAGGTCCTTGACGTGGTTGTAGGCAAACAAGCTGTTATGAACGGTCAGGTGGCCGTAGTTGAGAACGATGCCGCGCGCGTTCTCGCTGCTCGAATCAGTGATCGACACCTCATCAAGACGCAACTCGCCACGATTGCGAATGGCACCGAGACTGCCTTCAGCCAGGGTCAGTCGATGCAGTTGCAAGCGCCCCGTCTCAGTCACTTCCAGCAAGGTCATCGAGGCATCGCTGTAGCGACGAATTTCCGCGCCGCGCCCGTCGATTCTCAGTTGGCTGCGGATAGCCGGCAGCCCGAGCCTCTGCTCATCCGTTGATTGCAGGGTGTAGATGCCGCCCGGATACAGCCGAATGCGATGCGGACCTGGCCGCTGATTCGATTCGTGGATAGCGGCAATCAGTCCGTGAACATCACGGTTTCCGATCGAGAACTCCTTGGCCGAAGAAGTGGCCGGGAGTGCAAGTAGGCATAGGGTGAGCAGTGGCAAGCGCATCAGAGAGCCTCGTTGGCAAGAGCGGCTCCACCTTGGCAAAGAGGATTAGAGTCAATGCTCTGAGCGCGGCTCCGATTCTGCTTAGGGCGTCACGATTCTACATATCCAGTCGATTCGATTTTTCGTCGCACTATTGTTCGGGCGCTGTCGGTGCATCGGCTGCACCCGTTTCGATCTTTCGCACCAGTCGAGTGAACTGTTCCGCCAGTACTTTGTCGACGACCGGCGCGAGCGCCTCCAACTGGTGGGCTGGATCGCCGCTGACGCGATAGCTGAGACTGAGCTGCTGGCCAGCCTCGGTCGCCTTGATGTCGAACTGCAAGGCACCGGACAAAGCCATCGACTGCAGCGGTCCGAGTCCGCCGAGCAGGCGAAGTTGCGTGTTATGGGTGAAATAGCCCACTCGCATGTGCTCGGCTTCGCCTTGCGGCCAGCGTTCACAAAAGCATCCGCCAGCGCGAAGCTCGAGGGACAGGTTGGAGGCATCGCCGGACCAGGTATGGTCGGGATGCCACCACCCGGCCGGGTGAATCAGGGTCTGGAAGATCGAGGCTTGATCGGCTCTCAGCAGCGCCTCATGTCGTACTGCAAATCCGGCGGCGGACAGCTGCTGCACTTCGGCCTGTGCCGAGTAGCTACACAGCGACAACCCTATGGCCAAGCCCATGCGCTGTGTTCGGCTCATGACTTGTAGTCGCGATGGCAGGCTTGGCAGGCATCGCGAATCGGAGCGATGGCTTCGTTCAGCGCCTTGCAGTCGACGCCCGGGTTGTCGCGCGCATTGCGCGTGGCGGTGACCAGCTTGGCGGCATAGCCATTGAATATCTCGTCGTCCGGCAGCAACTCGGCGAACGAAGGATGCACATCATCGGCCAACAGCGCCAATGCTTGCAGATGCGGCTCGGCCTGGCCGAGGCAGTCGCTGGCCTTGGCGGCCTCGCGCAGCTCGCCGAAATGGTAGGCGGTGGTCTGCATCACGCCGCGCGGGAGTTCGGTCGATGCGCGTAGCGCCTTGAAGGCGGTGACGCCGACGAAACCTCCCAACACAAAACCGATCACAAGGCCAATCAACAGACGCATTGCATGCTCCAGGGTGGACAGAGTGCCAACAATCAGGCGGCAAGAATGCCTTACCATGCCCCGCCAAACCAAGCCTCAGCGATGCTTCCATGAGCCAGGTGTTACCCGATCCTCGATTTGCCGGCATTGATCGCCTGTACGGCAGCGGTGCGGCTGCGCGACTGGCGCAGCGCAGTGTGGTCGTGGTCGGTGTCGGGGGCGTGGGCTCCTGGCTGGTGGAGGCATTGGCCCGCAGCGGTGTCGGGCGGCTGCGTCTGGTCGATGCCGATGATGTGTGCGTAAGCAATGTCAATCGACAGTTGCCGGCGATGGAAGGCAATTTTGGTCAAGCCAAGGTGATGCTGCTGGCCGAGCGGGTGAAGAGAATCAACCCGGCCTGCGAGGTCGAGCCGGTGCAGAGTTTTCTGACTGCGAATAATCAGGCGGAGCTGCTGGCCGAGCCCTGCGATCTGGTGCTGGACGCTTGCGATAGCTTTCGCAGCAAGGTGGAGCTGATCGCCTGGTGCCGGCGCAACAAGCGCCCGCTGGTGGTCTGTGGCTCGGCGGGCGGTCGCACCGACCCGACCATGATCCGGTTGCGCGATCTGTCGCGCACCGAACAGGATGCCATGCTGGCCCTTATTCGCAAGAAGCTGCGTCAGGAGTTCAATTTTCCGAAGAACAAGGATCGCTATTTCGGCGTACAGGCGGTCTACTCGCTGGAGAATGTGCGCTATCCGCAGGCCGATGGCACGGTATGCGGTACGCGGCCGGCAATGAACGCCGATGCGGCGCTGCGACTTGAATGTGGCGCCGGTTTGGGCGCCGCCACCCACGTCACCGGTGCGTTCGCCTTTGCCATGGTCAGCAAGGCAATGGGGTTGTTGTTGAAGGTTTGAGGTTGGGGCGAAAGCGGTGGGCCACTGGGCGACCCGATCGAAGCCCGATGCGGTCCTGTGACCCCACCATCAGCGTGCAAACAGGCGCGTGGCATTGTCGTAGGGTGAGCCTGTGGCCCACCATTAGGCGTCGAAAAACAAGCGCGTGGCGTTGTTCCACGTGGCCTTAGCCAGCTCTTCCACCGAAATCCCGCGCAGCTCGGCGATCACCTCGGCGACACGGGGCAGGTAGCTTGGCTCATTGCGTTCGCCTCGGTGGCTGGCGTCGGGCTGATCGGGCGCATCGGTTTCGAGTAGCAGGCAGTCCAGCGGAATCTCTTTGACGATGCGTCGCAGCTTGCTGGCCCGATCATAGGTTACCGGGCCGCCGAGGCCGATCATGAAGCCGAGGTCGAACAACTGATGGGCCTGTTCCAGGCTACCCGAGTAGCTGTGAACCACGCCGCTCAGACCGCCCTTGGCACGCAAGCGGTGAATCACCTCTTCGACCGCCCGACGGGCGTGGATTACCAAGGGCAGTGCGTGGCGCTTGGCAACCTCCAGATGAGCCTCGAAACACTGCCGCTGTGGCTCTGCTGGCAGGCCTTCGACAAGAAAGTCGAGACCGCATTCGCCTACCGCTACCGCGGGGTGCTGTTGCAGCCAGTCGTCCAGCGCTTCGATATGTTCAGGCAGGTGGTGGGCGATATACATCGGGTGCAGACCATAGGCCGGGTGCAGATCAGCATGGGCTGCGCACAGTGCCTCGATGCGTGGCCAGGACGCGAAGTCGATCGCCGGCACCACCTGGCCGCCCACGCCCGCGGTCCGCGCCCGCTGTAGGGCGGCGTCACGGTCGACGGCAAATTCGTCGACATCGAAGTGGCAATGGCTGTCGAACAGGCGCACGGGCAGACTCAGCGCATGGCGCTTTCTTGGTTGGGCAGCGGCGTCGGCTTCTTCTTCCATCCGGCCAGCCACAGGGTGGCGCACAGGGTCAGCACTTCGTCGATGAAGGGAATCGGATCGAACGGCCACAACCAGGACAGCAGCATCAGGCCGAGCATGAGTTTGAACAGGGTAGGGTGGCGCAGGCGTTCGAGAAACGCAGCGACCACACCGAGCACGGGTAGGGGCACGTGGGCTCACCGCTGAGGGGGACTGTTCCACGCTAGCACACTGGGCAAATCCTGCATTGGGCAAGGTGCTGACTGAGCATTCTTCACAGACTCATGAAAAGTAATGCCAAGCCGCGCTAAAATTGTGCGCTTTACTCTCCGGATGTACCTCACCATGGCCCTGAACCCGACCGATCTCTATGACATCCGCTCCCTGCTCAGCGAAGAAGAGCGCATGGTGCAAGACAGCGTGGCGCGCTTCACCGACGAAAAAGTGCTGCCCATCATCGGCGAGTGTTTCGACAAGGGTCGATTCCCGGGTGAGCTGATCCCGGAGATCGCCGCACTCGGTCTGTTGGGCTCCTCGCTGCCTGAAGACTACGGCTGTGCGGGCCTCAACGGCGTGTCCTACGGCCTGATCTGCCAGGAACTGGAGCGTGGCGATTCGGGTATCCGCAGCTTCGTCTCGGTGCAGAGCTCGCTGTGCATGTACCCGATCTACGCCTACGGTTCTGAAGATCAGCGCCGTGAATGGTTGCCGTCGATGGCCAAGGGCGAGGTAATTGGCTGCTTTGGTCTGACCGAACCGCATGGTGGCTCGGACCCGGCCAACATGAAGACCCATGCCAAGCGCGACGGTGGTGACTGGGTGATCAATGGCGCCAAGATGTGGATCACCAATGGCAACCTGGCCAAGATTGCGATCGTCTGGGCGCAGACCGAGGACGGCATTCAAGGCTTTATCGTGCCGACCGATACCCCAGGGTTCACGGCGCAGGAAATCCACCGCAAGATGAGTCTGCGCGCCTCGGTCACCTCGGGCCTGTTCTTCGACAATGTGCGCATCCCCGATGCCAACCGACTGCCCAATGTGCGCGGCCTGAAGGGCCCGTTGGGCTGCCTGACCCAGGCCCGCTATGGCATTACCTGGGGCCCGATCGGCGCCGCTCAGGCCTGTTTGATGGAAGCGGTGAACTACAGCAAGGACCGTATCCTGTTCAATCGCCCGGTGGCGGCGACCCAGGCGGTGCAGATCAAGCTGGCCGACATGGCGCGACGGATCACCCTGGCCCAGCTGCTGTCGCTGCAGCTCGGCCGCCTGAAGGATGCCGGTACCCTGCAGCCGACCCAGGTTTCGCTGGCCAAGTGGAACAATGTGCGGATGGCCCTGGATATCGCCCGCGAGGCGCGCGACATTCTCGGCGGCAGCGGCATCACCACCGAATACTGCCCGATTCGCCACGCGCTGAATCTGGAATCGGTGATCACCTATGAAGGCACCGAGACCGTGCACCAGTTGGTGGTGGGACGTGAGCTGACCGGTATCAACGCTTTCTGATCCGGTCGATTCGTTGATCGATCTATCGCGGCGCCCTCGGGCGCCGCTTCGCTATCGCCAGAGAACACAATCATCCCATGGCTGCCATTCCGAACCCGATTCCCGCCCGCATGAAGGGGCTCAACCGCGCCGAGATCTGCGACCAGAACTTCATTGAGTTCGTGCAGAACTGGAACGGCAGCGTGCTGCCGGCGCCGCCGTCAGATCATCATCATTTGCCGGGCAGCGCCTGCACCGTGGCCGATTTTCTGGCCTTGTTCGAATCGCAGCTGATCAGTCGCCATCTGGATCTGATGGCGCGCGTGCTGCGCAAGCAGGACAAGGTGTTCTATACCATTGGTTCCAGCGGCCATGAAGGCAATGCCATGGTCGCCCGGCTGACCCGACATACCGACCCGGCCTTTCTGCACTATCGTTCGGGCGGTTTCATGGCCGAGCGTTTCCGCAAGCTTCCAGGCATGGATCCGGTGATGGACTCAGCACTGAGTTTCGCCGCCAGCGCCAACGACCCGGCCTCCGGTGGTCGGCATAAAGTGTGGGGCAGCAAACCCTTGTGGGTGTTGCCGCAGACATCGACCATTGCCTCGCATCTGCCCAAGGCCCTCGGTACCGCCGTGGCCGTCGAGCAGGCACGTCGAATCGGACATCAGCTGCCGATCCCGGATGACAGCATTGCGATCTGCTCGTTCGGCGATGCCTCGGCCAATCACGCCACCGCACAGACCGCCTTCAATACCGCCGCCTGGACGGCCTACCAGAAACTGCCGGCGCCAGTGCTGTTCGTGTGCGAGGACAACGGCATCGGAATCTCGGTGAAAACGCCCACCGACTGGATTTCGGCCAGCTTTTCCGGGCGTCGTGAACTCGACTATTTCTACGCCGATGGGCTGGATCTGGCCACCGGCTATGGCCAGGTACGCGAAGCGATTGAACACTGCCGCCGTAGCCGACGACCGACCTTCCTGCATCTACGCACGACCCGCATCATGGGCCACGCCGGCACCGATTTTGAAATCGAGTGGCGCTCGATCGAGGAGCTGTGCGCGGTCGAAGCGACCGACCCGCTGTTGCGCTCGGCCGAGATCGCCATGCAGAACGGGCTGATGACCCGCGATCAGGTGCTGGAGAAGTACGAGGCGATCCGGGCGCGCTGCTTTGCTGGCGCCGAGCAAGCCGATCGCACGCCGAAGATCGATTCGCTGGAAGAGGTGATGCGGCCGCTGGCGCCGTATTCGCCGGCCGAAGTCGAAATTGAAGCCGAGCGGCTGGATTATTCCGAGCGTCGATTGGCCGCGTTTGGCAGCGAGGCGAAGCTGCCGGAGAAGCTGCCGCCGCGGCATCTTGCGATCCAGATCAACAACGCCCTGCACGATCTGTTCTGCAAGTATCCAGAGGCCCTGCTGTTTGGAGAGGACGTGGCACAGAAGGGCGGCGTCTATACCGTCACCAAGGGGCTGTTCAAGGCGTTCTCCGGTCGTCGCGTGTTCAACACCTTGCTCGACGAGACAATGATCCTGGGATTGGCGCAGGGCTTTGCCAATATGGGCATGCTGCCGCTGCCGGAAATCCAGTATCTGGCCTATTTCCACAACGCCTGCGACCAGATTCGCGGCGAGGCCAGTTCCCTGCAGTTCTTCAGCAACGGCCAGTATCGCAATCCGATGGTGATGCGGATTGCCTCATTGGGCTATCAGCGCGGTTTCGGCGGCCATTTTCATAACGACAATTCGATTACCGCCCTGCGCGATATCCCAGGCCTGGTGGTTGGCTGCCCGTCGCGCGGCGATGACGCTGCCATGATGCTGCGTACCCTGGCGGCGCTGGCCAAGGTCGACGGGCGCGTCTGCGCGTTCCTGGAGCCGATTGCCTTGTATATGACCAAGGATCTGTACGAGGCCGGAGACGGTGGCTGGCTGACCCAGTACCCGCCGCCGGATCAGGCGATTCCGCTGGGCGAGGGCAGGGTATATGGCGAGGGCGACGATCTGTTGATCATCACCTTCGGCAATGGCGTGCCGATGGGCCTGCGTGCGCTGCGCCAGCTGGAGCAGAAGAAGCGCTGGAAGGGCCGTCTGTTCGATCTGCGCTGGCTGGCACCCTTGAACGAGAAAGCCATCGTGGCCCAGGCCAAGAGCGCCAAGCGCATCATCGTGCTCGACGAAGGTCGGCGCAGTGCCGGTGTCGGCGAAGGGGTCATTACCGCGATCACCGAGGCGGGTCTGGGCAAGATTCCACTACGCCGCGTGGTGGGTGCCGATACCTTTACGCCCTTGGCCGGTGCCGCCTTCCTGGTGCTGCCGAGTGATCAGGAGGTGGTCGAAGCGGCCCTGGCCCTGGCATGATGTCGGGGCTTGTGCCGCTTGAGAGACGAAGTCTGTACCGATTGCCGTCTGAGTCAGTGACGGTGGCGGTGTGGAAACATGAATGGCGCAAGCTAGATGACGGCGAAGCCCGGTTCACCTATCATCGGCCCCTATGAGTCAAACGCCCCAGCTCACAACGCTGTTCGCTGATGTCGCTGGCAGCACCAAGCTGTTTGAACAGCGCGGTGATGTGGAGGCACGTCGCATCATCGCCGCCGTGCTTGCCGCCCTGACCGAAGTGTGCAATCGACACGGCGGTCGGGTGATCAAGACCATCGGCGACGAGATCATGTGCACCTTCCCGAGTGCCATGCAGGGCATTCTGGGCTCCTGCGACATGCAGAAGCGGGTGATGCATGACACTACCTTTGTGCGCGACAACATCGGTATCCGCATCGGCCTGCATCACGGCGATGCGCTGGAAGAAGATGGCGATGTGTTCGGCGATTCGGTGAATACCGCCGCACGCATGGCCTCGCTGGCCAAGCGTGAACAGATCGTCACCACGGCCAGCACGTTGAAGGGCCTGACCAATGCCGGGTCGATCCGCCACCGTTCACTGGGGCGAGCACGAGTCAGTGGCAAGCTGCTGCCGATCGAGATCGTCGACATCATCTGGCAGGAAGATACGTCAAACGTCACTACGGTGCAGCGCGCCATCCGCATCGATGATGGCGGCACCACCAATGTCAAGCTTAGCTTGCGCTTTCGTGGTCAGGTAATTGAGCTGACGGAAAACTCGCAGCCCTTCTCGATGGGCCGCGACGGCACCAATTCGCTGGTGGTGGAAACCGAGTGGGTGAGCCGCAACCATGCCCTGATCGAGTTCAAGAAGGGCTACTTCATCATCGCTGACCGCAGCACCAATGGCACCTACGTCAAGCTGGCCGATGACGAGGAGCTGCGTTTGCATCGCGATGAGATTCACCTGCGCAAGTCCGGCACCATCAGCCTGGGGCAGACCGTTTCCCTTAACCAGCAGGATGTACTGTACTTTCAGTGCAGCTACTGAGCAGGTTCCCTTAGCCTGAGGTTCGGTTGCCCGCCCGCGCGCAGACTCACTTTGGTCGCGGCGCGGCTGCGTTCCGTCGCATACTTGGCTCGCTGCAGCCTTTTTCGTAGTAAATTCGGATGATCTGCAGGGGCTGCCGCAGCGGGCCAGGATCGGTTGCGCGGGTAGTCATGGCCTGAATGGAGGGCTGTGGCATGACGTATGTGTGGCAATCGATAGTTGCGATCCTGTTGTTCTCGGTGCTGGCGGCGGGATCGGCGCGGGCGGAAAAGCCGCGGCTGGATGCGCAGGAAGCACTGCTGGAACACTTGTCGCCGACGCCTGAGTGGCAGCGGGCCGCGCAGCTGAAGGCCGATCAGATGATCGTGCTGCTGAATCAGTCCGAGGCAGGGATGGCGCTTGGCGTGTTGGATGCCATCGATGATCCCCTGATTCACGACCAGGCCGCCGCGCTGGTCTTGCAGGCGCTGCCGGAACAGGCAGCCAGCCCGGCGCGGCGCGCCTACCTCGATGGGGTGCAGCAGCGCCCGCAAAAGGTCTGGCAACGGCATGAGGAAACGCGTGCCGATTGGTTTGTGCCGGTGTTTCATATCCACGCCCAGGCCCGCGCGCTTCCGGCGCAGTGGCAGGCCAATGAGTGGCGGAAGCGCTGGTTGGGGCGCTACGCAAGTGTGTCAGCGCAGTGGGTTGATCAACTGGTTCAGAGGCAAGGCGAGGCGACCGAGGAATACCAGCGGGAGATGCGCGTGGCCGCTGAGGTGTTAGCGTCGCTGCCGCCGCAGCTCTTCGAGCGCGTATACGAGCGGCTGATTGATGTCCGGAGTTTGCCTGCCTCGATCGCCTTGGCCTTGTCCGGGCGGGCTCCGGCAGAGTCATTGCTGCGTCAGGTGATCGACCATGGTCAGTCGAGCGAGATCCTGGGCGCCATCGACGTGCTGCGGCACTGGGCGGATCCTGCGGCCGAGCGGTTGCTGGTGGAGCTTGAGGCGCAGTCCGAGTGGTCTTCCGCAGCAACCCTGGCCTTGGTGCCGAAGTGGGTCGACAAGCCGGCGCCCATCGTCAGCCGATTGGCGGATCCGAAGCACCGTGCCTCGACTGCGTCGGCCATCGCCCGGTTGCCGGAGACTGAAATGTTGGCCGTGATCGAGCGCTTGGCAAATGCCGACAAGCAGATCGACCAGGGCTTGATGCTGGCGCTGGAACTGCAAGGTGGTGAGGTGGCCATGCGGCGCGCCGAAGCCATGCTTCGCGCGCTGGACCAGAGGAAGCAACCATGATCAAGCCGATGCTTGCCCTTGGAGGCGCGCTGTTGATTTCGGTTGCGGGCCTGGCCGGCGCGCAATCCGTTGTTCGCTATACCGAAAATCAAAGCGGTAACAATCTGCGCGCCCTGGGCTATCCGGTGCCGATGCCGGTGGCCTCGCTGACCCCGGTGGACGGCTTTCGCGATTACGCCAGTATCGATGCCCGTCTGCGAGGACTAGAACAGGAGTCCGATCAGCTGCAGGGCCACGATGTGGGCAGCACGCGTGCCGGTCGCACCGTTCGGGCCTATGTGGTGTCGGATCCCGATGGCGTCGATGTGGAGGGCAGGGCGGAGTCTGCTTTCTTCATCAATGCCGGCATCCACGCCCGCGAGTGGGGTACGCCGGAGATTTCCACCTACTTGATCGAACGAATGTTGGCCGGTGCGGAGGATCAGGCGCTGGTGCGTTATCTGCTCGACAACAGCCGGCTGGTGATCATTCCGGTGTTGAACGTCGATGGCTTCCAGCAAACCCAACGATTTCCGGATCAGGCGATTGTCGGGGCCGACCCGCGAGTGCCTTCGGATTGGCCGCGCGATGGACGCATGCGTCGGAAGAACATGTTGGGCGTGGACGAAAACCTTAACTCCCTCGCTGACCATCTGCTGGGTGTTGATCTGAACCGCAATCACCCACCCTTCTGGGGCACCGTCACTAATGGCGGTCAGCTGACCAGTGTCCAGGACCTGACCTACCGTGGCGCAAGCGCGCAGTCGGAGCCGGAAACCCAAGCTGTACTGGCGGCCGCGGAACTCGGGCCGGTGAGCCGGATGCGGTTGGGCATTGATGTGCACAGCTTCAGCCAGGTGTTCTTTTCGTCCAACACCTCACGCGCCCGGCTGAACTCGATTCAGGCCGACTTGCTCGCCACTCTCGGCGCGCATCACGGCCAGCAGCCGACTGCCAACGGCCAGCCCAATGGCAAGTTCTACGGCGACGTACCCGACCCGCCGAACCGCGGCATCGGGGTGTTGGCCGAGTATTTTGCCTACACCTGGCTGGTGCCAGCCTGGACCCTGGAAATCGAGCCGGTCAACAGCGGCGCCGAGTATGGTGGTACCGGGGTCAGTCATAGCGGCTTCGTGCTGCCCAATTCGCAGGTTCGACGCGTGCGTGAGGCCTGGGCAGAAAGCCACCTGGTGGCTTTCTACGTCATGTCCGGGCCGGCTCATCTATCGCGCATCCGGGTTCGCGCTGCAAGCGACGGCGCCTTGCTGCTGGAGCGTCGATGGCAGTACAACCCGCAGACTCAGGCGCGCGAACTGCTGGTTGAGCAGAGCGAGCCCTTGCTGGCCGGGCAAGAAGTGTTGCTCGAGCTGGGCTTCAGCAAGCCGATGCGACAGCGCCGTGGCGGTGTCGTCGATGTGTTCCCGGGGGTTGGGGCGGTGTCGGCGCACCCAGCACTGAGTTTGCTCGGAGCAAATGGCGAGCGCATCCCCGTCGACACGCAGGCAGGGTTCTGGGGCGGCGCTGAGCAGCGCCTGCGCTATATCGATGATAGCTTCGTGCTGCCGATGACCTTGCCAGAGAATGTCGACTCGCTGCAGATTGAAGTGCAAGTCCGCGATATGGCCGGTCGCAATCTCGATAGCAATGCGGCGACACCGGTCGATTGGGTGTCCGGCGCCTGGAGCAGCCTTGAAGACGTCAGCGGTGTGGCCGGTGATGTAGGCGGGGCGGACCGCAGCAGCTTGATTCTCAATATTTCCACAACGGTCGCTCCCGTCGGCGTCACGCAAGAGAGTTCGCCGACCATCGCAGGCGAAGGCGATGCCATGAAGCTCAGCTTCGCTCGCTCCGCTGATTCGGCCGTGGGCGCGGTGCTGCTGCGCGCCCAGCTTGATGGTGGAGAAGGCGTCAATCTCAGTTGGAGCGATGGTGAAGCTGGGCCCAAGAGCGTGCTGGTGCCGGTCGCCGACGATGCCGAGATGCAGGGCGACCGCGACACGCCGTTCACTGTGGTGGCGATGGTGGATGGCCAGGCGCAGCCGTTTGCTGCTGGCACGGTGCGCGTGCTGGACAACGAGCGGCCCGGCAAGATCGTCATGCGTGCTCGCAGCGATGCCTTCGCCACACTCGCCGGACTGGTAGACGTGGACAGCAGCTCCAGGGAGCTGGTGGCCGATGGCGGTCGCGATTACCGCGGGCCGAGCAATCCGCTTGCGCTGTGTCAGCAGTTCGCCTTCGAAGCGCCGCTGGTCGTGTACGGCAATCGCTCACACTGGCTGCCCGGCGACAGCGCCTGCACGGTGTCGCAGCTGTCAGGTGAAGGCCTGGTGGAACTGCATGACGTGGTGCTGGATGGGCGGCGCGAGAACGGCGACCGCATTCCCTTGCTGTTGGGCAATGATGCTGGTCTATCCTTGAATCGGGTCATCCTGCAGCAGGCCGAAGGGTACGCGATCTCGACCACCGGCGCCCTGTCCATGACGGGGTCGGCGCTGCTGGATTCGGCGCTGAGTGCCGCGGGACGAACCGGATCGATCGCCCTGATTGAAGCCGCTCAGGCCTCGATCGACAACAGCAGCAGCCTCGACCTTGGCGGCGATGGCGCGGTGTTGCTACAGGACAGTATTTTTGCCTTCAGCGGTGGGCAACCCTCCACTATCCGCAGTCTCAGCACCGCCGGTGAACTTGCCGATGAGTTTCGCATCCGCGGCGACACTCTGCTCAGTGCGAGTCTGCACCTTGGCGAGCCGGTGCCGGTGATCGGGCCGTTGCCGATCTGCAGTGGCGTGCAAAGCGGCGGTTTCAATATTGCCCGAACCAGTCATTGCTTCCAGCCGATTGAGAGCGACCTGGTTGGCGTGGCGGTGGGCGACACCGCCCGGATCGGCGCCGACGCCGCCTACAAGCCGCCATTGGCACAGGCGATCGACTTCGGTGGCGAGTGTGGTCCGGTGGATCAACGAGGCGCGCCCCGGCCACAGGCGGCCAGCCCGGGTGCGGAGCCGAAGTGCGATGCGGGTTCGGTGGAGCTTGGTGTTAACCCCTGGCGTGGTTTCTGGATTCCCGAGCGCTCGGGCCACGGCATCGACATGCAGACGCGGGACAACATCCTGTTCCTGCTTTGGTACACCTATAACGAGCAAGGCCTGCCGACCGCGTATCAGGCGGCTGCTCCGTTGACCGGTCCGAGCTGGAGTGGGCGGCTGAAACTGGCCAGTCGCGACATGCAGAGCGGCCAGGTCAGCCTAACCGAGGTGGGCGATATTGGCATCGATTTCTCCAGCGACAGTGCGGCACGACTTAGCTGGAAGTTTGATGCGCGGAGCAGTGGGGGCAGCGAAGACATCAGTGCCTTCGCCTTTGCCCATGGCGAGCCGAGAATCGACATCACCGGCACCTGGTTTCCGCCGACGCTGAATGGCTATGGCGCCAGCGTCAATCGTCGCGGCGAAGTGACCGCGATCGCAATCTACTACTACGATGACAGTGGGCAGCAGCGTTGGGCGCTGGGCACGTCAGATGGACGCGACGCCGGACGTTTTGAGATGTCCAGTTACACCGGCTTCTGTCCAGACTGCAGCAACCTTACCTTTCCGGTGCGATTGGAGCCGGCTGGCACCGTGGATCTGCATATGCTGACTCCGCAGCGTCTGCGACTGGACAGCGCATTGACCTATCCAGGTCAGCAGGGCGGCGGCTGGCAGGCCGAAGGTCTGGATATGATTCCGCTTGGTGATCCTGTAGACAATCGCGACGTTGCTGCCACTTTAGGCAATTGAGGAGAGGGTGGCTTTACGGCCAGCTTGGGCATAGCAGGGCGTGCTTCCAGTGCGAGAAAGGTGATCGGCCGGCTGGATCGGCAAACATGGCCGAACACAGAAACGCAAAGGGCCCGCAAGCGGGCCCTTTGCCGAACGCCGCCAAGCAATCAGGCTGGCAGGAGCTCCTGCACCAATTTCACCAAGGCAGCTTCATTGACCGGCTTGGTCAGATACGCCTTGGCACCTTGGCGCATGCCCCAGACCTTGTCGGTTTCCTGATCCTTGGTGGTGACCAGGATGATCGGAATGTGTGCGGTCGAGGGCTCTTTCGAGATCGAGCGGGTGGCCTGAAACCCATTCAGATTGGGCATCACCACGTCCATCAGAATCAGATCGGGGATTTCGCGCTTGGCGACTTCCACGCCCTGCTGGCCGTCTTCGGCGGTGATGATCTCGTGGCCCAGCTTCTCGACGATTCGCTTCATGCCCATCAGCTGGGAAGGGGAATCGTCGACAATCAGAACACGTGCCATAGGGTCTCCAGTTTCACAGTGCGCGGCCTGCGCTTGATATCCGATGATAGCCGTTCAAGGGGTTGCACAGAAGGGCGGTGATCGGCAAATACGACCCTCTGCACCTCACACCTGACCTGCATCACCTGTTCAATCGCCTATCTCCACCAGCGTGCGTCCAAACGAATCGCCGCTGAGCATGCTCTCGAACACCTTTGGCAGCTGTTCCAGGCCGACCACGCGGGTGGCGATGGCGTCGAGATGGAGTGGCTTCCAGTCCGAGGCCAGATGGGCCCAGACGATGTCGCGAATTCGTCTGGCGGTGCCCGCTGAGGCGATACCCAGCAGGGAAACCCCACGAATGATGAAAGGCATGACGGTGGTAGCCAGTGCCGGGCCTGCCGCCAAGCCGCAGGACGCAATATTGCCATAGGGTTTGATCACCCGAGTCAGGCCGTTCAGCATCTCATCGCCTACACTGTCGATCGCGCCGGCCCAGATCGCCTTCTCCAGCGGATTCTGGCCCCAATACAGTTCCTTGCGCGACACCACTTGCTTGGCCCCGAGATCGGTCAGGAAGTCCAGATGCTCGAACTTTCCGGTGATGGCGTGTGCCTCGTAGCCGGCCTGAGAGAGAATATCGATCGACAGCATGCCGACGCCGCCGGTCGCTCCGGTGACCACGATCGGGCCCATCTCGGGCGACTGATCGTTCTGTTGCATTCGATACAGGGCCAGTGCGGCGGTGAAGCCGGCCGTGCCCAGAATCATGCTCTCTCTCAGGGTGAGCCCATTGGGCAGTGGGATGGTCCACTTCGATTCCAGTCGGGCGTACTCCGCGTAGCCGCCGTCGCGCGTCTCCGACAGACCGCAGCCGGTGCACAGGACGGCGTCACCTTCCTTGAAGTCAGGGTCGGTCGAAGCCACCACATGTCCGGCGACATCGATGCCACCATTGAGCGGAAAGTGGCGCAGGATCTTGCCTTTCCCGGTGCCGGCCAGCGCATCCTTGAAGTTGACTGAGGAATAGGCTGTCTTGATCAGCACCTCGCCGGGAGACAGCTCATCGGCACTGATGGTTTCAAGGCCAGGGCGATAATCCTTGCCGCCGCTGGAATGAATACGAAAGGCTTGAAAGGCTTCGGTTGAACTCATGGTGTTGGTCTCGGCTGATGTTGAAAGGCGGCATCGATAGACCAGGGTACAAGTGGGTCGCTGGTGTCAGTTCTCTTCAAGACACCTTCGACACCCGGCCCTCACCCCAACCCTTACCCAGGAACCTCGCTATGCGAGGCCCCTGGGCAGGCAAAGATCGGCTCCCTAACCCCACGCCGGCCCTCCCCGAACATCGGGGAGGGAGTTCCGGGGCACCAGCCGGCGCGCGAAAATCAGTGCGCATCGATCTCTCCCACGGGGAGAGGGGCTAACGCGGATGTTTCATGACGTCATCCGCGCACCCTCATGAACTATCCGGGCTAAACGTAGGGTGGGCGTGCCGCCCACCATATATCGTTAAGCCCTAGCAGGCTGCTGAGATCTCCATCGTGGAGGTTTTCAGCGCAAACGGCCTGCTAGTTGGCCTTGTGAATGGCCCGCTTGTCGACCGCCAGAGCGGCTTCGTGCACGGCCTCGGACAAGGTCGGGTGAGCGTGGCAGATGCGCGCCAGGTCTTCGGCCGAGCCCTTGAACTCCATGGCTACCACACCTTCGTGCACCAACTCCGATACGTTGGCACCGCACAGGTGCATACCGAGAATCCGATCGGTCTCAGCGTGGGCAATCACTTTTACCAGGCCGGCAGTTTCGTTCATGGCCACTGCACGACCGATTGCCGCGAAGGGGAAACTACCCGTCTTGTAAGGAATACCTTCGTCCTTGCATTGCTGCTCGGTGCGACCGACCCAGGCAATCTCCGGCTCGGTGTAGATCACCCACGGCACGGTGTTGAAGTCGATATGGCCGGGCAGGCCGGCAATCATTTCGGCGACAGCGATGCCTTCTTCGCTGGCCTTGTGGGCCAGCATCGGGCCGCGCACGCAGTCACCGATTGCCCAGACACCATCGACACCAGTGTGGCAGTGGTCATCGACCTTGATCAGGCTGCGATCGGTCAGTTGCACGCCAGCATCGTCAGCCAACAGGCCCTGGGTGTAGGCGCGACGGCCCACCGAGACCAGCAGCTTGTCGAACACTGCGCTCTGCTCGCCCTTGGCGTCGCTGTAGGTGACATGGACTTCGTCGCCCTTCACTTCGGCTTTCGACAGCTTGGCGCCCAGCTTGATGTCGAGGCCCTGCTTCTTGAATTCGCGGGCGGCTGTCTTGGCGACATCGGCGTCGGCGGCGGCGAGGAAATCCGGCAGTGCCTCGATGATGGTGACGTCGGCGCCGAGGCGCTTCCACACGCTGCCCAGTTCGAGGCCGATCACACCAGCACCGATGACGCCAAAGCGCTGCGGCACCGAATCGAAGTCCAGCGCGCCCTCGTTATCGACGATGTGCTTGCCATCGAACTTGGCGAACGGCAGCTCGATCGGAATCGAGCCCGAGGCGATGATGACATTGGTGGCGCTGAGGGTCTGCTCGCTATCGTCGAAGCCCTTGACCACCACCTTGCGCCCCTTGTGCAGGGTGGCCTTGCCGTGGATGGCAGTGACCTTGTTGGCCTTGAACAACTGGGCGACACCGCCGTTGAACTGCTTAACGATCTTGTCCTTGCGACCGATCATGGTCCCGACATCGATCGCGGCGTTGTCGGCGCTGATCCCATGGTCCTTGAACATATGGGTCAGGTTGTGGAACTGGCGCGAGGAATCCAGCAGGGCCTTCGATGGAATGCAGCCGACATTGAGACAGGTACCGCCGAGTGCCATCTTGCCATCGGCCTTGCCGCGCGTGGCATCGATGCAGGCTGTCTTCATGCCCAATTGTGCGGCGCGAATCGCCGCCACATAACCGCCGGGTCCACCGCCTATCACGATGACGTCGTAGTGTTGTTCGCTCATGTCTTTAGATCCGGGATGGGGGAGTCGGGATTCGGGATTCGTAAGAGCAATTCGCCGCAAGCCGTTGGGTTGCGGCGAGATGCGTTAGGTCTGGGTTCGAAGCGGCTGTTACCGAATCCCAAATCCCGAATCCCGGCTGCTCGGGCCTACAGCCCGAGCAGCATGCGATGCGGATTCTCCAGCTGATTCTTGATGTCGACCAGGAACAGCACGGCATCTTTGCCGTCGATGATGCGGTGGTCGTAGCTGATCGCTACGTACATCATCGGGGCGGCGACGACCTGGCCGTTCTCGACCATGGCGCGGTCCTTGATCGCATGCATGCCGAGAATGGCGGACTGTGGCGGATTGACGATCGGGGTGCTGAACAGCGATCCGAAGGTGCCGCCATTGGTGATGGTGAAGGTACCACCTTGCAGATCCTCCAACTTCAGGCCGCCTTCGCGAGCAGCGCGGGCGTAGTCGCCGATCGCTTTCTCGATGTCGGCAAAGCTCATCTGCTCGACGTTGCGCAGCACCGGGGTCACCAGACCCTTGTCGGTGGCCACCGCGATCGAGATGTCAGCATAGTTGTGATAGATGACATCATTGCCGTCGACCGAGGCGTTGATGATGGGGTGACGCTGCAGGGCGTTGGCTGCTGCCTTGGCAAAGAAGCTCATGAAACCCAGCTTGACGCCGTGGGTCTTCTCGAACTGCTCCTGCATGGTTTTGCGCATCTTCATCACCGGGCCCATGTTGATCTCGTTGAACGAGGTCAGCATGGCAATCGAGTTCTTCGATTGCATCAGCCGCTCGGCGATCTTCGAGCGCATGCGGGTCATCGCGACACGCTGTTCCGAGCGATCACCCATCGGGGTGCCGGTTGAGGATTCCTTGGCCGGCGCATTCATGTGCTTGACCAGATCTTCCTTGGTTACGCGACCGCCACGGCCGGTGCCTTCGACCTTGCTGGCATCGATGTTGTGCTGCTCGGCAACGCGACGTCCGGCCGGTGAAAGCTCCGAGGTGTCGGGCTTGTCGTTTTTCTCGTCGTCTTTCTTGCTTTCGTCCTTGTCCTTGGACTTCTTCTCGCCCTTCTCTTCTTCCTTGTCCTTGGGCTTGCTATCTGAGGATTTGCCCGACGCACCTTCCTCGATGACTGCAATCACCTGCTGACTGGTGACAGTGTCGCCGGCCTCAGCGCTGATCGACTTGATCACACCATCAATCGGTGACGGTACTTCCAGCACTACCTTGTCGGTTTCCAGATCGACCAGATTCTCATCGCGTTTCACCGAATCGCCGACCTTCTTGTGCCAGCTGGCGATAACGGCGTCAGAAACTGACTCGGGAAGAACGGGAACCTTGACTTCAGTGCTCATGGGCGTGCTCTTAGCTTAGTGTTTAGTTGGGGCGCAGATGGCCTCGATGCGAATCTCGGGGCCATCCATGGTCACAATCATTCAGCGTGATCGTCGGTCTTGAATTCAGCCGCGATGGCATTCTCAACCAGCTTGGCCTGCTCGCGCTGGTGGCTGGCGAAGTGACCGCAGGCAGGCGAGGGCGAACGCACCCGGCCGGCATAACTTAGCGATTGTCCCTCACGCAGGCAGTAGCGCAGGTGATGCTGCACCTGGTACCAGGCGCCCTGATTCTGTGGTTCTTCCTGACACCAGATCACTTCCTTGGCTTTGCCGTGGCGGCTCAATTCCTCGATCAGAGCTTCGCGCGGGAACGGGAACAGCTGCTCGACGCGAACCAGGGCGACATCCTTAATCTCGCGCTTGTCGGCCTCTTCCAGTAGATCGTAGTAAACCTTGCCGGCGCAAATCACCACGCGCTTGGTCTTCGTTGCATCGCTGACCCGATGATCGGGGATGATGCGTTGGAACTCGCCTTTGGCCAGATCGTCCAGCGTCGACACCGACAGCTTATGACGCAGCATCGACTTCGGCGTCATCACGATCAAAGGCTTGCGAGTGGCCATTTTCATTTGGCGACGCAGCATATGGAACATCTGCGCTGGCGTGGTTGGCGTGCAGACCATGATGTTGTTGAGTGCGCACAGCTGCAGGAAGCGCTCAAGGCGCGCGGAGCTGTGCTCCGGGCCCTGACCTTCGTAGCCGTGCGGCAGGAACAGAACCAACCCGCACAGGCGCCCCCACTTGGCTTCGCCCGAGGTGATGAACTGGTCGATGACCACCTGGGCGCCGTTGGCGAAGTCACCGAACTGACCTTCCCAGATGTTCAGCGTGGTCGGGTCGGCGGTGGCGTAGCCGTATTCGAACGCCATCACGGCTTCCTCGCTTAGCAGCGAGTCGATGATCACGGCATGCGCAGGCTTGTTGTTCAGCTCGCGCAATGGCATGTAGGACGAGCCGGATTTCTGGTCGTGGATCACCGCATGGCGATGGAAGAAGGTGCCGCGACCGGCATCCTGGCCAACCAGACGCAGCTTGTAGTTTTCGCGGATGAGCGTGGCATAGGCAAGGTTTTCGGCAAACCCCCAATCCATATCGATCTCACCGGCGGTCATCCTCAGTCGGTCTTCGTAGATCTTGGCCACCCGTCCGTGCGGCACGACGTTTTCCGGCAGGGTGTTGATCTGCTTTGCCAGCTGAACCAGCGCTTCCTTGTTGATTGCCGTATTGACCGGGTCTTCCAGGTTGCCTTTCAGATAGGGCGACCAGTCCACCGCGAACTCGTCAATCACCCCGCTGACCAGTTCCACGGCGCCTTCGCCGCGATCCATAAGATCGCGGTAGTCGTCCATCATGGCTTTGGCATCATCTGCCGACACCACGCCGCCGCCAGCCAGCTTCTCGGCGTACAGCTCACGGGTGGTCTTGCGCTTGCGGATGTTCTGATACATCAACGGCTGGGTCGCCGCCGGCTCATCGGCCTCGTTGTGGCCGTGGCGGCGATAGCAGACCAGATCGATGACCACGTCCTTCTTGAAGGTCTGGCGGAAATCCAGCGCCAGCTGGGCACAGAAGATGACCGCCTCGGGATCGTCGCCGTTCACGTGCAGCACCGGGGCGCCGACCATTTTCGCGACGTCGGTGCAATACAGCGTCGAACGCGCGTCGTCCGGACGCGACGTGGTGAAGCCGACCTGATTGTTGACCACGATGTGCACGGTGCCGCCAACCGCAAAGCCTCGGGCTTGCGACATTTGCAGCAGCTCCATCACCACGCCTTGACCGGCAAACGCGGCGTCGCCGTGGATCAGGATCGGGATGACCAGCTCGCGGTTGGCGTCGCCGCGACGCGTCTGTCGCGCTTTCACACTGCCGGCAATCACCGGATCGACGATTTCCAGGTGCGAGGGGTTGAAGCCCAGGGCTAAGTGCATGGCACCGCCCGGGGTTTGCACGTCGGAGGAGAAGCCCATGTGGTACTTCACGTCGCCGGAATGGGCCGGATCCACCGGGCCATCGTGCTTGCCTTCAAACTCCTCGAACAACATACGTGCTGGCTTGCCGAGCGTATTGATCAGCACATTGATGCGGCCGCGATGGGCCATGCCAATCACCAGCTCACGCACGCCGCCACTGCCTGAGCGGCGCACCAGCTCGTCCATCATCGGAATCAGGCTGTCGCCCCCTTCCAGCGAGAATCGCTTCTGGCCGACGTACTTGGTGTGCAGATAGCGCTCCAGACCCTCGGCCGCGGTTAGTTTCTGCAGGATGCGGCGCTTGCCGTCGCCGTCGATCGGGTAGCTGCCGCCGGCGCGCTCGAGTCGTTCGTAGACCCAGCGGCGCTGCTCGGCCACCGTGATATGCATGAACTCAGCACCGATCGGGCCGGAGTAAGTCGCTTTCAGGTGGCCGATCAGGTCGCGCAGACGCATCCGCTCCGGTCCACCGAAAGTGCCAGTGCTGAATTCGGTGTTGAGATCGGCTTCGCTCAGACCATGGAACGCCAGGCCCAAATCCGGCGCGTCTGGCTTCGATGTCATGCCCAGCGGATCGAGGTCGGCCTGCAGGTGGCCGCGAGAGCGGAAGGCAGTGACCAATTTGAGCACGGCGCCTTGCTTGCGCGCTGCCTCGTTATCCACGGCAACCGTAGAGGAGCGGTTGACCCGTTTTTGCTTCGCCGCCGCGGCAACGTGCTCAATGATCGGGCCATGCGGAATATCCGTGCCACGACCGCCCAGCGAGTCGAAATAGGCTTTCCAAGCGCCGTCGATGCTGGTGGGATCCACCAGATAGCGCTCGTACATCTGCTCCACGAAGACGGCATTGCCGCCAGAAATATGCGACGACTGCAGAAACTGCTCGATCAGGCTGTTCACGATGGCCCTTGCCCGGGGGCGAGTCTTGGTCCGGGATTTGTTGTGTGAAAGGGAAGCACGACTAGGTTTGTTGCGTGGCTGAGCGGGGCGTGACGAACACGCGGTTCAACCGGAGCTGTGGCCGGGGTCGCGGACGACCGCCAAGCCACAATCCGCCTTGTGCCGCTCCGGTCGCGATTCACCGGAGGACGCCGAGGCCCGCGAATTATAGCGGGTTGATCTGAAGTTCGTGGCTTTTCGGTGCTAATCAAATGGAATTCATTCAGAGCGATTGCACGCGGAGTTCCGTGGCGCTGCGGCTGTGTTCCCAGGCCTGCCGAAAATCGTCCAGTCGTTGGCGTTGTCGGCCGGGGGCGCGCAACTGCATGCTGCCCTCGAATCGGCTGGCGATGGGTCGCTCCATAACGCCAAATTGATCGGAGAGCAGATAGCAACCGGCAAACTGCAGATGCTCTTCGGTCTCGGGTTGTCGAATGCTGACCGTACTGGACAGCCTTTGCGCCAGCGCCAGCAGTGCGCCGCCGTTGCGCCCTGCGGTTTCCAGGTCTTGTACCAGAATCAGGATCTGCGCCTGCCTGCCGCTGGTCGCGATCCTGCGCAGCTCAGCTTCGATGCTCGGCCCGCGAAACAATTCCGGGTCGAGGTCGCGGGTGTAGATCCAGAGTTGGTGCTTGGCCGATTTAAGCAGCTCCAGGCATAGCTCGTGGGCGCGATCGAGATCGGAGAATTCGATTTCCTCGGTGGCCACCACCGGTGGCGGCGCATCCCGCTCAAGCGGCGGAAGTTCGGATAGCACGAGTCGCATCAACTGGTGCGGAATATCGGCTTCGATGAACTGCTCACCTTCGGGCTCGAATCCGTGATGCCGGTAAAAGTCGATTGCCTCGACCTGTGCGTGCAGCCACACCTGTGGCGCGTGGCGGGCTCGGGCGCGGTCGATCAATGCCTGCAGCAGGGCGGCGCCTACGCCGCGATTGCGCCACTCGGGCAGCACCGCCATGCGGCCGATCTTGAAGTCGGGCGTCAGGCGGCCAGCACCAATCGGCTTGCACTGTGGGTCTCGGGCCAGCGCGTGCTGCGATCGGGGGTCAAGATCGTCCCACACCACATCGTGCGGCACTTGTTGCTCGACCTCGAAGACGGGTTCGCGAATCGCGGCGATTGCGGAGCGATCGCGCTCAAAGTCGGCCATTTCGACGAAGAAGCCCTCCGCAATCATGTTCACTCTCCTCTATCGGGATGCCGAAATTCTGCTTTCCGGCATTTCTCGGCGGCCACGGTCGCGGCGTCGCCGGTCCATCCTTGCCCTATCGGGCCGCAGGGAGCAGCCGCTCGGCAGCGCCTCAGGCGCGCTCGATCGCCAAGTGGCCGGTGTTGACCAACTGCAGCACGATCTGTTGCTCATCTTCGCTCAGCTGCTCGAACCATGCCAGATCACCATGCAGCGAGCCGCATAGGGTCGAGGCGAGTTTGGTTGAGGTGCTCAGAGCATCACCAAGGGCATACAGCCGGGCGCCGGGGCGGCTGGCCCGCCAGGCTAGTCGGGTGAATGGATGGCGCACCAGATGGGTTCCCGCTTGCAGGCGCTTGATCAGCTGTGCCTTGCTGATGGCTTTTGGCGGAGCAGCCAGCAGGCCGGGATTGCGATAGCGGGTCATGGCGCGCCCAAACCACTCGCTAAGCGCTGCGTCGCTGAGTTCGGCGGTCTGACGCAGCAGGTCGCGGACGCGATCGAGATCGTCCGGCTCAATGCGGCCGCTATCGCGCACCGGTTGCCTTCCCGGGTCGGCAAAGCGGGTCAGGCCGTCGTCCGTGGTTTCCAGATGATCGGCCAGATCGGCCAGCAGTTCGCTGCGCGAGGGTGCGCGAAATCCGATGCTGAAGGTCAGGCAGGCCGATGTCGCTTCGCCGAAGTGCGGGACTTCGGGCGGCAGGTACAGCATGTCACCCGGTTGGCATAGCCAGTCCACGTCGGACTGAAAGTTTTCCAGCAGCTTCAGCTCACTGTCCTGGCGAAAGCGCGCCGCGTGACCGCGCAGGTCGAGCTGCCAGCGTCGCTGGCCACTGCCTTGGATCAGGAATACATCGTAATGATCGGTGTGCGGGCCGACGGAACCGCCGGGAGCGGCGAAGCTCACCATCACATCATCAATGCGCCAGCGGGGCAGAAATTCGAAGACGTCAAGCAGTTGGCGAACGTCCGGATCCCATTTGTCGACATCCTGAACCAGCACCGTCCAATCGCGCTTGGGCAGGGCAGGGAAGATCTGCTCGTCGAAGGGGCCGCGTTCCACGCTCCAGTGATTGCGTTTGCGGTCGAGGCGAATCAGGCGGGCCAGTGCCAGGTCCTCGCATGCCAGACCGGCCAGATCCTCTGCCGAGAGCGGGTCGCGCCAAGGTGCGAACGCGCCTCTCACCAGCAAGGGTCGCTGTTGCCAGTAATCGCGCAGGAACGTGTTCACCGGCATGCCGAGCCGCTGCTGGCGGCTGGCTCTCACTTCGATCGGAAACTCCGCCATTAGATATCGCTGGCCAAGGATTCGGCCAGGCCGATGTAGTTGGACGGGCTGAGATCAAGCAGGCGCTCTTTCGCCTCGACCGGGATGTTCAAGTTGGCAATGAAATCACGCAGGCTGGACGCACTGATTTCCCGGCCGCGGGTCAGCTCCTTGAGTTGCTCGTAAGGGTTGGGAAGGCCGTAGCGGCGCATCACCGTCTGGATCGGCTCGGCCAGTACTTCCCAGGCGGCATCGAGATCGGACGCCAGTTTTTCCGGCGCAGCCTTGAGCTTGCCGAGGCCGCGCGACAGGGCGCCGAACGCGATCAGATGATGGCCGAATGCCGTGCCCAGGGCGCGCAGCACGGTGGAGTCGGTGAGGTCGCGCTGCCAGCGGCTGATTGGCAACTTGCTGGCGAAGTGGTCGCACAGTGCATTGCCCAGTCCAAAATTGCCCTCGGCGTTCTCAAAATCAATCGGGTTGACCTTGTGCGGCATGGTAGACGAGCCGATCTCTCCCGCCTTCAAGGCCTGCTTGAAGTAGCCCAGCGAGATATAGCCCCAGATGTCTCGACATAGATCAATGCCGATAATGCCGGTGCGTCGCACGGCATCGCATAGCTCGGCGATGCAGTCGTGTGGTTCGATCTGAGTGGTGTAGGGGTTCCAGGTGAGGCCGAGTCCCTCAACAAATCGTTTGGACAAGGCCGGCCAATCGACGTTCGGATAGGCCACGACATGGGCATTGTAGTTGCCCACCGCGCCATTGATCTTACCCAGCAGTTCCACCGCGGCGATACGCTGGCGCTGGCGGCTCAGTCGAGCCACGACGTTGGCGATTTCCTTGCCGACCGTGGTCGGGGAGGCGGTTTGACCGTGGGTGCGCGACAGCATGGGCAAGCCAGCGTAGTCGCGCGCCATCTCGCGCAGCGTGTCGAGCACGCCATCGAGGGCGGGCAACAGCACGGTGTCGCGCCCTTCCTTCAGCATCAGCGAGTAGCTGAGATTGTTGATGTCTTCCGAGGTGCAGGCGAAATGGACGAACTCCAGCGCCGCCGATAGCTTGGCATCGCTTTGCAGCCGTTCCTTGATGAAGTACTCAACCGCCTTGACGTCGTGGTTGGTGGTTTTTTCGATTTCCTTGACGCGCCCGGCGTCGGCCACCGAGAAGTTTTCGGCAAGCTCACGCAGGCGCTCGATGGTGTGCTCCGAGAATCCGGTCAGCTCGCCGATTCCCGGCTCTGCGGCGAGCGCTATCAGCCACTCGATTTCCACCTTGACCCGCGCCTTGATCAGGCCATATTCGGAAAACACCGGTCGCAGGGCGTGAGCCTTGGCCGAGTAACGGCCGTCGATGGGCGAAAGCGCAGTCAGAGAATGATCAAGCATGGGAGCTCCGCTGGCCGGGCGGTTCTGCCGCCGGCCACTCAGTTGAACGGGGCGCATATTCTAGCCCGCATATTTGGTGACGACGCGCCGAAAGACACCGCCAGTCCAGGCACAGCAACGTTCTCCGACAGTTCATCGCCGGTTGACAAAGTGTCCGCGGTCTTTCGTCGCTGGCACGGCTCTCGTTCGGCCGCTGCGCAGTCTGCGCGCTTCCTCGCTGCCAAGGCAGGGCGCTGCGCTCGGTCGGCCGTTGCGTGGCAACGGCTGCTGCGCAGTCTCACTCAAGTGGGTCCACCATTTGAATTATGCCGGCTTGCCTGGATCAAGCGCGCAGAAAAGCGAAGGGCGAGGTGTGTCATCACCTCGCCCCGCTGATTCAGCCACGACTCGCTTGATCGCGAGTCCAGATCGGCTAGTTCTTCTTTGCGTGCGTTTGCGGCAGGGTACTGAGCGGCCCCTGCTGCGCTGCATAGAAGGCAGCCAGGTTCTTGATGTCCTCATCGCTCAGCGTGCCGGCAAAGCCCGCCATGATGGCGTTCTTGCGCGCGCCGGAGCGGTAGTCCTTCAGCGCCTTTTCCAGGTAGTCTGGGTATTGGCCGGCAATCTTCGGATACTGCGGATCGCCCATGCCGTTGCCGTCGGCGCCGTGGCAGGCCTGGCAGGTCTGTGATTTCAGCTTGCCAGCTTCAATGTCAGCGGCCTGGGCGCCGGTGAGGCCGAGCAGCAGGGCGAGGGCCAGGGTGCTTCGAGTCATTCCGTTGCGCTCCGAGATCACTTGTTGGTTTCTTTGCCGACGCTGGCCAGATAGGCCGCGATGTGCTGGATGTCTTCGGCGCTGAAGCTCTCAGCCTGGGCGCGCATGGTCGGATGCGCACGCTCGCCCTTCTGGTAGGCCGTCAGGGCCGCAATCAGATACTCGGCGTTCTGGCCGCCGATCTTCGGCACCGAATAATGCGGGTAGATGTTCTTGTAGCCCTCGATGCCGTGACATCCAGTGCAGGTGTAAGCAAGGTTGCGGCCCTTCTCGATATCGCCTTGGGCAGCGGCCAATGGGGCGGTCAATAGCATGAGCAGACTGGCTGCCAGGCGAGTCGTCAAATTCATCGCAATTCCGTTTCAGGGCGGGTTCGGCACAAGGGCGCGATTATAGCGTCGGGGCATGGCGATCTGCCAAGAATTTGGGGTGATGGTGAGTTTCTGCGCTCGCCTATGTTGCCGATCGCCACGCCGCCCACTGCCTGTCCCAAACGTGAACGGCTCAGCAATATTTAGCAAGAGGGGCGCCACGCGTGACTACCTGCACAGGTCGGAAAGTCGGGCGGGGCGCAGACTGCACCGAACTGAATTGCATATCTGGTGTTGTAGTGCTGTAATACACCAGAATAAACCACCTCCATCCTGGGAAAGCGATCACTATGAAAACCAACCGCGAGTCCGGTCTTACCAGCTCACGCTCACTGACCCGGGCGGGTGTGCTGTTGCTTGCCATCGGTCTGGCCGCGTGCGGTGGTGGTCAAGCGACCCAGGATCAGGCGCAGAACGATGACAAGGTCGAAGCCAAGGAACAGAACGCTGGCGAAGGCAAGGGCGAAAAGGGCAAGCCGGAAGTCAAGCCGGTACCGGTCGAAGTAGCCACCATTGGTCGTCGCGATATCGAAGCCAGCTATGCCGGCACGGCTGCTCTGGAAGCCCCAGACGAAGCGCAGGTCGTGGCCAAGACCTCGGGCGTGCTGCACAAATTGATGGTGGAAGAGGGCGATCAGGTCAAGGCGGGGCAGGTGCTGGCGCAGATCGATCCCGAGCGCGCACAGCTGGAGGTGCAGCGTACCGCTGCAGCTCTGCGCAAGATCGAGGCTGAGTTCAAGCGATCGAGTGAGCTGTTTGCTCGAAAGCTGGTCGCGGCCGACGCCCATGAACGCCTGCGCTTCGACGTTGACAGCCAGCGTGCTGCGCATGAATTGGCCAAACTTGAGCTGAGCTACACCAAGGTCGAGGCGCCCATCAGCGGCGTCATTGCTCAGCGCATGGTGAAGATCGGCAATCTGATCCAGCTCAATCAGGCCATGTTCCGCATCGTGGATACCCAGCGGCTGGAAGCTGTGCTCAATGTGCCCGAGCGCGAACTGCAGACACTGAAGTCTGAACTGCCAGTTTCGCTGACCGTCGATGCGTTGCCGGGGCGGCGCTTCATGGGCGAGATCGACCGTTTGGCGCCCGTGGTCGATGCCGCCACCGGCACCTTCCGTGTGACGGCAGAGTTTATTGACCCGAGTGGAATGTTGAAGCCGGGCATGTTCGGTCGCATCAATGTGGTGTATGAGCGCAAGGCCGGCGTACTGTCGGTGCCGCGTGTCGCCTTGTTGGAAGAAGCGGCCGAGCCTGCGGTTTTCACCGTGGCCGATGGCAAGGTGGTGCGTACGCCAGTGTCCCTGGGCTATGTCAACGGCGAGTTCGCCGAGGTTACCTCTGGACTCAGCGAAGGTGATCAGGTCATCACGGCCGGCAAGGTCGCGGTGCGCGACGGTTCCAAGGTGGAGGTGATCAACGCGGCTGCCGTGGCTGATACCAGCACGCCGAGCGGAGACAGCCTGGCCGGAGCCAGCGAATAATGAACATCGTTGCGTTGTCCACCCAGCGCCGGGTGACCATCGCCATGGCGATGGTCACCTTGGTGCTGTTCGGTCTGATCGCGCTGTCGGAGCTTAAGGTCAATCTGCTGCCTGACCTCAGCTTTCCGACGCTGACCGTTCGCACCGAGTACACCGGCGCGGCCCCCACGGAAATCGAGAATCTGATCACCGAGCCGATGGAGGAAGCGGTCGGCGTGGTCAAGGGCTTGCGCAAGCTGCGCTCGATCTCGCGCACCGGCCAGAGCGATGTGGTGCTGGAGTTTGCCTGGGGCACCGACATGAACCGCGCTTCGCTTGAAGTGCGTGATAAGTTGGAGATCGTTCGCTTGCCGCTCGACGTCAAGCCACCGGTGCTGCTGCGCTTCAATCCCAGCACCGAGCCGGTGATGCGCTGGATTCTCGCCTCCAAGGCTGAGGGCAATGTCAGCGAACAGGCCGAACTGATGCGCCTGCGTCGCTATGCCGATGAGGAAATCAAGAAGCGTCTGGAGCCGGTATCCGGTGTGGCCGCGGTGAAGATTTCCGGCGGTCTGGAAGATGAAGTGCAGGTGCTGATCGATGACCGCCGCCTGGCGCAGTTGAAGCTGTCGGTCGACCAGGTGATCCAACGCCTGGCGCAGGAGAACGTCAATATCTCAGGTGGCCGCATCGAGGAAGGCTCCCAGCGCTACCTGGTGCGCACCGTGAATCAGTTCAAGGGCCTGGAGGCCATGCGCGAGCTGTTGGTCACCACCCAGAACGGGGTGTCGATCAAACTGCGTGATGTGGCCAATGTGGTGCAGAGTTACAAGGAGCGCGAGGCGATCATCCGGCTCGACGGCAAGGAAGCCATTGAAGTCGCCATCTACAAGGAGGGCGATGCCAACACCGTGGCCGTGGCCGAGGAGGTGATCAAGGCGGTGGAGCGGCTGAAGCGCGATCTGCCGCCGGCAACGGAACTGCGTGAGGTGGAGAATCAGGCCAACTTCATCCAGGCGGCCCTGAGCGAGGTCAAGAAGGAAGCCTTGTTGGGTGGCATGCTGGCGATTCTGATCATCTTCCTGTTCCTGCGCGATGGCTGGAGCACCCTGGTGATCGGTCTGTCGCTACCGGTGTCGATCATCGCTACGTTCTTCTTCATGGGTCAGCTTGGCCTGAGCTTGAACGTGATGTCGCTGGCGGGTCTGGCCCTGGCCACCGGCATGGTGGTGGACGATTCCATCGTCGTGCTGGAGAGCATTGCCAAGGCGCGCGAACGCGGTCTCGGCGTCATCGAAGCAACGATCACCGGTGCCAGCGAAGTCAGCATGGCGGTGGTGGCCAGCACGCTGACTACGGTGGCGGTGTTCTTCCCTCTCGTGTTCGTTGAAGGCGTGGCCGGTCAGTTGTTCAAGGACCAGGCCCTGACCGTGTCGATCGCCCTGATCATTTCCCTGGTCGCTGCGATGACCTTGATTCCGATGCTGTCCTCGCTGAAAGAGCGTTCGCCCTTGGCCCTGGACCAGGGCGATGAAACCAAGAAGCAGCAGCTGCCAGCCTGGCGTCGGGCCTGGGTGTTCGTGAAACTCTTGGTGATGTGGCCGCTGGTGAATCAAGTCAGCGACGATGGACTGCGGCTGGGCAACAAGATCAAGACGCCCGGGCGCTGGGCTGGCTTTGTGGTGACCTTGCCAGTGCGCCTGTTCTTTGCTGTGGCCACCTTGATCGTGGTTGGGCTGCTTTGGCTGTTGCCGATGGTGGTGTTTTCGGGCGGTCTGGGACTGGGCGGAATCTGGCGAGTGCTGAAAATCGTCATCGGCAAACCGCTGTCCTGGGTGGCCGGCTATGTGATGCGCGGCTTTGCACGCGTCGAGCGCTTCTATGCCGACAGCCTGCCGCGGGTGTTGAAGCATCCGTTCCTGGTGCTCGGTTCTGCCGCGGTGGCCTTCGGTTTCGCGCTGTCCCTGGTGCTCGGTCTGGGGGCCGACCTGATCCCGCAGTTTGCCCAGGATCGCTTCGAGATGACGGCCAAGCTGTCGCCGGGCACGCAGCTGCGTGATACCGACTCCCTGGTCCGCGCCATTCAGGCCAAGCATGCGGATGATGCCGATATCGACGTGCTCTACGGCGTGTCGGGCAGCGGCACGCGGCTGGATGCCAATCCTACCGAGTCGGGTGAGAACATTGCCAAGCTGACCGTGGTGTTGGGCAAGAACTACAGCCGACAGACCGAACACCAGGTCACCGAACGCCTGCGTGAAACCATGAGCGGCTATCCCGGCGTGGAAGTGAAGTTTGGTCGGCCGGAACTGTTTAGCCTGTCGACGCCGCTGGAAATCGAGCTGAGTGGGCCCGAACTGCCAGCGCTGGAAGACGCGGCTCGGCGTCTCACCGAGATGATGAACTCGAATTCGGCCTTTGCCGATGTCAAATCGACCGTTGAAGAAGGCTACCCGGAAATCCAGATTCGCTTCGACCAGGAGCGCGCCGCCGCGCTGGGTCTGACCACGCGTCAGATCGCCGATCAGGTGGTCAAGAAGGTCCGCGGCGAAGTCGCCACCCGTTACAGCTTCCGCGATCGCAAGATCGATGTGCTGGTGCGCGCCAAGGAAAGCAGTCGCTCCTCGGTCAGCGATATCCGCAAGTTGATCATCAATCCGCAGAGCGAACGTCCGATCACTCTGGATGCGGTTGCCGAGGTGGTGGAAACGATGGGCGCCAGCGAGATTCATCGTGCCGATCAGAGTCAGGTCGCGCTGGTGCGCTCGAATCTGCGCGGCGTCGATCTCGGGACGGCGATCGAGATGATCAATGAGATGGTGGCCGAAAATCCGCTGGGTGCAGGTGTCTACATGCACTTTGGTGGACAGGGTGAAGAACTGAAGAGCTCGATCGACTCCTTGGTGTTTGCGCTCGGCCTGGCAATCTTCCTGGTCTATCTGGTGATGGCCTCGCAGTTCGAATCGCTGCTGCATCCGTTCGTCATCATGTTCACCGTGCCCTTGGCCCTGGTGGGTGCCGCCGTCGCGCTCTGGGCAAGCAATTCGCCGATCTCGGTGGTGGTGTTCATCGGCCTGATCTTGCTGGTCGGCATTGTGGTGAAGAACGCCATCGTGCTGATCGACAAGGTCAATCAGCTGCGGATGGAAGGCGTGGCCAAGCGCGACGCCATCATCGGTGGCGCCGAGTCGCGCCTGCGGCCGATCGTGATGACCACCCTGACCACCCTGTTCGGCTTCCTGCCGCTGGCCCTGATGGGCGGCGAGGGCGCTGAGGTGAAGTCGCCGATGGCGATTACGGTGATTGGCGGATTGGCCGTCTCCACTCTGCTCACCTTGATTGTCATTCCGGTCGTCTACGACCTACTGGACCGTCGCGGTGACGAGGTCTACCGTGAGCGCGGTCGCCTGCGCAAACGAGTCTTCGATGCCGAGCGCGGCGTGAGCGGAACCGAAGCGGAGGTCGTATGAGTCTTGCCGAGCTCAGTCTGAAGCGCCCAGTCAGCGCGGTGATGTTCTACGTCTCGCTGGTGGTGGTGGGCATCATCGCCATGTTCAGACTGCCGCTCGAGCAGTTTCCTGACGTCAATGTGCCGTTTATCTTCGTCGATCTGCCCTATCCCGGCTCGACGCCAGAAGAGGTCGAACGCACCATCATTCGGCCCGCCGAGGAGGTGCTGGCCACCTTGCCGAGTATTCGCCGAATCAATTCGGTGAGTCGTGCCGATGGCGGCAATGTCTTCGTTCAGTTCAGCGATTGGGATCGCGATATCGAATTGACCGCGAGCGAAGCGCGCGAGCGTCTCGACGCCATTCGCGATGAACTCCCCGACGATTTTCAACGCTACTTCGTGTTCAAGTTCTCGCCCAGCGATGAGCCGGTGTTGCGGATACGCTTTGCCGGCGAACGCAATATGGTCGGCGAGTACGATCTGATCGAACGCGCGATGAAGCGTCGGCTGGAGCGCCTGCCGGGCGTGGCGCGCGTCGATATCACCGGGGCACCGCCACCGGAAGTCGAGGTGGCGGTCTTCCCCAGTCGACTCGGCGCGCACGGCATTGCCTTGAATGAACTGGCTGCCCGTCTGCAGGCGGTCAACTTCTCGGTATCCGCCGGTGAGATTGATGATGGCGTGCGTCGCCTGCGCGTGCAGCCGGTGGGCGAGCTGCGTGAGCTCGATGAGTTGCGCAATCTGGTCATCAATGACAAAGGCATCAAGCTCAGTGATATCGCGGTGGTGCGATTGAAGCAGCAGCGCGTCGATTTCGGTCGTCGACTGGATGGCCAGGCCGCAGTGGGTCTGGATATCTTCCGCGAGCGCGAGTCGAATCTGGTTGATGTGTCGAAGCGATTGCTCAGTGAGATCGAGCTGATTGCCGACACCAACGATTTCCAGGGCATCCAGCTGAAGGTGATTTCCGATCAGGCCGAGAGCGTTTCCAGCTCCTTGAACGAGTTGGTCAAGGCCGGGCTGATCGGCGCCATGTTGTCCGTGCTGGTGCTGTTCTATTTCCTGCGTCACTGGCCATCGACGTTGATGGTGGCGCTGGCGATTCCGCTATGCATCGTAATGACCCTGGGCAGCATGTATTTCTTCGGTCTGACACTCAATGTGCTGACCATGATGGGGCTGTTGCTGGGCATCGGCATGTTGGTCGACAACGCCGTGGTGGTGGTGGAAAGCATTTATCAATACCGTGAGCGTTGGCCAAATGATCCGTATCGTTGCGCGGTGGAAGGTACCAAGGGCGTGCAGCTGGCGATCAGCGCCGGTACGTTGACCAGCATCATCGTGTTTGCGCCCAATCTGTTCGGTGAGCGCAACTTCATCAGCATCTATCTGGGGCAGGTGGCAATTACGATTACCATCGCCCTGCTGACTTCCTGGATCGTGGCGGTCAGCTTGATTCCGATGCTCTCGGCGAAGATTCCGACGCCGAAGAACCTCGGTGTCAAGACCGGCTTCATTCCCTGGTTGGGCGATCGCTACGCCGGCTTCTTGCGCTGGACCTTGCGTCACCGTGGACCCGCCGTGGTCGGTATCGCGATGATCGTGATGGCAAGTTTCGTGCCCTTCCAGTTCGTCAAGGTCGATATGTTCCAGGACGATGCCGGCCGAGAGCTGGAGTTCTACTACAAGTGGAAGGGCGCCTACAGCCTCGATGTGATTTCCGACGAAGTGAAGCGCGTTGAGGATTTCGTTTACGCCAATCGTGAGAAGTATCAGGTGGTGCAGATCTACTCCTGGTTCAGCGAACGCGGCTGGGCCGGCACCCGGCTGAAACTGCGCGAGCCGAATCCGGGACTGTTGGACTATCTGCGTCTGCGCAACTACGAAGACGGCCTGATGACTACCCAGCAGTTGGCCGAAATGCTGCGTGAGGAAGTGCCGAAATCGGCGCGCGCCGAGCTTGGCTTTGGCGGTGACGGGCCGGGTGGCGGCGAAAGTGAGGAAGGCATTCAGTTCTCGCTGCAAGGCGACTCAACCGAAGTGCTGGCTGATCTGGCCGAGTCGATCATCCCGATCCTTGCCCAGCGGCCGGAGCTGCGCGATGTGCGAGTGGATACCGGCGATGCCAACAGCGAGCTGACCATCGAGGTCGATCGTGAGCGGGCCATGGCCTACGGCTTCTCAGCCGATGAAGTGGCACGTTATGTGGGCATTGCGTTGCGTGGTACGCCAATGCGCGAGTTCCGCCAGAACGGTGCGGAGATTCCGGTCTGGGTGCGCTTCGCAGGAGCGGAAGATTTTCGCGTACAGGATCTGCAGTCGCTGATGCTGCGCCGTGCTGATGGCACCGAAGTGCCGATCATGTCAGTAGTCAGCGCCGAGGTGAAGCGCGGTGCAACTCAGATCAATCGTCAGAGCCGGCAGACCGCGCTGACTATTCAGGCCAATCTGGCCGAGGGCAAGACCACGGATGATGCACGCAAGGCGATTCAGGAGGTCATGGACTCGGTTACTCTGCCCGATGGCTATCGTCATAGCCTGTCAGGGAACTTTGAGCGCAATGATGAGGCCGGAGCGCAAATGGCGCGTAACACCCTGATTGCGCTGCTGATGGTCTATATCGTAATGGCGGCGTTGTTTGAGTCGATGCTGATGCCCACTGCCATCATCACCAGCATCTTCTTCTCGGCGCTGGGTGTGTTCTGGTTCTTCGCCTTGACTGGCACCACGTTCACCATCATGTCGTCGATTGGCATCCTGGTGTTGATGGGCGTGGTGGTGAACAACGGCATCGTCATGTTTGAACACATCAATGCGTTGAGACGTGCGGGCAAGGGGCGGGTCGATGCCTTGGTGGAAGGCTCCAAAGAGCGATTCCGGCCGATTCTGATGACCATGGGCACCACCATTCTCGGCATGCTGCCGCTATGTGCTGGCGGTACCCAGATGGGCGGTGATGGCCCTGCCTACTATCCGATGGCGCGCGCCATCGTCGGTGGTCTGGCCTTCTCGACCGTGGTCAGCCTGCTGTTCCTGCCCACCATCTACAGCGTTCTTGACGATACCCGCCTGGCTTTCGGGGCGCTGATCAAGCGTGGCGCCGGACGCGTGGCCGGTAAGCAGCCCGCGCCGGGCCGAGTCGGCTGAACCGGGTGGCGATAGAGCGGTCTGGCCAACGTTCGTGATGATTGTCACAAAAAGGAAATAAAAATTTAACTGTCGCAATCCACGCAATTGTGACGAAATGATGTCAAGCACGAAGAAACACATTGCTGGCTGTCCATGCTTGGGGAGGGGGAACCATGAGCTTGGGAACACGCGTTGCAGGTGGATGTGTAGTGGCACTGCTCAGTGCACCCGCGAGTGCCGAAATCGAACTTGATGCCTTCGGTTCGACCCTGATCAGCTTCGAAGGACTGATTCAGGCCGACTACAACAAGTTTGACAGCGATCGCGCCAATCTGAACGGCGACGCCTTGGACGGCGATGACAGCGATGCCGAACTGCGTCGCGCCGAACTGGTGCTGAAAGGTGCTACTGCTGACTGGAACTGGGTGGTCGGCTACGACGCCAAGGCCGACAAGTTCCTCGACGTCAACTTCCGCTACAAGTTTTCCAGTCAGAACAGCCTGATGGTTGGCCAGTACAAGCAACCGAACAGTCTGGAAGAGCTGACCAGTACCAAGAACAACGACTTCATTTCCAAGTCGATGACCACCAATCTGTTCGCCGTAGCGCGCAGATTGGGCGTGTCGGGTACCAGTAGCGGCGAGCTGTGGACCGCCAGTGCCAGCCTGTTTGGCAAGGAACTGACCCATCGACTCGCGCGCGGCGATGGTTTCGGCATCCGCGGCACCTACACGCCGATTCAGGACTTCGAGAGTCAGTTTCTGCACCTTGGCCTGAGCTATGTGCAGTACGACGCGGAAGACGCCACTGCCGACAATCGGGCTAGAATTCGAGTGCGCCCGGATGCCGATCTGGCTGGGGTTCGTTTGATTGATTCGGGTCAGTTCTCCGACGCCGACGATATTCGAACGGTAGGCGCCGAATTGGCTTGGGCCAACGGTCCGTTCAAGCTGCAAGGCGAGTACATGCAGAGTCGGGTTCGCCGCACGGCCAATCCGGACTACGACGTCGATAGCGCCTATTTGCAGGGCGTGTGGAATATCAGCGGCGAAGGCTGGGGATACAAGGAAGGCGTGGTCCGCACCAATGCACCGAACGATCCGGCCAAAGGCATGTGGCAAGTCGGCCTGCGCTATGACATCGCCGATCTGGACGATGGTTCGGTGTTCGGCGGCGATGAGCAGAACCTGACCGTGGGCGTCAACTACTACTGGCACGCCAACTTCAAGTTCGCCCTGAACTACGTCGATGTCTCCAGCGAACGCGGCTCGACGCCGATCCAGGATGATCCCAGCATCCTGGAATTTCGCGCGCAGTTTTACTGGTAGTCCGCTGCGGTTGGCAAGTTCGATCGCAGCCCTCAGTCGGTTGAACGCAGCAACAGGAGAGAGTCATGTTCACATCTAGGTTCACTGCGGTGGCAGGTGCCCTGGCCCTGCTGATCGGCAATAGTTCGGTACTGGCCGGCGACTGTGTAATGAGCATCACCCGCACTGCCTGCCCGGGTAAGGAGGCCGAGAGCTTCAGCAAATGCGATGGCAAGGCCAGCTGCGAACAGAAGGTGCCGGCACCCAGTGCAGCGATCTGCGCCACCAAGACCAAGATCTCCTGCGCCAATAGCCGCCGCACGATCACCAAATACAAGTCGATCACCGCCACCTTTGATGGTGAGCCGGTCGAAGGCGGCAAGGATTTCTGCGTCGGTCATCCGGACTATCCGTACGTCGACAAGCCCGACTGCAAGTAGCCGAGTCGACTTGAGCGAGGCGCGGTCGGGTTGTCCGTTCGCGTCGGCGGGTCATCAGACGAGGAAACGGAATGAACTGGATCGAGCGCTTGTCATTGGCTGCCCGACTCTACTTGCTGTTGGCGATGCTGCTACTTGCAATGGCCCTGGTCGGCATCTTTGCATTGCGCGGCATGGCGGCCAGCAATGCCAGCATGGAAGCGGTCTACACGCAACGCTTGCTGCCCTTGAAGTTACTGCGTCAGGCGTCTGAGGCCTATAGCATCAAGGTGGCGCGCGCCGCGGTGGATGCCGCGATGGGTAACATCTATCCCAGCGATGCGATTGAAAAGATCAATGCGGCCAGCGCCGAGTCGCGCCAGCTGTGGGAGACTTTTCGGCGCGATGTCGAGATATCCGACAAGGAGGAAGGGGAGTGGATCGAGCAGGCCGGTCGAGACCTCGACAAGGCTGCTGAAAGCCTCAAGCGACTGCTGCAGTATCTGGCTGCCGAAGACGGCGACAAGATCAACGAGTTCGTCATGCTCGAACTTAATCCATCGTTGGGGCCGCTGACCGAGACCTTTGATTTTCTGATCGACTACGAGCTGAAGCTGGCCGAGAGTCAATACCAGCAGGCCCAGGCAGACTACATCGGGGTACGCAATCTGTCGTTGACCATCATGTTGGCCGGTATGGTCGCAGGCCTGCTGTTCGCGGTCTGGTTGGTGCGCGGGCTGATGCGACAGCTGGGCGCTGATCCGTCCAATGTGGTGCCGATTGCACGCCGCATTGCGGCCGGTGACGTCGACTTCCGGATCGAGGTGGCCAACGGTGATCGAAGTAGCTTGCTGGCGGCGATGGCGGAAATGCAGTTGGTACTGCAGCGTATCGTCGCCGATATCCAGAGCTGTATGGATGCCGCTGGCCGAGGTGACTTCAGCCGCAGCATCGATGCCGCGGCGCATCGCGGCTTTGCCCAGTCGATTGCCAACGCACTTAACGAATTGATGCGAGTCACCGACGAGGGATTGCGCGATATTCAGCGAGTGGCGCATGCATTGGCAGCGGGCGACCTGAGTCAGACCATCACGCAGAACTATCCCGGTGTGTTTGGTCAGACCGGCGAAGGCGTGAATGGCACGGTCGCTTCGCTGCGCAGCGTGGTGAGCGAGATCGATGGCCTGGTCACCGCGGCTGCCAACAGTGGTGATTTCAGCGTGCGTATGGATCTGGCTGGCAAGCAGGGTTTCAGCCTGCGTCTGGCCGAGCTACTGAACCGTCTTGCCGAGGTCACCCACACCGGTCTGAGTGACATCCTGCGGGTCAGCCAGAGCATGGCCGACGGCGACCTGACCCAGCAGATCACGCGCGACTATCCCGGATTGTTCGGCCGTGCCCGCGATGGATTGAACAGTTCAATCGAAGCCCTGGCGGCGATCATCGGCGGTATCCAACAGAGCTGTGACACCATTCGCCAGGCCTCGGGCGAAATCGCCGCAGGCAATACCGATCTGTCGGTGCGCACCGAGCAGCAGGCGGCGAATCTGGAGGAAACGGCCTCGTCCCTGGAGGAGCTGACCTCGACGGTAAAGCAGAATACCGACAATGCGAGGCAAGCGCGGCAACTGGCCGCGGGAGCGACTGATATCGCCAGTCGTGGCGGCAGTGTGGTCGGTCAGGTGGTGTCCACGATGAGCGATATCTCGGCTTCGTCAACCAAGATTGCCGACATCATTGGGGTGATTGACGGCATCGCGTTTCAGACCAACATTCTTGCCTTGAATGCCGCGGTCGAGGCCGCGCGGGCGGGTGAACAGGGCCGCGGTTTTGCAGTGGTGGCATCCGAAGTGCGCTCCCTGGCGCAACGTTCAGCCGAAGCGGCCAAGGAGATCAAGTCGCTGATCGTGGAGTCCAGCGACAACGTCAGCAAGGGCGCCAATCTGGTCGGCGATGCCGGTCGTACCATGGATGAGATCGTCACGTCGGTGAAGCGTGTCAGTGACCTGATGAGTGAGATCTCGGCGGCCAGCGAAGAGCAGAGCGTTGGTATCGAGCAGGTCAATCAAACCGTGGTGCAACTCGATCAGGCCACCCAGCAGAATGCCGCATTGGTGGAAGAAGCCACTGCCGCTGCGCGGGCGTTGGAGGAGCAGGCTGAGCAGTTGTCCGATGCGGCGAAGAAGTTTCGTCTGGCCTGAGCTCGCCGCAAATAGCGTTTTATTGCTCCGGACCAGTGGTTTCAATTGTCCGAAGCAAGTAGGTCAGCCCATGGATGGGCTCGCGAGCGACGCCGCAGGCGCATTGCAGCCGCGAGCCCCTGAACTTGAAGTTGAACAGCATGTTCGGACTTCAGGCTTCCGGGGCACTAACCCGGATATTTCATGAGGGGGTGCGGATGATCACCGAGGCAATCGGCGCAAAGGACCTCAGGGCGAATGCTCTGCGTAGCCGCGCAGCGGCCGAATGAGGGCCGTGCCAGCGCCGAAAGATCGCGAACACTCTGTTATCTCAACACCATCGGTCGAAACTCTCGCCCTGTTGATTCCCACACTCCAACCGAACAAACACCCCGCTTTCGGCCATTTTTCGATCGTCGTCGTCAACCGTCGTTGCGACGGTAATTCGGTAAGCGGAATTTCCCAGGAAAACGCTGCGGGTT
>NZ_JACYTR010000036.1 GCF_014841215.1 Pseudomarimonas arenosa
CCTTTGCAGCCACTTCATTGGGCTGGAGAGAAGTCGCAGACGACATGGCCGATTTGGGGCTCTCGGAAATGGGATTCTTGTTTCTCATGACAGCAGACTACCTTCAGTAATTTAGAAGAGGTAGCTGTCTCGCATTACATTGGCACGGGGGGGCCGTCCTCAGCGGCCACACGCGCAAGTGCAACGTCCTCACCATTGCTGGCCAAGCTCAGAAGCCAGTCGCCACCGGGCAGGTCATTGGCCCGAATCAGCGCCTCACCTAGCCCGCTTCGCATCCAGTGGACGCGACCTTGAGGACCAATCTGCAACAGATTCAAGTCGTCATCCAGCGCCAGAACCGTGCCGCTACCGTCGTGCGCCTTGATCACGATCAAGCCGGGAAAGTCGAAGTTGGCCAGCGTGCTGCCATCCTCTGCAACGACATCCACTCGCGTCGAACTGCTCCCATGCCTCCAGATCGCCGTGACTCCGTTGGAATGCTGCAGCGAGTCCAACCCGCCCTCGCCACCGGGATCGAGTCTTGTATAGGCGAGCAGCTCTCCGCTCTTATCGACCCTCACCCTGACCAACCCCTGCTCGTTGGGCTGTAACGACACGAAGGGACTTCCCAACACTTCGATTGATCCGTCCTCAAGCACCCGCAGCTGCGAAGCCCTATCCATAGTCTCTCCTGGGATACTGAACACTGGCCCCAGAGGCTCGCCCGTTTCAGTGCCAAAGCATTGGATAGAGACGCCATAGATTGCTTCGTCCAAACCACAAACCTGCTGCTCGTCGCCGGCGAGCATGAGTGGACCGACGCCTGCCAATGAAGGGGCTCCGACTTGGGTACGGGATACCTCAGTTGTCCACTGCACTTCACCGTTGTCTGATAGCTTAACGAGGAGGCTTGCATCCCCGCCGCGGTGCGTGTGCGCGGTAACCACGCCTGTGGCGATCTTCGCAGCCCCCCGCAGCTCACGCCCCAGAGCTGCTCTCGGCTCAGGAACCGGATGGCGCTCACCGCTACTCAACTCGAGGCGCTCAAGCTCCACACTCAGTGGTGGACCGGGAGGGAAACGAACTCCACTCAGAACGAGCAGTTCACCACCAGCGAGCTGTGCAGCCACACGCTGATCGCGACTGAGCGGCGGCAGCACTTCTATCAAGGCACCGTCGTCGCCAAACTTAACAACTCGATCCCCGCGCAATGAGCTCGCCAACCACAGCGTATCGCCATTCAGGGCGCCAACGGCATGGGAGAGCCTCTCATCTTCCAGGCGAGCACTCCAACTGGGATTTCCGTCCGTATCGATGCCTTGCACGAACTGACGATTGTTCTCGTCAAGTACGATGTAGTAACTTCCGCTCGCGTCACCAGCTACGAGGTAGGGACTGCGAAATACCCCTTGGTAAGCCAGCCCGGTCTTCCAGCGGAGAGTTCCATCCTTACCCACTCGCCACAACTCGGTACCCGTCTCCAGCAAGAGATCGTCGTTATGGGCCAAGCGGCGCGGCGTTGCGCTGCTGAACGGCAGATCCAAGGTCCACAACAAGCCGCTGTCATCTACTCCGTGCAAGCGGCCAGGGGACCGCCCCGCCACGTAGGCGAACCCGCCTTCAGCAGTCAACACCGGTTCGCGCAAGTTACTTGCCTCGAGAACCAAGGTTCTGCTGCAGTCGGGCCCCACTCTCAAGACTTGCGCCATAGTAGCTTCGCTGTAGTCCAAGTGGAAAAGCGTGCTAGAGCTGGACGACGAAATTGGGTCGAAGCGCGGGTTGAAGTTCAGCAAGGGGCGCCCAAACAGTTGCCCCTGTGGTTCGCACGTCGAAGACTCGCGGTAAAGGAAAGCGCCGCCGCCGAACTGAACCGGATTTCCATATCGGATCGGCGTGGGCGAACCAATCTGTTCACCGCTGGCATTGTAGAGGCTCAGCAAGAGGGCAGTGCCATGGTTCGAGCCGAGTAAGACGAACCCGCCATCAGGCAACACGAGCGGGTTCCCTCTTATTGGCACTTCCGTTTCGACGGCAGCGGGCATAGAGAAATCCCACGTTGGGATCGCCGAACAAGCCATGCCTGTCCAGAATGTCAATGCGAATCCAACACCACTACACCGAATCATCCCTTGCGACCTCCTCAGATTCAAAACACTCGCATCAGCCATGCATACTCCGCGCATCGACGGCACAGCGCCGAACCAACCACCGCGATAGGCCCTTCGCTTCGCTGCAGAGTTCTTGATTTGGTAACTTTAGGCTTGAACACCCTGTTCAACTTGAAGTCCCGCGCGTCCGGCACCGTTCGACAGGCTCACGGCAGGCATGCCCGTAGGCGCGGGCGCTTCACAGCGACTACTTCGCTGCACGCCAGCAGTCCATCCATGGGCTGCTTCATTGAACCCACCCGTTGAAACATCAATTGGCTCGTCCATAGTGCGGCTCGCACGCACCTGGCGCCCGACGGTCGCCACCTACCATAGGCGCGAGCCACGCTTACGATTCTCCAACGGTGAGTACCGCGACGGTGCGCCAGCTTAGTCTGCCTACTATGCCAATCTTGGCCTGTGCCGAACTCGGCGCGTCTGAAAAGTCCAGGATGGACCTGTTCAGACCGTCCCTAGCGCGCCTTAACTTCCAACTCAGGCACCAGTCCAAGGAAGATCCGCTCAACGGCTTCCAAGTAGGCCGTGGGCGATTCACCTTGCGCAACCTTCAACGCCGCCCTGTCGAAGGCAGCGGAAAGTAGCTGTGTAAGCGCGAGCAAGCTGTCCTCCTGCCCAGGAACAGCTGGCAGCAGCGCAATGAGCCCTTGGTTCAGAGCCTGCGCGCCGGATGCATCACTGAGCGCAAGCTGCGCCGTCTGGTCAAGCACAGCCGGGGCTTGCACCAAGAGAATTTGCGCCCTGCCCTCATCGGCCATTGCCTGAAAGTAGGCTCGTGCGCCCGTCATCAAGGCTTCCATCGGATCGTCGAGCGCTGCGGCTGCGGCTGTCACCCTGTCCGACACTTCTCGCGCCATCTCGGTGGCCACGGCCGCAAACAGTTCGTGTTTATCACGGAAGTGATGGTAGAGCGCCCCTCTGGTCAACCCTGCTTCCTCCACCAAGGCCGGTGTACTGACCTCGCTGAAGCCTTGAGTAAGGAACGAGCGCTTGGCGACTTCCATCAAGACCGCACGCGTCGTCTCTCGTCGTTCCGCTTGGGATCTCTTGGTCATGCCCGCATTGTACATACATGCATAGTGTATGTATCATTCACTTACATACACCGCGTATGTTTCAGGAGAATGCCGTGAAATCAACCCAGTACTACCCGGTCTTGATGACCGACAACGTAAAGGCCAAGGCTGCGTTCTATCAATCACACTTTGGCTTTCGGCCTCTGTTCGAAAGCGACTGGTATGTGCATTTGCAATCGTTGGAGGACGAATCAGTCAATTTGGCCGTGCTCGATCAGCAGCATTCGACGATACCCGCCGGCTACGGTTCGATCGCGCGCGGCATCCTGATCAACTTCGAAGTCGAGGACGCAGAGCAGGAATACGCCAGAGCAATCGCCGCCAAACTTCCGATCGTTCTTCCGCTACGCGACGAACCGTTCGGACAGCGCCATTTCATCACCCGCGACCCGGAAGGGGTGCTGATCGACGTCATTACGCCCATCGCCCCTTCGGAAGAGTTCGCAGCGCAGTACCTCACGAGCTGAAGCATCGATGTCTGGCTCCCGCCGCCTGCCCAGTTCAGCTGGCGGGAGTCCTGACGAAACATCGGGTGTCGCCCTCACAACTTCAACGGTCATACATCGCCCACTCCACCGGTCGCGATGAAGAAAACACTCACCCCCCATCTTTGGCAACCGCCGAAGGTGGAGCTGGTTGCCACCACGCCAAGCTTTTGAGCTGGGTGATGCCGCCAATCGCAATATCCAGGCGCTCAGTGTTGTACCGATCTAGAACGAGTACGACGCTTCGCCGAACCAAAATATCGATAAGACAACCAAACAGTTAAGTAGTTTACGACGATCGTCGATGTTGTCGCAGGTGGACTGCCGCAAACGAACTGAACACGGGAGCCCACTTCGGCCCCGGATAGTGGATAGCAACCTTGAGAAACACTCCTTCTTGTGGTTGCTGCGCCGTTTGATCCAAGCCGAACAAACCGATCGTTGTATGCGCTCGATCAGCTACCGGATGCACGTCGCCAAGTTCCCCGGGCATCGTTTTCATAACGTATCGTTTTTCCATGTGGGTGCCTACCTCATCGTCAGGCGAGGTGCCCGCGAGGCAGGGCGGCAATTCGCTGGCTGTTCAGCGGTGATCGCTCTGAGATCAGCGCCCTTCGTTCTCGGGCACGATTTCGACTTCACGTACTGCTGACGCAGAGTCGAAGCCGACCTTGATTGCGCAGGCCGGAGGTTCAGCTAGTTTGTGAGGGCGAGGGTGCGCTGTTAGGGCTGTCTCGCTCTCGATGAAATCGTAGCCGCAGAAATCCAACATCGAACGAACCATCGCTCGTTGATCGAACGCCAGATATCGCTCATGCAGATGAGCCATCGACGCGAGAAGCGTACCGATTCGTGCAGGACCCACCCAAAGATCTGGCCCTAGTGCGTTCTCGATCAGAAAGAAAAGCGCCCCGCCCTCGTATGGCGCTCGATAGTAGCAGGCGGTGCGATCTCGACCGGAGGCAATCGAAGACAGCAACGTACCATCGGCTACCGATGTTGGAAAACTTGCATCAACGAACTCGGCAATTCCATGCTGTTCACCGTACCTCTTGAGCGATAAGCAACTCCTCAACATGCCCGCTTCGAACTGATTCACCTGATCGCCCCATGTCCAAAGCCACTCTCCATGCTCTTCTGTTCCGAGCAGCTGGATGGAGAACGCCAGATCGTCGCCAAACCGAACCTGCTCGCTCGACCAATCAACGATCCAGTCCCTCTCTCCCACAAGATCAAGGAAGGCGAGCTGTTTGACCATTGCCGCACCTGCGTGCTGCACGAACAACTCGTTAAACGCTTTACTCACTGTCCACAGCTCCTGAATTTACAGACATTGAAATCGCAGCACCTTGGGCTACCTGCTCGCACGAGATAAGCAGCTCGCCTTCATCGTTGTAGACGCTGGAGTAAGGCAGCAGCTGGCTGACAAACTCGCCGAAGGAATTGGCCACCAAAGCAATGTTGCCTTCGTCATCAATCAGCACTACGGTCGGATTCCGATCTTGCTTCCTATAGTCAAGAGCCAACCACAGATGCGGATCGCTTTCGATCAGAACGATACCTTCAGGCAGCGACCATTCTGCGCGGATCTCCTGAGCAGCAAAGATCGAATCCGCTTCGTACTCAACCAGGGAAGCAAGGGCGCCGATCGGGTAGAAAGGCTCGTGTTCCATCCCAAGCCTCTTGCACCCGATACGGTCGGCCACCGGGGTAACCCAGCTTCCTTCTTGATTGATCACCGACGGGTAGCCTGCGGGAAGTTCCACCCCGAAGCGTTCCCTGAACACTGCACTCCACTGCAGGGCAGTGCGCACCTGAAAGCCGGGGATCTCCCGTAGCTCGCCACACGCCAAACAAACGAAGTACGCCGTACCCTGTATCACGTCGGGTCTTGGCAACTCTGCCTCGCATGCGATGCACTGCATCTCCACCAGCCTCTTCAGTCGTTCCAGGTTGTGAAACTCAGCTCAGGGATGTCAACGACGCTGATCTCGTCCTGCATCTGGCGTAGCATTTTTCCCAAACTTGTCGGTCAAAGAACCCTCCGCACGACCCGCCCTTCTCCGGCCTGGGAATCTCTGCCCAGTAGCGGTCCTGATTCTCGTGGTAGATGAACTGGGAAGTGACATCCTTGCGGTCAGTCAGGCCTGCGAAGCCGCCATCCGAGTTCATTCGATCGAGCAGCGCAACCACCTGTCGTGCACTCATGCGCTGCGGCCGACCCGCATCAACCCGCTCGCCGCATGCGTAAAGGCAATAGAACACTTTCGTTCTGCATGTCGCAAAAACCAAGTTTGCGCTCGACGGCCGCCAACGAGGCTGCCCTCGCGCCTTCCGCACTCCGCGACCAACAGAAGGAAGCCGAAATGGCGTGACGATGGATGCTGTACTCGGTGAGACACGGGTGATCCACATCGTCTGTCGCGCAGTCGCCATTCATTGCTGGAAACTGCCACAGCATCGCCTGATGCCAGGAACGGAGAGCCTCGGTTAGCTCGGAGTGCTCCACACGCTGACTCAAGGCCTGACACCAACTGAGCAGGGCGAGCGACTCCTGCGGGGCCGCAGCAGGATCGAAAACAACAATGTCATAACTCATGGTTCGACCAAGATACACAGTTCTAGTTTGCTTGAGACAGGCTGCTGAAATCACTATCAGTCGCCTGTTAGCGGGTAACTCCGAGCGACCTTCGGACTTCACTCGCCGTTTCTCCGAAGTGTTGGTGAAATGCCCGCGCAAACGCACTGGGATTCTCGAATCCTGAAGCTGCCGCCACATCTGATACGGAGAGCGCGCTGACCTTCAGCAGCCTTCGAGCATGGCTTAGCCTATGGCGGCGGCAGTACGACTGCGGGCTGGTGCCGAACACCTCAGTGAACGCCTTGGTAAAGTACCAGGGTGAGTAGCTACAGAGTTGCGCCAGGTCTGGGATCCGCGGCACTTCACTTGGATGACCTTCAATGTGCAAGCGAGCGCGCGTCAATCGCGCATAGATTTCGCGCTTACGCTTGTTGGTGCGTCCAGGACAGCGATTGATCTGATCCCTGGGCAGGGACACGTCGACAATTGCATCAATCAACATGCGGCGTCTTGCCTCTGCCGATGGCCCGGCGTCGTCGGCCGCCCACGCAAGCATCGCCTGCCTTAACATCCGAAAGGAGCCAAGCCGTAGTCGGCCTCGCCCGTAGTGCATTAGGGCGGCACTCTCCACGGTAGAGACAAGACTATGATCAAGCAGCAGGACAGAGGCTAGCGTGCCGCGGTCGGCGCGCAGGGATAGTGGAGCGTTCGCGGGCAACACCAGCCATTCGCCTCGCGCCAGAAGAAACCGACCTTCACGAGCGACACACTCGACCGTTCCTCGAGCCACCGCAATCACAGTCAACGCGACGTCTCGGATATACAGTGAGCTCCGAGCCGGCATCCATGTCACCAGCAGTGGACTAAGCCGAATCTGATCAGAGTCTATCAGCAGCGCGTCGTGCGGCCGCAGTACTTTCAGGCAAGGACGTTGGGTACTCGATGTCATGGGTTCACCTCCGCGCGCACTCAAGGGTTGGATCGACAGCGACAATCGGGCAAGGACCGCAGAACTGCCGCGCTCTGTTTCGACTGCGGTCACCACCTGGCCGCACCGTCTCTGCCGTCAATCAAACACGACCTGTGCTCGATCCCAGTGGGCGCCACCAAGGGAAAGTCTGATCAACAACTTGCGTTGTTGATCGCGGCGCTGCATCCGTGCACCACAGGAATCTCTGAACTTGTTCAGAGATTCCCAAGGCCGCCGTGATACGTCTCATGGTCCTGCAATAGGCTTTGGTTACTGGGGTTTCTAGAGTGCACGCAACTCTTTGCGATCAGCAAACCGTTAGGGACGAAAGCAGGGATCGGATTGACGAAATCGGAAGTTTCGACTGACGCTTTGATACGTGCTTGGCGCCTGGGGTCAGGGCGAATCCAGACTACCCTTTCCCCTCAGCCGGATAGTGATTTGTCGCCGAGCGAATTGTTGCCATTGACCCGAAGACTCGCACTCTTAACATGCTGCTCAATTCGAACTCAGTTGTTTCTTGAGAGGTAGCCGAGAATGCCGGCGTACCACCCGCTTCCTACCGCCTTATCGAGATCAGCGGTCAGTTGTCGGAGCGCGAAACCCGCGCACCGCAAGTTGTTCGAAGCCGACCTATCAAGCGCTGGGGCTGCCGCCAAGCCCGATGCCTACCGATCACAAGAAACTGTCAATCTCCAACGCCGTGTTCGCGGGCTGCTCAATCATCGGCATGTGATTGCAAGCATCGAGGGCTCGTAGGCGCTGATTCCGCAGTCGCTTCGCCAAGTCCTCAGCAACGCTGAACGGCACCACTCGATCGCGTTGACACCAAAGAACCAAGGTAGGTACGTCGACCGCGTACGCGGCTTGGCCTGGCACGAAGGCGCCACGCTCTGGAAGCACGATGGAAGGCAGCACCCTACGCTCAAAGGGCAGTTGTTCGAGATGTACGTCGAGCAGAGCCTGATCAAAGGGCCAAGGGGTCGGCGGCACGCGATCAAACAGCAGAGCGAAACGACGATGCAAACTGCTAAGATCCGCCGCCTCCAACGGGTTGTCGCCGAGCCGCACAGCACGCGCCAGATCGTTGTCGTACTCAACGCCCAACGAATCCAGCAGCACCAGCGAATCCAACTCCGGCGGCCCGTTGGCTGACCACACCAGGGCGATACCGCCACCCATGCCGTGTCCAACCAGATCGATCTGCCCGCCCTCGCGCACAGCGGCAACAAACTCCGCAAATCGCCGGGATTGGGCCGCATAGCCGTAGTCAGAATCATCCTTACGCTCCGACTCGCCCCAGCCAGGCAGATCGGGCGCAATCACCCGATGACTCTTGGCCAAGTGGCCAATTACACCCAGCCAGTGTTCCTTGCGACTGCCAAAGCTGTGCAGCAATAGCAGCGGCTTTCCAGAACCTGCTTCTAGATACGACCAGGTGTGATCGCCTGCGCTAACCTCATGCTTGGCTGCCCCTGCCAGCCAGCTTTGGCGACCGTATTCCAGTTCCAGCGCTATTCTCGGCCGAATCGAAACCGCCGCGAGCAGCAAGCCCAAGGCGATCAACAACGCCCAGAGGACTGCTCGGGACAGCTGACGAAACAGCGACTTTCTGGCCCGTTCCACATGCTTGACTGCGAACTGCGACTGCGCGACATGAGGACTCTCTGAGTCGCCACCTGCCGTGATCGCATCAACAGCTTGCCCGGTCGACGACTCACCGTTCGCCAGACCTTTGACGGCGGCAAGTGCCCGATAGCCCTTGCGCGGCACGGTCTGAATGTAACGCGGCGTTTCCTTGTCATCCTCCATTGCCTTGCGCAACGTCCAGATGACATTGGCGATACCGCGATCGCCGACGGCATAGTTGCCCTGCCACACCTGCTCTACCAGGGCAGCACGACTGACCAACTCGCCCGGCTCGCGGGCAAGCACACACAGCACCTGCATGCATTGAGAGGTCAGCTTCTGCTGGCGACCATCGGCAAAGCGCAAACAGCAGTGCGCCGGATCGACCTCAATGTCGCCAAACTGAAAAGGGGTAACCGCCGGATGATCGGAGCGAATCAATTCAGGGAGGGTCAGCAGGTCGCGGCCTGCCAGTGTACACGCCCTCGGCCCTGAGCCCGTCTTGACTCCCGCCCAGCCAAGCAGGGGCGAACCGACGCTGCTCAATTCGCCCGCCTTAATGCGCCAAATTTGAGTCGCCTGGCGTTCAATTCCTCAGCGGATCCCGGAAACCCGCAGTGACTGCGGTGCGAAGTCGCCAGGTGTGGCTTGAAACTGGAAGTCGACCATCGACTCTTGATTGTCCAAGCCAGACACCAGATAGCGGCCCGAGAGCAGGTCGTTGTGAATTTCAAGCGTCGACCAGAACGTCGGCACCTCGTAATAGCTGATCGAGGGCGCCTCGGACAGGCGCCACAGACGCCCCTGGCCATCGTAGTGGTCAACCAGCATGATTTGCCAGCTGTCTTCGTCGAGGTAGAAGGTTCGGCGACTGTTGATGTGACGCTTGCCGGGCATCAGGCTAGCCTCAACCACCCAAACGCGGTGCAACTCGTAGCGCTGCAGGTCGGGATTCACGAATCCGGGCTGCAAGATCTGCTCCGCCGTTACCTGATCAGAATGCAGCCTATAGGCGTTGTACGGAACGTACATCACCCGCTTGCCGAGCAACTTCCAGTCGAACCTATCGAAGGCGCCATTGAACATGTCGGACATGTCATTGGTTCGCAACCCGTCGGAGGCGGTGCCTGGATTATCGTAGGCAATGTTGGGCGCACGACGTACGCGACGCTGCCCGGGGTTGTAGATCCAGGCCTGACGCGGTTGCGATACCTGATCCAAGGTTTCGTGCACCAACAGCACCTGGCCGGCCAACCGAGGCGGCGCCTCAACCGACTGGAAGAAGTAGAACAGCACATTGTTGATGGAATCGATGGTGCTGCCTGGTTTGTAGTACAGCCCGAGCACCTCCTCGCGCAATCGCACCAGATTGAAGCTTCCGTTTGCGGTCAGCGCGGCTTGATTGTTCCAGCGAGCCACGCCCACGCCTTTGTACTTTAGCTTGTGGTTCCATATCGCTTCATGACCGGAGCGCGGAACCGGAAAGGGAAATCCCTCAGCGGCACCCACCACGGCGTCGCCGCCCTCAGCCAGTTGCGCCGTCCGAGCATTCCTCAACGTGTATTCATAGGTACGCTGCGGAAACGCAGCGGAACGCCGAGAGGGGTAGATCGGCATCTTGTATCCAGGGTGGCGATCGAACATCGCCAATTGGCCGGCACTCAGCTGATCGCGGTGTTCTGAAAGGTTGGCCCGCGTCAGCACTCGCGTTGGCCGGTCGCTTGGAAACGGGTCTCGATGATGTTCACCCTGCACGAACCCGGCCGGCGGTTCTGCGACTCCGCCTTCCCAATCGGGAATTCCAAGCGAAGCGTCACCGGCGCGCTGAGCACCCACGGGCGTCAGCTCATTGCCGAGTTTCGCCAGCTGAGCGGGATCGGCAGCCGAGTGGGCCACGGCGCAGCCAATCAGTAGGGTAAACGCAGCCATCAAGCGCGTCTTTGCAAAAGGATTCATGCTGTGACCTGCGAATTTGGGCCTGGACTCAGAACGCATACTTGATCGCCAACGAAGCGAAATCGCGGTCGCTGATCTGATTCAGACCGCCAGCGCCGGAAAAGACGGTGTAGGAGAGATCGACGGACCAACGGTCGAGATAGATGGCTTCGGCGCCAAGGGTGTAGGACTTTCGGCCTTGCAGAAAGTTGCCGCCGGGCCCCGGGGTAATTCCGTTCACATCGTGATTGAAGGCGAACCGTGGGTTAAGGTTGAAGGCGCTACCGAACACGTTGTTGTAGCTGGCACGCAGCAGGCCGCGGTAGCCCCAACTGAATGCGGTTGGGAATCCGATGCGCTGCGTGAGTGGATTGCGATACACCCCATCGCTGATATCCGGTCCGCCGCCGGTGTCGGTTCCCTCTCCCTCGTAGCGCAACTCGCTTTGCGAGGGGAGGTCCCAGACTTTTGTGCCGCCGAATTCAACCACCAAGGCCAGCTGATCTGCGCCGAGCCAGTTCCCAGGCCCGAAGGCTCGACTCAAGGTCCACTGCAGCTGACTCACTTCATGCTGGCGCCAACCGCGAATGTACTGACCCGGAAGAAACTGACCCAACTGGCTGTTAAAACTGAGTTCTGGGATGTGCGGGGCCAGATTGGCTGGACTTAATCCGGCAAACAAGAGCTCAACGTCATCCACCTGCAGGGGCATGTCGGGACGATGACTGATCTCGCCTTGCCAAGCCCAACCGCCTGGCAGCGAGGTGTTCCAGCTCAGCCCGAACAGATCAAGATCTTCCGGATACTCCATGAAGAATCGGCCAGAATTTGCCGCCGCCGAAGTGACGGCCAAGCCGGAAAGCAGCGGGAACCGACTGTGATGGCGCAGATAGTAGAAGCCAAACTCGGTGTCAAAGAAATCTTCGGCGTAGTAGCGCAGAGCCAAGCCGTACTGCCCGTCGTCGGGGGCCGCGCGCGACGCAGCACGCGGGAATGAGGCAGCGCAACCCGCGCCGATCAGCGTCGCCGCAGTTTGCGGTCCGAAGCGGTCGCTGAGTTCGGCAAATCGGTCACTCTGCACCAGGCCATTCGCCCCAGTGAAACAGGTAGCGAAGTAGCGACCGGGATCATTGACGGGCTGCGGAACGCTGCCGAAGCCCAGCATCACATAGGTGCTGCCGGGTGAGGCGAAGTCGTTGGCACTGAAGTATGTGCCAGCAGCATCGACCTCGATTTCTTCGAATTCCAACAGGTAGGCCAACTCCAGCGACAAGGCGCTGCTCAAGGACAATGAGGTCCACACGGCGTCGAGCGGCAGGAATGCTTCCTTGACCTCCGCACCGGCAACGCGCAGCGCCGATGGATCAACGGCATTGATCACATTGATGCCATTGCGAATGAACGTGCTCTCACCCCAGCTGATGACCTGTCGCCCGACTCGCAAGGTGCCGCTGCCTGAGTCCCCATATTCAAAGTTGTGGTAGACAAAGGCGTCCAACAGTCGAAACCGCTCCCCGATCAGATTCTTCGCCGAGCGCGTCAAATCGTCACGGCGGGCGTTCTCGACGTCATAAAAATAGCTGGCTCGCGCGAATGCGCCGCCGTTGTCCCAGTTCAACGCAAGCTCACTGGTGAGCTTGACCGCATTCGAGATCAGATCACCCTGGTTGTATTTCAGGTTGCCGTCGTCACGATTCACCGAAAACCGGCCACGCGCCGCCACCTGCAGTGCCTGCGCCTCAAGGAAGCGTCCCTGCGCCTGCAAAGCGGCGACCTGAGCGACCAGGGCGGGATTGAAGTGCGCCTTGCCCAGCAGGTCATCGTCGCGATCTGCCACTCGCCACGAGGCGCCGATGGAAAGTGTCGTATCCAGACTGCCTTGCACCGCCCCCCAGTCCAGTTCAATGGCGTTAGCGCTCTGAGTCCAAACGGAACCGAGTGCAATGAGAACGCCTGCGGCGAGCTGATGGATGGGGGCGAGACGAGGACGCTGCAACATCAATGACTCCGCAAAATGAGGGGTGTAGTTCGGCGCGCGACCGACAGGACCTGGGCACGAAGCGCGGCGATAGGCGCAATCTCGCAGCGAACATTGCCGTCAGCAACGCCACAAGTGATTGATATGAAACGAAGTGATAAGAAATGAGAGAAAAAGAGCCAGCCGGGGGATCGGCCATCACTCTTTCAGCAACCTGATGTCGCGCGCCAAGGTCGGCGCGCTTGATAACTTCCAGGATGGAGGTACTGCAGCGGCCTGTTAGGCGAGCTTTCTGCGCCAGCCAGCGAACCTGCTTCATCCAGGCACAGATGATCACCAAGGACGTTGCCTCCAGTACAAGACGACTAGCCCGGCTATCCGGGCCAGGCCGAGTGGGCTGACTTGGGTTGGGACGGCATGCCGTCCCGCGCGTTCGCGCGGCGGCCGCATGAGGGCGAACCGTACCGGGATCGATCTTTCGCGAGCACCTTGTCGCTGAGTCAGCATCGGTAGAGACTCACGCCACGCCTGCAACTCCTCCCCGGCCTTTCAGCGCCACGTCTTTACCTGCGCAGGCCAGCTGGCCCGGATATATCCGGGCTAGATCAGACTGCCCGGAGTCAGAGTCCTCGCGCTCGCGCAGGACCGAACCTCAATCATGCGCATCCAGTGCGGCACGGACCGTTGCCACGTAACGTGCACTTACACCGATGCGCTCGCCGGTGCTGAGCTCAAGGCTCACACCCTCGGCTTCGCTGGAGTGGACGGCTTGAATGGCCGCGCGACGCACAATGGCCTTGCGGTGCACGCGCAGAAACTGCTGCGGATCAAGGCGCTCTTCCATCCAGCTCATCGGCGCTCGATGCAACAGGCAGCGATTCTCGCAGTGAAGTTCGACGTAGTTTCCCGAAGAGCCAATCCAGACGATGTCCTCGATGCTCACCCGCTCAATCTTGCGCACCGATCGCACGCTGATCGACTTGATCCTTGAGGGAGCCTGGCCTTCATCCTTTGCCTGTTGATCATCAGCCAGATCCTGCACCGCGCCGGCGTACTGCGCGCGCTGTTGCCATTCCAGCAGTTGCTCGGCGCGCTCCAGCGTCTGCGCCAACCTGCGGTCATCGAACGGCTTCAGCAGATAGTCCAGGGCGCGTGCTTCGAATGCTTCGATGGCAAACGAATCGAACGCAGTGACGAACACGATGATCGGTGGATTGGGTCGCCCGGCAAGACTGCGGGCGAAACGCACCCCGTTCTCGCCTGGCATCTGCACATCGACGAACATGAGATCGACCTCGTGCTCGTCCAAGGCACTTCGGGCCTCGGCAGTGTCGGCAGCTTCTGCCACGACTTGCCATCGATCGAAGGCCTGCATCGCCAAGCGCAGGTTGTCGCGCGCGGGCTGCTCATCATCGACGATGATCACACGTCGCGGCTCAGTCGTCATCGCGGTCCACCAGTTTCAGATTCACTTCGAACGTACGCTCTTCGATCACCGTGGTTATCTCCGCTCGCCCCTTGTATATCAACCACAGGCGCTCGCGCAGACCGGTGAGCCCGATGCCAAATCCTGGTTGCGTCATCCCGCTCAAGTAGGGATTGCGCACAGTGATGAACAGCTCTTGATCACGCATTTCAGCCAACAGCTCCACCACACCCGGTTCCCGCATTGGCTCAATGCCATGGCGGATGGCATTCTCAACCAAGGGCTGCAACAGCAAAGGCGGACAGGGAAAATTGAGCAGGCTGTCCGACACCGCGATTCTCACTCCCAAACGCTCGCCAAAGCGCAAGCGCTGCAATGCCAGATAGCCGTGCAGAAAATCCAGCTCATCCGAAAGTGTCACCCACTCGCGACTGGAAGCGCGCAGGGCGTATCGAAGCAAATCACTCAGCTCAGAAATCGCACTCAGTGCGGCAGGCTGATCGGCACGCCGCACCAGGCCAGCGATGGCATTCAAGGCATTGAACATGAAGTGGGGTTCGAGCTGAGCGCGCAGCCGTTCCAGGCGCTGTTGTTCCAACTGCAGTTTGGCGGTCAGCAGTTCGGACTCCGCCTGCTGGCGCGCGCGCGCGTTCTGTGTGTCGCGCCAAAAGATGACCCAGGCCGACACGAAGGCCAATGCACCCGCCATCATGATGAGGTCGTACAGGAGGTAGATGAGGGGCGGTGGCCTTTCGATAACGGCGGCCAGTGAGGGCAATGGTCGCTCTGCAAACCAGGCCGAGACCATCGCATAGACAACAACCTGGAAGGGGAAGAAGGTCAGCGTGGACAACAGCGCCAACGCAAGCACATGCCTAGGTCCCACAGCTGATCTGCGGCTCAGCAGCCATTCGTGAGCCGTCCAACTGAACAGCGCCCACAGCCAAAGCGTTGGCAACATTTGCACAAGTGTGGGCCAGAACTCGACAGCAACACCGGCTCGGCTGGCCGATTCCACTTGAGCCAGACTGAATACCAGGGCCATCACTGCCCAGGCAGCGTGATGCACCAAGGCCCGCTGCCACCAGCGACCGGCCGGCGCCTGCCCTCCCGCCTGGAGAGCCAGGCGTGCTGCGTCGTCGTTCGGGGTGAGAGAGGTAGTCGCCAAGTCATTCGCCCAGGCGGGCGCGTCCAGAGTCAGGAATCGAGGTCAGTGTAGTCTGCCGCCGCGATCGAGGTTGAGCAGGTGGGACGAAACGGGCTGTCGGAGACACGAACGCCAGGCGGTTCCTGCTCTGCTCCTACCCATCAGCGCGCCGCATAGAGCTGACTACCCCGCCCCTCTCGTCTATTGAACACCAGGGATGATCGATCGGCGCTGAGCGAAAACTGCCGCCCCTGATTGGGCACGTCCTCGGCGATCAAGCTCGATGATTTCTGCTCGAGATCGAAACGGTAAATGCCTGATGGGTTGCCGGTATTCGGGCGGTAGTAGATCCCGTCGACATGTACCTCCCAGTGGTGGCGATGGTCGGCGTCAAAGTCGGCGATCAGCAGCACCTCGTCACCCCCGGTCACCGGCATGCGCCAGAGGCCGTGCTCGTGCGGTTTGCTGAAGTACAGCCATTGGCCATCGAGGCTCTCGCGGGCCGAATAGCCGCCACGGGTAGTGATCTGCTGAAAGTCGCTGTCGCTCAGCTTGGCTTTTAGCCGCTTAACACCGTAGTCCGCTACCCATTCGTACTCCAACTCGCGCGATACGCGCCAGATCTGCCAACTGCCGCTGCGGTCGCTGGCAAAATAGATATGCCGACCATCGCGCGACCAGGCGGGCGCACTGGCCACCCAGTGTTCGGGTAGGTGGGTGGAACTATCGGGTGTGTGTTGCCTCACCGTTCCATCGGCGGTATCGACCGAGAGCAGCACATTGGAGACTTCGAGCAGGATGGCGCTATCGTCGGGCGCCCAGCGCAAGGGCTTATGTTCGATCCAGAACGGCGAACGCAATAGTTGTCGCTGTTGTCCGTCTTGCTCGCGCAACCAAAGCTCCGGCTGACCACTGCGTTGGGAAACAAAGACTAGACGTTCGCTGTGGTGGGCGTACTGGCCGAAGTATTCGTGGCTGGAGGATGCGATCAGCGCCCCCGGCTCGTCGGCATCGCCGAGCTTGCGTTGCCAGATCTGCCAGCGCTGCTGGGAGACGATATGCAGCAGGCGATCACCCGCCGGGCCCAGCACCGGCGCGTAGATCTCGCTTTCTGCTTGCAGCAGGGTTTGTCGATCGCCATCGGAGAACCGATGTTCGACCAAGGAGTTGGGCGTGTCGTTGTAAATCAATCCGTCGCTGCTGGCGTTGTAGCTGAACGCACCGAGCTGCCAACCCCACTCGAACACTTCGATCGGTTTGCGCTCGCGCCACTTCATCTCGAACACATCGGTTTCTTCACCGTAGAAGTTGCGCGCGAACAGGAAGCCACTGCGATCCGGCGCACGGGCCAGCCAGTAGTCGCCATAGCCGCGATAGGCACCTTTGCGCTTGTAGTCCCAAGCCAGGTTGGTTTCCGGATTGGTCAACTGCTGCTTCTCGCCAGTGTTCAGATCGAACAGGAATACCCGATACGGGGTGGCAAAGCTGTCGCGATCGGTGAACGCGATACTGGTATCGTTTTCGGCCCAGATCACCCGACTGTCACTGCTCTCTCCGCAACGCAGCAGCTCACGTTCGCTGCGCACCTTGGCCTCGGCATCCAGGGTCAACAGCATGATGCGACACACGCCGGCACTGCGTCGTACAAACACGATGCTAAGGGCGTCGGCCGACAGGTCCGGCGAGTAGTCGTCGGCATCAGCAGAGGTCAACTGCTGCAGGCCGGCACCATCGGCCTGGATGCGGAACAGGTGACTGCGCTCACCGGCCGCTGCGCGCTGAGCGTAAACGATCGAGCGACCCGCCGGGTCGATAGCAGGGTCGAAGGTTTCGCTACTGCCTTCGGTCAGAGCGCTGAGCGACTGGAACTGCGCGGTCTGATTCCAGCTCGGTTCGGCTGGCAGCCACCAGATTGCACCGATCGCCAATGCCAAGCCGAGCGGCGCCGCCACGATCACCCAGCGCAGGTGGCGCCGCGGTGTGGCGGCGGCCGTTACCGGTAAAGGACTGACTTCGGCAATCAGCCGATAGCCGCGCTTGGGGATGGTCTCGATATAGCGCGGCGCCTGCGAATCGTCGCCGAGTGCTTTGCGCAACTCGGCGATATTGCGATTGACCGATTGCTCACAAACCACCCGCTGCCAGACCTTCTCCAACAACTCGTCGCGACTGACCGGCCGGCCCGGATGTTGGGCCAGATAGACCAGGGTATCCATGACCCGCGGTTCGAGACTGATCGACTGCTCGGCCCGGCTCAACCGGTTCAATGCGGGCTCGACCCGCCAGTCGGCGAGCAGAAAGGGGCGCGGGTCACCGGCTGGGCGCTCGGCGCCAGCAGAGGCGGAGGAAGAGAGAGGCAACGAGAGGGCTGAACGGAAAAGGAGCCTGCATTTAACCGGAGCCGCCCATACCCCGCAACCGCCAAAGGTTTGCCCCAGATCGGTGAACCAAGTTCTAAAGCATTGATTGCAGGGCCTTAATCTTTTCCTTATCGGAAGTTCGCCTGGATTTGATGACAGCCGGCCGGGCACTCGGCAGAAAGCGAAGCGTCTTCGCTGAGAGAATGTCGATGTCTGAGATTGGTTCGCGCGCCAGGTCCGAGGCGCCGTGGGATACACCTCGCTGGCTTCAGCTGGTCGCGATGCTGGGCTTGGTGCTGTGCATGCTGTCGCTCTTGCTCGGTTGTCAGCAGCTGGCAACGGATAATCCACCGCCCGCAGAAGCCCGGCGCGATCCGATTCAGAACCTGCTCGACGAGGCGGTGGCCAAAGGGCTGCCCGGCGCCGTGGTGTACGTCGAGGGGCCGAATCGGCGCTTTCTCGGCGCCAGCGGCCTAGCCGATCGCGACACCGGCACGCCTCTCAGTCCGGAGTCGCTGTTTCATACCGCCAGCAATGGCAAGACCTATGTCGCCGCAGCGGCCTTACTGTTGGTCGACCAGGGCCGGCTGTCGCTGGATCGGCCGATTCAGCAGCAATTGCCTGAAAGCCTACTGCGTCGCTTGGACCTGGCGCCCGAAGTCAGTCTGCGCCACCTGCTCAGCCACACCAGCGGCGTGTACAACTACAGCGACAATCCGGCCTACACCCAGGCGGTGATGGCGGCACCGGATCGCTACTGGTCGGTGGAGGAATTGCTCGAACTGGCCCGCGGCCAACCCGCCAAGTTTGCAGCCGGGCAGGGCTGGTCGTATTCGAATACGGCGTATTTGCTGGTCGGCCAACTGCTCGATCACCAGCTCGGCCAGCCGCATCAGCGCTTCCTGCAGGAACGGATTCTTGACCCGCTGCACTTGCAACACACCTACCCGCTCCCCAATACGAAGGCCGAGGCCGGCCTGGTGCACGGCTATCTCGACGTCGATGGCAATGGCGATTTGGAGGACGCGCGCCCGTTGGCGCTAACTCAAGGTTTCGCCGATGGCGGAATCGTCAGTACAGCGGAGGATCTGGGGCGCTTCTTCAAGGCCCTGGTCAGGCCGTCTGGCGAGTTGGCACCCAGCGTGTGGCGCGAGATGCTGGGCAATCTACGCCCGTCCCAGCCGCAACGCCGCTACGGCCTTGGCATCCGCGAATTCAGCACGCCGCATGGCCTGGCCTACGGCCACGGCGGCCGACTGCCAGGCTACGCCAGCGAGGTGTTCTATTTCCCGGTGCAAGACGTCACCGTCGTCGTCCTGGCGAACGGCACCGACGGGCCGCTGGAAGCCCTGGTTGAACACCTCACCGAGCAGGTCATCGCCTTCGCCCTGCCGGCGCCCCATATCGCCTCTCGTTCCCACTCCGGAGCCCATGAACAATGAGATTCACTGCAACTCGCAAACCCTGCCCACGCGGACTGAGCCTTGCCATCGGCCTTGCCATTCTCGGCGGCAGCGCGCTATCGCGTGCCGAGGATGCGGCGAGCCTGGACACCGTCGAGGTCACCGGCAGCCGTCTGCAACGCCTGGATGCCGAAACCGCATCACCGGTGATCGTGATCGATCAAGCCAGCATTCAACGCTCCGGCCACGCCACCATCGCCGATCTGTTGCGCGAGAGCACGGCCAATAGTTTCGGCTCGCGCCGTCAGCAAAGCGGTTATGCCGGTGGCCAACAGAACCTGGCCACGATCAATCTGCGCGGCCTCGGCCAGCAACGCAGCCTGATCCTGGTCAATGGAAGGCGTCTGGCCAATTCGCCCGCCCTGCCGGATACCCAGAACCTGGCCCTGATTCCGCTGGCCGCAGTGGAACGGGTGGAAATCCTCCTCGATGGCGCCTCATCGATCTATGGTTCGGATGCGGTCGGCGGTGTGGTCAATATCATCCTCAAGCGCAACCTCGATGCGCACCAGGTGCAACTGCACTTCGCCAGCCCCGAACAGGCCGGTGGTGAAGAACAGCAGGTTTCACTCAGTGGTGGCATGCTCGGCAACGGCAGCAGCTTCAGCTATGCCTTGAGCCACGGTGAAACCGAGGCGATCTTCGATACCGATCGCAAGCTCACTGCGGTGGGGCTGAGCCAGTACGGCTTTCCCGCCAGCTACACGGCGCTGGCCAGCAATCCCAATCCCGCTGGCCCGACGATCGTCACCGTGACCCGTGCCGATAGCCGCTGCCCCGATGTGTTAGGCGGCTCGGCGGAGTTTCCCAACTCGGTGCTGGATCGCAATCAGTGCTTTTACAATTTTGCCGCCAGTTCCAACAGTATCCCGCAGCGCGAACACAGCGCGCTGTTCTTCAACGGCGACTGGCTGAGCGAGGGCGGGACCCGTTGGTTCAGTGAACTCAGCGTTAGCCGGGCGCAATCGACTGGCACTTATGCGCCAACGCCGCAGGTCGGCGGCCTGCCCTACTTCCCCACCATGGCGGCCGACAATCCCAACAACCCGACCCGCGGCCAGAGCTTCGATTTCGACACCGACGGCGATGGGGTCGCCGATACGACCCTGAGCGGGCCGTTCGATCTGCAGCTCTACTACCGCAATGTCGCCGGTGGCAATCGCCATACCGACGTTCGCGACGACGCCCTGCACCTGCTGTTTGGCCTGGAAGGCCGCATCGAGGGTTGGAACGCCGACTACGATCTGGCCCTGCAGCACGACCGCAACGAAACCGATGAGTACACCGTCGGGTTGGCACGTCGCGACCTGCTGCAGGCGGCAATCGACAATGGCAGTTTCGATCTGTTCGCGGTCAATGGACCGACCGATCTGGCGCTAGCACAGAGTTTCGTCACCGACACCCGCTATGCCGCCGAATTCGAATTGAATGGCCTCGACTTCACCCTGCGCCGCCCCTGGTTGCTCGACAGCGGCCGAGAGATCGCCAGCGCGTATGGTCTCGACTTCAAGCAGCATCGCTATCGCAGCCTCTTTGATGATCCATTCGGCGGCAATCTGATCGACGGTCGCGCCGGCGGTGGTAGCGCGGCCGGTGATCGCGATATCGCCTCGGCCTTCACCGAGTTCGGCATTCCGCTCGGCGAACGCAGCGAACTTAACTTATCCCTACGCTGGGATCAGTACAGCGACTTCGGCGGTGCACTCAGCCCGCGCATCGGCATGGTCTGGCGCAGCAGTGACAGCTGGCTATGGCGCACCAGTATCGGTCGCGGCTTTCGGGCGCCCAGCCTGTACGAGTTGTATAGCACTCAGGGCCAGAGTTTCATCTCGGCGGTCGACTCATTGCGCTGCCGCGCTCTGGGAGACAGCGATGGCGATGGCACCGACGACAGCGAGCAGCCAATCTCCAGTTTGCCTGCCGACTCACTCTGTCGTCCATTGGTGATCCAGACCATCACCAGCGGCAATCCGGACCTCGAAGCCGAGGACTCCGACTCGCTGACCTTTGGCACCGTATTCGAACCGAACGAGCAGTTTCGCCTGAGCCTTAACTACTTCTACCAGCGCTTTGACCATCAGATCACCGTATTGCCCGCTTTCGACCTGCTTGATCAGGAGGCCGACGATGGCAGCCACCCGGCGGTGATCCGCGATGCCACCGGCCAGATCATCGCCATTGATCAGCAGTATGCCAACTACTCCGGCGCCCGCGCCCAGGGCATTGATCTCGGCCTACGTTATCGCTGGTCCAGCCCACGCTGGGGCGAGTTTTCGCTCGGCTACGACCTCAGCGCCCTACTCGACTACAAGGTCGAAACGGTGCGCGGGCAAGGCTTTCGCAGCGTTGACGGCGCACCCGGCCTGCCGAGCAGCAAGTCCGATCTCAGCCTCTCCTGGCAGGGCCAGGCCTACAGTGCCCATCTGCACATGCAGATCATCCCGGAGATGGAACAACAAGACACCGAGTTGGGCTCCTACTACCCGGTTGATCTGCAGCTGATGCGCCGCATCGGCGAAGGCGCGCGTATTAGCTTTGGCGTGCGCAACCTGTTTGATAAGGAACCGCCGAGCAGCGCCAACCTGGGTTTTCCGTTCTACATCGTCGAGATCGGTGATATCACCGGCCGGACCTGGTATCTGCGCTACCAGCAAGAGTTTTGAAGCCGGAAACCGACTCTCCCTGCACCGAATCCAACTTCAACCGCGCCTCCAAGCAGCAGGTCGGTATGACACCGAGTGAGTACCGACGAAGGGCCGAGCTTTTGCCGGATCAATGACTCTGTCGCATGATCGCAGGCATCCGCCCAAGACAGTCCAAAGGCCCGACATCGAAATGACCGAACTCACTTCGGCTGACCTGGATGCGCTGTCGGCGCGGCTGTATCCCGATATGCGCCGCCTGGCGCGGGCTCAGCTGCGGCGGCTGCGTCCCGGACAAACGCTTGATACCACCGCCCTGGTGCACGAGGCCTATCTCAAGCTCGGGCGGTCGGCTGAATTCGCCGACCGCGGCCACTTTCTTGCTGCCTCGGCGCGGGCGATGCGACATATCCTGGTCAATGCAGCACGCGACCGACTGGCGGCCAAGCGCGGCGGCGGTGCGACCGACCTCGAACTGCAGGAGGCCGACGGCGCCGGTGATATCCAGCCCGCGCTGCACGTGCTGGATGTGGCTCGAGCGATGGAAGATCTGCAACGCCTGGACGCCCGGCTGTGTCGTCTGGTCGAGTGCCGCTACTTCGCCGGCATGACGGACCAGGAAACCGCGCTGGCGTTGGGGTTGTCCGAACGCAGCGTGCGCCGCGACTGGCTGCGCGCGCGTGCCTGGCTGAAGCTAGCGCTGTCATCGATGGAGCACGCATGAGCGGCGCAACCGAACGCCCGGCCGACGACGCCTACCGCGCATCGCTCGACGCCCTGCTCTGCGAGCTGCTCGATCTTGATGCCGGAGCGCGGGCCCAGCGGCTGGTCTCCCTCGACCCCGACCGGCGTCGCCAGATCGAGGCCCTGCTGGCGGCCGCGTTCGGTGCGGACGATAAGCTGCAGGTTGGCGGCGCCATGCATCCCGATCTGCTTGAACACATCGTTGCTGAGGATGAGCATGCGCTGCAGCCCGGCACCCGCCTCGGCGCCTATCGGGTGCTGCAGGAAATCGGCGTCGGCGGCATGGGGAGGGTGTTTCTGGCCGAACGCGCCGACGGCCTGTTCGCCCGGCGGGTGGCACTCAAGCTGCTGCCGGTGCATGCCACGCCGCGCGAATTGCAGCGCTTGCAGCGCGAACAGCGCATCCTGGCCAGCTTGGTCCACCCCGGCATCGCCAGACTCTACGACGCCGGCATCAGCGATCAAGGTGCGCCTTATCTGGTGATGGAGCATGTCGACGGCGAGACGATCGACGTCTGGTGCGAGCATCACGCCCACGGCGCCCGCGCGCGCCTGCAGTTGCTGATCGAGGTGTGTCGTGCAGTGGAATCCGCTCACCAGCACCTGATCGTGCATTGCGATATCAAGCCGGCCAACATCCTGGTATCCGCCGAGGGCCAGGCAAAGCTGCTCGATTTCGGCATTGCCCGGCTGCTCGGGTCCGATCCTCCAGGCGACCCCAAGCAAGGCGATCAAGGCGATGGCGATGCGTCGGGCCACACCACTGGATCGTCGACCGGCGCCTGGCTGACCCCGCGCTACGCCAGCCCCGAACTGCGTGCGGGTCGAGCACCGACCACGGCCTCGGATATCTATCAGCTGGGATTGCTGGCCGGCGAACTGTTGGGCGCGGCTTCAAGGGGCTCCAGTCAAGGGCGGCGTGATGCGCTGCCCCGTACTGACCTCGAGGCGATCCTGGCGCGAGCGGTCGCCGAACGACCGGCCGATCGCTATGCCAGCGTCGAGCGATTGCGCGAGGACTTCGAGCGACTGCAGCAAGGACTACCGGTGTCGGCACGGCGCCCCGGCGCGCTGTATCGGTTGCAGCGACTGGCCGGCAGGCGCCCCTTCACCCTGGCCGCGGCCGGCGTCGGCGTGCTGGTGCTGCTGCTGATCTCGGCCCTGTTTGTCACTCGACTGGCTGCCGAGCGCGATGCCAGACGGGCTCAGGCCGAGCAAGCAGAGCGCGCCCGCGCTGAAGCCGAGCAAGTAGTGGCGTTTCTGGTCGACCTGTTTCGCAGCGGCGATCCGTACAGTTCCAGCGACGCGACCCCGACGTCGGCATTGACGGCTGACGTCCTGCTGGCCCGCGCCGCTGATCGGATCGGCCCACAACTCGATCAACAGCCGCTAGTGCGCGCTCGCCTGCTTGCCGAGCTGGGCCGAATTCACCGCATTCTCGGCCATTTCGAGCGCGCCGAGCCGCTGTTGCGCGAGAGCATGGCGCTGCTGGAAGCCAATCCCGATGCCAACCGGCTGCAACTCGCCGATGTCAGGTTGTCACTGGCGCGGCTGCTCGATCAGCGTGGCGGGTTCGACGAGGCCAGCACCTTACTGGACGCCGCCGAGGCGCAGTTCCGCCAGGTCGGTGACCGCGAGCGCCTGGCCAGCGCCCTGGAGGCCCGGGGCAATCTGCTGCTGGACCATCAAGATGTTCGATCGATCGCCACTTTGCAGGCGTCGCTGGCGCTTTGGCAAGCGCTGGGCAATATCGACCGCGAAGCCGACCTGCATCTGTTCCTGGCCAATGCCCTGGCGATTCATGATCGCTTGACCGAAGCCCGACCACATCGAGAGGCGGCACTTGCCCTGGTTGAAGCGCGTCTGGGGCCGGGCCATCCCACGGTCGCCAATGCCCTGGTCGGGCTGGCCGACCAATTTCAGAAGGAAGGCCATCCGGCCGACTCGGTGGCCCTGCTGGAGCGCGCCATCAGCATCTACGACCAGCACTTTGGTGAGGCTGATTTCCGCCTGGCCACGGCGCTGAACAATCTCGGCACCACCCTGTCCGACCTCGGACGCCAGGAGGCAGCGCGCCAGCCGTTGCAGCGCGCGCTGATCGCCTATCGTCAAGGCCAACCCGATCATCCGGCGATCGGCACCATCCTGAACAACCTCGGCACCATCCACTGGCATCTGGCCGACCCGAATCCCGCCGCCGAACACTACCGACAGGCACTTGACCATCTGCGACCGCGGCTACGAGCCGATCACCCAATGATTGCCCTGGTGGAGTTCAACCTGGGTGAGGCGCTGTTGGCACTCGGCGATGCGCGGCAGGCTCGGCCGCTGCTGGAATCTGCCCTGGTCGGCCTAGAGAAACACTTTGGCCCCCGCCACAGCATGCTGGTGCCGGGTCTCGACTATCTGGCTGGACTGGACCGCAAGGCCGGCGCCCTTCGTCAGGCCGAGGCTCGGATGCGGCGCGCGCTGGCCATTCGTGAGGCCGACCCACAGGGCGATCAAGCGGCGCTGACGACGGCGCGGGCAGAATTGGCGGCGCTGCAGGCGATGCTACGCAAGTAGTCCATGGCCGGATTCGGCCCCGAACCGTGTTACCCGAGTCAGCACGTGCCGTCAGGCCGCGCCTGCGCATTTCACCTCGGGGACCACGATGACCACTTGCAGAATCACTACCGGAACCAATCGACTCGCTCATCTGCTGGCTGTCGGCATGCTGGCCTGTGCCAGCGCATCCGCCGCGCCGCTCGAATACAGCGGCTACCTTGAGGACAACGGTATCCCTGCCAATGGCTATTACGATCTACGTCTGACCGCCTTTACCTCCGCCGATGGCCTCGCACCAGCCGCACCACCTCTGCTGCTCCGCGAGGTGGCGGTTGTCGACGGCCGCTTCTCGGTGGAACTGGATGATCAGGCATTGCCGAGCCATCTGGATCGTGCCTGGTTGCAGGTCGAGTTGCGCAGCGAACACGAGCAGGTCTGGTGGCCGCTGGCCGATCGCGCGCCGCTGCAACCCAAGGGTGCGCTCTGCCCGCTGTCCTGGGAACTGGCCGGCAATGCCGGCACCAGCCCAAGCACCCACTTCCTCGGCACGACCGATGACCAAGCCATGGAACTGCGAGTGCGCAACGGCCGCGGCCTGCGTCTCGAACCCAGTCCAAACTTCTGGAATGGGTTACCGCTGACCATCAACACGCTGGGCGGCAGTCACGGCAATCTGCTCAGCGCCGGCGTACGCGGAGCGACCATGTCGGGTGGAGGCGTTGCGCCGGGGGGCAATGATCCTGACCTGCCCGGAGCCAATCCGAACGTCATTACCGATCACTACGGCGTGGTGGCCGGCGGCTATGACAATCAGGCGGGCAATGGCAGCGGCTCGCTGTTCAATGCATCGCACGCCAGTGTCGGCGGCGGTCGCGGCAACCTGGCCAGCGGCCAGCATGCGGTGATTGCCGGCGGCCTGGACAACACCGCTTCCGGCGACGAGTCGACCGTAGCCGGTGGAGAAGCCAACCTCGCCAGCGGCGTACGCGCCACGGTCGGTGGCGGTGAAAGCAACAGGGCCGGTGCCTTGCGGGCCACGGTCAGCGGCGGCAATCACAACCAGGCGCTGGGTGGAGCCAGCGTGGTCGGCGGCGGCAGTCTCAACTGTGCCGGTGGTGACTATTCCTGGGCCGGCGGCATTCGCGCCAAGGTGCGCCCGGCTAGCGATCCTGGTGACGGCAGCTGCAGCAGCGATATTGCGAGCTATCCCGGCGGCGTCGGCGACGAGGGCAGTTTCGTCTGGAATGGCGGCAGCACCGGCGACGGCACCTCCTTGGTATCGAGTGGACCACGGCAGTTCCTGGTGCGTGCACCGGGCGGCTTCTACTTTGGCAGCAGCGGCGGCAGTATCAGCATTCCGGCCGGACGCCTGATTCACACCTCCACGGGCGCCTACTTGAGCACCGGCGGCACCTGGACCAACAGCTCGGCGCGGGCCACCAAGACAGGTTTCGAGCCGATCGACGCCGGTCATGTGCTCGACCAATTGCTGTCTCTGCCGGTCACCCGCTGGCATTACCGGCACGCCCCGGGCGAAGGCGCCCATCTTGGCCCGATGGCCGAAGATTTTCACCAACGCTTCGGGCTCGGCGATGCTACATCGATCAGCACTGTGGATGCGGCCGGCGTCGCCTTCTTGGCCATCCAAGGCCTACAGCAGCGCATGGCGGATGACACCGCGCGCGCCGAGCAGGCCTTGATCGCACAACGAGTCCACCACGAGCGCGAGATCGAAGCGCTACGCGCCGAGATCGCCAGCCTGCGCCGCCTACTGGCGCCGCAATTGGCCGCCATGGCCGAGGATCGCTGACATGCATGTCTTTCGATGCGGCCTGATCGGCGGCATGATGACGCTGGCAGTGCCGCTGCCCACTACCGCCTCGGACGCTGCGCCTGCCACGCGCTTCGTGATCAAGGAAGCCAGGCTGGAGCGCACTGCTCAAGACACGCGCTTCCGGCTCGAGGCGTTCCTGACAGCCAAGGCGGAACCTCCTGATCCCGATGCGCCACGGCAGCTGAAGCTGCAGATCGGAAGCAAAGGGGCCTGCGGCCTGCCTGATGCAATTTTCCACGATGGCTTCGAGTAGCGAGTGGTTGGCGCGAGATTGCGTCCGCCCGGCGTATGCGGCCCCTCATCCGCCCTTCGGGCACCTTCTCCCCGCGGGAGCAGGCAAGCGCCGACGGGGCGGAGGTGGAAACGCGGGGTTCCCTCCCGAATCCCGAATCCCGAATCCCGAATCCCGAATCCCGAATCCCGAATCCCGAATCCCGAATCCCGAATCCCGATTCATTTTGCGGCAGCGCAGCCAAAACTACGGTAGTCTGCGCGTTTCCACGCCAGTTTCAGCCATGCCGCACCGCAGCATTCAACGTAGCCAACGTCTGTCCGAAGTCCGTTATGAAATTCGTGGCGAGTTGGCGCGGCGAGCCCGTGAGCTGGAGTCTCAGGGGCGCAAGCTGATCAAGCTGAATATCGGCAATCCGGGCGCCTTTGGCTTTCGCGCCCCGGAGCATCTGCAGGCGGCGATCAATGCCCGTCTGGAACAGAGTGATCCGTATTGCCACCAACAGGGGCTGGAGGAGTCGCGCCTGGCGGTGGCCGCCCTGCATATCCGCCGCGGCGTGTGTGAGGTCAATCCGCAGCGCGTGTTTATGGGCAACGGTGTCTCCGAGCTGATCGATATCGCCCTGCGTGCCCTACTCAATCCGGGCGATGAGGTGCTGCTGCCGAGCCCGGACTATCCGCTGTGGAGTGCCGCCACCATCCTCAACAGCGGCACCCCGGTTTATTACGACTGCCGGCCAGAGAACGATTTTCTGCCCGATCCAGAGCAGATCGAAGCCTCGATCACCCCGCACACCCGCGCCCTGGTGATCATCAATCCGAACAACCCCACCGGCGCCAGCTATCCCCGCGCCCTGCTGGAACAACTGGTTCGGATCGCCGAGCGTCATCAACTGCTGCTGATGGCCGACGAGATCTACGACGGGATCCTGTACGACGAGGCCAGCTTCCAGCCGCTGGCGCCGCTGACCGGGGAGCTGCCCTGCCTGAGCTTTGGTGGCCTGTCCAAGGTGCACCGGGCCTGCGGCTACCGGGTCGGCTGGGCGGTGCTGTCGGGCGAGGCGACACGGCTCGGCGATTATCAGCATGCACTGGATCTGCTCGGCGCCTTGCGCCTGTGCGCCAATGTGCCAGGACAATGGGCGGTGCCAGCAGCGATCAATGGGCCCAACACCATCGATGCCCTGACCCAGCCAGGTGGTCGGCTCTATGAAACCCGGCGCGCGGTAATAGAAGCCTGCGCGCATAGCCCTTTCCTCGATCTGGTGATGCCGGCCGGTGCGCTGTATGCCTTCCCCGGCGTGGACAGCTCACGCCTGCCCGGTTTCGATGACCATCATTTCGCCCTTGACCTGCTGGAGCAGGAAGGCGTGCTGATCGTGCCCGGCTCCAGCTTCAACGTGCCGTATCGCAACCATTTCCGCGTCACCCTGCTGCCTGAAGCCGAGCAGATGCGCGAAGTGTTCCATCGCATCGAGCGGGCCTTGCAGCGCTGCGCACCCGCAGCCAGCGCGCGCCATGTCGCTTAGCCTTCAGTTCAGCCATCGATCTGGTCGCGGAGGCGGCGGCTGGCTGAGCATCTTGTTATGGGGAGTTTGCATGAGCGTGCTGATCAGCGGTCTGGCCCAGGCCGGACAAGGCCAGCCGATTCGCTATCTGGCCTTGGGCGATTCCTACACCATCGGCGAAGCGGTGGCCGAGAGCGAGCGCTGGCCGATGCAGCTGGCCGCGGCGCTGCGCCGTGACGGCATCGAGCTGGCCACGCCGCGCATCATCGCCAAGACCGGTTGGACCACCGATGAGTTAAGTGCGGCGATGGATACCGCCGAGCCGCTTGGCCGGTGGGATCTGGTCAGCCTGCTGATCGGGGTCAACAACCAGTATCGCGGCCGCGATCTGCCCGAGTTCGAGCAGCAGTTCGAAGGCCTGCTGCTGCGTGCGATGGCCTTGGTCGGTGGGCATCCGGATCGTCTGTTCGTCGTCACCATACCCGACTGGGGAGTGACGCCGTTCGCCGAAGGTCGTGATCGCAGCGAAATCGGCAAGCAGCTTGATGCTTTCAACGCCGCCGTGCAGCGCATCGCCGGCCGCCACGACGTCAAGGTGGTCGACATCGCGCCGATCAGCCGGCTGCGCGGCGCCGAGCCGGCGATGGTGGCGAGTGACGGTTTGCACCCCAGCGGCAAGCTGTACACCCTGTGGACCGAGCGCGCCATTCCGGTGGTACGGGACCTTCTGTCGCATCGCTGACTATGTTTGGCGACCTGCTGGTGGTGGGCAGTCGCTCACGCTCAATCCAGCTTGGCTGTGCTTCACTTGAAGGCTGAATCTTTGCCCGCACCTTGGGCAGGATCGAATCGAATTGAGGATCCCATGAGTCTTGACCCTGCCCTGCACGATCGCATCCAGCAAACCCTGTCCCAGCACCGCGTCGTGCTGTTCATGAAAGGCTCGCCGCAGGCACCGAGGTGCGGCTTTTCGGCCAAGGCCTCGGGCATCTTGTCGGCCATGCTCGATGGCTACCACACCATCGACGTGCTGGAAGATCAGGAAATTCGCGAAGGCATCAAGGCCTACGGCAACTGGCCGACCATTCCGCAGCTGTATGTCGACGGCGAACTGGTCGGCGGCAGCGACATCATCGAATCGATGCTCAACGACGGCCAGTTGCACAGCCTGTTCGGCCTGGCCGCGCCTGATCGCACTCCGCCCAGTATCAGTCTGAGCGACCGCGCCGCCGAAGCGATCAACAATGCGCTCGACGATGCCGGCGAATCGGTCGGCCTGCACTTGAGCGTCGACCCCAGCTTCAACGCCCAGTTCCAACTCAAGCCGATACAAGGCAATGAAATCGTCGCCGAAGCCAATGGTGTACGTTTCCATCTGGATCTGGCCAGCGCGCCGCGCGCCAATGGCATCGAGATTGACTGGGTGGAAACTCCGCGTGGTGCTGGGCTGTCGATCAAGAACCCGAACGCGCCGGCCGAAGTGCGCGCCATCGCGCCGGGCGAACTGGCAGCCTTGATCGCTGACGGCGCCAAGGTGATCGATGTACGCAGCTCCTATGATCGCGAAGTGGCCATGTTTCCTGGCCCCCACGAGGTGCTGGACGAAGACAGCCTCGAACGCCTGGCGGCCTTGCCAAAGGACACCCCGCTGGCGTTCCTCTGCCACCACGGCGTTTCCAGCATGCGCGCCGCTGAGCATTTTCGCGGCCTGGGCTTTACCCGGCTGTACAACATCGAGGGCGGCATTGATGCCTATGCTCGTGATGTGGATTCCAGCATTCGCCGCTACTGATGTCTTGCTCCGGCACGTGCCGGAGCACGATCAGGCTGCTGAGACTCAGGTCAGCAGCCGCTGCGAGAGCGACGCCAGGGCGGCTGAAAGGATCCAGCCGCCGACATCACCTTGACGCGCCATCACTCAGGCTGCGGTTTAGCCGATGATCGTGACAAATGCTAAGTAATCGGCTAGCTTGTTGCGCTAAGTAGGCGAAATATCAGCCTCTTTGCTCGAGTCAGCGATCTTTCGGGGGTATCCCCGGACACTGGGCGAGCATCGAGTCGGTCACTCAGGTGAGTGTTCGACTCCGTGGCGCCAGAAGCCCGCAGAGACGGGCCCAGACCGAGGGAGCACACCATGCGCATCGCTATCATCGCCGTTGCAATGTGCCTGCTGGCCGCGTGCGGCGGCAAGGAAAGCCAAGCCGTGGCGGCTTGCGAGAAAGAAATCGCCACCAAGATGGGCGACAAGAAATACGTGGTCGACAGCAAGGACATGTCGGCCAATGCCGCCAACGAAGAAGGCGACATCATCCGCATTCAATCGATCATCACGGTCGACCCGGGTCTGCCGCGCGAAGACAAGCAGACCTTCGAATGCCGGGTACGCTTTACCGACGGCCGGGCCGACGTGATTTCAATGTCGTTTACCTGGTAACTGCCGAGCGTCTGCGCTACTCGTCAAAGCGCAGATGCTTGACTGACTTGCCGTGACGGCGAATCAACTTGAGCGCTTCGATGCCGACGCGGATGTGCGCCTCCACGAATTGCTCGGACACTTTCTTGTCACTGTCCTCGGTTTTCACGCCTTCCGGCACCATCGGCTGATCTGACACCAGCAGCAGCGCGCCCGCGGGTATGCCATTGGCAAAACCGGCAGAGAATATCGTGGCGGTCTCCATGTCGATCGCCATGCAGCGAGTCCGGCGCAGATAGTCCTTGAACTCGTCATCGTGCTCCCAGACCCGACGGTTGGTGGTGTACACCGTGCCGGTCCAGTAGTCGTAGTCGAGGTCGCGGATCATGGTCGAGATGGCGCGCTGCAGTTGGAACGCCGGCATTGCCGGCACTTCGACCGGCAGATAGTCATTCGAGGTGCCCTCGCCGCGAATGGCGGCAATCGGCAGGATCAGGTCACCCAGCTGATTCTTTCTCTTCAAGCCGCCGCACTTGCCCAGGAACAGCACCGCCTTCGGCCCATAGGCGGTCAGCAGATCCATCACTGTGGCGGCATTGGCGCTACCCATGCCGAAATTGATCATGGTGATGCCGTCGGCGGTGGCGCTAGGCATCGGTCGATCGCGACCCACCACCTCGGCGCCGGTCTGCTTGGCGAACAGGTCGAGGTAACCGCCGAAATTGGTCAGCAGCACATAGGGAGCAAACTGCTCCACGGGAACGCCGGTATAACGCGGCAGCCAGTTCTTTACGATTTCGTCTTTGGTCTTCATCGCGCCATTCTGCGCAATGCGACGCCAGTTCGGCAATGCCGGACGCGGCCGACCTGACCTCGACCCTTGCGACTCGCTATGCTTGCAGGCAACGCATGCAGGAGCGCCGGGTGGCCGAGGGGATCTGCCAGCGAATCAGCGAATTTCGCGCCGACGGACCGCTTGGCCACTGGCGCGTGGCCAGCTGTCAGCCGGCCGCCGATCTCGCGCCGTGGGTGGAAACCCTGTGGTTTGGCGAAGGCCGAGTCAGCTACCAGCGCGACCGCATCCTGCCCAACGGTGGCAGTTTCCTGCTGATCAATCTCGGACCGACTCAGTACCTGGTCGGAGAAGCAGCCGAGCAGCGGCGACGGTTCGACGACATCTGGTTCTCGGCCAGCCGGCAAACCCCGATCGATACCGAGGCACCGCATGGTCAGGCCCTGTTCGGCGTGGCCTTTCGTCCCCACGGCGCCACCCGCTTCCTGCACCTGCCCGGTATCGACACCGCCGAACAAGTGGTTCCACTGCAGGATCTGCTCGGCAGCGAAGCGCTTTCGCTGCGCCATCGCCTGCTCGAGTGCCAACACGATGTCGAGCGCTTTGCCTGGGTCGAACAATGGCTGCGGCGCCGCTTGCGCGGTGATACCCCGGCTTCGGTCAGTTGGGCCCTGCGGCGCCTGCAGAGCAGCCAGGGCCAGGTCGGCATCGATGAGCTGGCCACTGAACTTGGCATTTCACGCAAGTCGCTGGCGCGGCAGTTCCAGAGCCATGTCGGCCTGTCACCCAAGACCCTGGCCCGACTGCACCGCTTTCAGGGGGCACTGACCTGGCTCGGTCAATGCGAGCAGGTTCCCTGGGTGGAACTGGCAACACGCTGCGGCTATTACGATCAATCCCACCTGATTCGCGACTTCCAGGCGTTCAGCGGCTATGCACCGGGCGAGTTCGTGCGTCTGGCCCGCCCGGATGCCAACAGCGTGGTGGTGCGGTGACATTTTTCCAATACCCGCCGGTCAGAATCCGGCATTGTGCAATCACGATCCCACTGCAAGGAGCCTCACATGCCTGAGTTCAATATCTGGGCGGTACTCACCGCCGCCATCGCCAGCTTCGCCCTCGGCGGCGTGTGGTACTCACCGCTGCTGTTCGCCAAAGCCTGGCAGCGCGAAGCCGGCCTCAGCGACGAACAGGTGCAAGGCGGAAATGTCGGCCTGATCTTCGGCCTGGCCTTTGTACTCTGCGTGATCGCCAGCTTCGTGTTCGCCATGTTTCTCGGCCCGCGTCCGCCCCTGGCCCTGGGTCTCGGCGCCGGCTTTGCCGCGGGCCTGTGTTGGGTGGCCGCCAGCTTCGGCATTAACTATCTGTTCGAGCGCAAGAGCCTGAAGCTGTTCCTGATCAACGGCGGCTACCACACCCTACAGTTCACCCTGATCGGACTGATACTGGCGCTGTGGCCAGTGGCCGAGACGGCGAGCTGAGCCGAACCCGACCATGCACACCAAGCGACCGCTGTTCGTCGTGCTGCTGGCTGCCTTCGGGCAGGCCAGCGCCGAGCAGCTCCGCGTCGAACTGGCACCGCTCGAGGCGCTCTCCGGCCACTGCTGGATCGCCGACTTTGGCCAGGGCAAACGCGATGTCCAGTGCTTTCAGCCGATGTATGGCGGACAGTTGCTGCACAACACCCACATGATCGTGGGCAGCGAGCCACGCTACGAAGGCCTCACCGTGTACAGCTGGGATGGCGAGCACAAACGCATTCGCTTCCACTACTTCACCAGCCAGGGTGCCGTCAGTGAAGGGCATGCATTGCCGACTGAGGGTGCGCTGGTGTTTCCCGAACTGCATCGCAGCAGCGAGGGCCAGCTGACCGAGCTTGAAACGCGGATGACACTGGGGAACGACCACTACTCGGTGATCACTCGCCGCAAATCGGGCAGCGAATGGCGCGACGAGTTCAGGGCCGACTACAAGCGACTGCAGGGCGGCGGCGCGACTGCTCCGCTGTTGCCGCTGAAGCATCAGGACCAGGTCTGGACTCTGGCCTGGAATCGACAGACCAACCAACAATGGAACGCTGTGTTCAGAGCGATCGACGGCAGCCTCCAGCCAGTCAGCATTGCGCGAACCATCGACGATGACGCTGGCCATTGGCTATGGGATAGGTATCAGGATCAGCTACTGATGCTGTGCCGCAGTGGCAAGAGCGATCCGCAGCCAGGTTGGCGCGCCTGCCGCGCCGCACTCGGCAGCCAGCGCGCGCTCGTCAACAACCTACGCTTGGGCGATGGCCTGTGGAGCTGCCATACGAGCGGGGAGTGCCTGGTCGGTGCGCAGCAGGACGGCAGGCGTCGGCTGCTGCGCATCGGCGCCGACGGCATTGCACATGGCGCTCTGTACCAGGGCGACTGGGAGGATGCCGATCCGCAGTACTCGGTCGACGGCAAGCAACTGCTGTTCCGCTCAAACCGCAGCGGCAGCTGGGAGCTATGGCTGGCGGCGGCAGACGGCAGCCAGCCGCGCCAGCTCACCAATGATCCGGCCAACGACGCCGTCGCTTCCCACCACTATGGGGGTGAAGGTCCGGCACGCTTTGCGCCGGGTGGCGACTGGATTGCCTGGGTAAGGCGGTTTCCCGATCGCGGCTTCGATATCTGGCGGATGGACCTCGCCAGCGGTGTTGTGCGAAATCTCACCGAAGCCCACATCGGCGATGACAGTTACCCTGCGGTCTCGCCCGACGGCCACTGGATCGCTTTCGATTCCGAGCGGGACAGCGCGGGTGATAGCGAAATCTTTGTCATGCCCAGCGAGGGCGGCGACGCGCAGCGCATCAGTTGGTCGCCCGGCGCTGATCTGGCCCCGATTTGGATTCCACTGAACAAGGAATTACGATGAAAGTTGTAGCCAAGGCCGAACAGGCCTACGACGAAGCCACCGCCAAGCAGGCCACCGGCCGTTCACTGGGCGAGTGGTTTGCCCTGCTCGATCAGCGAGGCGGCCCGGCGGCGGGTCGGCGGGAGCTGGGCAATCTCCTGCACACCGAGTACAAGGTCGAGCCCTGGTGGTCGAGCACCATCCTCGGCCAGTATGAGGCGGCGCATGGCCTGAAGGAGAAGGATGGGCGGCTGAAGGGCTATACCATCTGTTCCACCAAGAGCATCAAGGCCAGCCCAAACGACTGCGCCAAGCATTTCGAATCGGCCAAGGCGCTCGACGCCTGGCTGGGCAGCAAGCATCGACTGGAATTCAAGGACGGCGGCAGATTGGAGAACGCTGACGGCAATCTGGCCTTGATCAAGAAGATCAACCCGGGCAAGAGCATTCGACTGATCTGGGAACAGCCTGGCGTGGGAGAGAACACGCCGGTGGAAATCAAGTTTGCCCCAGCTGGCGCCAAGACCACTGTAATGGTGACCCACGAACGGCTGCAGACCCGGGAAGAAGCCGACGGACTGCGAGCCGCCTGGGGGGCCGCGCTGGACAAGCTGAAAGCGCTGATCGAGGCCGCCTGATCGGTGCGCCAGCCAGGCTATCGCCGCTGGCGCGGGGGCAGCGGCGGCGTCGGCAGCCTGCTGCTGGCCGCCGCTTGGCAGGCCGGCGCGGCGCCAGAACAAGCCAAGGCGGCGGTGTCGCAGAAGGCATCGACACTGCCGCGCGTCGAGGTCAGCGCGCAGGCCGAGCGTACCGCTGGCGCGGCCCTGCACGAGCGCACATTGCAAATCGAGGCGGGCGACGCCAGCGCCACCGAACTGGCCGACCTACTGGATCGCCTGCCCGGGTTGTACGCGCGCTCACGGGGCAATTTCGCCCAGGACCTACAGTTGTCGGCCCGCGGACACGGCACGCGCAGCAGCTTTGGAATCCGCAGCCTGCGGCTGTACATCGACGGCATCCCGGCCAGCGCTCCGGATGGCCAGGGTCAACTCAGCCAGTTGCCGCCAGGGTTTGCCGGCGATGTGCACTTTGCCAGCGGGCCATTGGCGGCGTTCTACGGCAATGCCGGCGGCGGCCTGCTGCGCTTCGTCTCCGCGCCTATCGAGGGTGGCGGTGGCCAGCTCGCTGTGCGCGGCGGTCGCGCGGCACAGGGTATCAGTGTGCAGTGCGACTGGGAGGCCGGTTGGCGCGCCAGCCTGAGTCGCTTCGAGCTGCAAGGGCCGCGTCCGCATAGTCGGGCGCGGCGTGATCATGGGGCGGCGTCCTGGCAATGGCAGCCAACGGCCGACGGCGCCATGCAAGATCTGGATGTTCGCCTCGACCACTTTAATAGCCCGTTTAGTCAGGACCCACTAGGCCTCAGTGCGGAGCAGTTTGCCGAAGATCCTTTCGGCACTAGCCCCAACGCCCAGCTCTACAACACCCGCAAGCGTAGCCGGCAGTCGCAGCTTGGCCTACACGGAAAACTGAACACATCGCTCGGTCAGGCGCAGCTGGCATCCTGGATCGGCCAGCGTGCCATCGAGCAATACCTGGCGGTGCCGCCGACAGCGCAGGCCAATCCGCGCAGCGGTGGCGGCGTGATCGATCTGCGGCGTGATTTCAGTGGCATCGAGCTCGACCATCGATTTGGCCGGGGCGAGGCAGCGCTCAGCCTGGGTCTGCGCCTGGAGCGACAGGACGAAACCCGACTTGGATTCGAGAACTTCGTCGGCTCGCAACTGGGCGTGCGCGGTGCGCTGCGCCGCAACGAACGCAATCGCGTCGACAGCGCAGATCCTTACCTGCTGCTCGAATGGTGGCCACGCGATGACTGGCAACTGGCGACCGGTCTGCGGCACAGTCGACTTCGCTATCGCTCGATCGATCGCTTCGTGAATGTCGACAATCCAGACGATAGCGGACAGCGCCAGTTCACTGCCAGCATTCCGATGTTAGCGCTCGGCTACCTGGGCGAACAGTTTCGCTGGGGACTGGCCTGGGCGCGTGGCTTCGAGGCACCCACCGGAGTCGAGCTGGCCTACCGTGCCGACGGCGAGTCCGGCTTTAACACTGAACTTCGCCCAGCGCGCAGCCAGCTGCTGGAGGTGAGTGCAGGCTGGCAGTCAGCAGCCAGTGAGCCAGCACTGAGCGCCGATCTCAGCCTGTTCAATGAGCGCCTTCGCGACGAGCTGGTGGTGCTGCAGTCGAGTGCCGGGCGCTCGGTGTTCGGCAATGTCGAGGCCAGCCGGCGCCGTGGCATTGAAGCCAGCGGCCGCCTGCGACTGACCTCGGCCATCGAGCTGACCGGCAACGCCACCTGGCTGGATGCGCGTTTCGTGGGGGGTGCGTTGGACGGTCGACGGTTGCCGGCCGTGGCGCCGCGCTTTGCCCGTCTTGGCCTGCAATGGCAAGGCCGTTCGGACTGGCTGGCCGAGCTGAGCCTGCAGGCCGGCAGCGGCGTGTTCGTCGACGACCGCAACAGCCTGCGGACGGCCGGCCACAGCCGCTGGGATCTGCGCATCGAGCGCCGGCTTGCCGCCACTACCGGGCAGGCCGTGCTCGCTCTGGGTCTGGATAATCTCTTGGATCGCCATTACGTCGGCTCGGTCATCGTCAACGAGAGCAATGGCCGCTTTCTGGAGACCGCGGCTGGCCGCGAGCTCAGCCTGGAACTGCGCTGGGCCTACTGATTCGACCCCATTCTGTGATCCGGCTCACGCAATTCACACACGTGAAGGGGCATCCTTCACACACGTGATTCACAGCGAGGAAGACGCCATGACCGCCAACGAAGACTCTGCCGGCTTGATCCTGATCGTTGAAGACAACCGCAATATCGCCGAGATGGTGGGTGAGTACCTGGAGCGTCGCAATTATGGCGTTGACTACGCCGGCGACGGCGTCGACGGTCTGCGTCTGGCCGCCGAGAACAGCTATGACCTGATCGTGCTCGACCTGATGCTGCCGCGTATGGACGGCCTGGAGCTATGCCGGCGTCTACGCCAGGAAGCAAAGAAATCCACTCCGGTATTGATGCTCACTGCGCGCGACACCCTGGACGACAAGGTGCGTGGTCTGGAAGCCGGTGGCGATGACTATCTGGTCAAGCCGTTCGCGATCCAGGAACTGGAAGCACGGATTCGCGCCCTGATCCGCCGTGACCGTCGCCAGGTCAGCACCGAGGTGCTCAAGGTCGGTGATCTGGTGCTGGACACCGCCACCCTGCGCGTCACCCGCGCCGGCCGCGAGCTGCAGCTGTCACCGATCGGTCTCAAGCTGCTGGCGATCCTGATGCGCGAGTCGCCGCGGGTAGTCAGCCGTCGCGATATCGAGCGCGAGATCTGGGGCGACGGCCTGCCCGACTCCGACACGCTGCGCAGCCATCTCTACAATCTGCGCAAGACCATCGACAAGCCGTTCCAGCAGCAGCTGCTGCACACCATCCACAGCGCCGGTTACCGACTGGCTGACCTCGAAGCCGAGTCACAGCGGAAGTCGGCGTGAACTTGGCCGCCGCCCGTGCGCGGGCGGGTCGGCCAGTCAGCGGAATTCGCCGGAAGATCTGGGTTGCCTTCATCCTGCAGGTGGCGTCGATCAGCTTCGCCACCGTGCTCGGCGTTTATGGCGCCTCGGCGATACTGCAGGATGTGCTGATCCGACGCGCCCTGACTGACGAAGCCGGTCACTTCTGGGACCGTCGCCAGCTCGATCCGGCGGCCGATCTGCCTGACACCTACAACCTGCGCGGCTACTTGCTGGCGGCCGATGACCCCGTAACTCGCCTGCCCAAGCACCTGCGAGATCTGCAACTCGGCTACCACTCGTTGCAGAGCAAGCGCGGCAATTCGCTGATTCTGGTGGAAGACGGCCCGGGCGGTCGCCTGTACCTGGAGTTTGAGCAGCAGCAGGTGGCGCGCCTGGCGCTGCTGTTCGGCTTCGTACCGCTGGCGGTGGTGCTGGTGGTGATCTACGTGGTCGCCTTCATCACCTACCGCTTGTCGCGTCGCGCGGTATCGCCGTTGATCTGGCTGTCCGAACAGGTGCAGCAATGGGATCCCAAACAACCGGATATCGAAGCGCTGCGTCCGGATTCGCTGCCGATTGATGTAGAGGGCGAAGTGGCCACCCTGGCCGCGGCACTGCGCGACATGGCGGAACGCGCACGACACTTCCTCGAGCGCGAGCGTGATTTCACCCGCGATGCCAGCCACGAATTGCGCACGCCGCTGACCGTGATCCGGATGGCCTGCGAGCTGCTGGAAGCCGACGGCCAGATGGACAAGCATGGTCAACGCACCTTGCAGCGCATCCGCGGCGCCGCTCGCGATATGGAGGCCTTGATCGAGTCGTTCCTGATCCTGGCTCGTGAAGACGAGCGCGGCCTGGGCGAGGAGTGCTTCGTTGCCAACGAACTGATTGATGAGGAAGTCGACAAGGCCGCCCCGCTGCTGTGGGATCGACCGGTGGAACTGAAGGTAAATCACGAGGTGCAATACGCGATACGCGGACCGCGCAGGGCGCTGGCCGTGGTGCTGTCCAATCTGATCCGCAATGCCTGCCTCTACACCGAAGTCGGTACGGTGCAGGTTTCGGTGAAACCTCATCGGATCGAAATCGAGGATACCGGGCGGGGCATGAGCGAGGAGGATGTGCAGCGCGCCTTTGAGCCGTTCTTCCGCGGCGGCGGGCAAGGCCGGCAGGACGGACACGGCATCGGGCTTAGTATCGTGCGACGCCTGAGCGAGCGTTTCGGCTGGCCGGTGCGACTGGAAAGCACGCTCGGCGTCGGAACCCGTGCGATCATCGAGATTCCGCAAACACTGCCGCCCGACGAATGCTGATCCCACTGTTTCGACGTCAAGTACTGAGCTGCTGTCTGTTCGGTGCCATCGGCTGCGCTCTCCAGGCCCAGGCGGCGCAGCCAGCTTCACCGAATTCGTATGCCATCGCCCTGCACGGCGGGGCCGGAACCATCAGCCGCGAGCAGCTCAGCGCGGCACAGGAAGCCGCCATCCGCGCCGACCTGAATGTCGCACTGGATGCCGCAGAGACGATTCTCGCCCAGGCCGGTAGCGCCCTGGATGCTGCCGAAGCAGCCGTGGTGATTCTCGAGGACTCGCCCTATTTCAATGCCGGCAAGGGTGCAGTCTTCAATGCCGACGGCGTCAACGAACTCGACGCCTCGATCATGGATGGTGCAACCCGCAAAGCCGGCGCGGTAGCGGCCCTGCATCGGGTCAAGAACCCGATTCGAGCTGCACGGGCGGTGATGGACAAATCAGTCCACGTGATGTTGATCGGCGATGGCGCCGAAGCCTTTGCCAGATCGACTGGTATCGAGATGGTGGACCCTGACTACTTTCACACCGAGTTCCGCTGGCAGCAGTTGCAGGACGCCAAACGTGCCCAGGCGGCGCAATCGACAGCGACCGACGCCTACTTCGGCACGGTCGGCGCCGTGGTGCTTGATCAACACGGTCATCTCGCCGCAGCCACCTCCACCGGCGGCATGACCAATAAGCGCTATGGCCGGGTCGGCGACTCGCCGATCATCGGCGCCGGCACCTGGGCTGACGACCGCTGTGCCGTGTCCGCCACCGGCTGGGGCGAGTTTTACATCCGCCTCGGCGTCGCTCAGGACATCTGCGCCCGCCTGCGCTACCGCGGCGACTCGCTGCAGACCGCCGCCGAACACGTGGTGATGCAGGACATCCCCGCCGCCGGCGGCGACGGTGGCGTCATCGCCATCGACCACCAGGGCAACATCGCCCTGCCATTCAACACCAAAGGCATGTATCGTGCGTGGCTGACTCGCGACGGGGAGCGTGGGGTGGCGGTATTTCAGGAGCCGTGATTGGTGATTCGTGATTAGTGATTGGTAAGGGCAAACGCCGGCACCCTGAGACGTTTGAGTCACTTCTCAACGCTGAATCTTGCCCAAGCGCGCTCTTGCGAATCACTAATCACGTATCACCAATCACGGCTTTCTGCTACCATCCGCGCCCGCGTTTCCATCCTTTCATCCGAATCAAAGGATATATCCACCGATGAGCAACAACTTCCTCTTCACTTCCGAGTCGGTCTCCGAAGGTCATCCGGACAAGGTCGCCGACCAGATTTCCGATGCCGTGCTGGACGCCATCCTGGCTCAGGATCCGCGCGCCCGGGTGGCCTGCGAGACCCTGGTGAAGACCGGTGTCGCTATCGTCGCCGGTGAAGTCACCACCACGGCCTGGGTGGATCTGGAAGCCCTGACCCGCAAGGTGATTCTGGACATCGGCTACAACAGCTCGCATGTCGGTTTCGACGGTGAGACCTGTGGTGTATTGAATCTGATCGGCAAGCAGTCACCCGACATCAACCAGGGCGTCGATCGCAAGAAGCCGGAAGAGCAAGGCGCGGGCGACCAGGGCCTGATGTTCGGTTACGCCACCAATGAGACCAAGGAATACATGCCGGCGGCGATCTATTACTCGCATCGCCTGGTGGAGAAGCAGGCCAAGGTGCGCAAGGCGAAGAAGTCGCCGCTGCCCTGGCTGCGTCCGGATGCCAAGTCGCAGGTCACCCTGCGCTATGAGAATGGCAAGGCCATTGCGATTGATGCGGTCGTGCTTAGCACCCAGCACAACCCGGATATCAAGCAGAAGGATCTGATCGAAGCGGTACGCGAGGAAATCATCAAGCCGGTGCTGCCGGCCAAGCTGCTGCACAAGGGCACCAAGTTCCACATCAACCCGACCGGCAAGTTCGTGATCGGCGGCCCGGTGGGCGACTGTGGCCTGACCGGCCGCAAGATCATCGTCGACACCTATGGCGGTTGGGCCCGTCACGGCGGCGGCGCGTTCTCCGGCAAGGATCCGTCCAAGGTCGACCGTTCAGCCGCCTATGCAGCGCGTTATGTGGCCAAGAACGTGGTCGCTGCCGGTCTGGCCGATCGCTGCGAAGTGCAGGTCAGCTATGCCATCGGCGTGGCCGAACCGACCTCGATTTCGGTCACCACGTTCGGCACCGGCAAGCTCAGCGACGACAAGATCGAAAAGCTGATCCGCAAGCATTTCGACCTGCGCCCATACGGCATTCTGAAGATGCTCGACCTGGTGCACCCGATGTATCAGGCCACGGCGGCCTACGGCCATTTCGGCCGCGCTCCCTACGAGTTCGAATACGTGCGCGATGGCAAGACCATCAAGGCAACCGCCTTCTCCTGGGAAAAGACCGACCGCGCCGAAGCGCTGCGCGCAGATTCGGGCTTGAAGGGCTGAATCACCTTCTAGCGGTGGGCCACGGCCACCCTACGAATTTACCTGTTAAGTGACGGGCCGCTTGCTGCGGCCCGTTTGCTTTTGCTCGGGTCCGTTCACTTGCAGGGTGGCACTTCGCGAGCCTGGCGGCCCACGTGGTCGCACTGCAGTTTGGCATTGGCATTGACGAACCACTGATCGAAGCGATCGGCATCGATCAACAGCCGCTCGGCACTGCAACCGCTGGCTTTGAAGTCGCCGCTGTAGGGATCATCACCGTGACTGAGGAACAGCCCTTCACTTGGGAATTCGACCTGATAGTGCCGGCAATACGCCCGCATGCGAACCGGTATGTTGACTGCGCGCAGCAAGGCACGCAGCAGACCTGCGCTGCCAAAGCAACCCGCGGTACGCTTGCGCTCTGGCCAGGCCGGCTGCCCAAGATGGGGCGTGCCGCTGAGGATGCGTGACACTGGCGGAAACCCGACGTACTGCCATTGCTCATGCATCGAGTCGGCTGACACCGCGCCTTCGAAGTGTAGCAACTCATCGCGCATCCAATTCAGCAGATTGATGATGGTGGAACGCCGCGTTTTGCCCAGTAGCGACTGCATCCAACGCGTCTGGCCACTCGGGTCATCGGCCAGCACCATGCCCGACACCGCCATCTCCACCTCGTAGCCATCCGGACGCCAACGAAACATTTCGCGACTGTCGAGCAGGATCTCCAGTTGATCACGCGGATACTCGCTCAGAGACCAGGGCAGGTCAGCGCGATATTCCAATGCCAGACTCTGAGCCAGGGATGCCAGGTACAAACGCTCGGCATCTGCAGCGCTCAGTCGCTGATGGATCAGGCCGGTGGCTGCCGATCTGCTCTCGGCTTCAGCCAGATTTTCGGCAATGCCCTGCGCATTGCCAGACCTGGATGACGAAGCCTCGAGCGCACGACGAAACGCCTGGTACAGGGCCTGGCGACGCGACTCGGGCCAATTGGCATGGGGCTCGGGCCCATCCATCGACTCCCAAACAATCTCCTGGCTAAGAACCGCCTGCTCGGCGAGCCAGATCTCAAAGGCCAAGGGCTTGGGAATGTCCTGGTGCACGGCACGCGCAAGCCCCTTCAGCGGCGCGAGGACTGCCACGACGTCGACATCAATGAAACCGCTGGCATGCAGAAAGCGCTGCGGTCCTGGTCGACCGTTGCAGTAGATGCCGACCTTGTAGCTGCCCGGCGCCAGCTTGGCCGGTACGCGAGCCACGATGCGCGTCGGCGACCAGGTCTGCACCTCCAGATCGAACACGTTGCCGCGGTTAATCACCGGCCGCCGGGCCTCGCGCTGGGCTGCGAATTCGCCATGCAGCACCAACTCGCCGCCGGCGGCGACCTGCAACGGCTCAATGGCGCGCAATCGATCCTGACAAGGCGCGCCCTGCAGCGCGGAAGAGACGCCCAGGCCAACAAGCATACAAAGCAAGGTTCGCAACATGACCTGCCCTCCAGTAACCGCTGGGACCGGCGCTTCAGGACTTGAGGACGCTCGCCCGACGCAATCTCCGATCAACTCCTATGATGCGCCATCTGACCGCTTAGCAGCCGTCAGAACGCCCTGGGGCGTACCGCTGTCGTTGAACAAACAGGCGCGCGCGCTGGGTACGGAGGCCGCAGTAGCCACTGGTGCCGTTGTGCCCGATTAGCAGCTTGGCCCGAACCGTCTCGGTGTGGAGTCGTTGATGGCGTGGTGGCGGATCACTGCCACCGCTACCTCGTATGGAAGAGTGACCTTTTCGCCGCGGTTCTACCCAGCGCGCCTACAACAGTCATGGCACGCAAGCAGCAGAAGCGCGCATTACGGGTGCTGTATCGCGATTGTGCGGGCATCGACATCGGTGCCAGCGTTCATTGGGTGGCGATTGATCCGGCGCTCGATGCCCAGCCGACCCGGTCGTTTGGGGTCGACACGATCTCGCTAGAACAGATGGCCGATTGGCTAATCGAGCGCGGCGTGCGTCAGGTTGCTCTGGAGTCGACCGGGGTCTACTGGATTCCGGTCTTTGAGCCATTGGAGCGGCGTGGTCTGAACGTCCACCTGGTCGATGCGCGCGCCACCAAGCAGGTCAGTGGTCGCAATCAGACCTGTGCCGAACTCGGCGCGTCTGAAAAGTCCAGGATGGACTTGTTCAGACCTTCCTTGGAATCATTTCAGCCGTCTGATGTTTGCGACGAGTGGTCGCGCTGAAAAGCGCCTGGTTGGAGGTGTTGCAGCAAGCGGCTAGTCTGGCCGCGGTTGCGCACGCAGACGCTTCAACCAATCGCTCAGGTTGAACTCAGCAAAATCCTTGAATTCGCCGGCGTCGTAGAACCGCCCGTAGCACACCGTACAGCTCTCGAACCAGATATGCGGCTGGGCTGCATCCACCATGCGGATCAGCGGCTGACCCGACTTGCAGCGTGGGCAGTCGATGCGGTCGTTGCTGTTCTGCTGACGGCCCACCTGCGGATCACCGATGTCGATCTGTTCGGCATGCTGCTTCAGCAACTCCTCTTCCAGCATGTCGAACCATAGCCCACCGCAGCCCTCGCAGCGTTCGATTTCAACCTCGTCGACCACCAGCGACTGCATCGTCGCGCGGCACTTTGGACACTGCATGAACTCGCCCCCTGACTTGCTCAACAAAGTCTGCCAGATTTGCGGGGTTTGATGGTCGCCCTACTCAGGGGCCTGGACCTGACGATGGCGAAGCGAACCGCCTAACCCGGATATTTCATGAGGGGGCGCGGATGATCACCGAGGACTTTGCGTCGAGTGCAAGGCGCGACGAGCCCAAGTGGTGGGCCCACTTGGGCGAGATCGGGACGCAGTCCCGCGTAGCT
>NZ_JACYTR010000037.1 GCF_014841215.1 Pseudomarimonas arenosa
GTTGCGTCAGCGTTGTATCGGGTTACGAAGAGCTCAATCTCACCATCCGCGCGCAATCGGCCCATCAGCGTTTCCCGCAACCAAGCCCGGAAAAGTATACGTCATTTATGAATGTTATTTATGTGACATGACGCTAGCAGCGCGCAAAACGTCTGAGGCGCAGTGCTGATGCGAACCGAGCAGCGCTCCGCGTGAGCTGGCTACGACAGGCCAGCGAAGAGCTCGGTGACGCCTTGGCGCTACCGCTGGTCCTTGTCCGCACCTTGCTGGCCGCCGGTCTCGTTCTTATTCAGCCGGCCAGCTTTGCGCAGGGCTTCACGCAGCACGTACTCGATCTGGGCGTTGACTGAGCGAAGCTCATCTTCGGCCCACGACTGCATGGCCGTCAGCACGGCTTCGTTGATGCGCAAAGGATAAGCTTTCTTGTCGGCCACGGGTGCTTACTTCGTGCTGAGACGCTGCACCTGAATCGAGCAAATCAGCGTAGCGATGACCATGACGCCCGAGACTGCGTGAATCAAGGGCTTCAGCGTTGCCGGCGCCACGGAGATGAGCGCGATGCCGATGATGGCAAGGCCTACGGCCGCCACCGCAAAGATGGTGATGAGCCATGGACGAATGCGTTCGCAGTTGGGAGAGCGAGCAAGTTTGGCAGGCAGCCACTTGCCAGTGGCCACCAACAGGCCTAGTAGGCCTGTTGGCAGAGCGGCTAGAACCACAATCAGCGAGGCCACGGTTTTCGCGTCCATCAATCGCTCCTCAATACATCGAACCGGTGTTCACGACCGGCGTGGTGGCGCGATCCGAACACAACACCACCAGTAGATTGCTCACCATCTGCGCGCGGCGTTCTTCATCGAGATCGACCACGCCGCCTGCTTTCAGTTTGTCCAGTGCCATCTCGACCATGCTGACCGCGCCTTCAACGATGCGGGTACGGGCGGCAATCACGGCATTGGCCTGCTGCCGCTGCAGCATGGCGTGGGCGATCTCCGGGGCATAGGCCAAATGGCTGATACGTGCTTCCAGTACGTCGATGCCGGCGGTGGTCAGGCGCTCATCCAGTTGCTCCTTCAGATGAGCGCTGATCTCGGTGGGATGGCTGCGCAGCGAGATCTGACCTTCTTCGTGCTGATCATAGGGATAGCTTGAGGCCATGGCGCGCAGTGCCGATTCGGACTGCACGTGAACGAAACTCTCGTAGTCGTCGACGTTGAACACAGCTTCGGCGGAATCAACCACTTTCCAGACAATGACCGCTGCAATCTCGATCGGGCTACCTTCCAACTCATTAACCTTGAGTTTGCCGCTTTCGAAATTGCGCACCCGCAGCGAGACTTTCTTGGTGCTGTAGAAGGGGTTGTTCCAACGTAGGCCCTGTTCCTTGACCGTGCCTCGATAGGCACCGAACAGACTGAGTACGGCGGCCTGATTGGGTTCCACCATGTAAAAGCCGCCCAGGCAGATCGCCGTGACAATCAAGGCAACGATGCTGCCAATAGCGATCAAGGGGCTGCCCATGCGCGCGCCATTGATCAAGGTAAACAGCTCGATCAGAAGCAGGGCGAGGAGGGCGATCAACACCGGAATACCGGCGGCGGAGGAAATGAGTTTTTCTTTCATGTCAGGGCTCCAGTCAGAACTCCGACCGACCGGGTCGGATGCACCGCGTGCGTTAATTAGATATCAAAAAGATATCTATGTGACCGTGCGAGCTCGATTTGTTTTGCTTTGGTTCAGCTAAAACGAAGAGGGCCACCCGTTCGGGTGGCCCTGGAAACTTGCCGCTACGTGTAGCCCAGGTGCTAAAGAGGCGCTGGCCGCTGCTTGCAGGTCAAGGTCTGGCCGTTGAAGGTGCAGGTCCACTCATACAGTCGCGCATTGCTGCCAACGATCTGTACACCCATGTTGCGCATGTGATCGATGAACCGATTCGAGGCGTTGCGATCGTCGCCAAAATAGTAGGTGCCAGCGTACGAGCCGGAGTTCTCCTCCGGCACGATCTGACCGCGTTGATCGCGAGCAGACCCTTGAATGTATCGGCAGCCTGTCGGAGGTGTGCATTCGATTTGCGCGCTTCCTCCCTGACCGCCACTGAAATTGATTCTCACGACAGTGACCAAGCCATCAGTGAATCCCATCGCCGCGCTAGCGCGAGAGCCAAGAAACGAGGCTGCCGCCGATAGTCCCGGAACGTTGCCGGCAGCTAAGGCGTCGCCGAAGCGAATCCGGTAATTCACATTGCCGATGAACTCGTAGACGCCAGAGTCGCCGATGCCCAGTTGCGAAGGGCTGAGATCGAGGTTCACCTTCATGGTTCCCCTGGTCTCAATCCACACCTGATAGGCTTGGCTGTAGAACTCGCTGTCGTCGACGCTGGTGGGCATTGACTCCATAACGCAGCGTTGCCTGGCCGCTAATTGGCTGGCGGTCGTTCTCGGCTGAGACCGCGGCTGGTTACCGATTCCACACTGGGCCAGAAAGGTTGCAATCCGGTTGTTGCGAAAGTCGTAGACGTTGGTGACGGAGCCATGCGCCTGCACTGCGAGCGACGAATAGCTGTTGGGATTGCAGCCGTGGCAGGCGCGCCAATAAGCATCTTGTGCATCGGCGCCGAAGCTAAGAGCGGTCAGTACCAAGATCAGCAGTCGCCCCATTAGTGCTTGTTTTCTCACTTGTGACATTTCCTTCTCATCCATCTTGTGGTGTGTTGGACGTGCCGCATCATATGTGCTTCTAAGGGGGGGGGCGCAACGACTGGTTAGCGCTCCGAAGGGCCATTGATGTCCTGCCAATTGATGATCAGCAGGCATTTGGCTGGAAACGAAGTCAAATCATTGGCAACGCCCTGAACCTGTGCTCATGCAGATCTATGTGGACTCTGAGGTAGTGATTGGCATCCCTTGGGCGATTGATAGAATGCGGCCAATACGTTGCCTGGCGGCCAGGCTACTAAACACATGAGTCCGTCAGGGCTCTCAGGAGAATTGACTTGGGTACTTTCGGATCCGCTCATTGGCTGTCAGTCGCTGTCTTCGGCGCTGTGTTCGTTATCCCGGCGTGGCGGATTTTGAGCAAGGCAGGATTCAACGGGGCACTGTCGCTGGTACTCCTCGTTCCGATAGTGAATCTTGTCGCCTTGTGGATATTCGCCTTCGTTCAATGGCCGATCGAGCGGCGCAGCAGCTGAGGGCAGTGCCCGCATGGCTGGGATGCGATGTGACGCATTCTGAATGTCGGCTGATGTCCATCGTCAAACGGTCTTGATTCCGAAGCCATCTGGAGGTTCGGGGCGCAAGCCGGAGGGTCGAGCTAGACGGGAAAAGGAGAAATTGAAGCCTAGACGACCGAGGATCGAGTTGGGCCAGACCCGCTTGTCTCAGGCTCGCGCTAGGTCTAGGCTCATTCTAAGGTCTGAGATGTAAACTCGGCCCCGCTACCGATTCGCGAACATCCCATTCGGAGATCCGCATGTTTGGGCGAATGAAGATCGGTCGACGCATCCTCGTCTCCTTCCTGTTGCTTGCTTTGTTGCCCTTGCTGGTGGTCTCCCTGGTGGCCTGGCGACAGGCCGTGGCGCAGTTGGAGACCGCAGCCGAGCAGCGTATGCAGGCCCAGGCCTCGCTCAAGGCCGCGCAGCTGCAGGATTATTTCGAGGCGATCGTCAACGATGTGCTGTCGTTGTCGGAAAATTTCATGACCACCTTCGCGGTACGCGAATTCAGTACCGGCTTCGCCGCGTTCGAGGCTGAGCGCATTGCCGCGGAGCTGGGCGACGAGGCCGCGCAGGAAGACATCGAGAATGCCTCGGCCGCCCAGGCCAGCCTGGATGAGGCGGCGGTGTCGGCCTTTTGGCGCGATCAGTTCGGCCAGCGCTATGCCGAACTCAACGCCGGCCGAGCGGCAACTGAGCGCGCCGACAGCAGTCGATTGAGTACGACCGCACAGGCCTTGCAACGCTACTTCATCGCCGAGAACCCGGCACCCTTGGGCGAGAAGGACAGCCTCGACGCGCTGCCGTTCGAGTCGGCCTACAGCAGCACCCACGCGCAAATCCACCCGGTGCTGCGCAGTCATCTGAAGCGCAACGGCTACTACGACATCTTCATCGTCGACCTTCAGGGCAATGTGGTCTACACGGTGTTCAAGGAAATCGACTTCGGTACCAATTTGTTAAGCGGGCCGTGGCGCGAATCGGGATTGGGTCGAGCATTCCAGTCGGCCCTGAACCTGCAAGACAACAATGCTGTGGCGGTGGACGACTACGATCCCTATCCGCCGAGCTACGAAACCCCGGCCATGTTTCTGGCCAGCCCGATCGTCGATGCGGGCGAACGGCTGGGCGTGCTGGTGGTGCAGGTCAATGTCGGGCGGGTGGCCGAAGTCGCCGGCAATCGCGAGGGTCTGGTGGAAGGGCAGGACGTCTATTTGCTGGGGCCCGATCGCCTGTTGCGCTCCGATTCGCTATTGGCCGAGAACTGGACCGTTGCCAACAGTTTCGCTGCCCCCGATCAGCACCGGGTGGCCGACGACCTGTGGCTGGCCGGCGAGCAGCGCTCGAGAAATACCCGCAGTGCAACGCTGCGCGGCATGCCAGCCGTGACTTCGCTGGCTGGGCTATCGGTGACGCCGGAGCTACGTTGGACGGTGGTTGCCCAGTATCGCGAAACCGAGGCCTTTGCGGCCTCGCGCGCCCTTAGCATCGCCCTGGGTGGGGCGGTGTTGGTGGCAGCGGCGCTGATAGCGGGGGTAGGGCTGCGTCTGTCGCGCAGTCTGGTCAGGCCGATCACCCGGTTGAGCGATGCCCTCGGGCAGGTGGCCGAAAGCGGCGATTTTTCGCGGCGCATCGACGCCAGCGGCCGCGATGAGCTAGCGATGGCGGGACAGACCTTCAACCAGTTGCTGGTGACCTTGGAGAGCTCGCTGGCCGAGGTGGCCGACTTGGCCGAAGCGCTGGCTGCGGGACGACTGGATGTGCGGATCAGAGGACGTTACGCCGGAACCTTGCAGGACCTGACCACGCGCATCAACACCAGTGCCGAGGTGATCGGCCATTCGCTGTCGGCAATTGCCGCAGCCGGCGACGCCCTGGCTCGCGGCGATCTCAAGCACCGAACCGAAGGTGAGTTTCATGGTGCCTACCGGCAGGCGGTGCAGGGCGTGGAGCAGGGTAGTGTCGCCATCGCGCTGGCATTTGACGAACTCAATCGCGTGCTGAGCGCGATGACCGGGGGCGACTTCACCCAGCGCATCGAACACCAGTTCGCTGGTGACGTAGCACGGGCAAGCGAGGCCATCAATCAATCGCTGGATGTGCTGGAGGATGCCTTCAATACCATTGCCAGGGTGGCGGGAGAAATTTCCGCTGGCGACCTGTCCGGTGCGATGGAGGGCGAATACCAAGGTCAGATTGCCGATGTGCAGAAAGCGTTGAACGCTGCGCTGAAGGCCTTGCGCATGCTGGTCGATGAAGTGCGCGGGGCGGCCGATACGGTGAACCAGGGCTCCAAGGAAATCGCCAGCGGCAATTCTGATCTCTCCGGGCGTACGGAACGGCAGTCGGAGTTTGTGTCCAGGTCGGCGGCCGACATGCAGCGCATCGTTGACGCGTTGGAGCAGGCAGTGGCCACCACGCGCCGCGCCGATACTTCGGCGCGCGGCGCTGAGTCGCGGGCCAAGGACGGCGCCAATACGGTGAGTTCGGCAATCGAGGCCATGGGTGCGATCACTCAGAGCAGCAAGCGGATTGCCGAGATCGTCAAGCTGATCGATGACATCGCCTTCCAGACCAATCTGCTGGCACTGAATGCTGCGGTGGAAGCAGCGCGGGCCGGTGAGCAGGGACGCGGATTTGCCGTGGTCGCCAGCGAAGTAAGAACGCTGGCCTCGCGCTCGGCGGAGTCGGCCAAGGAAATTCGCACCTTGATCAATGAGTCGAGCCAGAATGTGCACAACGGTGCTGAATTGGTAGAGCGCTCTGGTCAGGCCTTGCGCGAGATCGCCGAACTGGTGGGGCAGGTGTCGGCCGATGTCGGTTCGGCGGCAGCCAATATCGCGGCGCAAAGCGAGGCCAGCACTGAGGTCAATGCCGCGCTTGACCAGTTGGAGGTGTTGAATCAGCAGAATAGCGCCCTGGTGGAGGAGACGGCCGCGACCAGTGCCCATCTGCAGGAGGGGGCCGGCAATATGGCCCGGCTGATAGCCCGTTTCGTTACCCGCGAGAGTCGACGCACGGGGCGCTGAAGCGCTTCACTCGTTCGCCCATGGATGAACGCCGGCGCGGCCGGCTTTCGTCCCATGCTGCACTGCGATAACCTGCGCGGTCTCCCTTTGCCATCTGGGCTCCAGGCCCAAGCTCTTTCATGCACGAACAGTACGAAGCCCAGTCGATTGAGTCCGCCGCCCAGGCCTTCTGGCAGCGCCAGCGCGCGTTTGAAGTCAAGGAGGACCAGGGCAAGCCGAAGTTCTATTGCCTCTCGATGCTGCCGTACCCCTCCGGGGCGCTGCATATGGGCCATGTACGCAACTACACAATCGGCGACGTGATCAGCCGTCATCGGCGCATGCTGGGCTACAACGTGCTGCAGCCGATGGGCTGGGATGCCTTCGGCCTGCCGGCTGAGAACGCTGCGATCAAGAACAAGACGGCGCCGGCCAAGTGGACCTACGCCAACATCGATCACATGCGTCAGCAGCTGCAGTCGCTCGGCTATGCCATCGACTGGTCGCGCGAATTTGCCACCTGTCGCAGTGACTACTACGCCCACGAGCAGCGCGTGTTCACCCGCCTGTTCAAGAAAGGCCTGGTCTATCGCAAGAATTCGGTGGTCAACTGGGACCCGGTCGATCAGACCGTATTGGCCAACGAGCAGGTGATCGACGGGCGCGGCTGGCGCTCCGGCGCCGTAGTCGAAAAGCGCGAGATTCCGCAGTGGTTCCTGAAGATCACTGCCTATGCGCAAGAGCTGCTCGATGGCCTGGACCAGCTGCCGGGCTGGCCGGATGCGGTCAAGACCATGCAGCGCAACTGGATCGGACGCTCCGAGGGCCTGGAGATCGACTTCGGCGTGGAGGGCAGCGATGAGGCCCTGCGCGTCTTCACCACCCGCCCCGATACTTTGCTGGGCGTGACCTATATGGCGGTGGCGGCTGAGCACCCGATCGCCCAGCGTGCAGCACAGAGCAATGCCGAACTGGCTGATTTCATTGCTGGCTGCCGCCAGGGCGGCGTATCGGAAGCCGAACTGGAAACCCAGGAAAAGCGCGGCATGGCGACTGGCGTGTTTGCCATCCATCCGATCAGCGGTGAGCGGGTGCCGATCTGGGTCGCCAACTTCGTGCTGATGGGCTATGGCACCGGTGCGGTGATGGCGGTGCCGGGGCATGACGAGCGCGATTTCGAATTTGCCCACAAGTATGGCTTGCCGATCAAGCAGGTGATTGCGCTGGGCGCCGAAGCTGGCGGCGATGGCCTGTACGACACCGCCCAGTGGAAAGACTGGTATGCCGACAAGAACCATGCCGACATGCGGGTGGTGAACTCGGGTGTTATTGATGGCCTGAACCACCGCCAGGCGTTTGACAAGATTGCCGAGGTGCTGGGCGACAATGCCGAGCGTCGGGTCAACTTCCGTCTGCGTGACTGGGGCGTTTCGCGGCAACGCTACTGGGGTTGCCCAATTCCGATGATTCTCTGTGCTAAGTGCGGCGACGTGCCGGTGCCGGAGGAGGAACTGCCGGTGTTGCTGCCGGAAGATGTCGAGTTCAGCGGCGTGCAGTCACCGATCAAGGCCGATCCCAATTGGCGCAAGGTCAGCTGTCCGTGCTGCGGCGGCGAGGCCGAGCGCGAAACCGATACCTTCGACACTTTCATGGAGTCGAGCTGGTACTACGCCCGCTACACCTCGCCCGGTGCGCCGGATATGGTCGACGGCCGGGCCAACTACTGGTTGCCGGTCGATCAGTACATCGGTGGCATTGAGCACGCCATCCTGCATTTGCTGTACTTCCGCTTCTACCACAAGCTGCTGCGCGATCTTGGCATGGTGCAGGCCGATGAGCCGGCCACCCGTTTGCTGTGTCAGGGCATGGTGATTGCCGAGACCTTCTATCGCGAGGAAGAAGTCGAGATCGAAGAGTCTCGTCCAGACGGAACCGTTTCGACGACCAAGACGGTGTCGAAGACATGGATCAATCCAGCCGACGTCGAAGTGGAACGCGATGATAAGGGGCGGGTGATCGGCGCCCATCTGGCGGCCGATGGTCAGCCGGTGCAGATCGGTGGCACCGAAAAGATGGCGAAGTCGAAGAACAACGGTGTCGACCCGCAGTCGATGGTTGGCAAATTCGGCGCCGATACGGTGCGCCTGTTTTCGATGTTTGCCTCGCCGCCGGATCAGAGCTTGGACTGGAGCGAGGCCGGCGTCGAGGGCATGGCGCGCTTCCTGCGCCGGCTGTGGACCCAGGTCAGCAAGCATGTCGCCGGCGGCCCCGCGGGGGCGGTGGATCCTTCCGCGCTGAACGCCGAGCAGAAGGCCCTGCGTCGCAAGTTGCACGAGACGATCGAAAAGGTCGGCGACGATTACGCCCGCCGTTACGCGTTCAATACCGCGATCGCTGCCGTGATGGAGTTGGTGAATGCGCTGATGAAGGCCAATGACGACAGCGAACAGGGCCGTGCGGTTGCCGACGAGGCCTGGAAGGCCATCGTATTGATGCTGAACCCGATTGTGCCGCACACCTCGCACGCGCTGTGGCAGGCCTTTGGCAACGCCGAAACCCTGCTGGAAGATCAGGCCTTCCCGGTGGCCGATGCGGATGCATTGAAGCGCGATGCGATCACCCTGGCGGTGCAGGTCAATGGCAAGCTGCGCGGACAGATCGAAGTCGCGGTCGATGCTGCGCGTGAGTCCATCGAGTCGCAAGCCATGGCCGAATCCAACGTCGCCAAGTTTCTCGAAGGTGTAACCGTGCGCAAGGTTATCGTCGTGCCCGGCAAGATCGTCAATATCGTGGCCAACTGAGGCGACTCTGATGCGATTTCTGGTTCTAGCAGCACTCTCGCTTGGTCTGGCCGGTTGTGGCTTCCAGCTCAAGAAGGAACTCAGCTTGCCGCCTTCCTTGGTGAAACTGGAGGTGCTGAGTTCGGATCCCTACTCGCCGGTGCAGCAGGGGTTGGAGCGCGCGCTGCGTCGCGCCGGTGCCGTGGTGCCGGGCGGCGAGGGTAGCGGACAGTTGGAGCTGCGCAATCTGAGGATCAGCTCGCGACCGCTGTCACTGGCCAATACCGGTCGAGTGCAGGAGTTTTCTCTCGAGTATCGCGCGGACGTGATCCTCACCGACGGTACCGGTAAAGTCGTGTTGCCGCTGGAACCGATCGTGCTCGAGCGTGACTACAGCTTCGACAGCGCCAATCCCTCGGGCTCGCCCGCCGAAGAGGAGCTGATTCGCCAGGAGCTCGATCAGGCGATGGTGGATGCCGTGCTGCGCCGGTTGGACGTGGCCTTGCGTCAATAGCCGATGCCTCTGCAGCTAGCGCAACTCGATCGTCAGCTGGCCGAACAGCGGCTGGCCAATGTCTATCTGATTGCCGGCAGCGAAGACTTGCTGCGCATTGAAGCAAGTGATGCGGTGCGCGCCCTGGCGCGCGAGCTGGGCTTTACCGAGCGCGAAGTGTTTGATGTCGAGTCGGGTTTCGACTGGAACAGCCTGACCATGAGTGGCGCGTCGATGTCCTTGTTCGCCTCACGGCGACTGATCGAGCTGCGCCTGCCTACCGGCAAGCCGGGCAAGGAAGGCGGCGCTGCTATCGAACAGTGGTGTGCCAACCCACCGCCGGATACCTGTCTGCTGATCATCGCCAATGACTGGAGTCGCACGCACGAAGGGCGATGGTCGCAGGCGGTGGACAATGCCGGCGTGTTCCTGCCGATCTGGCCGCTGAAGCCGAATGAGTTTCCTGGCTGGCTGCAACGCCGGCTTCGTGCGGCCAAACTCGATGTTGAGGCGGATGCGGTGGCCCTGCTCGGCGAGCGGGTCGAAGGCAATCTGCTCGCGGCCAGCCAGGAAATCGAGAAGCTGGCACTGCTCTGCCGTGGCGAACGAATCACTGCCGAACGTATGCTGGCCCTGGTCGCCGACAGTGCGCGATTCAGTGTCTTCTCGCTCACCGAGGTGGCAATGGCCGGCGATGGCGAGCGGGCTCTGCGCATGCTGCGTGGCCTGCGCGCCGAAGGTGAACAGATCGTTCCGCTGATGAATTGGGTGGCGGGGCAGGTGCAGATTCTGGCCTTGGCGGCACAGGTGGCCGACAGCGGCGGCAATCTGGCCACGGTGTGGCAGCAGGCACGGGTCTGGGAGTCACGGCAACCGCTGTATCGCAAGACTGTTCAACGACTGGGCAATCGCGGCGCTGCGCGGCTGCTGCGCGCTTGCGCGCAGCTCGATCTGGCCAGCAAGGGGCGCGATGACGAGGATCCCTGGCGCCTGCTGGAGCGCATCCTGCTGGCACTTGCCAACGCCCGAGCTCTGGACTTGCTGCAGCCGGCCGGATGAATCCGCTTCGATTGATCTACGGCGGCACATTCGATCCGATTCATAGCGGGCATCTCGCTGTGGCGCGTGCTGCGCGTGAGGCGGTGGGCGCCGAGCGCGTCATCCTGTTGCCTTGCGGCGATCCTCCGCATCGCGCTCGTCCGGGAGCCTCAGGGGAACATCGCGCGGCGATGCTGCAAATCGCAATCGCCGATGACCCACTGTTCGTAATTGACACGCGCGAGCTGAGCCGGGTCGGTTTGAGTTATACGATCGACACCCTGCGCGAGCTTCGCCAGGAGCTAGGGCCGCTGACGCCGATGGTGCTGCTGCTCGGGCGTGACGCCGCAGACGGCTTGGCCAGCTGGCATCAGGTGGCCGAAATGCCCGCGCTGACTCATCTCCTCATCATGGCGCGACCCGGTTATCCGGGGATGCATCCCGAGCGTGCGCTGGGCTGGCAGGTGGCTACAACGACGGATGCCTTGGCGGGTTCTCCGGCGGGTCTGGTACTGGAAATGCCGCGACCGGTATCGACGGCGTCATCCACCGCGGTTCGTGGCGGTTGCGATGAGGCCTGGCAGGACCTGCCGCCCGGAGTGGCCGACTACATGCGGGCGCACCGGCTGTATCGCTGAGCCGAGGTGCGCAGAATTGCCCTTGGGATGGTGTCGCGCGGCCGCCAGCGGCCTATACTGATCCTACCCTGGACTCACACGAGCACGGGCGCTGCGCCATCATCACAGCCAGCCGTGTGAGTCGAAGGTAGTGGGGCTGCCGTGTGCCCCGCGCCGACCCCGACACGGCACCACAGTGAGGATCGCATAACTTGACACCCAGTCCCTTGCCGCAGCGCAAAACGCCTGCCCCGAAACTCGCCTCCAAGCCAGACCTCAGAAAGACCGTGGCCGAAGCGTTGGAGAATCTCAAGGCCAAGGACACACGCGAGATCGATGTCCGCGGCAAGACGGGCATCACCGACTTCATGGTGATTGCCTCCGGAACATCGAATCGACACGTTAAGTCGATCGCCGATGAGGTGATTCGCAAGTCAAAGGAGATGGGCGTTCAGCCCCTGGGCATAGAAGGCGAGCGGGAAGCCGAATGGGTGCTGGTGGATCTCGGCGACGTCATTGTCCACATCATGTTGCCGCGAGTACGCGAGTTCTATGGCCTCGAGCGGCTGTGGACGGTCGGCGATCAGCGGCCGGAAGAGATCGACGCTGCATCGGTGCAGTGAGCGCATTGACGCCTGTGGCTGGGCTTGTCAGCCCGGCCTGCCCGGCGCTTCCAAAGCTGCATGGTCGGTGGCTTGGCGACGCGAATCCCAGCATTGTTTGCCGCCTGACGGCAGTCGGGGTGTTGTCCCCAGGCGGTGACGTGCCGGGCTTGCCAGCCCGACGTGCCACCGCGCATCGAAACGCTGGCTCGTGAGAGGCAAGCTGATCGCCGTCGGCGTGTCGATGCCGCCCTGGGTGCAGGAGGGCTTCGGCGAATACCAGAAGCGGCTATCGCACTGGTTGCCGTTGGAGCTGCTGGAAATCGCGCCCGGCCTGCGTGGCAAGAGTCGTGATCCGCGCCGCGCCATGGCCGACGAAGGCGAGCGCGTGCTGGCTGCTTTGCCCAAGAATCCGTATCTGATCGTGCTCGACGGTCGCGGCAAACCCTGGTCGTCCGAGCAGCTGGCCGAGCGGCTGGAGCATTGGCGCGGCCTCGGGCGCGATCCTTGTTTCCTGATCGGCGGGCCGGAGGGGCACGATCAAGCCGTGCTGGCCAAGGCCGACGAGCGCTGGTCGCTCGGGCCGCTGACCTTGCCGCATCCGCTGGTGCGCATTGTGCTGGTGGAACAGCTGTATCGCGCCGCCAGCATTTTGGCCAATCATCCCTACCACCGCGCCTGAGCTGGGCGCTGCGGCAGCATCAGCCGCGGTGCTTGCCCGGATTCCAGCCGATATGCTGCAAGTGCTGTTCGCCGGCGGCTATGGCGCCGGCTTCGATCGATGTGCCCATCGAGTCGTTCCAGCGATTGAGATAGCCGAACAAGGCGATCACGCCGAGAATCTCGACGATCTCGCCCTCATCCCAATGCCGGCGCAGTTCGTCTGCAATCGGTTCGTCAACGGCGTTGGGCACGGCCGAGGCGGCCAGGGCAAATTCGAACGCCGCTTTTTCCGCGGCGCTGAACAGATCGCTGTCGCGGAAGTTCCAGATCTCGTGCAAGCGTGAATCGCTGCCGCCATAGCGATGCGCCGCCAGGATGGTATGCGCCTGACAGTAGCGACACCCGGTGTTGGCACTGGTCAAGTAGCCGATCAGGCGCTTTTGTTCACTGGTCACCCGGCCCTGATTCTCCATCACCGCCTTGTTGAGCTGGATAAAGGCTTTGGCAATGGCCGGCCGACGCTGCATGGTCAGCACGCTGTTCGGCGGAAAGCCCAGGGTTTCGTTGAAGAACTTGGCAAGTTCGGCCACTTCATTGTCGTGGTCGGTGGGCAGCGGACTGATCAGTGGCATCGGAGCTTCCAGGAAAACGAAGGGCGCGCCGCATGGTAGTACGTTACGGCGATTATGCCGAGCCGCCGATGGCGTTCAGCCAGGGCTGCCTGATTCGTGCAATGCGGCCTGCAGCTGCTCGGCGGTGAGAAAGCTTTGTTGTGCCGTCTGTTCGATCAATCGCAGCATCGACTGGTTCAACGGTGCCGACTGACCATGGTGTTGTGCCAGACGGACCACGGCGCCGCACAGATCGTGAATCTCGGTGGGCCGGCCAGCCTGGCGATCGTCGTACATTGAGGACCGTGCATCGGGCCGAATGCGCAGCATGGCCGAGGCCAGCAGACGAAACAGCGGGGTCGGCAGGCGCAGTAAGCGTGGAATCCAGGCGGTCGGCAGCGGCGTCACCCGCGCCAGCGGCAGGCCGGCGGCATCAATCACGCGCAGTGCTTCGCCCTGCAGGTCGGCGAGTACCTGGCGAAAGCCCCTGTTCAAGAGCTGCTCGCGCAGTGGCAGGCCGGATAGAGCGTTGACCGGATTATTGAGGTTGAGGATGAGCTTTGCCCACTGTACGGCACGCATGTCTTCGTACAAACGCAGCGACAGGCCGGCCTCTTCAAAGCGTGGCTTCCAGGCCTGCGTCAGCGGGTGCTGCTGCGCAGCCAGATGACCGTCGGTGGTTTGCCGCACTTCGCACTCTGAGATCTGCACCACGTTGAACGGCACCATGCCAGCCAGGGCAGCCAGGCGCGGCGCACCACGCTGCAGCCGCGCCAGATTGTCGACGCCGTTCTGCATCGACAGCACCACATTGCCGGCCGGCAAGGCAGCGGCCAGTTGGCCGGCCGCCGCCTCGGTGTGCGGACCCTTTACGGTCAAGAGGCACAGTGCAGGATCGATACCCGGCGGGACCTCGGTGCTAAGCCGAAGCTTCGTCGGTTCCAGTCGCTTTATCTGCCCATCAAGTCCGACGCAGGACAGGCCCCGATGGCGCAATGCCTCGACCACCCTGGGTCGGCCGACGAAGTGGACCTGGACGCCGCTGGCCGCCAGTCGTCCGCCCAGATATAGCCCGATGGCCCCGGCTCCGAGTACCAGAACCTCAGGCGCAGCCCCACTCAATAGCCGAGGCCGATGCGGCGGAACAGTTTTCCGAGTAGAAATATCGGCCCGACCAGCAGGTACTGCACATCCTCAAGGAAGGACGGCTTCTTTCCTTCGATATTGTGGCCGATGAACTGGAAAACCCAGGTCACCACGAACAGTACCAGGGCTACCCAACCGGGGTAGGGAACGAAAGTAAGTGTCCATAGACAGAGCAGGGCGTAGGCCGCCATCGCGATGGCAAACTGCCACGACAGCTTGAGGTAGTAGCCCAGCGAAAACACCGCCGCCGAGGCGGCCAGCAGAGGGTGAATCACCCACAGCATGGCCAGTACGCACCAGACAATGATCGGCACACAGATCCAGTGAATCAGCACATTGGTCGGGTGTCGATGTGATTCTGCGTAGTGCCCGATAAGGCGATCGACTTGCCGAATATCACGGCCCAAGGCGTTCGAATGCATGATCTGGCTCCGTGCAGCAGGTTCAAAACCAGCCAGCGCCGTCAGGCGGTCGATGGCTGCAACTCGCCACAATGTCAGCACAACCACCGATGCGGCACAACTGTGGCCGCTGAGGCGGTCACGTTCACGGTTTTCTCGCTAAGCTTGCAGGCATGCTCTACCTCGCCTCTCAATCGCCACGCCGCCTGGAGCTCTTGCAGCAACTGGGATTGCGCCCCGGCGTGCTGGAAATTCGCATTCCCGAGCAGCGCGACTCGCAGGAATCGCCGGAGGATTACGTGCGCCGGGTTGCCCGCGAAAAGGCCGGTGCCGGATTGCTGCAGGTCAGCGGTGCGCGGTCAGCGGTGGTCTTGGCTGCCGACACCGAGGTAGTGTTGGGCGATCGGGTCTTCGGTAAACCGGCCGATGCGGAGCAGGCGATCGAGATGCTGCGGGCGCTGTCGGGCCAGGTTCATCTGGTCATTTCTACCGTGTGCGTAGTCGATCATGGTCGCGAGGCCACCGAAACCTGCATTTCCAAGGTACGCTTTGCCACCCTTGACGAGCAGCTGATTGCCGCCTACGTGGCCAGCGGAGAGCCGTATGGAAAGGCCGGCGCCTATGCCATTCAGGGGCGCGCTGCCAGTTTCGTCGCTCATCTTGAGGGCAGTTACAGCGGTGTGATGGGACTGCCCTTGTTTGAGACCTGTCGACTGTTGAAGTCATTCCACGTCCTGTGTTGATTCGGCGGGGCCATTGCGCGTTTTGAAAGCTTTACCGATCTTGGCGAGGGAGCGCCTATGTCCGAAGAAATCCTGATCAATGTCACGCCGCGTGAGACGCGGGTCGCGGTAGTCGAAAACGGCATGCTGCAAGAGGTGCATATCGAGCGCGCCGCCAAGCGCGGCTATGTCGGCAACATCTACAAGGGCCGCGTACAGCGCGTCATGCCCGGTATGCAGGCTGCATTTGTCGATATCGGCCTGCAGCGCGCGGCCTTTCTGCACGCCTCGGATATCGTCCGTGCCTTCCAGGGTATGGTCGCCGAAGGTGATGCCGCACCGCCACCGTTGCCGTCCATCCAGGAGCTGGTGCGGGAAGGCCAGGATGTCGTGGTGCAGGTGGTCAAGGATCCGATCGGCAGCAAAGGGGCGCGATTGACCACCCAGCTATCCATCCCGGCGCGCTACCTGGTGCTGCTGCCGCACACCAAGGTGTTGGGTGTGTCGGTGCGGATCGAAGACGAAACCGAACGCAATCGTTTGAAGGAACTGCTGCAAGGGCTGATCGACGAAGAGCCGATGGGCTACATCGTGCGCACCAATGCCGAAGGGCAGGGCGAGCAGGCGATGCTGGAAGATCTCGACTATCTGCACAAGGCCTGGCAGGTGGTGGAAGAGAGCATGAGTGATGCGCCGCTGGGTTCCTGTGTCTACGAGGATCTCAGTCTGCCCCTGCGCTCGCTGCGCGATCTGATGCGTGACGATGTGGAGAAAGTGCGGGTCGATTCGCGCGAAACCTACGAACGCATGCAACAGTTCATGGCGCGCTTTCTGCCCGATATGGTGGAGCGACTCGAGCACTATCCGGGCGAACGTCCGATATTCGATCTGTTCGGCATCGAAGACGAGATTCAGCGTGCCTTGCAGAAGCAAGTGCCATTGAAGTCGGGTGGCTATCTCATCATCGACCAAACCGAAGCAATGACCACCATCGACGTCAATACCGGCGCGTTTCTCGGTCATCGAAACCTCGAGGACACGGTTTATCGAACCAATCTCGAGGCCGCCCAGGCGGTGGCGCGGCAGCTGCGGCTGCGCAATCTTGGCGGGATCATCATCATTGACTTCATCGACATGATCGATGTCGAGCATCGGCGTCAGGTAACGCGGCAACTGGAAAAATCCCTGTCGCGCGATCATGCCAAGACCACGGTGTACGAGTTCTCGCCGCTGGGGCTGATCGAGATGACCCGCAAGCGCACTACCGAGAGCCTGGAGCGGCAGCTTTGCGAGGAGTGTCCGACCTGCAGCGGACGCGGCAGCCTGAAATCGGTCGATACCGTGACCTACGAGATTTTCCGCGAGATCACCCGCGCCGTTCGGCAGTTTGAAGCGGCGACCCTGCTGGTGCTTGCTTCGCCGAAAGTGGTAGCTAAGATTCTGGAAGAAGAGTCGGCGGCAGTGGCCGAGCTCGAAGAGTTCATCGGCAAGAGCATTCGACTGCAGGCTGACGAGCGTTATGGTCAGGAGCAGTACGATGTGGTGCTGTTGTAAGCCACTGACCGAGCCCGCCTCAGCGTCGAACCGTGCACTGACGGTGGCTGAATGAGCCGCCTGCGTCGAGCGCTGCGTCGCCTGCGTCGCTGGACGACGCGCGCACTGGTGCTGGTCATCGTGTTGAGCGGCCTGCTGGTCGCCATTCTGTCGCGTATTCTGCCCTGGCTGGAAGCCAGGCCCGAGCAGGTCGAAGCTTGGCTGAGCGCCCGGCTGGACGAAGCGGTCGACATCCAGCGCCTGCGCGCCGAGTGGAATGGCCGTGGCGTGCGGCTGGATATCGATGGGCTGCGTATCGGTGACGCCGAAGGCATCGCGATCGATCGTGCCGTCGTTCAGTTGCATGCCTTCACCGGCTGGTTGCCCGATCAGCCCTTGACCTCGCTGCATCTGCTCGAGACCCATGTTCAGCTGGAGCGCTCCGAGCAAGGGCAGTGGCGGGTCAGCGGGCTTCTGGCGCGGCGTGGCTCGGGTGAAGTGGATGTCAGCTTGCTTGAGCGGATCGGGGAACTGGTACTCGACCGGGCCTCCTTGCACGTCGATGACCGCGCCAGTGGGCACACCTGGACCTTGCCGCACCTCGATGCGCGCTTGCGCACTCAGGGCGGACGTTTGCGCCTGGGCGTGAACGCCTACAGCGGTAAGTCTCGACCGCAAAGCCTGATCGCCGATTTTGACTTGCAGGGAGAGAGCGGGCGCCTGTATCTGAATCTGGATGTGGCGCGCGCGAGTAATTGGGCTGGCAGCTGGATGGCGGCCCATCAGTGGCCGGATGTGGCGCTGGCTGGCCAGTTGTGGGTCGACATAGCGCGGCGACAGGTGGTGTCGGCGCAGGGCAGTCTGGATCTGGGCCTGTTGCCGCCGACGCTGGCCGAGGGCGAGTCCGTGGTCGGTCCGATGCAACCTGCATCAACCCCGAACATGGCTCTGCAGTTTGCCCTGCAGAACGACCACAACGGTTGGCAAGGGTGGGCGCAGGAGAGTGGTGAGTCCGGTGCCTGGATCCGCTTGAGCAGCCATGCGGGTCGGCGGCAGGTCGAGGCATCGGGATGGCGGGTCGAGCGGCTGCTGCCCTGGCTGTTCCGGCTGCCGAGCGAGGCGCTGCCGGGGCTGGATGAAGGACAACGACAGCGTTGGCAACTGCGCGCGCCGCGCGGCGATCTCAGTGGCCTGCGGATGGCCTGGGGCGGCGACCAACCCCTGCAGATTGCCGCCCTGCTGCAGGGCGTGGGCATCGAGGCGTCTGGCAACGAGCCGGGCTTTGCCGCGCTCGATCTGGCCGTCGACGGCGAAGGCCAGCGTTTTGCGGTGCAGCTGCATGCCGCTGATCTGGCCTTTGATTGGCCCACCAGCCTGCGCAGCGTGTTTCACTCTTCGTTGCGGGGTGAATTCATGCTGTGGCGCGATGAGCAGCAGCACTGGTGCCTGTCAGCCCTGGACGCCGCTGTCCACGACGCTGAGTTTCAGATCGACGTAGGTGGCGAGCTGTGTTTCAACGGCGGCCGCCCCAAGGTGGAACTGTCAGTTGAGGTGGCGCCGGCAGAACTGGTGGTGGCAAAGCGCTTCTGGGTGATCAACAAGATGCCGCCGCCAGCGGTTTCCTGGCTGGATGATGCGATTGAATCGGGTCGACTGAGTCGCGGCCGACTGCTGTTGTCGGGCGACCTGGATGATTGGCCGTTCCGCAACGGCGACGGGCGCATGGAAGCGCTGGCTGATCTGGAGGGTCTGCAGCTGAAATACCGCAGGGACTGGCCCGCCGGCACCGAATTGACCGGCTGGGCGCGTTTTCTCAACGACTCGATGGAGGTCGAACTGGCGGGCCGGGTCGACGGCATCGAGGTCGAGCGGGTGACCGGCGGTATTGATCGCTATCGCCGAGGACTGCTCGATCTGAATATCCAGGGCAAGGCGGATACCGCGGCGATGATGCGGTTGCTGCGCGACACGCCTTTGTGGGCCAAGCTTGCGCCGGGCCTCGACAAGGTGCGCATGCAGGGGCCGGGCAGCATCGATCTTGCTTTGCAAGTGCCGCTGAAGAAGGAGGGAGGCAGTCCGCGCATTGATGGGCGAGTCAAACTGCTGGAAGCCGATTTGCGGCAACCTGAGTGGGGGCTGAGCTTCGAAGGTGCTCAGGGCGTTGTCGAGATCAGCGAGCGCGGCGCGCGGATCGAACAGCTGGAGGTGATCCATGCCGGCCGACCTGCGCGTTTTGATCTGAAGGTTGGCAGTTTCGTGCCCGATCCGGCCAATCTGGTCGAGGCGGCGCTGACCGGCCGCCTTGACGCCGAGGCCCTGCTCGACACGCAGCCCGATCTCACCTGGTTGCGCCCGTATTTCGAGGGCAATTCGCTGTGGCGAATCGACTTGGGCGTGCCCAGCGACGGCGTCAGTGCCGCCAGACTCCGGCTACGCTCAGACCTGGTTGGCGCCAGCCTGGAGCTGCCGGCGCCGCTGCGCAAGTCAGATGCGGTGTCCATGCCGCTGGATCTACAAGTTGAGTTGGGCAAGGAGCAGAAGTCCATCGATCTGGCTCTCGGTGAGCTGATGCGCCTGCGCGGCAGCTTGAGTGAAGATCGTCCGTTCAATGGCGTGGCGGAGTTTGGGCTCGACTCCGGCATTGAACGCCCGGCGCGCGGCCTGGCCGTGGTGGGCAGCGTGCCGGTGCTGGACGCCAGCGGCTGGATGGGGCTCGCCGGAGGCGGTGGCGGGCTGATCGAATCGGTGGACCTGCGTTGCGGCGAATTGGACATCGGCGGTCGCTCGTTCTCGGAAACTGAAGTTCGCTGGAACTCAACATCCACCCACAGCCAGCTGGAGTTTGAGGGCCAGGGATTGCAGGGCGAGGTGGAGATCCCCACGGCGATTGAACAGTTTCAGCGTGGCATAACGGCACGTTTCGACCGACTGTACTGGCCGCTGAATGAACAGGCCAAGGGCGCCGAGGCGGGTATCGATCCCGGTTTGCTGCCGCCCCTGCACGTGCACGTGACCGATCTGCGCCTGGGTGATGCAGAACTGGGCGACACGCGGTTGGAGACCTTTCCGGACGCCGGCGGCATGCGTATCGATCTGCTGCAGTCGCGGTCCAGTGCACTGGAGCTCAGCGCACGAGGGTTTTGGCATGGCACGGGTGAACGAGAATACTCGCAGGTAGATGCCGAGTTCGTCTCTCTGGATCTGGGAGCGATGTTGAAGGCCCTCGGTTTCTCGGCCCTGGTCGAGGGTGGTCAGACCCTGTCGACGCTCAAGGCCCGCTGGCCGGGGCCGCCCTCTGCCTTTGCGCTGGAGCATGCCGAGGGCAGCCTGAGTCTAAGCGTTGAGCGCGGCACCATTCCGGAAGTCCGCCCGGGTGCCGGCCGCGTGCTGGGGCTGCTGAGTCTGTCGGAAATTCCTCGTCGTCTGGCGCTCGATTTCAGCGATTTCTTCAAATCAGGCCTGGCATTCAACAAGATCGAGGGCGAGTTTGTATTGGCCGGTGGTTCGGCAGTGACCGAAGGGTTGCGGATCGACAGCCCGGCCGCGGAAATCGTCATTCGCGGCCGCACCGGCCTCGCCGCACGCGATTATGACCAGACCATGGAAGTGATGCCTCGGGCCAGCAGCGTGCTGCCGGTGGTGGGCGCTCTCGCTGCCGGACCGGCCGGAGCGGCGATCGGTGCTGTGGCGCAAGCTGTGCTGCAGAAGCCCTTCAAACAGATGACCCGCACCCTGTACTCGGTCAAGGGCAGCTGGGAAGAGCCGCAGATCGACATTGTAGAACGAGGTCCTCGGCGCCCCGCCGCCAGTGAAGCGACCGATGAGCAAGGTGGAGGGATCAGCCGCCCGGTGCCCTGACAGGCCGGAAATCAAACACGTGCGTGCTTGCTTTCCGGGCGCGCCGTCCTGGGCGCGCAATATCAGGCTGCTGAAATGAGTCTCAGCAGCCTGCAAAGCCCGCGCTACAATGAGGGCAAGCTGCCGCTCATCGGCGGCAATGCAACCGGGCGTCGCCTTTTGATCGCCTGGCCTTGCCCCCATCTACTGGGGAAAGCCGTTTCAACGGCTCCTCTCTTTTGCTCGCCAGGGCTCTCTCCAGCCTTCCGCCCCACGAACCGAATCGGATATCGAATCGCATGACTGAAAACCTGCTGTCCTTGGTGCAATCGCGCCTGCTGACGCCGTCCGGCCTGGAGCAGGATGCGCTCGATCAGGTGTTGGGGCGCCTGCTCGCACCGAGCATCGATTTTGCCGATCTGTACTTCCAGCATAGCCGCCACGAGAGCTGGTCGATGGAGGACGGCATCGTCAAGAGCGGCACGCATTCGATCGAGAAGGGTGTCGGCGCCCGCGCCATCAGCGGTGACAAGACCGGCTTTGCCTATTCCGACGAGCTGCAGCTGCCGGCCCTGATGGAGGCGGCCGGGGCAGCGCGTGCCATCGCTCGCACCAGTGGCGATGGCCAACGCGCCGACCTGCGCTTGCATAGCCCGACGCCGCTGTATCCTTCGATCGACCCGATCGACAGTCTCAGCAGTGAGGCCAAGGTCAAATTGCTCGGTGAAATCGATCGTTATGTGCGCGATGCCGACAGCCGCGTGCGTCAGGTCATGCTGAGTCTGGCCGCGGTGGTCGACACCATTCTGGTGGCCCGCAGTGACGGCGTGCGGGCGGCAGATATTCGCCCCCTGGTGCGCTTCAACATCAGCGTGATTCTGGAACAGCACGGACGCCGGGAGCAGGGTTATGCCGGCGGCGGTGGGCGTTTTGATTTATCCGAGTTGATTGCCGGCGACCGGCTGAAAACACTGGCCGACGAGGCGCTGCGCCAGGCCCGGGTCAATCTGGAGGCGATCGATGCACCGGCCGGCACCATGCCGGTGGTACTCGGCCCGGGTTGGCCCGGTGTACTGCTGCACGAAGCGGTCGGGCACGGTCTGGAAGGCGACTTCAACCGCAAGGGCAGTTCGACCTTTGCCGGCAGAATGGGCGAGCTGGTGGCTTCGCCGCTATGTACCGTGGTCGACAACGGCACCATCGCCGGCCGTCGTGGGTCGCTGACCGTAGACGACGAGGGCACCCCGGCGGGCAACAACGTGCTGATCGAAAACGGTCGACTCACCGGGTACATGCAGGACACCCTCAATGCCCGTCTGATGGGCGTGAAGCCGACCGGCAATGGTCGTCGCGAGAGCTTTGCCCATCTGCCGATGCCACGCATGACCAACACCTACATGCTGGCCGGCCAGGATGCGCCGGAGGACATCATCAAGAGCGTCAAGCGCGGATTGTATGCGCCCAATTTCGGCGGTGGTCAGGTCGACATCACCTCCGGCAAGTTCGTGTTCTCGGCCAGCGAGGCGTATCTGATCGAAGACGGCAAGATTACCGCACCGGTCAAAGGAGCCACCCTGATTGGCAACGGGCCGGAAGTGATGAAGCGCATTTCGATGCTGGGCCACGATCTGGAACTCGACGCCGGGGTCGGCATCTGCGGCAAGGACGGCCAGAGTCTGCCGGTGGGCGTGGGTCAGCCGACTCTCAAGATCGACGCGCTGACGGTGGGCGGAACCCAGGCTGGATGAACCGAACAGCGACGGCCGTCCGCGGCTACTCTTCTTCGTCGCCGCTCGGTCGGCCCGAATCGAACAAGGTCTTGAGTTCGCGGAAGATCTCGCGAAACGCCTGCGGCGGCTTGTTGTGCAAGTGCTCGTCGCGGGCATTGCGCATCAGCTGGCGCATATGATGACGATCAAGCTCGGGAAACAGCTCGGCCAGTTGGCCGAGGGCCGCGTCGCCTTCGTTGAGCAGGCGCTGGCGCCAGCTTTCCAACCGATGCAGCAGGGCCGTTTCGCGCCGCGCTTCAGCGCCCTCGTGGTGCAGGGCATCGCGAATGGCTTGAAGCTCCTCGTCGTCTTCGCGACGCATCAGTTTGGCCAGATAGTGCAGCTGGCGCTTGCGCGCGATATGCGAGGTAATGCGCTGAGTGTCGCGAATCGCATCGCGCAGATGATCGGCAATCGGCAGGCCGCCCAGTTGCTGCGTGCTCAGCGCAACCAGCTTCTCGGCCAATTCGAGCACAGCCTCGGCTTCCCGCTTTCGCTGGCTGCGACTCGGGGCAAGGAAATCACCAGATTCAGGATCACGTCCGCGCATGGCGCGGGAAGGATACGCGGATGAGCCAACAAATCGCAAAGAAATTGTCGAACTCGGAGGTGGATCACTCCGGGCGTCTGGCCGAACTGGCCGAAAAAGTACTGGCCGAATGCCGTCGACGCGGCGCTTCGCAGGCCGAGGTCGGATTGAACGAGGAGTCCGGTCTGTCGGTGAACGTGCGCCTGGGCGACGTGGAGACCATCGAGTACACCCGCGATCGCGGCCTGAGTCTCACCGTCTATTTTGGCAAGCAGCGTGGCAGCGCCAGCACGGCGGATCTCGATCCCGAATCGATCGATATCACGGTCGATCAGGCCTGCGCCATCGCTCGCTACACCCAGCCCGATGACTGCGCCGGCCTGGCCGAAGCCGAACTGATGGCCACCGAGTTTCGTGACTTCGATGTCTGGCATCCCAACGCCATCGATGCCGACGCCGCCGTGGCGCTGGCCGTGGAGGCCGAATCGGCTGGGCGAGAACTCGATCCGCGGATCAAGAATTCCGATGGTGCCAGCGTCAATGCCGGTCAGGGCTTCTCCTTGTACGCCAATAGTCACGGTTTTCTGGGTCATGAGCGAGCCACCTCGTACAGCGTGAGCTGTTCGCTGATCGCCGGAGAAGGCGAGGGCATGCAGCGCGACTACTGGTATGACGGTGGCTGCCGGCTGGATCTGCTGCAATCGGCGCGGGACATCGGCCGCACCGCCGCGGAGCGCGCCTTGGCCAGGTTACAGCCGCGCTCGCTGCCCACCGGCCGCTACCCGGTGCTGTTCGCCGCCGAGATGGCGCGCTCGCTGATCGGGCACCTGTGCTCGGCGGCCTCTGGCAGTGCCCTGTACCGGCAGGCCTCGTTCCTGCTCGATCATCTGGGGCAGCCGGTGTTACCGGCCGGCATCAGCCTGATCGAACGGCCGCACAAGATGCGTGGCCACCGTTCCGCCGCCTTCGACAACGAAGGTGTGGCTACCTACGACAATCCCTTGGTGGAAGACGGTGTATTGCAGCGCTACATCCTCAGCAGCTATTCGGCGCGCAAGCTTGGCCTCAAGACCACCGCCAACGCCGGCGGCCTGCATAACCTCGAGGTAAGTTGCGGGGCCAAGAGTCGCGAGGAGCTTGTACGGGAGATGGGGCGGGGCGTACTGATCACCGAGCTGATGGGGCAGGGCGTGAATACGGTCACCGGCGACTACTCGCGCGGCGCGGCTGGTTTCTGGGTGGAAAACGGCGAGATCCAGTATCCGGTCGATGAACTGACCATCGCCGGCAATCTGAAATCGATCCTGATGCAGATCGTCGAGATCGGCGCCGATATCGATACCCGTTCTTCCACCTCAGTGGGCAGCATTCTGATCGAGTCGATGACCGTCGCCGGTAGCTGATTGGCCGGGGCGGCCGCTTAGGACAGGCGTGCTGACGGCTGCTGCGGCGCGCCGCTGAATGCATCGAAAATCGGTCCGTCACAGCATCCAAAGGTCGTCGTCCTTGACCTTACGAGCGGAAGCGCCGACAGTGGCGACCGAGCCAGCCGTTTCAGCGGCTGGTCCAAGGTCCGTTCGTTTCTAAGCCCGCGAGGAGGATACCGCAGTGACCGATGCTCAGAACCCCAGCCCGACCCCGCCGCCGCCCGGCGATCCCGCAGGCCCAGGTCAAGAGGCACGCCAATGGGCCATGTTCACCCACTTGTCAGCCCTGGTCGGATTTCTAATCCCACTCGGTAGCATCATCGCGCCGCTGATCATGTGGCAGGTGAAGAAAGCCGAGTCGCCGTTCATCGACGAACAAGGCAAGGAAGCGCTGAACTTCCAGATCACCGTATTGATCGCCGTGATCGTCTGTATCATTCTCAGCTTCGTGCTGATTGGCCTGCTGTTGCTGCCGATCGTCGGCATCGGGGCCCTGGTGCTCACCATCATTGCCGGCATCAAGGCCAACGAAGGTGTCAGCTATCGCTACCCGATGACCTTGCGCCTGATCAGCTGATCAAAGGTGCAGCGCCTCGTTTCAGTTCAACGAAGCGAGGCGCTAAGTGGTGCAGCTGCGCCGCGATCGGGTTTCCCAAAGTAGGCGTGTAGCCCCAGAATCGTAGGGTGGGCCTATGGCCCACCGGTCGCAGCACCGGGGTGCGCCATTCGCTTCAGTGTTGCCGCACGGCCACCCATTGCCCGATGGCGTGCAGGGCGGAAGAGTCGCGCTGCAAGCGTTGCAACGCCTGATCTATGGCTTCTCCTTGCAAGCGCAGCTTACTGCGCGCGCCTTCCAGCCCGAGCAGGGCCACATACGTCGGCTTGTTGGCGGCATCGTCCTTGCCGGCGGTCTTGCCCAGGGTGGCGCTGTCAGATTCGACGTCCAGCAAGTCGTCCTTGATCTGAAAGGCCAGACCCAGGGCATTGGCGTAGTCATCCAGTGCAGCGAGTTCGGCGCCATCGGCATTGCCGGCGATGGCCGCGATACGCACCGCGGCGCGAATCAGCGCGCCGGTCTTGCGTCGATGCATATCTTCCAGCGCCATCAGGCTGAGGGTTTGGCCGACCGCGGCAATATCGATCGCCTGTCCGCCGCACATGCCGATCGAGCCTGAGGCCCGGGCCAGCGTTCCAACGATCTCAACCAGACGCTCGGTCGGCAGCGCAGAACGGCAGGCGACGGCGAAAGCTTCGGTCAACAAAGCATCGCCGACCAGTATGGCGGTGGCCTCGTCAAACGCACGATGCACAGTCGGTCGGCCGCGGCGCAGGTCATCATTGTCCATCGCCGGCAGATCGTCGTGGACCAGGGAATAGGCATGGATCATCTCGATCGCCGCCGCCAGCGCATCAAGTCGTTCTGGGGCGTCGCCCAGCACGTGCCCGGTGGCGTACACCAGGGTAGCGCGCAGGCGCTTGCCGCCGCCCAGAGCGGCATAGCGCATCGCTTGGTGCAGGCGCCGTGGCTCAGCCTCGGCCTTCGGTAGGTGTTGATCGAGCGCCTGTTCTGCACGCGCCGCCCAGGCGGCCAGCGAGAACTCAGTCTTCATCGAAGTCCTGAGCGGTTTCCGGTTTCAACGGGTCACTCAGCAGCTTGACCCGCAGCTCCGCCTTCTCCAGTGCACCCTGGCACTGCCGATAGAGCGAAATGCCGCGTTCGTAAGCGCTGAGCGATTCGTCCAGACTCATATCACCCCGTTCCATCTTCTGAACCAGTGACTCCAGCTCATCGAGGGATTGTTCGAAGCGGTTGATCGAGGCGTTGTCGACTTGCTCGGCTGACTCGGCTGACTCGGCGGGGGGCGGCGTGCCTTTCTTGCTCATGAAGCGCGATGCTCGGGGTGCGGGTCTGCCGCGAGTGTGCCGAGGCCGGGTCTCAGGGTCAACGCATGACTGGTGTTCAGGCCACTCGATGTGCGGCGTCGCGCCAATGCACCAGGGCCTGCTCGATGGCCAGTTCGGTGCGCGCCCGTTCGGCCTGTTGTGCTCGATACGCCATCACCGCCTGCTCCAGACTGACCGGCTGAAATCGCAGTTCGCTACTGGGCCGGCATTGCGCCATCAAGCCGAGGTCGGCTTGAATCACCTGACCCATGACCGGATAGCCGCCGATGGTCTGTGCATCGACCCCGAGCACGATCGGCAATCCATTCGGCGGCAGCTGCAGCGTACCCGGCAGCACCGCTCGCGACAGCAGACTGCCGTGTGCGGGTGCAGCCAGCGCCGTGCCCTGCAGGCGCAGTCCTTGGCGATTGCTGTCCGCGCCGACGCGCCAGGATTGCGCCGTGAACGGTTCGATCTGGGCGGCCATCTGCGCAGCCGCTAGGAATCGGATCGGCAGCGAGCCTCTGCGGATCGATGGGGGCGGCGCCAGCCACCACGCCGGTGCAGATGAAATGTCGCGAGAATTTACCTCTCGTCGTGGTGGGTGGGCCAGGAACAGCTGATCGCCTTCACGCAGCGCCCGGCCGTGCAGACCGCCAAACCCAGCACGAAGATCAGTGGCCGCGCTGCCCATCAGGAAATCGGCTCGCCACCCGCCATCCACGCAGAGATAGAACAGACTGCCCCGACTCAGCCGGCGCACTCGCATTCGTGTGCCTGCCGGCAGCTCGACCGGACGCGCGAGCGCCAGGCGCTGGCCATTGCAATCGATTTCGGCGTCCGCACCGTAGGCGGCGATGCGCGCCGGCCGATGGAACTCGATGTGAAGGCCGGATTGCCAGATCTCCAGTGCCGCGCAGCCGGGCGCAGCAGACAGCAGGCGGCAGGTCAGTTGATAGGCATGCAGGTCAGCGGCGCCACCGGCGGCAATGCCCAATCGACGCAATCCTGGTCGACCGGCATCCTGCAGACTGCACAGCAGTCCTGCGCTGAGCACGCTGGCCAGTGCGCTGGAGGCGAGCTCGTTCATGCTCACTTGCCATCGGCCACGGCCACAAATCTGACCCGCTGGCCAGGCTGTAGCAAGGTCGGTGGATTGGCATAGGGGTCAAACAATGCAGCCTCAGTGCGGCCGATCAACTGCCAGCCACCCGGGCCGGCGATCGGATAAATGCCGGTTTGACTGCCGGCGATGCCGACGCTGCCGGCAGCGACCTGCCGACGCGGGGTGGCATGACGCGGACAATGCAGGCGATCGTCAAGGCCGATCAGGTACGGAAACCCGGGCGCGAAGCCGAGCATGGCCACGGTGTACAGCGGCGCCGAGTGCGCTGCGATGAGTTCCTGATCACTCATCCCCACGCGCTGGCACAGGGCAGTGAAATCCGCGCCGAACCTGGCGCCGTAGCGTACCGGAATCTCGATTGCTGCCTGACTGTTCGAAATGCGGTGGCTGCTTTGCTCAGCGCGGTGCCTTGCTGCGATGGCACCTTGCAGCAAGCTCAGGATCTCTGCGCGCCGTTCCATCAGCACCACGGGATCGAACACCAGGCCCAGGCTGGCGTACGCTGGCACCGTATCGAGTAGGCCTGGCAAGGATGTCAGCGTCGCGGCCAGGCCTTGCACCTCGGCCACGAGCAGCGGATCGATCTCCTCATCTGACCAGCGCACCAGATAGCCAAACTCGCCAAGCGGCTCGAGCTTGGGATGGGCGGGCTGAGGTGCCGCGCGCAGGGAGGTCAGTTTTCCAGCGCCTGACGCAGGTCGCGCACCCTCTTGACCAAGGCCTCCGGTTCGTACGGACGCGCGTGGGTGCGACCCCACACCGGCGCCGGCCAGGCCGGGTCGTCGGTGAAGCGGGCGATAACATGCACGTGCAGCTGCGGCACCACGTTGCCAAGTGCGGCGACATTCAACTTGTGCGGTCGAAACAGCTGTTTCAGAACGCGCGAAACGCTGTTGATTTCGCCCATCAGCAGGGCTTGCTCGCCGGCATCGAGATCGATCAGCTCGACGGCTGCGGAAACCCGCGGTACCAGAACCAGCCAGGGATAATTGCAATCATCCATCAGGCGCAGCGAGCTGAGCTCGAACTCCGCCACCGGGTGTGAGTCGGATGCCAGTTGGGCATGTAGCGAAAACGGCTGCTGACTGCCATTGGCGTGGTGGCTGGGTTTGATCATTGGCGTGCTGGGTGAAGGATAGCTATGCATGATCAACTCCTCAGGACCCGGGTAAAGAAGTGCATGGTGCGTTCCATCGCTTGAGCCGAGGACACCGGGTCGTAGTCGGCACGTTCATCGCAGTTGAATCCGTGGCTTGCCTGATAGGTGTAGACGCGCGCGTCGATATGATTCTCACGATGCGCCTGGATGTCTTCGGCACTGATCAGCGGATCGTTCTCGCCGAAATGAAACTCCATCGGTGCCTGCAGTCGCTCGCGAATGAAGGGCATGCTACGCGCACCGTAAAAATCGACCGCGGGCAGGCCCAGGCGCGTGTTTGACAGATAGGCCAGGGTGCCGCCCCAGCAGAAGCCGACTACACCGACCATGGCTTCAGAGGACAGTTCGCGCTGCAGAGAATTGATGTCGCCGAGGCAGCGTTCGAAGCCCAGTTGTTCGACCAGCTCCCGGCCCCGCGTCACGCCGGCCTCGTCGTAATTGAGCTCGATATGTGGGGCGATGTGATCGAACAGGGCCGGGGCGACGGCGATGAATCCATGGTGGGCAAAGCGATCCACCAGATGGCGAATATGACCATTCACGCCGAAGATCTCTTGCACGATGATCACTGCCCCGTGCGGCAGATTGGGCGGGTCGCAGCGCCAGCCGCCGATGCGACCGGTGGGTGTGCTGATGGAAACCGGATGACCCATTGCTCTCTCCGCGCCGAATTCCCCATGTTCGCTGCCATCCTGCATCCTGCAGTTTTGCAGCGCAATCGGTCGCGACAAAGCCGCGCCACCACTGCCGGAATTCAAGCACTTGCGTGTTCGATTTCCGCGCATGCCGCTCCCTGGCATGCGACACCGGCTGCCGGTGAACCGCAGCCGCCTTGCCTGCTTAGATTACGTCAATCCCACGGCGACGTAAGCCCTATAATGTCGAGGTTCAGGGCTGATGATCGGCTGGTTGGTCCATTGCGCCCGGTGGCTCGCATTTGCGCGCTGCACTTCAGACTCTTTGCGGAACTCATTCATGTCGCGTCAACAACCCAAAGTCGGATTCGTCAGCCTCGGCTGTCCCAAGGCACTGGTCGATTCCGAGCGTATCCTCACCCAACTCAAGGTTGAGGGCTATGACATCGTGCCCACCTATGACGCTGCCGACGTTGTAGTCGTCAATACCTGTGGTTTCATCGAATCGGCGGTAGATGAGTCGCTAGGCGCGATCGGCGAAGCGCTGAACGAGAATGGCAAGGTGATCGTCACCGGCTGCCTCGGCAAGCGGCCAGAAAAGATTCTTGATGTGCACCCAGGGGTGCTGGCGATCAGCGGCCCACAGGACTATGCCAGCGTCATGGATGCGGTGCACAAGGCGATTCCGCCCAAGCACGATCCGTTCGTCGACCTGCTGCCGGATTACGGTCTCAAGCTGACACCCAAGCACTACGCCTATCTGAAGATCTCCGAAGGCTGCAATCATCGCTGCAGCTTCTGCATCATTCCGTCGATGCGTGGTGACTTGGTTAGTCGGCCTGTCGATGATGTGCTTCGAGAGGCGGAACGTCTAGTTAAAGGTGGCGTGAAGGAACTGCTGGTGATCTCGCAGGACACCAGCGCCTATGGCGTGGACACCCGATATGCCGAGAGGCAGTGGCGCGACAAGACCTACGCCACGCGCATGGGCGACCTGTGCAAGGGGCTTTCGGAACTCGGTGTCTGGGTGCGGTTGCACTATGTCTACCCGTATCCGCATGTCGACGACATCATTCCGCTGATGGCTGAAGGCAAGCTGCTGCCCTATCTCGACATCCCGTTCCAGCATGCCAGCCCAAAGATTCTCAAGGCGATGAAACGGCCCGGCGCGATCGACAAGGTGCGCGAGCGAATTCACCGCTGGCGTGAGATCTGTCCGGAGATCACCTTGCGCAGCACCTTTATCGTCGGCTTCCCGGGCGAGACCGAGGACGATTTCGAGGAACTGCTCGACTTCATCGACGAGGTCGAACTCGATCGGGTGGGTGCCTTTGCCTACTCACCGGTCGAAGGTGCGGCGGCCAACAATCTGGCCGACCCGGTGCCGGAAGACGTCAAGCAGGAACGCCTGCAGCGCTTCATGGAACTGCAGGCCGAGATCAGCGCCGACAAGCTGGCCGACAAGGTCGGTAGCCTGCAGGAAGTGCTGGTCGATCGCGTCGATGGTGAACTCGCCTTCGCCCGCTCGAAAGCTGACGCGCCGGAAATCGATGGCTCAGTGCAGATCCAAAACGGGGCAGAGGCCGGCCTGAAGCCGGGCGACTTCATCGAAGTCGAAATCATGGGCAGCGACGAGCACGATCTCTACGCCCTGGTGCGCGATTGATCCGGCAGATCGAGAGCCGCGCTTTGCACCTCCCCTTGCGACGCGCAGCGTCGGAGGGGGAGGCCGGGAGGGGGTAGCTGCGCTTGGCCAAGCAACGCTTCGTTGCCCCGACCCGAGCCAAGCTCGATCGCTCGGTATTCGATCACCCGGTGTTCGCCGAATTCGAGTTCGCCAAGCCCTGGCTGCAGTCCACTGACTGGCCAGGCCTGGTCGAACTCAACGATAGGCTAAGTGAGCGGCTGTCGAATGAAGGGCTGCCGAGCACTCGCCTGGTGGCGCAAACGCCGGGTTTGTTGGCTGATGGACTGCACTATGAGCAGCGTATCGCCGAAGGGCGCCTGGCCACGCGCGAAGAAAACTGGCACGACTTGCTGAATGCGTTGATCTGGATGCGGCATCCAGCGATCAAGCGGGCGATGAATGCGCGCCAATGTCGGGACATTGCGTTGGTCGGCAGCAAGCAGCGCACCCGGGCACAGGCAGCCTTGACCCATTTCGATGAGGCCGGTGCCGTGGTGGTGTTGCGTGATGCCGAGCGCACCGCGGCCTGGGATCGGCACGACTGGGCGGCGGTGTTTATGGATCTTCAAGCCGCCGACATCGCGGTCAGTATCGTCGGTCATGCCCTGCTTGAACATCGACTTGAGCCCGATCGGCTGTTGGTCGGCAAGGCCTGGGTCTGGTTCGACCCGCAACCTCAGGCTCATCTGGAGCAAATTCTGCAAGTCTGCGCCGAGCAGATTGCCGTCGGCAGCGCCCTTAACGACCCCTTGGACCTGCGACCGTTTCCCATGATGGGTCTGCCGGGCTGGCATGCCGATGCTGGGCAGCCGGCCTTCTACCGCGAAGCGCCCTGTTTCCAGCCTGTGAGAGCAGGGCGGACTTATCCGGACCCGAGCATGTTGGTCGGGCCGACCGAGCCGTAGCTGACTTCGGTGATCACGAATTGCCGACGCCCCTCGGGTAATTGCACGCTGACTTCATCGTCAACCCGGGCCTTGAGCAGGGCTCTGGCCATCGGCGAATCGATACTGATCCAGCCACGTGCCGCATCGGTTTCATCCGGCCCGACCAGGCGATAGCGGACCAAGTCGCCGCGCTCACAACACTCAAGTTCGACCTCGGCCCCGAAGAACACCTGCTGCGGATCACTCGGCACCTGATCGACGACCTTTAGCTTCTCCAGCCGCTTGCTGAGATAGCGCACCCGACGGTCGATCTCGCCCAGCTGCTTCTTGCGGTACTGGTATTCGGCATTCTCCGAGCGATCGCCCTCCGCTGCCGCCGCGCTGAGTGCACGCACCACCTCCGGTCGCCGCTCACGCCACAGCTCGTTCAACTCCCCACGCAGCCGCTCGAAACCCTCGCGGGTGATCAGGGCGGTGGATGTCGGGGCCGGTGGACGCCAGCGGCTCATGCCAACGTCCTGGGAAGCAAGTTGCGTGCTATCAAGATCTGCTCTGCGTCGTTGTCGAACACAGAAGTTTACGCGTGCTGAGCGCGATGGGAACTGGCTGGGGTTGCTACTCCAGGATTCGTGGGCGGAGTCAGGCGTTTCCCCTCTCCCCAACCCCTCCCCCGCCAGGGGGGAGGGGCTTCAAAGCGACGCTGCATCGCGCATGCACGACTATCCTGCCTTGCGAGAGAGGCGGGGATTCCGCACGGCACTGCGAGGCGACCGCAGGACGAAGAACGACCATGCTCTAAAGCCTCTCCCCCCGGCGGGGAGGGGTTGGGGAGAGGGGGATGACCTCGCCTTACCCTCACTCCGCAGGGCGTCCAGTCCCCCAGCTACTTAGCCACCAATACCAGCACGCCACGCCCGCAGACGCTGTACGGGTACCACTCACCGCCGATAAAGTCCTCGCTGCCCGGAGTGCGCACCTGATTGGGGCCTTCGGCCCAGCTGCAGCTATCGGTCACCCGATACCAACGCTTGCCATTGCCGGGCCAGGGCAGGTTGAAGGTCACGCTGCCGCTCCAGCCGTTGTAGGCGACATAGATGGCCGAAGCGGGGTCGCCGAATTCGCTGCCGTCGATGCGGAAGGCAATCGCCCGGTTATTGCTGTTGTTGAAATAGCTGGCGTCAGGCACATAGCCATCGGGTTTGAACCAGCGGTGCTGCTCCATCACGTTGCCGTTGTTGTCGACCGAGGAGTAGAAGTTCAGCGGCCGCAGCGCCGGATGGGCCTTGCGGAAGGCGATCAAACGTTGGGTGTAGGTCCAGAAGTCCTGATTGAAGCCGCTGCCGGAATAGCTCAGCCAATTGGTCGATGCATCGAGGTTGTAGGGATTGTTGTTGCACTGCAGGCTGCGCAGGTATTCATCGCCGCCGACAATCATCGGCACGCCGGCGCTGAGCAGTTGCAGGGCCATGCCATTGCGTGCCGCCTTGCGTTGATCGGCGGCGATATTGCCTTGATCCCAGCTGTTGTTGTCATCGCTGCCGCCATCCGAGGGGCCCCAGGGCCAGGGCTGGTTGTTGTTCTTGTTGTTGCAGCTGTAGAGATCCTTCAGGGTGAAGCCGTCGTGGGCGGTCATGAAGTTGACCGAGTGCCAGGGCTTGCGACCATCATCGCCGTACAGATCGGAGGAGCCGGCGAAGCGGCTGGCCAGCTGGCCCGGTGTGATCGGTGCAACACCGAGTTTGTTCTGCGACTGCCGGATCACATCGCGATACTGGCCGTTCCACTCGATCCACTTCACCGGAAAGCCGCCGACCTGATAGGTATTGCCACCGATCGCCCAAGGTTCGGCAATCAGATCGATGCCGCTGCCGCCGCTGGCGGGGCGCGCGCTGAGTTCGGCGGTGATGCGGTTGAGCGCCGTGTTGGGATCATCGCGACTGTAGTTAAAGCAGCCATGCTCGCAGGTATTGCCCAGCACCGAAGCAAGATCGAAGCGGAAACCATCGACGCCCAGCGTGCGATGCCAGTAGTCGAGCGAATCGATGATCAGATTCTGCGCGATCGGGTTGCGGGTATTGAAGTTGCCACCGACGCCGGTGTTATCCCAGTTGAACTGCTTGTCGCTGGTTAATGAGTAATAGGTCGGGTTGTCCAGCCCGCGCCAACTGAACACATTGAAAGTGCTGGAGTCGCTGCCATTCCAGGCACCGCCCTCGCCGGTGTGGTTGTACACCACATCGATATAAACCTTGATGCCGACGTCGTGAAAGGCTTTGACCATCTTCTTGAATTCACGAGTCGGTCCACCCGGCGTCTTGTCCTTGGCATAACGACGATCAGGGGCGAAGTAGTTCAGGGTCATGTATCCCCAATAGTTGTCGCCCGCGGTGCTGGTCGGATTGACATCATTGGCGTCGTTGTCGGTTTCCTGCACTGGCAGGAACTCGACCGCGGTGATGCCGAGGCTGGCGAGATAAGCTGCTTTCAGACCGGCGCCCTCGTAGGTGCCGCGCGCCGCACTGGGAATGCTGCTGTCGTTGCGGGTCAGGCCGCGCACATGGATTTCGCTGATCACCTCGTCCTTGAACGCACGGGTCGGCTTGCTGCCGGTGCTCTGGCTGTCGGCCGCCAGCACAATGCCTTTCGGTGCTTTGGCGCCGCTATCCTTGTTGCGATGCAGAGGGCCAGAGGCGAATACCGTGCCGTCGGTGTTGTTGGCATTGTTCGGGTCATGGCTGATCTCGCGCGCATAGGGATCCAACAACAGCTTGTTTGGATTGAAGCGGTTGCCCTGGCTGTCGACATCGCTGACAAAGCCGGTCGCGCTCCCCTTGCGCCAGGCACTGCTGTAGGTCCAGTTAGGCCCCCAGGCGCGGTAGCCGTAGTAGACCGTGCCGGTGAGTCGATAGCTGTTGGCCAGAGTAGAACTCGATACGGTTTTCGACCAGACGTTGCTGCTGTTCTTGGTCAACACGTACTTGGCCACTTCCTGCGCTCCGTACGGTGTCTTGTACAGCCAGACTTCGATCCGCGTGGCGCGTTGCGAATAAACCTTGAAGGTGATCTGTGATTTGTCGGCGTTGTAGCGTCCGCCCAGTTGCTGGGCGTCGATCGCGGCCGAAACTTCGAAAGCAAAACACAGGCACGAGAGTACAAGAGCCCAAAGGCTCAGCTGGACTGAACGCATGATTTTCCCCACCATGATGATCGCTGCGGCGGATGCCGACTGGTTCGCGCGTTACGTCCTGCAGAGCCAATCCAGCATTCAGCGCCGATGGTTGCCTTCCCCAAGGCAGGATGCACAATGCGCGGGTGTGAAGTGATCGTCAATTGTGCAAGCCCTGTTTGCATACGTATTCAGTCGCCACCCGTCGGAAGGCACCCATGTCCCCATCTGGCTCCAACGAAGTGAACCCGCAAGCCCAATCGCCGGACGATGCTGAGCGCCACACTTCGCGAGTGAGTTTCGAGCGCCTGCGTGAACGCACCGACGAGCTGGAACTGCTGGTATCTGGCCTGTCGATGCTGGCCTTGTTCAGCGTTCCCGGATGGTTGGTGGATCGCTACGAGGAGTACTTCACGCAACTGCCCTTGGGCCTGATGGCTGCCGCCTTGACTGCCGTGCCAATGGCCATGGCAGTGGCTTATCTGTTGGCGTTCTGCTTTCTGATCCACCTGGGTATTCGAGCCTATTGGGTGGGCCTGGTGGGACTGCGATCAGCCTTTCCCGGCGGTATCCACTGGGACAATGCCAAGGGCATGGGGCCGATCAACCGCAGCCGATTGCAGGCCTTGCTGCCAACGCTGGAATCGGCGATCGAACGCTCCGATCGCCTGTGCTCGGTGCTGTTTGCGGTGATCACACTGGCCGCCCTCACTTTCCTCTGGCTGGGCTTCCTGATGACCCTGGTGTTTGCTGGGGCAGGCATGGTCGGCAATCACTTCGGCAGCACCAACCGCACCATTGACTCGGTGATGTCGGCATTCGTGCTGCTGGTGGTGGGCGCACCGTTGATGTTGTGGTTTCTCGATGCGCTTCTGGCCGCCCGCATTCGTGCGTTACGCGAGTCGAAGTTGTATGCAGGTATGGTCAGGTTGCTGGCCTGGGTGGTAGGTAGGATTTTTCCCGAACGCCTGATTTCACCGGTTCGTCTGACGCTGCAGACCAATACTCGGCCGCGAATGGTATTAGCCGCATTCGTGCTTAGCATCGTGCTGGTCCCTTGGTTTGGGGTCACGGTATTCCAGTCTGCGTTGTCGTTGGATGCACTGGGTACGATCAAGTACGTACGCTCTTGGCAGACCTTGGGTGGCCAGCGATCGCAGAACTACGAGTCCTTGCGCGTAGCGGCTGATCGGCGCAGCGCCGTGCCAATGATTCCTGATCAGGTGATCGAACAGGCCTGGGTCAATCTGTTTCTGCCCTACATGCCGATTCGCGACGACCTGTTGATCCAACAGCGCTGCGCCGGCTACGTGAAATGGCTGGAGACCGCGCGCAACGATTTCGATCCTCTGGCGCCGCGCGACCCGAGTTTCGAGTTTGACGACCAAAGTGCCGAACGAGCACGGGCGTGCCTTGCCGAAATATGGCAGGTACGGCTCAACGGGCGTCTGATTCCTCTGGATGCAGCCTGGACGTCCGAGCGGCGCGACTTGTCACTGCGTGGCCTGACGTTGCCGATTGATCTTCGCGGCGAGCGCCCGGGACCGCAGCATCTCGAGGTGATATGGCGACCGAACCCGGAGCGCGACCAGAAGGTTGATGACTACATGCCCGATATCTGGCGATCGCGGATTCCTTTCATCTGGTCACCCGAATGGGCGGCCGAGCCGAGTGGGATGCCGTAACTGATGCCACGGGAACCGGCCGCCTAGCAGGCTGCTGAAGTACTCATTTCAGCAGCCTGATATCGCGCGCCAAGGACGGCGCGCGCGGAAAGCAAACCCGCAAGTGTTTGATTTCCTGCTAGCGTTTGCGGCCGCCACTGAGCCCGCCCAGCACCCCGCGCAGCAACTGCTTGCCCAGCTGGTTGCCCATCGTGCGCATGGTCGACTTAGCCATGGCTTCCACCGCACCCTGACGCCTCGAAGTGCCAAACAGCCATTCGTTGATCTTCTTGCCCCAAGGGGACGAGGATTCCTGCGCGGGTGCGGCCTTGCCTGCCGGGGCAGGCGCAGGAGTGCCGGCCGTGTTGGCGGGCGCCGTCTCCACCGCGCGCTTGGCTAGAATTTCGTAGGCCGATTCGCGGTTGATCGCCATGTCGTAGCGACCGCCGATCGGGCTGCGCTGACGTTGCTGCTGTCGCTCCTCGGGCGTGATGGCGCCCATCCGGCAGTGCGGTGGCGCGATCAGCACCCGCTGTACCGGCAGCGGAATCCCTTTGTCCTGCAGCGTCGACACCAGGGCCTCGCCGACGCCGAGCTGGGTAATCGCCTCGGCCACATTGATCGCCGGGTTGGGCGGAAAGGTTTCAGCCGCCGCGCGCACCGCTTTCTGATCGCGTGGGGTGAAGGCGCGCAGCGCGTGTTGCACGCGGTTGCCGAGCTGACCCAGTACTTCGTCTGGAACGTCATCCGGATTCTGTGAACAGAAGTACACGCCCACGCCCTTGGACCGAATCAGCCTAACTACCTGTTCCACCCGCTGACGCAAGGCAGGCGGGCAGTCGTCGAACAGCAGGTGAGCCTCGTCGAAAAAGAACACCAGCTTGGGTTTGTCGAGATCGCCCACTTCAGGCAGGTTCTCGAACAACTCCGATAACAGCCACAGCAAAAGACTTGAATAGAGGCGCGGCCTGAGGATCAGCTTGTCGGCAGCCAGGATATGCACCAGTCCCTTGCCTTCCATGGTCTGGCGGAACAGGTCGTTCAGATCGAGCGCCGGCTCGCCAAAGAACAGCTTGCCGCCTTCGTTCTCAATACGCAGCAGGGCGCGTTGAATGGCCGCCAGCGAGGGTGAGCTGACCAGGCCATAGGTGGTGGAGACTTCTTTCAGATTGTCAGCGACGAAACCGAGAAGGGCGCGCAGATCGTCGAGATCCAGCAGCAGCCAGCCGTTGTCATCGGCCAGCTTGAACACGATTTCCAGCACCCCCGCCTGGGTATCATTCAGCTCCAGCGCGCGCGCCAGCAGAGTCGGCCCCATTTCGGTAATTGTGGTACGTAGAGGATGGCCCAACTCGCCGAACATATCCCAGAACACCACCGGACTTTGCTCCGCGCGCCAGTCGCCGATGCCCATCGTGTCCAAGCGCGCCTGCAGCTTTTCGCTGGCATGGCCGGCGGCCGCCAGCCCTGCCAGATCGCCTTTCACATCGGCCAGAAACACCGGCACACCCTGGCGCGAGAAATTCTCTGCCAGCAACATCAGGGTGACCGACTTTCCGGTGCCGGTGGCGCCCGCAATCAGCCCGTGACGATTGCCATAGCGCAACAGCAGCGCGGCCTCCTGGTCGCCCTTGCCCAACAAGATCGACGTCATTCCCGGCGCTCCTCGCTTGGTCTGGACGCACATGCTAGCAGCGCCAGCGCTCAGCTCGGCGCATCGGCGCGACTCAATTGGCAGAACGGCAGCCAGCGCCTTGTTTGCCGTGGCGTGGCTGGTTAGCCTTGTGCTGCTTTGCCTTCTGGCGATGCGTGCTCCCCGATGTCGAGACCGAAGATGAACGTTTCACTTCAGCAAAAGCCTTTCTCCTGCCTTTCCGCCGCGCTCGTCCTGGCGCTGGCGGGCTGTGCCAGTTCGCCCAAGCCAGCCTTGGGTGATCGAGCGCCGGCCGATGCCTTGTCGGTGGCGGTGGTCGGCTGGGAGCTCGCCGCGGTGCGCTACGCGGAAGAAGACTCGGCCGAACGGCTGGCAGACCTCAACGCAGCTGGCGAACTGCTGGAGCGCGAGATCGGCGAATGTGCCGCCGTGCCATGCGCGCCCGAGGCCCTGGTGCAGCATTACCGCCGGCTACTGCAATTCGAAACCGAACGCCTGTTGCCGGTCAGCGAAGCCGAGCAAAGCGGTGAAGGCGAACGGGTCGATCTCGCCGAAACGCCGGTCGAGGCGACCGTCGCCGAGAACCTCAATGCCACCCTGAATCTGCTGAAGGGGCGCGATCTGCGTGAACTGATCGACCTCAACGAGCCGGTGCGCGCGGCACTCAATGAGTGGCTCACCTGGATGCGCCCGCAATTGATTGAAGCGCACGAAAACTATCAGTTCATGCGCGGAAGAATGTGGCCGGTGTATCAGGAAGCCGGCCTGCCCGAGGCGCTGTTGTTCGGCATTCTGGCCAAGGAAAGCGCCGGCAAGGTGCATGCTGTTTCGCGTGCCGGTGCAGCCGGCCCCCTGCAGTTCATGCCAGCCACCGGCGCCCGCTACGGCCTGCGCCGCAGTGCCGACGGTTTCGATGATCGCTTCGACCCCGAACTCGCCACCCGTGCCAACGCCAAGTACATCGCCGATCGTCTGGCGGAATTCAACAACGATCTGGCCTTCGTGCTGGCCGCCTACAACGGCGGCGAAGGGCGTGCCTTGCGACTTTATCAATCGTCGCGACAGAAGAATTACTGGGCCTCAAACGTCAGCGGCCGTTTGCCTGCCGAAACTCGCGACTACGTACCGATGGTGCTGGCAGCCGCCTGGCTGTTCCTGCATGCCGAGGAATACGGACTGCAGTTCCCGCAGGTGTTAAGCGAAGAAGCCGACCTGCAACTGGCCCGCGACAGCTCGATCAATGCATTATCGATTTGTCTTGGCCAGGAAGGCACCCGCAGCGGCTGGTTCCGCGCGCTGCGCAACCTCAACCCGAAACTCCTGCCGCAAACCGCTTTGCCCGCCGGCAGCAGCCTGAAAGTGCCACAGCCGGTGGTGGCACTCTATGCGCAGAATTGCGTCGCCGGCGAACGTGCCGAAGATGCATCACTGATCGCCGCCGCGGCCAGAACGCACACCATCAACCCCGCCATCGCATCAGCCTCGTCCTACCGCGTGCGCAGCGGCGATACCCTGGCCAGCATCTCCCGCCGCCACGGCTGCCGCAGCCCACAAGCCCTGGCCAGCGCCAACGGCATCGCACCGCCAAGGTACTTGATCAAGCCGGGGCAGACTTTGAGGTTGAGTGGGTGTAAGGGGTGATGGAGTGCGCCCACGCCAGTACGTGTTTGGTGAGTGAGTGGCCCCTGAATTGAAGAACAGACTGCAAGACTATGGCTAGTCTCCCAGCGGGCACTCGGATTCCTGTTCACCTCGAGGTGGTGAATCGAACGGTTGAGTACTTTCTGCCAGCCAGGCTGTCACCGATTGCTGAGTATGTTGTTTCGCCTGTAGTTGATTGCTCCTCAGACCTGCTCGATGTCGCGGTGTGGCCGTGGGTATTGGCTTCGCTGCCGCAGTCTGAACACGGTGTGGAGCCGAATCAAGTGTCCAGCGCGCCGATGCCGAGGCAGGCGTTGCAGGGTCTGTCGCAATTCTTGGCCGAAAGGCGCGCCGAGTTCGACAGCCCATGGTGGAACGAATTTCGTCTTGCCCTGGGCTTTCCACGCCCGGGGTATCGCAATGGCTTTCATTGGGTGGGCGGTGGAGAGCCGGGTCGGGCTTGGCTTATTCCGCCGCCCGTTTCGGCGCTTGAAGGGCTGATGGGCGATCTTAGCCAGTTTCTCACTGCGAGCCGAGATCCGTTGGCGACCATGGCCCTCGCAGCCTATCAGCTGATTCATATTCACCCTTACTCCGATGGCAACGGTCGTTGCGCCCGGGCACTGATTCTTGCGTTGGGTGCAAAACTCGGCAGCGCCAGCATCGCTACTGCGCTGGGCTTGCTGTTTTCTATGCAGAAGCAGCGCGTGGGCAATTGGATGCTGCAACTGCGAGAGGGTTGTTTGCAGCCCTATCTGCAGCAGGTTGCAACCGTAGTTGACCTTTGGCAAGCAGCAAAGCGAGAACATCAGCCCGCGGCCACCGAGTCGTTGCATCAGGCGTTCAACGCAGCCCATCTCGCTCGCTGGTATGAAGCGTTAAGTAAGTGCTATTTGCAAACCGGCGCACTTAGCGAAGCAATGCTCGTTCGCCTGATGGGGGGCTCTACCAACCTGGCCCGCAAGTACGTGAACTCACTGGTTTCCCAGCTGGGTTGGGAGCAACGCGATCTGGACCAGTTGGTCTACCCGCCTTTTGAGTACGTGCGACACGCGGTGATCCTGAACATGGCCGAATCGCTTCGGAAGCCAAATCTGGCCTGCTTGACTGTGAACTAGTTCACAGCGGATTTCACAACTTTTCGGTTGACCTTGCCCCCCCCCTCATCACTTACCATTCACGCCGAATTTTCTGCCGTTAGGCGAAGTCCTGGATAGCACCGGGGCTAGGCGGTAGTCGACCGCGTCGGGGCGACACCCTCAGATTCAACTCTTTAGCGTCCAGTTCAGCTGCCTGACCTCGCGGTCGGCGGCCGGTCGACGTTTGTCCCTAATTTTCCCTGAGTGTTGGTGTCGTGAACAAGACGGTAGAACAGTTGGATCTGGAACAATCTGTAGCCTCCCTAGGCAATACGCTCGGTTGGCAGAACCGAGTAAGCCTGAGTACCGCCATTCGTGGCGCGTGTTGCTTGATGGTGATGTGGGGCGTGGTGGCGTCGGGTGATGCGTTGGCCAACAGTCCCAGTGAGGTTTGGCAGAGGGCAGAGGGCGATGACCGAGCCGTAATGGGCCACGTTCAGGCCGAAGGCACCCGCAACGACGACTTCTACCGAGTGGAGCCCAGCTACGATCCTTGGTGGCGCCCGAGTGGGTTAAATCGAGATTGGGGCGACTTTGACATCGATCTCGACACGGGAAGCTATTGGGAGCCGCCAAGCTCGGGCAGTTTTAATGTCGCCAATCACGTGCCGAAGAGTCCCTGCCATGCCTCCCCCAACCCGGTGGCGTATCGTTCGGGCAACAAATTACGCAAAGAAGTCGATTTCCACGCTGAAGGCGAAATGGCCTTGGGCCTGGTTCGTCACTACTCAGCTGGTCTGGCTTTGCGAGGGGGGAGCGCATTGTTTGGTCGAGGTTGGACCCACAATCTGATTCCGACGATGGCCTTCGGAGATTCGTCGATCATCATCATGCTGAACCAAGGCCAGCAATATGAATACGATGCAGTACCCGGCAGCTCCACAACGTGGAAGCTAAAGGGGGACTCATTTTCACAAGTTACTCGACGTGCAGACGGCGGCTACACACTGAGTCGCACTGATAACAGTTCCATCGAGTTCGCGCCAGATCGTCGAGTCACCAAGATCGTCAATTCGCATGGCCTTACTTGGACGTACACGTATGAAAGCCAGCGAATAATCATCACTCGCAGCGGTGGCCAGAGCGTGGTCATTGATCATGGTGATCCACTCGAAACAAGGGTGACCGAATCGGCCGGTAAGGTCTATACCTACCGCAAAGACGAGCAGGGTCGATTGGTGGAAGTCGACTATCCTGGCACAGCCGACGACTCGCGTAAGTATCACTACGAGTACAGCGGAGGCGTGATGGGCACCTCAATGTACTTGTTAAGTGGCATCAGCATTGGCGGTCAGCGCTATCAGAACTACAACTACGATCACGACGAAGCCAGCGTGTATCATCAGCGCGCCACGCTTTCAGAGCTGGTCGGCGGTGTGGAACGGATGACGTTTACCTATGGCGTAACGAGTGACTACCGAGAGTCGTTCTCCACGGCGACCAATGCCGCAGGGCTGGCCACCACGTACTTCTACAAGGGCGTCTACATTCCCCACTTACAGGGTACGAAAGAGCAACTGGTCCGTGTCGAGCGCCCCGCCTTCACTGGTTGCGCCGCGGGAACGGCAGATTCTGTCTACGATGCCAATGGCTACCTCGATTACACCATCGACTACAACGGTGTAAAAACCGACTATACCTACAATATCGACGGCCAGCTGCTGGAAAAGGTGGAAGGTATCAAGGCCGGTGAGGCGCCTGAGGGGCTGCGTTACACAAAGAATTCCTGGGATCCCAAGAATCGCATCACCATGATAGTGGTGGGCGAGATCGATGTCGCCGCGAATAACCTCCGACGCGACTTGCATTCGATCACCACGGTGTATGCCGACACCACCACAGCAACCCACCTCCAAGTAGGTGATGTTCGAAACCGCGTCAAGTCTGTCACTCGCACCAGTCTGATCGGCCGTAGCGTCAGCGAAACCACCACCTTCAGTTACCGGATGCGTAACCAGCCGAATACCGGTGTCGTGTGGATGCGGGTCGATGGCCCTGCGTCGGGTACCGATGATGCGGTTGACTACACCTTCAACAGCGCTGGTCTACTGGAAACGGAGACCAATGCGCTGGACCACGGTGTCAGCTACCAGCGCAATGCACGCGGTGACATCACTCAGTTCACCGACGCCAATGGTGCAAGCACTGCCTACACCTATGACGATCGCGGTCGGGTGAGTACTGAAACCCTCACCGCAGGATCTGTCTCGCGACGCACCGAGTACAGCTACGATCGGTTTGGCAACGTCAAGCGTGTGGTCACCGAGGGCGCGCCTGAGAAGGTGTACGAGTACGATGAGGCAGGTCGCTTGATCTCTGAGTCGACCGTCCGCGATGGGCTTGAGTACGGGCGAACCGAACGCTTCACCACCTTCTACGCGCTGAATGCGCTTTCTCTGCCTACCGAAATCACGCGTTGGCGCTTTTTTCAACAGCCCATGCTGTCCGGTGCAGATATTCTTTCCATGCAGCGGCGCACCTACGATGAAGCCGGGCGCTTGCTTTCGATTCTTGAGCCAACTGATGCCGTTACCAAGACGGTGATCTTCGACCCGGACATGCCGTTCAAGGAAGTCGCTAGCTACAAGTACGACGCCGAAGGCCAGGTCACCAAACTCACCGCCACCGGTAACCGCAGCACCGACATCACCTACGATACGCTGGGCCGGCGGAAGACGGTCAAGGATGCGCTGGCCCACACCACCACGGTGAATCACAGGTTTGCCGCGCTGCCAAACGGCGACATTGCGAAAGTCGTCGAAACAGTGCCCGCCAATCAGTTAAAAACGACTGAGTACTTCGATGGTTTCGGCAATCTGCTGTATCGGAAAACGCCGGATGCTGGAATCTGGCAGTTCAACTACGGCAACACTCGCCTGGATTCCGTAGTCCGTGGCGACGACAAGCAGATCGATTACGCGTACGACAGGCTGGGCCGCATTGACACCGTCACGGCGCCATGGAACATCGATGGTTCGTTTGGAGCGCCGGGCGTGCTCACGTACGAATATGACTGTGACAACGGTTTGGGCCGGCTGTGTTCGGTCTCCAACTCGCTCGACGACGGGAGCGGTCGCGCCAATACCCGCTACACCTACGATGAGCTGGGTCAGCTGACGTCACTTGTGGAAAACTTCGTAGATGTGGAGAACTCCGTAGAGCGCAGCATCGGGGTCAGCTATAAGTACGATACGTACGGACGGCTGTACAGCTTGACCTATGCCAATGGCGTGGTCGTTACCTATAGCTACGCCGGTGGAATGGTGTCGGCGATCAATGCCAGGGTCAACGGCGCGGTGCGGACCATTCTCACCAATGTAAGCTATCGCTCCGCCGGTAGGCCGTCCGGCTTCACCTACGGGAATGGCGCAGTGCGCCAACTGACCTACGGGTGGGACAACCGCTTGCACAGTATCAGCACCGGTGCACTGCAGTCGCTGAGTTACGGCTACGACGCCAACGATCGAATGAGCTCAATTGCCAACGGCTACGATGGCAGCACGCAAACCTTTGGCTATGACGATGTCGATCGTCTGACCATGGGCCAGCGGCACGACGGGCAGGATGAGTACTGGAGCTACGACAGCATCGGGCATCGGCAGACACACAACCGTGGCGGCAGCGGGTTTGGGCTCACCTATCAGGGCAATTGGCTGAGGCAAGTGGCCGGCGGCTCGGTCGATCGTCGCTATCAGATCGATGCGCTCGGCAACCGCACCAAGCTGACGCATGGTGGGGCGACGGAAGGCACCGACTTCTACTACGACCCGTTCCAGCGGCAGCGCTGGGTGGTGCGAGGCACCAACCAAACCGAATGCGACACCGCTCGCGCAGGTACGTGCCCGGTGA
>NZ_JACYTR010000038.1 GCF_014841215.1 Pseudomarimonas arenosa
CCGCAGACGCCCGCACAAGTCACCTGCGCACACTGTCAAAGATCTCGCGAATTCGGCCTCAGCGCCTCTTCGCTTTCCGTCGAACGTTTCGTCCAACCGAGCCGCACATCTTACACCGTTTTCTAAGTCCGTCAACATCTTTTTTCGAACTTTTCTTCCCGGCCCGTAGACGGCGACGCGTCCAGCGGAGCCGCCCATTATGCACAGGTGTGCCGACGTTGAAAAGGGGTTATTCGGAAATTAGTCGGATTCGCTTGAAGGTACGCTTGCCGACCTGAAGCACGCCTTCGATACCCGGAAGGAATTCACGCTGCGGGTCTTCAACTACTTCGCCATCGAACCGCACCGCGCGTTCCTTAACCTTTCGATTCCCTTCGCTATTGCTGCCAACCAGTCCGGATCGCGCCAGCAGGGCGGCAATGCGCAACCCTTCAGCGGGCACAGCGACATCATCCAGCGGCAGCCTGTCGGCACTGCCCTGCCCCTTGACTACGGCCAGCCAGCCAGCAACGGCCACTTCGGCAGCGTCGGCGCCCTGGAAGCGCGCCGCCAGCTCTCGCGCCAATTGCAGCTTGGCATCGCGCGGATTGAGCTGCCCGGCATCAACTTCGCGCTTCATCTCGGCGAGGCGCTCGAGCGATACATCGAAACTTAGCAACTCGTACCATCGCCACATCAGGGCATCGTCGATTTTCATTGTCTTGCTGACGATTTCGACAGCGGGCTCGGCGATACCTATGTAGTTGCCGAGTGACTTGCTCATCTTGTTGACGCCGTCAATGCCCTCCAGCAACGGCATGGTCAGGACGATCTGCGGCGACTGACCCTCGGCTTCCTGTAGCGCCCGGCCCATCAGCAGATTGAATTTCTGATCGGTGCCACCCAGTTCGACGTCGACCTTCAGGGCGACCGAATCCCAGCCCTGAACCAGCGGATAGAGGAATTCGTGGATAGCGATCGGCTGTTGTCCAGCGAAGCGCTTGGAAAAATCGTCGCGCTCCAGCATTCGAGCCACCGTGTGCCGCGCCGCCAACTTGATCATACCGGCGGCGTCCATCTGGCCGAACCATTCCGAGTTGAAGCGCACCTCGGTCTTTTCGCGATCCAGCACCTTGAACACCTGGGCGGCATAGGTTTCGGCATTGGCGGCGATTTGCTCCCGGCTGAGTGGCTTGCGGGTCGCGTTCTTGCCGGTCGGATCACCGATCATGCCGGTGAAGTCGCCGATCAGGAAGATCACTTCATGGCCCAGATCCTGGAACTGGCGCATCTTGTTCAATAGAACGGTATGGCCGATATGCAGATCGGGAGCGGTGGGATCGAAGCCGGCCTTGATCCGCAGTGGCCGACCGAGTTTGAGCCGCGCTTCCAGCTCTTCCAACTTGAGAATCTCGTCGGCACCGCGGCCAATGAGTTGCAATGCGAAATCGATCTCAGCCACGGGCCACCTTGGTGTGCTATCTGGAAAGACAAATCAGGCGGCCCTTGGCCGCCCGTGCGTTAACCTTACGTTAAATGGACGGACAAAAAAAGCCTGAAATAACAAAGGTTTGACCGAACCTTCTCAGGCCGACTATCGTACCCCGAGTTTTTGCCGGAACTGCTGTGTGACTGCAACCGCCACCAAGCCTCTGAAAATCACTTCCAGCAGCCTGGCCCAAGTCCGTCGTTGGCAGCGCGAGCATTGGCTATCAGCGGGATTGATCGCCACCGCCGCCGCTGCCGTGCTGTCAATCGCCCCAGGCTTCTCGGCCACCGGCCCGCAGGCGATCGCTTCCGGCGTTTCCTCGAGCTGGCTGCAGCAGTCACTCGACTTGCCGCAGCCGATTCGTACCCTGCGAGCCGCAGCCGCTGCACCAACCACGTGGCAATCGGTGGTGGTCAAGCCCGGTCAAACCATGGCTTCGGTATTCGAGTCGCTGAGCCTGTCGCGCCAATTGCTGCACCGGTTGTTGGAGCATCCGGGCGCCAAGCAGGCCTTGTCGCGTATTCGGCCCGGCGATCAGTTCGACTTCGAAATCGCCGATGGTGTGCTGCATGCCTTGAGATTTTCCAAGGACGAGGCCACCCGAGTGGTGCTTCGTTTGGCAGACGATCAGAGCATCAGCGAGAGCGTGCAAAGCCGACCGCTGGAACATCGGGTGCTGATGGCTTCGGGAAGCATTCAAGACTCTCTCTACAATGCGGCCGAATCGGCCGGCATGAGTACGGCATCGATTCTCGAGCTGGCCAAGGTGTTCGGTTACGACATCGACTTCGCCCAGGATTTGCGTGTCGGCGACGAGTTCCACGTGGTTTACGAGGAGGTCTGGCGTGACGGCGAGCGACTGCGCTCGGGCGACATCCTGGCTGCCACCTTCGTCAATCAGGGCCGCCGTTTTCAGGTCTTCCGCTACGTATTTGCCGATGGCCGCAGCGAGTACTACGACGGTGAGGGCCGGCCGACCAAGAAGAGCTTCCTGCGCATGCCGATTGAGTTCGCGCGGATCAGCTCACGCTTCAGTTCGGCACGCAAGCATCCGATCCTGGGGCGTACCCGAGCACACCGTGGCGTCGACTACGCCGCCGGCACCGGCACACCGATCATGTCGGCTGGCGAGGGCAAGATTCAGTTCGCCGGCTGGAAGAACGGCTACGGCCGCACTGTCATCGTGCAGCACGGCGACAACATCACCACCCTCTATGGTCACATGTCGAAATTTGGCCAGTATCGGACTGGCCAACGGGTCCGGCAGGGCGACGTGATTGGCTATGTCGGGATGACCGGACTGGCCAGCGGCCCACACCTTCACTATGAGTTCCGTGTGGGCGGCGTACATCGTGACCCGCTGAAGGTCACCCTGCCCAAACCACAGCCTTTGCCGGCGAGCGAATTCGGTCGATTCCGTTTGCAGACCGAGCCGCTGGTGGCGCAACTGGCCCTGCGCGAAAGCAATCAGCGCGTGGCCACACGCTAGACGCATGCACAGCCAGGCGGCATGGATCGGCCTGATCTCAGGCACCAGTGCCGATGGCATCGATGCGGTACTCGTCAGGTTCAAACCCGAACCTGAGGTACTGGCCGCCAGAACGTTTGCCTATCCGGCTGAATTGCAGGGGCAATTGGTGCGATGCGGCCAGAGCGATGTATCGCTGAAGCTGTCCGAGTTCGCCGAACTGGATCACCGTGTCGGGCTGGCTTTCGCCGAAGCTGCCGAAAGCATACTGGCCGCAGCGCAACAGCAGCAGGTGTCGGTGGCGGCCATCGGCTCACATGGTCAGACCTTGCGACATCGGCCGCAGCCGCCATTTCCTTTCAGCCTGCAGATTGGCGACCCCAATCTGATTGCCGAGCGTTGCCGCCTTCCGGTGGTAGCCGATTTCCGCCGACGCGACATGGCCGCTGGGGGACAAGGCGCCCCGCTGCTACCGGTGCTGCATGCCGCCCTGCTCGGTTCCAGCGACGAAGATCGCGCCGTGCTCAATCTGGGAGGAATTGCCAATCTGACCTTGTTGAGTACCAATGCACCGGTGCAGGGATTCGACACCGGGCCAGCCAACGCGCTGATGGATGCCTGGTGTCAACGCACGTGGCAAACCTCGGCGGACCTGGGTGGCGAACGGGCGCAACGGGGCCAACCCGAGCCCCAGACACTGCGCGTCCTGATGGCCGATCCCTGGTTCGAACGTGCCGCGCCAAAGAGCAGTGGGCGCGACCAGTTCCATCTGAATTGGGCTCTTGATCGTGCGCCGCAGCTGACCCAGATCAGCGCCGAAGACGCCCTGGCGACCTTACTGCAGCTCAGCGTCGAGTCGATTGCCGAAGCACTGCAACGCCAGCAACCCAGTTGCCAGCGCTTGATCGCCTGCGGCGGCGGCGTGCGCAACCCAGTGCTGATGCAGCGTTTGGCCATGCGACTACCGCAATTGCAGGTGGAGTCCACTGCGGCGCATGGCATTGACCCTGACTTTGTCGAAGCGATCGGCTTTGCCTGGTTGGCCCAGGCAACGGTCGAGGGCCGTGCCGGCAACTTGCCTTCAGTGACCGGCGCCCGCGGCCCGCGCGTGCTGGGAGCGGTCTACCCGGCCTGAGCGGGTACCTCAGGCGGCCGCTGCCAAACCAGGGCGACGCAGGCCAGCACGGCGGGAATCCCGATCAGGGCGGTGCCGACAAAGAACAGGGCATAGGCTTCGAACAGGCTGCGTCCCTGCGCCAGCCATTCAACCACCGCCCCAGAGAAACCCTTGCCGACCTTGCCGATCAGGGCATAGAACGAACTCAGCAAGGCGTACTGGGTGGCGGTGTAGCCAATGCTGGTCAAACTCGACATGTAGGCAATCAACGCGATGCCGGCGAAACCGGCGGAGAAATTGTCGATGACCATGGCCGCCGTGAAAACGGCGAGGTCGACACCACTGAGGGCAAGCCAGGCATAGGCCAGATTCGAGGCCGGCCCGAGGACAGCGCCAATCAACAGTGTCTTGATGAAGCCCAGTCGCACCGCCAGCAATCCCGCGGCGGCGGTGCCCACCAGGGTGGCAATCAGACCAGCGCTGCCACGGATCGAACCGACCACCTCCTTGTGGAACCCAAGGTCGGCATACATTGGATTGGCCATCGGCCCCATCACGAAGTCGGCCAGCCGATACAGGCTGATCGTGGCGAGCATCAGCAGTGCCCATTGGCGGTGGCGGCGGAAGAAGGCAACGAACGGGCCGATCAAGGCATCGAACAAACCGCGGCGAGTCCATAGCATCGGCTCACCGCGGTGCGCATCAATGCCGCCCGGTTCGCGCGCCTTCAACGCCGCAATCAGGCCGATCGCCATCAGGGCGGCCATCAGCGCGTAGGACACCGACCAGCTCAGATAGGCGGCCAACACCAGGATCAGGGCATCGGTCAGCAGCAAGGCGGTGCGATAACCGAGTTGATAGGCGGTGCTCAACAAGGCCAGCTCTTCGCTCGATTGCGCACTTTCGATGCGCCAGGCGTCAATCACGATGTCCTGAGTGGCCGATGCAAAGGCCGCGATCACCGCCAGCACGGCAAATGCGATCAGTCCGCCCTGCGGCTGCAGCCAAGCCATCCCCAGCAGACCGACGGCAACCAGGACCTGGGCCAGCACGATCCAGCCGCGGCGGCGTCCAAGACGTCGCCCCAGCCACGGTATGTCGGTCTTGTCGACGATCGGCGCCCAGAGCATCTTGGCCGAGTAGGCCAAACCGGCCCAGGATAGGAATCCGATGGTCGCCAGATCGATCTCAGCTTCGCGCAACCAGTAGCCCAGCGTGTTCCCGACCAACATGAAGGGCAGACCGGCGGCGAATCCGAAAGCCAGCATCACCGCGACCTTGGGTTGGCCCAGGGCGTTGAGAACCAGCTTCCAGCCCGGAGATCGTTCAGTCGACATAGCTCACCGTAAACGGCGCGTGGTCCGACAGCTTGGGCTCAGCTGCGATCGCGCAATCGCTCAGCCTTTCGGCCAGTCGCGGGCTGACAATCTGATAATCGATGCGCCAGCCGACATCCTTGGCCCGCGCAGCTCCGCGCTGCGACCACCAAGTGTAGTCCTGCCCATCTGGCCGAAGCTTGCGATAGCTGTCGACCCAGCCGCTATCGAGCAGATTGGCCAGCCAGGCGCGCTCCTCCGGCAGACAGCCGGAGTTTTTCTGGTTCGACTTCCAGTTCTTGATATCGCGTTCGGTGTGCACGATGTTCCAATCGCCACACAGCACATAGTCTCGCCCGCTGGCGAGCCATTGGTCGAACAAGGGCCGAATCCAGTTCATTACTTCGAATTTAAAGTTCTGCCGCTCGTCGCCCGACGAGCCGGACGGCAGGTATAGCGAGACCACGCTGAGCTGGCCGAACCGCGCTTCGATGTAGCGACCTTCCTGATCGAACGGCTCCCAACCCAGGGTATCCAGAACCTGATCAGGCGGCTGGCGAGCATAGATGGCAACACCGCTGTAGCCACGCTTGCTCTGGGCATCACGGAAAAATCGCTGATAACCGGGCGGACAGAACATCGGGTCCTGCAGTTGCTCGGTGCGGGCCTTGGTTTCCTGCACGCAGAGCAGATCGATGTCTTGTTCGGCAAACCAATCAAAGAAACCCTTGCTGGCGGCCGAACGCAATCCATTGGCGTTGAAAGAACAGATCCGCATCCTTGCATTCCGAGAGCAGCGAGCGAGGCGCTAGGGTGAAGCTTTCGCGCACCAAGGGCAATGGCGAACAGCGCGCCGCGGGCGGCCTAAGGCTGACAGCGCCGGTCTAAGCGCAGAGAGCTTCACCCGAACACCGCATCCTGGCGCTCACGCCGATGGTTTCTGGAAGCCTGCTGATGGCCGCCTGCTAAGCTTGCGCCACCGGCTCGCTTCTACCGAAGTCATGAACGAAACCATCAATTCTTCTTACCAGCAAACGTTCCTACGCTTGGCCGAACAGTGTCAGGCGCTGCGTTTCGGCGAATTCACCCTGAAGTCCGGCCGGCAATCGCCGTATTTCTTCAACGCCGGGCAGTTCACCAGCGGCGCCAGCTTGGCCGCCCTCGCCGCGTGTTATGTCGACGCCCTGGAAGACAGTGGACTGCACTACGACATGCTGTTTGGACCAGCCTACAAGGGCATCCCGCTGGCCACCGCGGTGGCGGTGGAGCTGGCCCGGCGCGGCTCGGACGTGGCGCTTTGCTTCAACCGCAAAGAACCGAAGCACCATGGCGAAGGCGGTCAGCTGATCGGTGCACCGCTGAAAGGCAAGGTGCTGATCGTCGATGACGTGATCACGGCAGGAACGGCAGTGCGCGAAGCGGTGGGCTTGATCCGCAATGCCGGCGCAGAGGTGTGCGGACTACTGATTGCCCTTGACCGTCAGGAACGCGGCACAACTGAACGCTCTGCGGCACAAGAGCTGAGTCTGGAGCAAGGAATTCCCGTGATCGCCGTCGCTCGCCTGCAGGACCTGCTGGCTTATACTGAACAACAGCCGCAGCTTGCGGGAATTCGCCCGGCGTTGCTGGCCTATCGTGCCCAGTTCGGCGTAGCGCAGTGAGTGCTGGGCGATCTGACAACCGACCGGAGGCCGAGATGAAGGCGTCAATTCTCACCCTCGCGGTGACCCTGGCATTGGCCGGCGTGTCAGCCGATGTGCATGCACAGAAGCTATACCGCTGGACCGACAAGGACGGCAAGGTTCATTACAGCGATCATGTGCCACCGGACGCGGTTGAAAACGCCCGCGACGAGCTGAACAAGAGCGGCTTGAAGGTTGGCGAAGTCGACCGCGCACTGACGCCGGCCGAGCTGGAGGCACAGCGCAAGCAGCTCGAAGCTGAGGCGCTGGCCGCCAAGCAGCAAGCCGAGAAAGAACAGGCCGACTCGGTGCTGCTCAGTTCCTACGGCAGCGTCGAACAGCTGGACAAGGCCTACGCGGAACGCTTTGCCCTGATCGATCAGAGCATCGAGTCAGCACAGATTGGTATCAACAGCCAGGAAAAGAGTCTGGCCGAACTGCTGCAGCACGCTGCCTCGCTGGAGCGCCAGGGCAAACCGGTGCCGGTCACCATCCAGAATTCGATCCAGCTGGCCAAGACGCAAGTCGGGCAACAACGCGAGTTTCTGCAGAAGCGTGTGGATGAAAAGGCTCTGTTGGCGACAGAATTCGAAGCCACCAAGCAACGCTACGTCGCGCTGCTGGAAAGCCGCGCCGAATAGTCTCTCGCACCAACGGGGCCGCCCGGTGTCGCCAGCCGTGCTGCCCGGGACCAGAGCTGCTTGATTCGCGTGCAAGGGCGTTTAGCGGACGCACCTGCCGCCTTGCGCCTTGCCGCCCGCCTGTCAGAACGGCAGATCAATCCCCGGCCGAGTGGCTTCGATTTCAGCCCGGAACGCCGCCTGGATGCGTGCCAGCGCCTGCTCGTTGTCGGCCTCGAAACGGAGCACCAAACAGGGAGTGGTGTTCGAGCAGCGGACCAGGCCCCAGCCGTCCGGCCAATCGGCACGCACGCCGTCGATGGTGAAGATCTTGGCACCATCGAATTGCGCGCGCTCACGGAATTGGTCCATGAAGGCATAGTGTTCGCCCTCTTCCATGTCGACCTTGATCTCCGGTGTGGCCACGCTATCGGGCAGTTCTTCGAAGATCTCCTGCGGCTCACGATCATCGGCGGCGAGAATCTCCAGTAGACGAGCCGCTGAGTAGATGCCGTCGTCGAACCCGAACCAGCGTTCGCGGAAGAAAAAGTGCCCGCTCATCTCACCGGCCAACTCGGCACCGGTCTCGCGCATCTTCGCCTTGATCAGTGAGTGTCCGGTCTTCCACATCACCGGGCTACCGCCGTGACGCAAGATCTGTCCGGACAGGTGCCCGCTGCACTTAACATCATAAATCACTGCGGCACCGGGATTGCGGCTCAGTACGTCCTGAGCGAACAGCATCAGCAATCGATCGGGGAAGATGATCTTGCCGCTACTGGTCACCACGCCAAGCCGATCACCGTCCCCATCAAAGGCCATACCCAGTTCGGCGCCCGTCCGCTGGACGGCGGTAATCAGGTCACGCAGGTTGTTCGGATCACTGGGGTCAGGGTGGTGATTGGGAAACTCACCATCGACATCGCAATACAGACATTCGACTTCGCAGCCAATCGACTCCAGCACTTCCGGCGCAATCGCCCCCGGCACGCCGTTGCCACAGTCGATCACCACGCGCATGCGGCGCTCGAGCTGCACGTCAGACGAGATCCGATCGATGTAGTCGCGACTGACATCCATCGACTGCAGGCCACCCTTGCCATCGCCCCTCAGACGATCATCGGCAATTCGGTCGTACAGATCGGTAATCGCCGCGCCGGACAGGGTCTCTCCACCGATCACGATCTTGAAGCCGTTGTAGTCGGGCGGATTGTGGCTGCCCGTCACTGCCACGCAGGAGCCGGTTTGCAGGTGATAGCTGGCGAAATACACCACAGGCGTGGCGGCCTGACCGATATCGATCACATCGCAGCCCGCAGCCCGCAAGCCTTCTATCAAGGCGGCCGACAGATCCGGACCCGACAGACGACCGTCGCGGCCCACCACGATTTCGCGCAAGCCCTGGTCCTGCATCGCGCTGCCGATGGACTGGCCGATCAGTCGAGCGACACTGGTGTCGAGTGTCTTGCCGAGCACGCCGCGGATGTCGTAGGCGCGGAAGATGCTGCGGTCGACGGCCACCGGCGCCGACTTCGGCTTGGCGCTGTCTTTTGCCTTGGCGCCGGCACCGTTCTTGCTGGCAGCGGCAGCGCGCTGTGCTTCGGGTGCTGCCACTGCACTTTCGGCCCGCAGCGTCTCGTCAAAGGTGGGCTCCTGCGGCGCCCGCTCAACCGCTCTCGACCCATAGCGACGCCCCGCTCCCCACAGCAGCACCGCGGCAATGAACGCCACACCGCCCAGCCCCACCGCCACCATCGGAGTGGCGCCAATCAGGCTGGTTGGCATCGCCGAGGCCAGTTTGAAATTCGAATTCGAAACCTGGGTCGCCTGCGCCACATTGCGAATAGCGGAGTCGCCGTGACTGACCACGACTTCGCTGTCCCAACGCAGCTCGATCAGGCCAGCACCGATTTCCACCGCACGAATCGGATCGGCCAGGCCAGCGAAGGGCACCTCGGCGTAGACCAGGGCCAGGGCGCGATTGCCGTCGCGGATGGCCCAGGCCAAGCCCAGTCCGAGGGCGCCGCTCTTGCCGGTGGGGCCGATGGCAACGCCGGATTCGGTCAATCCAGCGCCCAACACAGCCAGGCGACCAAACCCGAGGTCGGGATATTGTTCCATGATGACTTCCAACCGCCCCGGGTATACCGCAGCGGATTGGACCGTTGGCCAGGCTTCCTGCAGTCGCTTGGCCGCGTCTTCGAGAGCCCCGGCCTCTACGTCGGCGCGAAAGTAAGGGTCGGTAGCGGCCCGCTCGAATTGCTCACGCTGATGGCTCAGGTGCGTGCTCAGGGCGGCCGCCAGCCGATCGCGCTCGCCGATGATGTCGACGCTGACCGGCCCGCGGCTCATGCGATCGAGGCCGCTCCAGGCAAAAAACAGGCCCGCCAACACAGCCAGCAGGGCCAACAGATAGGCCGCGCCCCGCACTGGATTGCCTTCAAGGCCTAGCTTTGCCATCAGGTCACGCATAACAGTTGGATCCGCCTTGTTGAACTTCAGGTAATCAGCTAACGCACACCGGTATGGCCGAAACCACCGGTTCCGCGTTCGCTGGTGACGAACTCGTCGACAAGGGCCAGTGTTGCCCGCGCAACGGGCAAGAACACCAACTGTGCAACGCGATCCCCCGGCTGGATGGTAATCGGCTCTGCGCTGCGGTTCCACAGGCTGATCTGCAATGGTCCCTGGTAATCGGCGTCAATCAGACCGACCAGATTGCCCAAAACCAAACCCTTGTTATGTCCGAGCCCGGAACGCGGCAGGATCACCGCGCACAGTTCGGCGTCGCCGATGTGGATGGCAACGCCCGACGGCACCAGACTGGCCTGCCCGGGCGCGAGCTGCAGGGGCGCATCCAGCATGGCGCGAAGATCCATGCCGGCACTGGCGCGGGTGGCGTAGGCGGGCAATGGAAACTCGGCGCCCAGGCGCGCGTCGAGGATCTTCAGTTCCACTGGCGAACTCATCTAGCACTCCATTGCTCAGCAATCAGTTGCAGCAGCCGTCGGGCCACCGTTTGCTTGTCGCCCAAGCCGATGTCCTCGCCGCCGCCTGGCCAGAACACCGACAAAGCGTTGTCGCATGACTCGAAGCCGCAATGCGGCAACCCGACCTGATTGGCAGCGATCATGTCCAGGCGCTTGCGCTGCAGCTTGTCGCGGGCGTGTTTCTCCACGTCGTTGGTCTCGGCGGCAAACCCGACAACGAAAGGCCGATCGTCACGTGCCGCCACGTCGGCCAGGATGTCGGGGTTGAGCGTCAGGCGCAGCTGCCACTCGTCACCGCTCTTCTTGCGCTTGCAGTTCATCGGCTCGGCCGGCCGGTAATCGGCCACCGCCGCCGCACCAATGTAGATATCCTGCCCGGGCAGCTCACGGAACACCGCCTGATGCATTTCCAGCGCGGAGCGCACATCCAGGCGACGCACACCGGCCGGGGTTGCCAGCTGCACCGGCCCCGCCACGAGGGTGACTTCGGCACCGGCCGCCACCGCCGCCGCGGCCAAGGCAAAGCCCATTTTTCCAGAGCTGCGATTGCCGACATAGCGCACTGGATCGATGTCTTCCAGAGTCGGGCCGGCCGTCATCAGCACACGAGCGCCGGCCAGCTTGCCGGCCAGGTCCTGCAACTCCGGACTCGGAAAGATCGCTCCGACAATCTCCAGCGGCTCCAGCATGCGCCCCAGGCCAATGTCGCCACAGGCCTGCACACCGGCCGCCGGGCCTATGATGCGGGCGCCACGACCGCGCAAGGTACTGAGGTTGGCCTGCACCGCCGGGTGGGCCCACATCTGCTGATTCATCGCCGGGGCCAGGCACAGAGGCGCTGCCGATGCCAGGGTCAGCGTCGTCAGCAGGTCATCGCCCATCCCCGCGGCCAGACGGGCGATCAGGTCGGCGGTGGCCGGCGCGATGACGATCAAATCCGCCCAGCGCGCCAACTCGATATGCCCCATGGCCGCTTCTGCCGCTTGATCCCAGGCCGATTGCCGCACCGGATGACCCGACAAGGCCTGGAAACTCAAGGGGGTGACAAACTGCGTCGCCGCTTCGGTCATCACTACCTGCACCTCGCACCCCCGCTCGCGCAGGCGACGCACCAGGTCCAATGACTTGTAGGCCGCAATGCCTCCCGCCACACCCAGCAGGATCCGTTTGCCGGGCTGGTTCTCGGCCATCGCGCATCTCCCTGTCCTCAACGAGAGGAAATCTTACCCGAAGCGCCACAAAAGACTGCTTATTCGCCGCCATGACGAGGAGCAAACTCGCCATGGATCGCATGACAAGGCAGCCCGATGACTATCAAACAGTGGCCGGCGGATGAACGGCCGAGAGAGAAACTGCTGCGCTGCGGCGCCAGCCGGCTGTCTGACGCCGAATTGCTGGCGATCTTCCTCGGCTCCGGCGGCCGCGGCGAAGATGCGGTAGCGGTGGGCCGGCGCCTGATTGGCGAGGCCGGAGGACTACGCCCTCTGCTCGAACGACTGCAGAAGGAGGGCCGTGGCATCGGCCCGGTGGCACGCTGCCGTTTGTTGGCTGGACTGGAGCTGGGCAGTCGCCATTGGCAAGAGAAGCTCAGTCGCGGCGAGGGACTCAGCTCGCCGCGCGATGCCGGTGAGCTGTTTCGCTGCCGCCTGCGCGACCGCACCAACGAAGTGTTCGCCGCCGCCTTTCTTGACACCCGGCACCGACTGATCGCGTTCGAAGAGCTGGCACAGGGTGGGATCGACGGCGCGGAAGTGCATCCACGCGAGATTGTCCGGCGCTGTCTGCAGCACAACGCGGCCGCCCTGCTGGTCGGCCACAATCACCCGAGCGGCGTGGCCGAGCCGAGCCGCGCCGATCAGCTGCTGACCGAGCGCCTGAAGCAGGCGTTGGGGCTGATCGACGTCCGCCTGCTGGATCACTTCATCATCGGCGACGGCCCCCCTTTGTCACTGGCTGAACGCGGCTGGCTGTAGCGGCGGCGCGCTGAGACGTATACTGCGGGCCGACAGGGCGGATCGGGTCCGGCCAGGAGCCAACGCAGGCGTGATGCTGCGACTTAACAATGTCTTTCCCGCTGACGGCGTCGAGCGCGCGATCGCCGATCTGCCAACCGCGCACCGGCTGCTGTCCGAGTGCCGTCCTGACGTGCTGCAATTCCTGGCGCGACGAAGGGCCCGACTGCTGGCGCATTTTGGCGCCGAGGCACAGCACAAGATCGAACAGGTCGAGGGCGCTCTGAAACTCAGCCTGGCGCGGTTCGGCATGCGCCATGGCAGCTGGGGTGATGATTTCCATCACTACCACAACGAAAATCACGCGATGGAGATCCTCGACGGCCGACTCGGCCGGCTGATGGACAGCGCCGGCCTCGATGCGCTGCCGCTGGATGCCTGGCTGGCCCTGTCGCTGTTCGCCACCTGCCATGATCTGCGGCAACGCGAGCTCGTCGACTTCAGCCATCCGATCGGCAATAACGAAGCTGCCAGTATTTGCGAAACACGGCGGATTCTGGCCCTGTGCGGTTTCGACAGTCAGCGCGACCGGGCATTGTATATCGCGCTGGAAATGATGATTGCCGGCTCGACCTTTGACCCTCGCCCGACCCCGCCCCCCGGCGAATTCAACACCGCCGAGGTGGTGACCACAGCCGGGGCGCTGGCGCCGGCATTGGATGCACTGCTTGATCGAGAGCTGCCGGGTTGGCGCGACGATGATGATGCGGTGCGTGCCCTGGAGCTCACCCAGGTGGCCTCCGACCTGGACACCGCCAACGTCGGCGAGGCCTTCCCCTGGCTGGCGGAAAGCGCCACCCGGCTGTGCCAGGAGCGTGAAATGCGCAGCGGCCGCTCACTGGACAAGGTCGATTCAGGCCAACCCTGTGTGGGCTTTCTGAGCGACGGCCAGGAGCGCTATTTCTTTGAGCTGCACAAATTCTGTTCCGACATCGGCCGCGCCGCATTCGCACCGACCAAGGAGCAGAATGCCGAGCGACTGCGTCGGGTATCGGCCTCGGTGCGCGACCGCTTCAAGCAGCAGCCCGCGACCAACGGCCAGCAGGTGGTGGAAGCCTTTTCAGCGCTATCGCTGGCTGGCTGACTGGCCTGCTCGCCCGTCGAGCAGCACTTGCCACTTGCCGAATCCCGAATCGCGAAAAAGAAACGGCCCGCCGAGAGCGTGGCGGGCCGTTTCAAGCTCTGCTGGAGCTAACTCAGATCACTGACCCGGCAGGTTGGCGGTCCAGCCCTGGGTCCAGTTGTCACGCGGGCCGGCGAAGGCGCCAACGTAGGTGGTCGGAATGAACCACGGATCGTTCGGCGTGGCACCGCCGGTCAGCAGCGGCGAGCTGGCATTCGGCAGGAACCCGCTCAGGTCCGGGTCGCCGGCGCGATTGCCGGTGCCGGCGTTGTACCAGGCGCTGACCAGGTACGGCAGCGGATCGGGGTCGGCCGAACCGGCGCTGTCTTCGAACTGGCCGCCGGTGCAGCTACCCACGAAGGAGTTGCTAATCGACAGCTCTTCGCCCTGTGCGGTGGCCGTGCCCAGCGCAAAGGTGCCGGCACTGTCCAGGTTCAAGCAGCGGTCTTTGAAGCCGGTGACCACGACGCCGTAGTAGTTGCCGCCGGTGCCGCGGCGCAGACGCATGCCTTCGTTGCCATTGGCGCTGCCAACCAGGGTCAGGTTGGCAATGGTGGGGCGGGTACGCGGCTCTTTGTCGTTGTTGCTCGAATCATTGTCCGACTCGATGCCGTTGGAATCCGAACCGATGTCGGTGTTCTCGCCCTGGAAGACCAACGCATGCTGGATGTTGCCACTGTAGCCCTGATCAAAATCGAGGCAGTCATCACCCATGTTCGAGCAAACCAGGTAGCGGGCGTTGACCGAACCGCCGAAGAACTCGAAACCGTCGTCCTTGCCCCCATCGGTCTGCACATATTCGATCTTGGTGCCGTTGCCGACGCCAAGCAGGGTCAGTGCATTCAGCTCTTCGTTCTGACGCACGGCGAAGCCGGCCCAGAGAATGCGCACGTAACGCAGCGAACCCGAGTTGTCGTCGAGCTGGGTGCCGCCGTAGGTGATTTCCGGCACCGCTTCGAAGGTGCAGGGCTGGCCAGCCGCGGCATCGTTGCAGGTTGAGTTGCCGGCGATCACCAGGCCCGACCACGAACCCACTTCAGGACGCGGGCCAGTAAAGGTGATCGGCTGCTCGGCGGTGCCTTCAGCGTAGATTTGGCCGCCGGCCTTCACCGCAACGAAGTTCGGCACAGAGTCATCGTCCGCGCCCTGCACGGTCACGCCCGGCGCGATGATCAGGCGGCCGCCGGATTCGACGCTGACCTGACCATTGACGATGTACTTCTTGCCGGCCGGCAAGAACAGGTCGTTGCTGATGCTGCTCGGCAGGTCGCAGTCATTGCCGTTGGCGCTGGTGCCGGCCGGGCAAGTGCTGACCGGCATGTTGCACTGGCTGGAGGTCAACGAGTCCACGTTGAGGCTGGGAGCCAGACTCAGGCCGAAGTCCGACAGGCCGGAGTCAGCGGCATCAAACGCCATTTCTATGGCGCCACAGGAGATCGCCAGATCGACGGTGCCGACCTGATCAAACACCGGCGCTCCCGGCGCAGCAAATTGCCCACCGGTGACTACGGACACTGGCACGCCGGTGTAGTCGAACTGGCCAGCCACGGTCGGAAACGAACCGGTCAACCACAGTTGGTTGCCTTCGGCGTCGTAGGTAAAGAACGTGAAAAAGAACAGGTTGGCGGCTGGGATGTAGTCAACCATCATGCCCTTGTTCGTGCCTACCGGGCCGGTCCAGGCGCCATCGAACGATTCATTGATGTGATTGGCGGACGCAGTACCCACCAGGGCGGTCGTGCAGGCGAGCGCGAGCAGCGACTTACGGAACTTGGACATAACAACCTCGATTGACAGGGGAGACAGCGGCGCAACGCCGAGCGGACAAGGTAAGAGCCGCGGTTTGCAGAACCTTTGCTGTTTTGTGTCAGTCCGATGACACGGCGCCTTGATTGCGCGGAACGGCCTGCAAGTTATGGATCCGGCCAATTGAAGTTCTCAATTGGCCGAATCAATGAAGCCGCCCACGGAAGGGCTGCTCGCGAGCGGCGCCGAAAGCCCTGCGAAGCGCTCGCGAGTCCGGGCCGCACCGAACTCCCGGGGCTTGAAGTTGAACAGGATGTTCAAACTTCAAGTTGCCGGGTGAATATTACATTCAAGTGACGCTGGCGACAGCGCAGGCGGCACGCAACGCACCTTGATGTTCAGAAGCAGCGTGCAACGCGCGAGAGGCGCCGACGCCCGATCAGAATTTCCACTCGACGCTGAGAGCGATCTCACGGCCTTTCTTGTAGCTGCGCGACACCTCACTGCCCTGGGTGAACTCAACCTCAGGGTCGAGCAGATTGCGCAGCCGCAACTTGGTCTTCCAGCCGTACCAGGGGAGCTGCTTGCTCAGGGTGAAGTCGAGCTGGTGAAACGGCTGCTCATACTCGTCGGGCACGCCGCTCTCGCCGACCTTGCTGATGCGCTCGCCGAACACGTTGTACAGCAGGGTCGCTTCGACACCACCGTCCTCGGGCAGGTAGGACAGGCTGAGGTTGCCAACGTAAGGCGACTGCCCCTGCAACGGACGCTGCGCTGAGGTCTGGATGCCGGCGTTGGCCCCGAGATCGATTTCTGAATCGATGTAGGCGTAGTTGAAGCCCAGATAGATGTCCTCGAACGGCACCGCCTTGCGCCAGCTCGCCGGCAGCCAGTTCGCACTGCCGAGCGGAGCGAAACTTCGATACCAGTCGATCTCGATGCCCTGGTTCTGCGCCTCGGCTGCGTTGCGCAGCTCCAACAGATCGCCTGAGGCCGGGGTGCGCACCAGCTCGATCGGATTGCTGAACTCCTTGCGGAACAGCGCCACCGAAACGCTTTCGATCGGCGAAAAGTAGTACTCCCAGCGCAGGTCGTAGCTCTTGATATCGGCCTGCTGCAGATTCGGGTTGCCGAGCACGGTGATATCCAGCAGCGGATCAGTGAACGGCGCCCGCGACAGCTCACGGAAATCCGGCCGCGACACCGTTTCGCTGTAGCCAAAGCGCAGCTGAGCGGCTTCCGAGTAGGCCCAGGTCAGGGCCAGAAAGGGCAGATCATTTGACTGCTGGATGGCACCAATGATCGGCTGCGCGTTCGGCAGGAAGGGGTTCAGCGTCACCACCTGCTGGTCGTTGTCTTCATGCCGCGAGCCAAGGTCCAGGCGCCAATCGTCCCAACGAAAATCGGCCGCCAGGTAGTAGGCATCGAGGGTCTGCGCGGCGGTGTAGAAGTCGGTTGCCTGACGCGCACTCTCGACCACGAACTGACCCGCGTCGATGCTGCCAGGGTTGATGATCTGATCAATCGGCAAGGGCTCGCTGGGCGGCCTGACCAGCGAGCGGAAACGATAGCGGAAGATCGCCGAGTCGCGCTCTCGTTCCAGCTGACTGCCTCCTGTGCGCAGCGTGACGCCACGAGCCTCGGACCACTCCCAGGGAACCTGGACGCCCAGCTGCGACTCATCGACCAGGTCTTCCAGTAGCTCATAGCGGAACTGCGCGGGGAAACTATTGGTGTAGACGAAGTCCTGCTGATCTTCATCGAAGCTGTAGACATAGGACTTGCCGAACGGCAGGTCGCGATTGGCACGCGAGCTGGTGTACTGCCAATCCAGCTTGATGCCAAGTAAGCTCGGTAGCGAGTGTTCGCCGCCAACCTGCCGGGTGAGCAGCTGATTCTCGATCCATTCGCTGCTGAACGCGCGCTCAAGACTGCCCGAGCCGCGCAGGCCTTCATCGATGCGATCCTCGCCTTGCGTCTGGCGGAACTGCATCACCGAAGCGACCAGGCGATGGTGCTCGCCGATCTCACTTCCGACCGCCAGGAAGGCGCCGGTGTCGACCGCGCGCTCGGCCTTTTCGCGCTGGAATCGCTGCTGCGGCACCAGACTTCCGTCCCCCAGCACGGCAAACTCGGCGCGCTGTTCGCTACGCAGGTCAAAGCTCTGCGAGTAGCGTGTGGATCCGATGTAGCCCAGACTGAAATCACCGTCGGCAAAGCGGAAATCATCGCCGACCGAGAAAGCAAATCCGGTATCCGGACCCACCTTCTTGGCGCCGATATCCATGCCCTTGGCAGCCATTTGCCGGCTCAGGTCACGCAGCTCTTCCGATCCACGCGAAGGCAATGAGGCGACCAGCAGGCCATCCGGTGCAGCACGATAACCGTCATCGCGGCCCAGCCAATCGCGGCCGCCGCCAGCCGAGCGCAGCCCAAGCTCGCCGGTGGTGCCATCGGCATAGCCAAGCGTGCCCTGAAAGCGCAGAAGGAAGGACTCGGGCACGCCACGGGTGCGCATCTGGATGGTGCCGCCGCCAAACTCACCCGGCATTTCGGCCGAGTAGGTCTTCTGCACCACGATGCCACTTAGCACATCGGTTGGGAAAAGATCGAGCGGCACCACTCGGCGGGTCGGATCGGGCGATGGCACCTGGGCACCATTCAGCAATACCGAGGAGTATCGCTCGCCCAGACCGCGCACGTAGACGAACTTGCCATCGACCAAGGTCAGGCCGGTGACGCGCTTCAAGGCGCCGGCCGCATCGGAATCGCCGGCACGGGAAATCTGCTCGGCACCGAGAATGTCCGCCACCGCTGACGATGTGCGCTTTTCTTCGACGAATGCTGCCAGCGAGCCTTCGACAAAGGGCTCAAGGACAACGAATTCGGGCAGCTCAAACCCTGCCGGCGTCAGCTCAATGGCCCGCTGCGTGGTTTCGTTGCTGCTGATGGCAATGCCATCCAGGGTCATGGTGGCAAAGTTGGCAGCAATCACCGAGATCGAATAGGCGCCGCTAGCGATCTCGACCTCAAAGCGCCCCTCGGCATCGGTGCTGATATCCAATGGCGTGCCGCTGATATAGACCCGCGCCCCTGCCACCGGCTTGCCGTCATCACTGTTGATGATGCGCCCGCTGAGCTTGCCGGGCGGACCGCTGTCCTGCGGCTTTGCCGTGTTGATCGACTCACTGCCGCGACGATGCGAACTTTCGATGCTGACCGCTGGCTCGGCGCCCGGCAGCAAGGTGGCAATCAGACGTGCGTTTTCCTCTTCACTTAACTGAAGTTCAAGCTGCAGTACCTGTTCGCCATTGCGCAGCAGCTGCAAGCGATGTGCGCCAGCCGGCAGCTGCAGGTGCAGCGCGCCATCACCACTGGTCTGTCCGATGGGCTGTCCATCGATCAGCACCTCGACCTCGCCCACCGGCCGGTCCTGATCGAACAGATACAACGACAGGTCGGCCGGCTCGGCGGCGAAGGCCAGTCGAGTAGCCAGGGTCAGTGCGGCGAGCGCGAGTGCTGGGCGGTTCATGGACACAGTCTGAAGACGAAGCATTAGCCGCAGGTCCAGCGTTGGCCGCTGCAATCCTGCATCAGGCGGCGCAGTTCGGTGGCCTTGCGGAACAAATCGGAACGGGTCAAGGCGCTGAGGTGGCGCTCGACCGCCTCAAAGTTGCCGCCGCGGAAGAAGGCGTAGGCCAGGGCATAACGCAGATCTTCATCAGCGAGCAGACCTGCGCGATACAGCTCGGATTCCATGCCGGCTACCTGCTCGAAGCGCTTCAGTTCGACCAGGATGCCAACGCGCTGCTTGAGTTTGCGCTCGCTGTCCTCGACGCGGGCGTTCAACATCAAGGCACGCATCGGATGCCCCGCGCGCCGAAACAGCTCGGCCGATTCGGCGAACAGACTGCGCTCTCGCTCAGCCACCTCGGCCAATATCTCCGCCGCCGCGTAAGCGTTGCCTTTTTCCAGCCAGGTCTGCGCCAAGGCCTTGCTGATCGCATCATCCTGCGGGTGTTGCAGCCGCGCCTGCTCAAGAAAACCCAAGGCCTCATCGAAACTTCGCGCCCGACGCAGCGCGGTGCCGATGGCCACAAAATCTTCCGGCTTGCCTTCGACGCGTTGCAGGTAATCGCGCCCCAGATCGGCGGCCTGCTGATACAGGCCGGCCTCGATCAGATAGAACACCTGTCGGCGCTGAAACGAGGTGTTAGCCGGGAAGCGCTGCGCGGCCTCGGCCAAGGTGTCCATCGCCGCCTGCTTGCGATCCAGCATCCAGTTGGCGTGGGCGCGCATCAGCCAGGCGCCGGAAAGGCCCGACACCGCATCGCCCGCGGCATCGATGGCCTTGATCACCTCGTCATAGCGCTCCAGGCCAAACAGTGCCTGCGCCCGATACAGGTGGATCAGCGGATCGACCTGGCCGGCGCTGATCGCGGCGGCAAACGACTCTACCGCCTGCGCCAGCTGCTTGAGGTCGAGCGCCACCAGGCCGGCCACGGTGTGGTACTTGGCAAGGTCCACACCTTCGGCGGCAAGATCAACCTTGGCCAAGGCGTCGGCCGCTTTCTGACTTTCACCATCACGCGCCAGCAGCGCCGCCAGTTCGACGTAGTCGACTTCGTCGATCACCTCGGCTGCCCAACTGGAGCTGGCGCCCAGCAGGAGCACCCATAGCAGAAGGTTCAACCTACTCATGACAGATCGAACCTCACGCGCTGTTTGGCCCATACGCGCACGTTCTCGCCCTTGTAGCTGGCCGGCTCGAATTTCCAGCCCTGCACGCCGGCCACCGCCACGTCATCAAACACGCCGGACGGTTGCGCCTCCAGAACCTTGACCTTCTCGACCTGACCGGTCGGGCCAATCAACACGCTCAACACCACGTAGCCGGTGACGCCACTGGCCTTGGCTCGCGCGGGGTAGGTCATCGGCGCTTGCAGGATCGGCCGCGGCGGCACATCCACGCTGTCGTCGGTCATCACCACATCGCCACTGTCGCCCAGCAGGCCCTTACCGAGATCAAGCTCGCTGGCGTCAAAGCCTGGCAGACCAAAATCCAGGCCGGATAGTCCGCCATCCAATCCCACCAAGGGCGCGGGCGCACTGCGCGCCGGTCGTCGCTTGGGCGGCTCGCGCTTGCGCACGGTTTCCTGCTGCGGCGGCTTCTCCTTCTTCACCACTTCGATGCTGCTGGCGCCACCGCCCTGATCATCGCGATTCACATTGAGCGGCCGATTCATGAAGAAGATCAAGCCGAGCACCATCACCACGCCGAGCGCAGCGCTGGCCGAACCGATCAATCGCGGCTGCAGGCGCGCGCTCATCGTTCAGCCCTCACCGGCTTCCGGCACGGTGGCCACGCCGACATCGTCGGCGCCAGCGGCGCGGGCAGCATCGACCACATCGATCAGTTTCTGCGCCGGCACATTGGAATCGGTGACCACCAGGACCGATTTCTGCGTCATGCCCTTCAACAGGTCACGCACGCGACTCTGGATCACCCAGGTGCGAATCGACTCTCCTTCAAGATAGGTTTCGCCAGTACGGTCGATATACAGGCGCACCGCCTTGGTCGAGGCCACCGTTTGTGTCTTCGCGCTGGGACGATTGATCTCCACCTTCATATCCTTGACGAAGGTGGTCGAGACCATGAAGAAGATCAGCAGGATGAAGGTCATGTCGATCATCGGCGTGAGATCGACCGCAGTCTCGTTGCTGGTTTTTGCTTGACGGCGCAACATAGGGTTATGACTCCTGGGCAGAATGAGGCCCGGCGATCAGCAGATCCTTGATCTGCGCCAGATCCACTTCAATTTTGTGCTGCCGGCGATCGAGCAGTGACTTGCAGATCACACCGGGCACTGCCACCACCAGCCCCATCTGGGTGGTGAACAAGGCCGTGGCAATGCCACCGGCAATGCCGCCGGACTGCGAAAACAGGCTCATATCGCCCAATGAGTTGAAGGTTTCGATCATGCCGGCCACGGTACCGAGCAGGCCGAGCAGGGGCGCGATGGCGACCATCACGGTGATGGTGCGCGCATAACGCTTGATATCGCCGTGGTACTCGGCGAACGCATCGTCGAGATAGCGCCGCAGCGGCGCGCGGCCGCTGCGTGCCAGACGCAGGCCTTGGACGATGGCCTGATCGACAATGCCATCCGGGGCCTTGGCGCGACCTTCGGCGTAACGACGCAGCAACACTCGCACATTCTTCTTGCTGCCGCGACGCAGAATCACCCAGCGCGCGCCCAGCGCGTACCACAGCACCACCGTCACCAACAGCAGGGGCGGCATGACGTAGCCGCCAGCGGCCATATAGCCACTGATGGCGTCGAGAACACTGTCGGGCGCTGCGCTCATGGCAAGAACCGTCGAAGGGCGCTAACGGATCGCTCAAGCGGCGCCTGAGCGGACGTCCTGGTAAAGATTGATCACCCGCAGTGCGGCCTTTTCCATATCGTCCTTGATGCGATCCGCCCAACCGGCCAGCAGACCGCCGGCCAACAGGCAGGGAATCGCAACCACCAGGCCAAGCTCGGTGGTCACCAGCGCAGTGGCGATACCACCGGACAGCAGCTTCGGATCGGAGGTGCCGAACTCGGTAATGACGTCAAAGGTCTGGATCATGCCGGTCACCGTGCCCAGCAGGCCAAGCAAGGGCGCCACCGCAGCGATCATGGTGATGACATTGCCAAAGCGCGACAAATGAGTGGATTCGTGCAGGATCGACTCCGACACGATGTCTTCCAGATGCTCGCGCTCGCGATCAGCATTGCGCAGTGCTGCCGTCACCACACGCGCCGCCGAGCCCTTGAAGCGCTTGGCGCCGGCAATCGCATCGTCGACCTTGCGCGCCTGCACAGCGGGCGTGACCGCGTCGAGAATGTTGGCGATGCTGGCACCGGCACCCTGCAAGAAGAAGGCGCGCAACACCACCAGTACCATCGCCAGTGCGCCGAGGCAGAGAATGATCGTGCCGATCAAACCGCCCTTGGCCACTTCGCCCCAGATGGTCTTGGCCTCGGGCTCAGACACTGCCTGATTGGAGTTCTCATACAGGAATGCGCGCAGCAGTAGTGGCTGCTGGTTGGCCGCCAGAGCGCGTGCAGTTTCTTCGCTCTGCGGTGCATTCCACAGGCGGAAGCGACCACCACCGGCCGGCGCCAGGGCGCCAGCGGCCGTCTCGCTGACGCCAAAGGTGGCCACGTTGCCGTAGCGGATCAGGGTTCCCTGCACTTCGCTACCGTCGGCGAGAAAGAAGCTGCCCGGCTCGCTGCGCAGCTGGCGCAGGGCCTGCAGGCTGTCGCTGGCAGCACTGAACAGGGTGTTCAACTTCTGCGGATCGGACTGAGCAGCAAAGGCGTCGCCACTGACCTGATCACTGCCCTGCGACTCCAAGGTGGCACGGGCCTGCTCGTAGGTGGCCTGCAGCAAATCACTGTTGTCGGCATTGACCTGCGCCTGCTGATCAACCTTGATCAGTTCCGAGCTCATCGACTCGGCACGCGACTGCGCCGCCAGTGCATCGCTTTCCAAGCGCTGAACTTCAGCTTCCAAGCGGCTGCGATCCTGCTCGAACTGGCGCTTCACCTCGGCCAGACGGGCCTGCAATTCACGCTTCTGCGCTTCGAGGAAGGCGAACTCGCGCTTGTAGGCATCGTCCACCGACACCTTCGGCGACGCCGCTGCGGGCTGTTCAGCCGCGGCCGGGACACTGGCTTGTGCGGGCGGCGCGGCGTTCTGTGCCAGGCCCGGGGCATTCAGCGCAAGCAAGCTCAGGCCGAGAACGGTGTGTCGCAATCGAACGCTGTTCATCACTTGCCTCCTGCCGCAGCCAGGACCGGCAATTCGAAGTAGCCCTGGCGAATCTGTTTGCGCAAGGCATCGAACAGCTGGGCGATGCGCGCGTTGTGCTCAGCCTCGGTAGCGAGCACAAACTGCCAACGCTCGGCACTGCGCACGGCTTGTCCGTAGCGACCGTCAGGCGTGCGGAAGTACAAGGCCATCGCGCCGATCTTGGCCACTTCGGCCAACACCCGCTCGCCCTCGACCTCGATGGTCTGGTTGTGCAAGGCGTTTTCGCGGGTCAAGCGGAACTCATCTTCGAAGAAGGCCCACAGCCGGTTGGCGCCACGCGCTGCCAGCAGGCTGCCGTTCTGCAGATCGGTGCGCAGTGCATCGAGATCGGCACTGCGCTCGTCGATCTTGAACGGCAGGCCGGCGCGAATCTGTTGTTGCAGCCCGTCTATCGCCTGCAGCAACACTGGCTGCAGAGCGTCGCCGCTGGCACCGGCCTGAGTGGCGGCCTCCTGGGCGGCGAGCAATTTGGTTTCGGCGTCGCGAGCGGCCAGCTTCTGCCGGTCGACGCTGGCGTTCAGCTCGGCTTTCTGCGCCGCCAGCCCGCTGAGCACTGCGCGCTGTTCATCGCGTTGCAGCTCCAACTCGCTGTTCAGTTGTTCCACTTCGCCGCGCAGCGCGATCAGGCGCTCAGCCAGACCGGCATCGTTCGGCGCTGCCAGCAGCGGGCCACAGGCCACCAACAAGGCGATCGGCAACGCCCGAACGGCATTGCGACTGAGGTAAGAGGGGTTAGACATCGCAGAACTCCAGCTTGGCGGGATCAATGAGGTCGACCCACGCCGCTGGCACTGTATGTCGCTTCTGTGACAAGCCAGTTGCCCAAATATTGCAACTGCATGACAAAAGTGTCGCAACGACCTTCACGTTTCGCGCGTCACCCAAGCCCCGGCCGGGCCGCGCCTAGCAGGCTGCTGATATTTCTTTCAGCAGCGTGATAGTGCGCGCCAAGGTTGGCGCGCTCGGAAAGCAAGAACGCAAGTGATTGATTTCCAGTGTGACTAGCCCGAGCTTGCCGAGACCAGCGCGGTACCCGATGGGCAATAAGCGAATTTAGCAACCAGCCGAGGCGGCCACGTTACAATTGCCGGCTTTCCCCTGAGATTTTCGCTGTGAAAGACCATCTGCGCGAACTCGTGCTGCAGGCCCTGCTCGATCTGCGCCGGGCCAACCGACTGAGCTTTGAGGGCGAACCTGAGTTCGTGATCGAGCGCACCCGCTCGCGCGAGCACGGTGATTACGCCAGCAATATCGCCATGCTGATGGCCAAGCGGGTCGGCATGAAACCACGCGAGCTGGCCGAGGCCATCGTCGCCACTCTGCCCGAGTCACAGCACGTCACCGCGGCCGAGATCGCCGGCCCCGGCTTCATCAACTTCCGCCTCAATCAGGGCTGCAAGCTGGCCACTCTGCGTCTGGTGCACGAACTGGGCGAGACCTACGGCTTCGCGCCGGAAGGGTCGAAAGAATCGATCACGGTGGAGTTTGTCTCGGCCAATCCGAATGGCCCGCTGCATGTCGGCCATGGCCGCGGCGCAGCCTACGGCGCCTCGGTGGCCAGCCTGCTCGAGGCTGCCGGTTATCAGGTGCAGCGCGAGTACTACGTCAACGATGCCGGTCGGCAAATGGACATCCTGGCGGTCAGCGTGTGGCTGCGTTACCACGAACTGTGCGGCGTCAATCTGCGCTTTCCGGACAACGGCTACAAGGGTGACTATGTGGTCGAAGTGGCACGCGCGCTGCGTGCCAAGGAAGGCGATGCCCTGCGCCGGCAAGGCTTTGAGATCAGCGAAGGCTTGCCTGCCGATGAGAGTGAAGGCGGTGACAAGGAACTGCATGTCGATGCTCTGATCGCCCGCGCCAAGACCCTGCTCGGCGAGGCCGAGTATCGCAAGGTGTTCGACGCCGGCCTCAGCTGGTGCCTGAACGACATCCGTGAGGATCTTGGCCAGTTCGGCGTCCATCACGACAACTTCTTTTCCGAACGTTCACTGATGACCGACGGCTATGTCGAGCGAGCCATTCAGACACTGCAGGAAAAGGGTCATCTGTACGAGCGTGAAGGCGCCCTGTGGTTCCGCGCCACCGATTTCGGCGATGACAAGGACCGCGTGGTGCGGCGCGAAAACGGCGTTACCACCTATTTCGCCTCCGATCTTGGCTACCTGTTGTCGAAGTTCGAACGTGGCTTCGAGCGCGCCATCTATATTTTCGGCGCCGATCACCACGGCTATATCGCGCGCCTGAAGGCGGCCGCGCAGGGTCTGGGTCTGGATCCGGAGAAAATCGAAATCCGCCTGGTGCAGTTCGCCATCCTGTTCCGCGGCGCCGAGCGGGTGCAGATGTCGACCCGTGCCGGCAGTTTCGTCACCTTGCGCGAACTGCGCGACGAAGTCGGCTCGGATGCCGCGCGCTTCTTCTATGTCATGCGCAGCAATGATCAGCACCTGGATTTCGATCTGGAGCTGGCCAAGAGCCATTCCAATGACAATCCGGTCTATTACATCCAATATGCCCACGCGCGGATCTGCGCCATCTTCCGTCAGCTGGTGGAGAAACACTGGTCGTACAACCGCACCGCCTCCGACGCCGCCCGCGCGCGCCTGACCGAGGACGCCGAGCACACTCTGCTCGATGAGCTGATGCGCTTCCCGGAGATCGTGCAGGCATCGGCGGAGCAGCGCGGCCCGCAGATTGTAGCCAACTACCTGCGCGAACTGGCTGCAGCCTTCCACTCGTATTACAACGGCACGCCGATCCTGGTGCCGGAAGAAGAGCTGCGCAATGCCCGTCTGGGCCTGTGCGTGGCGGTGCGACAAGTCATCGCCAACGGCCTCAAGCTGCTCGGCGTTTCGGCGCCGGAGAGCATGTAATGGCAGCCAAACGTGGCAAGCCCCAAGCCCGCCGCCACGGCGGCGGCGGGCGGCGGATTCCGGGCTGGGCCCTGCTCGGCGTCGGCCTGCTGCTAGGCGTTGGGCTGGCTGCCTATGTGCTGCACGGCGACGGCTTGCTGGACAAGGTGCTGAAGCCGGTGCCCGACCCCAAGGCGACCGCGCCGAAGACCCCGGAACCGCCGGTCGCACAGCAACCCAGCACACCGGCCAAGCCGAAATACGACTTTTACACTGTGCTGCCGGGGCGTGAGGTGGTGATCCCGGACGCCGAGCTGAGCGCCAAGGCAAAGGAAGAGCCGCCCAAATCGGAGCTCAAGTCGGATGAACGCCTGATGCTGCAGGCCGGTGCCTTCAGTGACCCGCGCCGTGCTGATGAGGTGAAAGCGGCGATCGCGTTTTCCGGCCTGGTGGCCAAGATCGAACCGACCACCACCCAGACCGGCCAGACCGTGCACCGGGTGATGCTTGGCCCGTTCGCCAATCTGCGTGAGCTGGAAACCGCCAAGGCCTCCCTGGTGCAGAACGGCATTCAATCGATTGCGATCCGCGAACCGGGCCAGCGCTGACGGAAGCCCGCGCAAGGCAGGTTGGGCGCACGGACGGTGGGCGACATGCCCACCCCATCAGGCCGCTGCGACCTCCATCCCCGGATCAAGTCCGGGGCAGGCTCTGGAGATTTTCAGCGCCGCGAAATCAGGCTGCTGTGATGAGTCTCAGCAGCCTGAGATGGGTCGCAGACGACCAAACTGGATCCCGGCTCAGCGCACCGCTTTGGTCGGAATGGCGACGGCTAAAGGCGCTAATCGCATTGTCTGTGCTGGCGGTGTCTTTCGGCGCCCCCTCATGAAATATCCGGGCTAGAACGCCGACTCTGACTCGAAGTCGCCGCGAAAGCGGGTATCGGTAACCAGCCGCTGCAGGCTGCCGGCGCCATAGTTCAGTACGTATAGCTCACCGTCCTGGTCTTCGCCGAAGCTGGAGAAGTTGCCGCCACTGTCGCGCCAATCCACTCGTTGGTAACCGCTGCTGCGTTCAATCGCCGCCATGTGCAGACCCGACGCGAAGTCGGCAAAGAAGTACACCCCATCCAGCGGCTGCTGTGGGCCACGATAGCGATAGCCACCGGTAATCGACTGACCGAAACTGCGGTCGTAATCGAGCACCGGATCGGTAAACGGCGGCGGCGAGCCACAGCCGGAAAGGCCGGTGGCCAGAAAGCCCTCGCGACAGCGCCAGCCAAAATTCAGGCCGACCTGCCCCGCGGGCAACACGTCGACTTCTTCGCGCGCGCCCTGACCGACGTCGGCAATCCAGATATCGCCGGTGAGGCGATCGAAGCTGAAGCGCCAGGGGTTGCGCAACCCACTGGCGAACACCTCGTCGCACACGCCATCAGTACCGGCGTAGGGGTTGTCGAGCGGAATGCTGTAGCCAACACTGCCGGTGGCCAGCCCACAACGTTCGGTTTCACTACCGGCCGTGCTGACATCGATGCGCAGCAACTTGCCTAGCAGGGCGCGCGACTCGCTTTGCCCACCATTGCCAAGGAAGCCGGCATCCACGGCGCAGCTGCCGGCATTGTTGAGACTAGCGGTGAGCAGGGTCTGTCCGCGATTGCAGGGATCGTTGCTGCTGCCACCATCGCCCATGCCGATGTACAGATAACCGTCGGGCCCGAAGTGCAGATCGCCGCCATTGTGATTGGTGAAGTCCTGGTCGATGCGCAACACGATCGCCGCCGAGGCCGGATTGGCCACATCCGGGTCACCACTGACCTGATAGCGGGCGATTACCGTATCGCCCTGGCCATCGGTGTAGTTGACGTAGAACAAGCCGGAGGTGGCGTAATCGGGAGCAAAGGCCAGGCCGAGCAGGCCGCGCTCGCTGGCACTCGATTGTCCAGTGAATCCGGTGGCCGGCGCGTTGGCGGTGAAATCGAGAAACGGCGTGGCGAGAACAGTGCCGCCGGAGACGACGCGAATGCGCCCATTCTGTTCCACCACGAACAGGCGGGAATCGCCGGCATTGCGCACCGCCACCGGCAGCACGAACCCGCTGACCACGGTCTCCAGGCGCAGGTCGGGCGTCACTTCGCCGGCCTGCACTGCAGCGCCGCCCACGCTCAAACCCAGTATGACCATCGCTGCCGATGCAAATCTGTTGCGCATGCCTTTCACCTCAGTGCTGGCCGAAATCCCAGACTAGCGCGTCCGTGCCTGAGATTCGCACCGCCCGCTCTTCGCATTGCGCCGACAATCCGAAGGCATCGAATGCCGACGACGAGCACCCGCAACTCCAACTTCAATCGGCCGGTGCAATCATCAGACGACCTCAGCGCGGGCGCTTCAAGGTGATCAGCGCGGATGTATCGGCATCGCCCAGGCCATCGCGCTCAAGACGCTCATAGTCGGCCAAGGCCAGATCAATCGCCGGGTGTTCGATGCCGGCCTGCTGCGCCATCGAGCGCACGATGCGCAGATCCTTGGCCATGTGCGCGCACTTGAAGCCAGGCGCAAACTGGTTGTTCAGCATGGTGACACCGCGCTTGTCGAGAAACCAGTTCGACGCCGCCCCGGCCATCAAGGTGGGCAGCAAGGTCTCGGGCTGCAAGCCCAGCTTCTCAGCGAACGCCAGCCCCTCGCACACCGCCTCATTGATACCGGCGACCAGAATCTGATTGACCGCTTTGGTCGCCTGTCCGGCGCCTACTGCACCCATATGACTGATTCGCGCTGCGTAGCACGCGAGGGCGGGCCGCGCCACCGCAAGATCCTGCAGTTCTCCGCCGGCCATCACGGACAGTTTCCCGTTGCGCGCACCTTCGACGCCGCCCGACACCGGCGCATCGACGAAGCCGATCCCGCGTTGCCCGAGGCGCTCGGCAGCGCGCGTCGCGGTCTGCATTGCCACCGTACTGTGATCGACCACCACACTGCCCGGTCGCAGCACGGCAGCCAGCTGCTCGACATTGTCCAGCACATCCTGATCGATGCCGACGCAGAGCAACACCAGATCGCACTCGGCAAAGTCTGCCGGCGCATGTGCCGCGGCAACAGCGTGTTCGGCGGCAAACTGCTCGGCCTTGTGTTGACTGCGGTTTGCGACCACACGCAACAGGCCGGCCTTTTGCAAGTGTCCCGCCATCGGCGCTCCCATCGCGCCGAGTCCGATAAAGCCGCATCGCGGCGGCTGAGGCTCATTCATTGTTGTTCAACCTGGCAGGTTGCCGAGACCTCCTGGCCGGAGGTGATCAGCGAAAACAGTCGCGGCACAGCCGTGCCCCTTTTGCCGGAAATCATACACGTGCGTGTTCACTTTCCGAGCACGCCGCCCTTGGTGCGCGATATCAGGCGGCGACGAGCGCCTCAGCCGCCTGCCAGATCAATGAAGGCGAAACGATCCGTTATGCTGTGCAGTCAGTGTTGACCGGAGAACATCGAGCGGCCGCGTGGTGCATAGGCGGAAAACGCGTACAAGCCAGCCGCGGTGGCAAAGGCCAGACCCAGCCACAGCGGCCCGGCACTGCCGATCGGCCAGGCCGACAGCCCCAGCAACAGGGCATTGCGCAGTGCGTGCCGGCGCAAGGTGCGCAGATCGGCTTCCTTGGCCAGGATCCATTGCGAGGTGCCGAACACGAACAGCAACAGGGGCGAAGCCAGGGCCATGCCATGCAGCAAATCCAGCGCCAGCGCGACCGCCTGATCACGGTTGAGCTGATCCTCGACCAGGCCCAGGGCCGGCAACACCAGATCCTCCCAGCGCCGCAACACCTGAGCGACCAGCACGAGCAAGGCGCCGGCCAGCACGATCAGCCAAGCCGAAGCGAGTTTGAACCAGCGTTGATGCGCACTAGCCGTCACTGCGGGCGGGTCGTCTCACGATGCGACTCCGGGGCTCGGTCGAGCACCACTTCATGCGGCACATGGATGGCGAATCCCTGGGCAAAATCGACACCGATGTCACTCAGCACATCGCAGGCCGAAGGGCCGGGCACAAACTCGGCCACCACCCGAGTCTTGAAGCGGTGACCGATCTCGGTCACCGCGCGGACGATCGACTGACTCATGGCATCGGTTTCGATTTCGCGAATAAAGCTGCCATCGATCTTCAGATAGTCGATCGGCAGGTTCTTCAGATACCCGAAGGAGGACATGCCGGCACCGAAGTCATCCAAGGCCACCTTGCAGCCGAGTGCCTGCAGCGAGCGGATCAGCGCGCAGGCACGATCAAAATGGGTGACTGCCGCGGTCTCGGTGATCTCGAAACACAGCCGTTCCGGCCGCACCGACTCCGACTTCAACAGCTCCAGCAGAAACTGCGGGAAGCTCTCGTCGCTCATGGTGGCGCCGGACAGATTGATCGCACACATGCCGATATCGTCGCCTTGCGGATGCAGACGAGAGAAGTGGCGCAGCGCATAGCTCACCACCCACCGATCGATCTCCGGCATCACGCCAAAGCGCTCCGCCGCCGGAATGAATGCGCCAGGAGGCACGATGTTGCCCTGCTCATCACGCAAGCGCACCAGCAACTCAAAGTGTGCACCGCGTTGCTTGTCTTCATCGCGCAACGGGCGCAACTCCTGGTAACAGAGCAGCAGCCGATCCTCGGCCAGGGCCTGACGAATGCGCGGAATCCAATCCATCTCGGCGCGTCGACGCAGCGCAGACGAGCGATTTTCCTCATGCACCACCACCCGATTGCGCCCGGCCTCCTTGGCCAGATAGCAGGCGGTATCCGCAAAGGCCAGCAACTCGCGCGGGGCGACGTGGCGGCCACCATCGATGGCCACTGCGCCAATGCTGGCGGTTAGACCGTAGCGCCGCTCTTCCCAGCGAAAATCCATCATCTCGATCGCACCGCGCACGCGTTCGGCGGCGGAGCGGATTTCGGCCACGCTGGCGGCGCGCATCATGATGCCGAACTCATCGCCACCGAGCCGGGCAACCCAGCCGTCGGCACCGACGCAGCGCCGCAGGGTTGCCGCCACATCGACCAACAACTGATCGCCGGCAAGGTGGCCGCAGGTGTCGTTGACCAGCTTGAACTGATCGAGATCGACATACAGCAGGGCCTCGATTCGACCGGTGGCCGCACTGTGCTCCACCCGCTGATGCAGACGACGATCGAACTCGCGGCGGTTAAACAGGCCGGTGACCGAGTCATGGGTGGCCTGATAGCGCAACTGAGTGGTCAGCTGGGTGCGCTCGGTGATGTCTTCGATCACCACCAGGCGCATGGTCTTGTTGCCGACCAGCAGACGGGTCTCACGCCAGCTGGCCTCAAAATCGCGACCGTCGAGCGCACGCACGGTTACCCGATGCTCATCGGCGTCCAGATTCAGCGCATCGACCAGGTCCATGTCGCTGGCACTCAATGCGGCGAGATCAGGCTCGCCGCGCGGTAACAGCTGGTGTAGGACCACCGACTGATTCTCGGCACCGATCCGCAGCAGGTTGCGCCCGGCAACATTGACATAGTCGATGCTGCCATCGGCCTCGTCGGCCATCAGGGTGGCGGTCGGCAACAGCTCGCTCAGTTGCTTGAAGCGCTGTTCGGACTGCTGCGCCGAAGCAAACATGCGCTCAGCCAGACGCTCCGACTGCCGCCGGGTTCGAACCTGGGCCCAGACAAAGGCGCTGAACCCAAACGAAGCCAGCAGTCCAAACCCCACGAACCAGATCAGGGCGCGATCGACGCCGTCGACTGCGCCGGGAAGCGGGATCAGGCGCAACTGCCAATGGGCGCCGCCGAAGGTCAGGGCCTGCGCGAACTCGCCGAGATCGGTGGCACCGTGAGCGGTCACGCCGGCCACCGCGCTGCTGTACACCGAGCTCAACTGGCCCGCCTGGTCGGCCACCCACAGCTGCAGTTCGAACGGCAGCTCGGTGCCGGCCTGGCGGGTGGCCCCGTCAATCAGCCGCGACAACTGAAACGACACCGCCAGGGAGCCATGCTCCGTCGTCATCTCGCCGTTGTTGCGACCCAGCACCGGCAGACGCATCACGATGCCGTCGATCAGATGATCGCGCTGACCGTATTGCACCAGTCGAAATGGCGCCGACAAGGTCGGCTCGTCGGAGCGAAGCGCACGTTCCAGCGCCTCAAGATTGTTCGATTGGCTGATCACATCCAGGCCGCGCAGGCGTTCGTTGCCAGCCTCGGGGGCGATCAACTCGGTGTAGTAATGATCGCGACCGAACTCATCGACCTGTTTGCGGGCAAAAGCGACCGCCATCACGCTGGCGAAATTCTGCCGCACCTTGAGCTGATCAACCAGGCGATCGAACTCGGCCTGGGTCATGTCAGGGTGATTCTCCAGACCGACCTGCACCGAGCGTGCGGCCTGACCGAGCGCTTTCAGCTCACTCAACACACTCAGCCCGACCCGACCCGCCGCCGCTGGCAGAAAGCTGAGTCGATCGCGCAGCAGAGCTTCCCGATACGGTATGGCCGCCGACAGCATGATGGCCAGGGACAGCGCCAACACGGCGGCAGCCGCCAGCGTGGGCGAGCGCAGCCAGCCGGCGCGGGCAAGGCCGCCGGGCACGGCGGCTGCGCGCGGTGTCGGCGCAGAGGAGGCGGCAGGGCTCGGCGTGCTCAAGTCAGGCGGCCTTCCTTTCAGTGATCGGCCAAGGAAACGGAGAAACCTCAATATGGGCGCCAGACCGTGGAACCTTCGCCCGCCGCCTGTACGCTACAGCAGCCTACACTTTGTTTCTATCGCGCCCTCTGAACTGCAAAGCGATGCACAATTCCGAGGCAAGCAGGTCGCTGATGCGGCTGCCTTGCCGCCATCCAACGCCTGGCCTCGGGTGTCCGCTCGCGGTCCCGGCCGGCCGTCAGGCGCTGTCTTCCAGATAGGTATAGCCGATCAAGCCCTGCTCCAAATCGGCCAGAAGTTGGGCCTGTTCGTCGGCGGCCAGATCACCGGCGGACACCAGGGACTGATAGCGCTGACGCAGACTCTCGAGGCTATAGCCGACATAGTCGAGCATCACGTCCGAGGTATCACCTCGGCGTGAGCGAGTCAGCTTGTAGCCCGAGCCGTCGACCGACACATTGACCGCCGCGGTGTCACCGAACAGGTTGTGGATATCGCCCAAAGTGTCCTGGTAGGCGCCGACCATGAAAAAGCCTATGCGATAGCTCTCGCCGGGCTTGGGTCGGTGCAGCGGCAAGGCACTATCGAGCTCGCCATTGTCAACATAGCTGTCGATCTGACCATCGGAATCGCAGGTCAGATCGGCCAGAATGCCGCGTCGATCAGGCGCTTCGTTCAACCGATGGATCGGCATGATGGGGAACACCTGATCGATCGCCCAGACATCGGGCACCGACTCGAACACCGAGAAGTTGACGAAATACTTGTCGACCAGACGCTCGTCGAGTTCGTCGATCAGCGGCCGATGACTCTTTTCCTCGGCATTCAGGCGGGCACGCACGCCATGGGCGATGGCATAGAACACATCGTCGACGCGGGCGCGCTCAGCCAGGTCCAGCTGCCCCAGGCCGTAGGCCGCCTGTGCTTCAGCCAGATAGTGCTGGGCATCGTGAAACAGCTCCACCGCGGCACGCTCGTCAAGCGCGGCGTGTAGCTGCCGCAGATGGCGCAGTGCGCTGGACTCGTGCTCGGCCAGCGCCGGCAAGCCGCCCATCGGTGCCGGCTCGACCTCGCTGACATTGGCCACCAGCACCGCGTGATGCGCGGTCATCGCCCGACCTGACTCGGTCAGCACGCGCGGCGGCGTGATGCCGTGTTCGGCGCAGGCATCGGCCAGCGGCTGCACGATGGTGCTGGCGTATTGCTCCATGCTGTAGTTGATCGAGCAGTAGCCGCGCGAGCGGGTGCCTTCGTAGTCCACACCGAGCCCGCCACCGACGTCCATGTAGCGGATCGGGCAGCCCAGCTGGCTGACTTCGACCAGATAACGGGTCGCCTCGCGCATGCCGTTGGCGATGTCGCGTACGTTGGAAATCTGCGAGCCCATGTGGAAATGCAGCAGCTGCAGGCAGTCACTCATGCCTTCCTGCTTGAGGCGCTCGATCAGATCGAGCAACTGGCGCGGCGACAGGCCGAACTTGGCCTTGTCGCCGCCGGAGTTCTGCCACTTGCCAGCACCCAGCGAAGCCAGTCGCATGCGCACGCCCAAACCGGGCCGAACGCCCAGGCGGCGCGCCTCTTCGATTACCGAGGCCAGTTCCGAGGCCTTCTCGATGACGATAAAGGTGTTCAGACCGAGCTTGCGGCCGATCAGGGCCAGCCGCACGTATTCGCGATCCTTGTAGCCGTTGCAGATCACCACGCCACCTGGGCGCGACAGGCCCAGCACGGCCATCAGCTCGGGCTTGGAGCCGGCCTCCAGGCCAAAACTGTCCACTTCGCCGGCGGCGGCCAGTTCACCGGCAACGCCGTAGTGCTGGTTGACCTTGATCGGATAGATCGCGGTGTAGCCGCCCGCGTAGTTGGCTTCGGCCATGGCGGCGGCAAAGGCGCCCTGCAGGCGCCGCAGTCGATCACCCAGGATGTCGGAAAAACGCAGCAGGATCGGCAGCCGCAGTCCCTCGGCACGGGCCACCTCGATGACCTCGTCCAACACGATGCGCGGCCCGGCCTCGGCCAGCGGCTGCGCCACGGCCCGGCCCTGCTCATCGATATCGAAGTAGCCGTCGCTCCAATGCGGCACGCTGTAGGTACGGCGGGCGCGATCGATTGTCCAGGCGCTCATGGCGTGGCTCCGTCCAGGAAATGCGGGGGCGCATTGTACGCCCCTGCGGCAGAATCGCAGCGCTCCCGGCCGGTTGCCGGTTGCCAATGCGAATCGGTAACCGGCAGCGGCCCGGCTTCGGGTACAATTGCCGCCCCTTAGATGTCTGTCAGCCACCGCTAATGACTAACGCCCCTTCCTGGTTCAACGAGCAGGTCGATTACTCCGGTTCTTCGATCGGTTTCCGCGTGACCAAGAAACTGCACGAAGAACAGTCGGCTTTTCAGAAGATCGAGATCTGGGAAACCACCGACTGGGGCAACCTGATGGTGCTTGACGGCTGCATCATGCTGACCAGCCGCGACAACTTCCTCTATCACGAGATGATGGCGCACCCGGCGCTGTTCAGTCACAGCAACCCCAAGCGGGTGGTGGTGATCGGCGGCGGCGACTGCGGCACCTTGCGTGAAGTGCTGCGCCATCGTGAGGTCGAGTCTGCGGTGCAGGTCGAGATCGATGAGCGGGTCACCCGCATGGCCGAGCAGTACTTCCCGGAGCTGTGCGAGGCGAACAACGATCCGCGTGCCCAGTTGCTGTTCGACGACGGCATTGCCTACATGCGCGACGCTGCTGCTGAGAGCATCGACGTGATCATCGTCGACTCGACCGACCCGGTCGGCCCGGCAGAAGGCCTGTTCAACGAAGCCTTCTACCAGACCTGTTACAAGGCCCTGCGGCCGGGCGGCATCCTGGTGCAGCAGAGCGAGCCGCCGCTGACCCAGCTGGCCCTGATCAAATCGATGCGCCAGTTGATGCGGCAGGTCGGGTTTGCCGCAGTGCGGACCATTCCGTTCCCGCAGCCGGCCTACCCCACCGGCTGGTGGAGTTGCACCATGGCACGCAAGGGCGCCGATCTGTCAGGGTTCCGCGAGCGCGGCGCCTATTCCAAGCCGTTCGCTACCCGTTACTACAGTGCCGACATCCACAAGGCAGCGATGATCCTGCCGGAGTTCCTGCGCGAAGCGTTGGGCGAATAACCGCGGTGGCGGCTGATGCCGCCGAGCTTTCCCGGCCACCCGGCCGAGTCATGAGTGCGTCACATGTTCTCCGAAGAGTTCACCCAATTCCTGGCCAACAACATGCTGCTCAGCGTGCTGTTCGTCGGCATCGGCGTTGCCCTGATCGTCAATGAGTTCAGCCGTTTCACCCGTGGCTATCAGGCCATCAGCCCGGCCGAGCTAACCCGACTGATCAACCGCGAAGACGCCTTGGTGGTCGACGTCAGCTCGCTGAACGACTATGAGAAAGGGCATATCGTTGGCTCCAAGCACATCGCCTTGAGTCAGTTCGATCCGGAGAGCAAGCTGTTGGCCAAGGCCAAGGATGCACCGGTGGCCCTGGTCTGCCGCACCGGCATGACCGCCGGCGGCGCTGCCAAGAAGCTGGTCAAGGCCGGTTTCGGCAAGGTGTTCTGGCTCGACGGCGGCATCGCTGCCTGGCAGCAGGCCGAGCTGCCGCTGGCCAAAGGCAAGGCTTGACCGTTCGGCAGCCGGGCCTTGAATTGCCGGCACGCCGCCCGCATGCATCGGGGCACGACTTAGTTTTCATTCATTCTTGGAGAGCTTCATGACTGACCAAACCGGCAACGGCGCCGCTGCGCCGCAGGCCAATGCCCAGATCGCCCTGCAGAAGATCTACGTCAAGGACGCTTCGTTCGAAGCGCCGAGCGCCCCGCAGATCTTCTCTGAAGAGAGTCAGTCGCAGCTGCAGCTGAACATGGCGCAGAAGGTCGCCAACATCGGTGAGAACGTCTATGAAGTCGTGCTCACCGTGACCCTGACCTGCACCGTGGGCGAAAAGACTGCCTATCTGGCCGAAGTGCATCAGGCCGGCATCTTCGGTCTGGCCGGCTTCGATCAGCGCACCCTGGAAGCGGTGCTCGGCACCTACTGCCCGAATGTGTTGTTCCCCTACGCCCGCCAGATGATCAGCGACCTGGTGCAGAACGGCGGCTTCCCGCCGTACTTCCTGCAGCCGATCAATTTCGAGCAGCTGTACGCCGAACAGATGCGTCGTCGTGCCGAGCAGGGCCAGCCGTCCATCGCTGACGCCCCGACCCAGGGCAACGCCTGATCATGAACGCGCTCCGGGTGGGCGTCTTCGGCGCCGGTTCCTGGGGCACTGCGCTGGCCGCACAAGCGGCGCGCAACGGCCACGTCACCACCCTGTGGGGACGTGATGCCGAGCAGATCCGCACGATGCGCGATACGCATCGCAATACGCGCTATCTGCCCGATCTCGAGCTGCCGGCCAACCTGCAGTTCAGTGATCAGCTGGAAGAAGTCACCGCCAACAGCGATCTGCTGTTGGCCGTGGTGCCCAGCCATGCTTTCCCGTCGGTGCTGGCCGAGATGACGCCGCACCGCCGGCCCGGCGCCGGACTGGCCTGGGCCACCAAGGGTTTTGAGCTCGGCTCGGGTCGATTCCTGCACGAGGTCGCCGAAGCCCTGCTCGGCCATGACACTCCGCTGGCCGTGGTCACCGGACCCTCGTTTGCCCGAGAAGTCACCCAGGGCCTGCCGACCGCGGTCACTGTGCACGGCGAACACGCAGCGTTTTCGCAAAGCGTGGCAGACGCCCTGCACGGGCCGACCTTCCGCGTTTACACCGGCTCGGACATGCTGGGCGCTGAGCTGGGTGGCGCAATGAAGAACGTGCTGGCGGTCGCCACCGGCATTGCCGACGGCATGGAGCTTGGCCTCAATGCTCGCGCCGGCCTGATCACCCGAGGGCTGAACGAAATGCTAAGGCTGAATCAGGCGCTCGGCGGCCGCGCCGAAACCCTGATGGGCCTGGCCGGGCTTGGTGATCTGGTACTGACCTGCACCGGCGACCTGTCGCGCAATCGGCGACTCGGCCTGGCCCTCGGAAAAGGCAAGTCAATCGAACAGGCCGTTGCCGCGATCGGCCAGGTCGTAGAGTCGATTCAGACCGCCGACGAAGTGGCTCGATTGGCCGCCCGCCATGAGCTCGAACTACCGATCTGTGCCCTGGTGGCACGGGTACTGCACGGCGAGATCACCCCGCAGGAAGGCCTTAAACTCCTGCTCTCACGCGAGCAGAAGCCCGAGTATCCGGCCGGTTTGTTTGGCGCCTGAACATATCGTTTAGCCGGCGCCGGCAAATCCCTGCTGACGCCAGGCCTCGTAGACCAGCACGGCGACTGAATTCGACAGATTGAGGCTACGGTTGTCCGGCCGCATCGGCAGACGCAATCGCTGCTCGGCCGGCAAACCATCCAGCAGCGCCTGCGGCAGACCACGGGTCTCTGGGCCGAACAGAAAGGCATCACTGTCGCGAAACTGCACCTCGTCGTAGCGCTGGCGACCGCGCGTGGACAGGGCAAACAGCCGCGAACCGGCAATCCCGGCGAGGCAGTCATCCAGCGAATCGTGTACCTGCAGTCGGGCAAACTCGTGGTAGTCGAGCCCCGCGCGACGCAGCTTGGCATGCTCAAGCTCAAAGCCCAACGGCCGGATCAAATGCAGCTCGGCCCCGGTATTGGCGCATAACCTGATCACATTGCCGGTATTGGGCGGAATTTCGGGCTGGTAAAGAATGACGTGCATGGAGAGCCGTGTTGGTGATTGGTGATTGGTGATTGGTGATTGGTGATTGGTGATTGGTGATTGGTGATTGGTGATTGGTGATTGGTGATTGGTGATTGGTGATTGGTGATTGGTGATTGGTGATTGGTGATTGGTGATTCGGGGCAAGCTTAGCCCCTCCCCCTTGGCGTCGGAGGGGTTGGGGAGCCGATCTTTGCCTGCCCAGGGGCCTCGCATAGCGAGGTTCCTGGGTAGATCGATTCGCACTGGTTTTCGCGCGCCGGCGGGTGCCCCGGAACTCCCTCCCCGATGTTCGGGGAGGGTCGGGGTGGGGTTAGGGAGCCGATCTTTAAATACATCGTGAAAACTCCCTCTCGAAGTACGAGAGGGACAGGGCCGGGGGTCGGACGGCGCTTGCAGACCGAGAGCACTATCTCCTCATCACCAATCGCTATGCTGCACCGCGGCATTTGAGGCACACTCGGGAACCCTTTGTCTCTCGAGTCCGCTGCCGTGTCTGCCTCTGCCCGTTACATCGCGCATAAGTTTGGTGGTTCCAGCCTGGCCGATGCCCAACGCATCGCCCATGTCGCCGACGTGTTGATTGCGCGCGGAGAGACCATGCAGATGACCGTGGTATCGGCCATGCAAGGGGTGACCGATGCGCTGATCGGTCTGGTGCATGTGGCCAGCCAGGATGCCGAGCGCGCCCGCGCCGATCTCGATGATCTGATCAACCGCCATCGCAAGACCGCTGCCACCCTGCTCGGGGTGCAGAGCAGTCAGGCGCTGGCGGACATGGAGCGCGACTGGGTCGATCTGGCCGCCCTGCTGCGCTCAGTCAACCTGCTCGGCCACCCCTCGGCCGATCTGCTCGACTACGTGCAGGGCCTGGGCGAAGTGTGGTCGGCGCAGATGCTGGCTGCCCTGCTGCGCGAACGCGGCCATTCAGCCACCTGGCTCGATGCACGCGAGGTGTTGGTGGTCGAGCCCGGTCAGCTGGGTATGGCGGTGGAGTGGAAAAGCAGTCAGCAGCGACTGCTGAGCTGGCGCGAGTCGCATAGTGAATCGATCATCATCGTCACCGGCTTCGTCGCCCGCACCCGCGATGGCCGGCCGACCACCCTCGGTCGCAATGGCAGCGATTACTCCGGAGCGATCTTCGCCCGCCTGTTCGAAGCGGCCGAGCTGCATATCTGGACCGATGTCGACGGCGTGCTCAGCGCCGATCCGCGCCTGGTGCCGGATGCCGTGCTGCTACCGCGAATGAGTTATGACGAGGCTTTCGAGCTGGCCTATTTCGGCGCCAAGGTGGTGCACCCGGGCACCATGAGCCCGGTGCTGGAAGCCGGCATCCCGGTTTGGGTGCGCAATACCTTCAAGCCTGAGGTCGCCGGCACGCGGATCGGTCCGGAGCATGACCCGGCGCAGGAACAAGGGCCGGTCAAGGGTCTGACCATCGCCCCGGCCCTGGCCCTGGTGCAGGTCGAGGGCACTGGCATGATCGGCGTGCCCGGCACCGCCGAGCGCGTGTTCGGTGCGCTGCGCGGGGCCAATGTGTCGGTGGTGATGATTTCCCAGGCCAGCTCCGAGCACTCGATCTGTTGCGCGGTCAAGGCCAGCGAGTCGGCGCGCGCCGTTGACGTGCTGCGCGAGGCGTTTGCCCGCGAGCTCAGCGCCGGCCTGGTGCAGTCGATCGAGGCCGAAGCCGGCGTCGCCGTGCTGGCCGCGGTCGGTGATGGCATGGCCGGGCACCCTGGTGTCGCCGCGCGCCTGTTCGCCGGTCTGGCGCATGCCGAAGTCAATGTGCGGGCGATTGCGCAAGGCGGCTCCGAGCGCAATATCTCGGTAGCGATCAAGGAGGCCGATGCCACCCGCGCCCTGCGTGCGGTGCACTCGGGATTCTGGCTGTCGCCGCAAACCATCAGCGTCGGCGTGATCGGCCCGGGCCAGGTCGGTTCCGCTCTGCTTGAACAACTCGCTGCATCGGCTGACCGGCTCTTGGCGCAAAACCAGCTCGATCTGCGCCTGCGCGGCATTGCCGGCAGCACGCGCATGCATCTGGCGGAACGCCGTGTTGAGTGGCACCAGTGGCGCGAGCAGTACCTGGAAGCAGCCGAACCGTTGAATCTCGAGGCCTTCGCGCAGCACATCCGTGCCTCGCATCTGCCGCATGCGATGATCATCGACTGTTCGGCCAGCGCCGAGGTCGCCGCACACTACGCCGACTGGCTGGCCGCCGGAATTCATATCGTCACCCCGAACAAGCAGGCCGGCAGCGCGCCCTTGCCGCAGTACCGCGCTACCCGCGACGCCTGCAAGCGCGCCCATTGGCGCTATGAGGCCACGGTGGGCGCGGGTCTGCCGGTGATCGGCACACTGCGTGACCTGATCGATACCGGCGACCAGATCCTGGCCATCGAAGGCATTTTCAGCGGCACCCTTAGCTACCTGTTCAACAACTTCGATGGCAGCACGCCGTTCTCCGAGCTGGTTCTGGATGCGCGGGCGCGCGGCTTTACCGAACCTGATCCGCGTGACGATCTGTCTGGTCTCGATGTCGCCCGCAAATTGGTGATCCTGGCCCGTGAGTGGGGCAAGGACATTGAACTGCAGGATGTCAATCTGGTCGGTCTGGTGCCGGAGTCATTGGCCAGCCTGTCGCGCGAGGAGTTCCTCGGTCGTATCAGCGAGCTGGATGAGACCTTGAATGAACGCATCGGCGGCGCCCGCGAGCGCGGCAAGGTACTGCGCTTTGTTGCCAAGGTCGATGATAGCGGCGCCAGTGTCGGCCTGGTCGAGCTGCCCAACAATCACGCCTTCGCCCATCTCAAGCCGACCGACAATGTGGTGCAGTTCACCACCACCCGTTACCGCGACAACCCGATGGTGGTGCAGGGTCCCGGCGCCGGCCCGGATGTCACCGCCGCCGGCGTGTTTGCCGATTTGCTGCGCATCGCCCAGGCCTTGGGGGCACGCTTTTGAGCCCTGCCGGACTTAGCAGCATGTTTGCCCATCGCTCAGCTATCGCCTTCGCCCCGGCCAGTGTCGGCAACGTCGGCATCGGCTTCGATATTCTTGGCCATGCGCTGAGCGGCGCCGGTGATCGGGTGCACGTACGCCTGATCGACGCGCCCGAAGTGCGGATTTCGGCAATCCATGGCGCCGACCGTGAGCTGCCGCTGGATGCCGCCAGCAATACCGCCGGCGCCGCCCTGATCGCTCTGCGTGACTCGCTGGGCTGCGCTGAAGGCTTTGAGATCGAGATCCACAAGGGCATCCCGTTCGGCTCCGGCATGGGCGGCTCGGCGGCCTCGGCCGTGGCGGCCCTGGTCGCCGCCAATGGGCTGCTGCGCCAGCCGCTGCCGCTTGCCGAGCTTTACCCGATGGCCCTGAGCGGCGAGGCCGTGGCCAGCGGCAGCCGACATGGCGACAACGTCGCCCCGATGCTACTCGGCGGTCTGGTGCTGGCGGTGGGCGAGCGCGCGCCGATCAAACTGCCGGTGCAGGCCGAGCTGTACTGTGCCCACGCCCATCCACACTGCGTGGTCGAGACCCGCGCCGCCCGAGCCGCGCTGAAAGGCGCTTACGAGCTGGGTGAATTCGTGCAGCAAAGCGGTCATCTGGCGCTGTTTCTTACCGGCGTGGCGCGGGGCGAGCGCGAACTGATCGCTGCCGGGCTCAACGATGTCCTGGTCGAGCCGCGCCGAGCACCATTGATCCCGGGCTTTGCCGGCGTGAAGCAGGCCGCGCTCGAAGCGGGCGCCCTGGGCGCGTCGATCTCCGGCGCCGGCCCCAGCGTTTTTGCCTGGTGCTGGGGCAAAGCGAGCGCAGAGCGGGTCGGCCGCGCTATGGTAGAGGCTTTCGCCGTGGCCGATCTCAAGGCCGATCTATTGGTCGGCCCGGTCGAAACACCAGGCGCCAAGCTGCTCAGCGTTGCCCACTAGCACGCAGAGCGACGACAGCGCCCTCCAGCGTCGATCATTCTCTTGGTTAAGGGTCTATGCAATTCGTCAGCACGCGCCATCAGTCGCCCGCCGTTTCACTGTCTGAAGCACTGACCCAAGGGCTGGCCCCTGACGGCGGTCTGTACCTGCCGGCCGAGTGGCCGGCCGCCAGCCTGGCCTGGAACGAGCCGATGTCGGTGCCGCAAGCGGCCGAGCGACTGCTGCAGCCGTTCTTTGCTGGCGACCAGCTGGAATCAGCCCTAGGTGATATCTGCCGGGAGGCACTGGACCTGCCAGCGCCGGTGGTGCCCAGCCGTGATCCGCACGTATTCCTGCTCGAGCTGTTCCACGGCCCCACTGCCGCGTTCAAGGACTTTGCCGCGCGCTTCTTAGCCGCCTGTTTCGCTCGCCTGCTGCGGCCGAACGCCCCCACCCTGACGATTCTGGTCGCCACCAGCGGCGATACCGGCGGAGCCGTGGCCGCCGCATTCCATCGTCGCCCCGGTTTCCGCGTGGTGGTGCTGTATCCCGATGGCAAGGTTTCGCCACGTCAGGCACATCAACTGGCGGCCTTCGGCGACAACGTGCACACCTTTAAGGTGGCCGGCACCTTTGACGATTGCCAGGCGATGGTCAAGCAGGCCTTTGCCGATACCGACTTGCGCCAGCAGGTGCCGCTGTCTTCGGCCAACTCGATCAGTTTGGGCCGGCTGTTACCGCAGATGAGCTACTACGCGGCGGCAGCTCTGCGCTGGGAACAGATCTACCAGTCGCTGGCCAACTTCGTCATTCCCACCGGCAACCTGGGCAATGCCCTGGCCTGCGTGCTGGCGCGCAAGCTTGGCCTGCCGATCGGCGACATCCTGCTGGCTACCAATGCCAATCGGGTGCTGCCCGAGTTCCTGGACAGCGGCGACTACCAACCGCGCCCCTCGGTGCAGACCTTGGCCAATGCCATGGACGTCGGCGCGCCGAGCAACCTTGAGCGACTGCGCGCGCTGTTTCCTCAGCATAGCGATCTCACCCAGCAGGTCAGCGCAGCCAGCGTCAACGATGGCGAACTGCGTCAGATCATGGCCACCGCCGAATCACGCTACGGCCATATCGTTTGTCCGCACACCGCCGCTGCTCTGGCGTTGATCCAGCGTCGCCAGCAGGCCGGCGATCAGCGCAGCTATATCGCCGTCGCCACCGCCCACCCGGCCAAGTTCGACAGCGTGGTCGAACCCTGCATCGGCCACCCGGTAGCGGTGCCGGCGGCGCTGGATGAACTGCTGCGCCGGCCGGCCCAGGCCGAACCGCTGGCGGCGGAGTACGCTGAGCTGCGTCAGCGACTAGTGCAGCTCGGCTAGGCCATCGCGCCGCAGCGGCGCGATGGCTGAACGCCGCCCTTATTCAAAACTGCTGCGATACACCGCCTCGGCGCTGATCGGCTCGATCAGTACGCGGCGCTCCTCACCGGTGCTGATCAGGTTGACCCCGGCCGGCAGGGTCGCATTGGCAGAGATCTCCACGAAGCGCTGACTGCTATCGATTTCCGCCAACAGCTCAATCGTTGCGCTTTCACTGGCGGACAGATCAAAGCGCGTCGAGACCGCATCAATGCCGTTGCCGGGGCGACACGGGCTGGGCGCGGCGCAGCTCCACAACACGCTGTTCAACCCTGTCGGTAGTGGCGCACTGAGCAGCAGATCGGCAACGTCATCCGGCCCATAGTTGGTTACTTCGATCAGGTAGCGGGCCTGGCTGGCCCCGCCCTTTAGGGCCGCGCTGAGCTGCTTGGCGGTCGGCTGCAGACGAGCTATCCCGGATATTTCATCAGAAGAATGAGTGACGGCGTGGTTTTCCCTTAAGATTCAGTTGTCTACGCTGAATAACAAGGACCACGCCGTCATGACAGAGTGTACCGTTCAAGGCGAACTTTTTGGGCATCTTGGCCGCGCCAGGATCGAGGCCGAGTTTGACGGTGGCGATATCAGCTCGGATGCGGGCGGTGCGCTGCTGTTGCGACAGGTCGAGCGGCGCCTAGGGTTGCTGGCGGCGGCCGCCAAGTGTTTGCCAGACGATCGTGATCCGAATCGGGTGCGG
>NZ_JACYTR010000039.1 GCF_014841215.1 Pseudomarimonas arenosa
AGCTACGCGGGACTGCGTCCCGATCTCGCCCAAGTGGGCCCACCACTTGGGCTCGTCGCGCCTTGCACTCGACGCAAAGTCCTCGGTGATCATCCGCGCCCCCTCATGAAATATCCGGGCTAGAGGAATCCCCACATCCGCCACTCCGTGCCGCGAGAAGAGAAGCTAAGGTCGGCGCAAAAAGCGCTGCTCCTGGTAATGCAGGCCGATCAGCCTGCCGTCTGCATCACGTTCAAAGCGCAGCGCTTCGGGCGCTTGCAGGGCCAGTGCATGGGCCCCGAACAGATCCTGATCGGCCGCTTCGAGCTGGCGTTGCAGGCTGCCTGCCTTGAGCTGCAGTTGGTTGTCCACAAGGCTGATCGCAATGCTAAGTGGCAGCTGATCGGCCTGATAGGTACCGACAAACTCGGCCAGTTGCTCCTGTGTGGGTGCCCACCGCCAGCCGTTCCATCGGTCATTCTGGCGTGCCTTGTTGTACTCGGCCTGACGAAGCTCGAGCAGCTGGGCAATCCGCTCTGGGTAGATTTCTTGCCGGGTTTTCGCCCAGGCCGCTGCATCCTTATGTTCGATCAGGAACTGCAGATACATCACCACGGTGCGACTGGTCAGCCAGCCAGTGGCATTGTCAGAGTTGGAGAACACGCCAATGCCGACGCCGAGATCGGGCGAGAAGGCCATCATGGTACGGGCGCCGGTGTAGCCGCCGCCGTGAATGTACAACCGGTGGCCCTCGAAATCGCAGACGTTCCAGCCAAATGCGTAGCCGTCGCAGGGCAGCTCATAGGCATTGCGGCTGCTGCGTGGGTACTCAACCCCGGTCTGCGACGCCTGGCGCAACTCGGCGCCAAACTCGGAACCGCCGTGCTGCGCGCCCAGCTGCCATTGCAGCCAGCGCCCCATGTCGGCCGGTGAGGTCATCATGCCGCCGGCCGATTGCATCAGCGGATCGGGCTTGGGCGCAATCAACTCCCAACCCTTGGCTTCACCGAGCCAGCTGTGGTTGAAGGACAGCTCGGCGGCAGGAAAATCCGAAGTGCGTGCCGAGCTGCGATTCAGCTTCAGAGGCTTGAACACAGCTTCCTGCAGCCAATCCTGCCAGGGCTTTCCGGTTGCTTGATGCAGGATAGCTGCATAGATGTTGTAGCCCAGGTTGTCGTACAGAAAGCCTGGGTCTCGCTTCTTGGCAAGGTACTCAATCAAGTCCGGATATTGCCTATAGTCGAGTTCGGTGACGTAGGCCTCGAGATAGGTGATTTCATCGGCTTCAATCGGCAGCCGATGATTGAGCAGGTCGGCCAAGGTCCAGTCGGCCGGATCAAGCCCATCCGGCAGCTTGAGCTGCGGCCAGTGCTTATTGAGCGGCGTGTTAAGTGGCAACACCCCGCGGCGATCGAGCAGATGGGCCAACAGCCCCATATAGGCCTTGGTTTGCGAGGCGATGTAGATCGGCGTATCGACGGTCAGCAGCGCCTTGGTTGCGCTGTTGCGCAGGCCCTGGGTGTGCTGCAGTACCACCTCATCAGCGGTGACCACGGTGACTGCATAGCCTGGGCCAAGATCGGGCAGGCCGGCCAGAAACTCTTGCAGCTGGCCGGCGGCTTGTTGCGGAGTAGCGGCGTCGACGGCGGGCGCACTCAGCGAGCTGCAAAGCAGGGCGCAGGCGAGATAGATCGATTTCAGGCGCATGGCGGTTCTCGATAAAGGCTGGCCGCCAATCTGCCTGATCTCCCGCTCAGCGGATTGAACGGATTTAGCCTCCGTCGCTGCCACCAGTGGCGTGCGGCTCAGCCAGCGGCCAGCAGCCGCACTAGCTGGCCCGGGGTAAGGCCGCACTCCTGCCGCGCGGCGCGGGTGAAGTGGGCCTGATCGGCAAAGCCCGCGTCCAGCGCCGTGTGCGCGATCGGGCCGCCGGCCGACAGGCCGGGCAGGGCGCGGGAAAAACGCAGGCGGGCGCGGAACACCGACAACGGACAGCCGAAGTGGCGCTGGAAACTGCGCGACAGATGCACCGGATGCACCGCTTCAGCGTGTGCCAGCTCGTTGAGACTGGCCTGCGGCGCGTCGAGCAGATGCTGTCGACAGCGCAGCAACAAGTTGGGTGGCGCGCATTGGGCAGGGCGATCGCCAAGCTCCAGCGCAGCCAGCAGGTCGACTAGCAGATTCTGACAATCGCCAGAATCGCCGCGTTCAAGCCGCCTGAGCAGGGCGCGGGCCAGCAGCAGACAGTCGGCATTGCCCTGACAGCGCCACTGCCAATCCAGCTGCGGCGCGAGCCGGGCCGACCACTCGCCCTCTGGGTCGAGATTGAGGCTGAGAATCAGCGCACCGCGCTCGCCGTACTCGTTGGCATGACGGAAGTCGGCCGGCTTGAAACCCACAGCCGGCAGTTCCACCTCGGACTCGGCGCGCCGACCACGCTCGCGCAGGCCGCCGCCAAGCAGGATCGACAGCTGATGCTGGCGATGCGCGTGCGCCGCCATCCGCATCCGGCCCGGGTAGTAGCTCAACTGGATGCTCAGGCTGGGCGACTGAAACAAGCGCCGTGAGCGAGCCCGGTGCGCGTGGCCTTGTCGGTCTGGGCGATGGGTGGGGAGCGCTGTCATCTGGGCAGACTAATCATTGTGGCTGCCGCGGGCATCCCTCATCAGTCATGCCCGGCTACCATGTCGCATGGCAGAAGGGAGGCAGGCGCCGGCATGAGCAAGCGACTTCGGGTGGCGGTAATCGGTTACGGCACCGGTGGTCAAAGCTCCGCCATCCTGCTGACCCGCGATGGCCATCAGGTCGAGGTGTTTGAGCGCGCACCTGAGCTCGGGCCAGCAGGAGCGGGATTCCTGCTGCAGCCAGTGGGCCAGATGGTGCTGGCCGAGCTGGGCCTGTTGCCGGCGGTGCTGCGGCACGGGGCGCGGATCAACAGCCTGTACGGTGAAACCGCCGGCGGGCGCAAGGTGATGGACATGCGCTACGCCGAACTGGATCGGCGCCTGTTCGGCCTCGGTGTGCAGCGCGGTGCCCTTTTCGGCTTGCTCGACGCGGCCTGGTCCGAGGGCCGCCGGCTACATACAGATTGCACCATCGGTTCCATCGACGTTGAGCAAGGGGTGGTGGTCGATCAACACGGCAGGCGTCACAACGGTTTCGATCTGATCGTGGTCGCCGACGGCGCAGCATCCACCTTGCGCGAGCAGGTCAGCCCGGCCCGCCTTAACGCGCCGTACCCCTGGGGCGCCCTGTGGTGCCTGGTTGACGCGGCGGACTGGCCTTGGCCGGGCGATCTATGTCAGCGCTACATCCGCGCGCGACGGATGATCGGTATGCTGCCGGTCGGCACCCGGCCGGGTGATGACCGGGCCAAACTGAGCTTCTTCTGGAGTCTGCCGACCGCTGATATGGAGCGGAGCCTGCAAGAGCCGGCGGCCTGGAGGCGGCAGGTGGCCGAGGTCTGGCCGCAAGCCGCCCTGGCCCTGCATAACACACCGGTTCCGCAAGGCCTGGCCCAGGCGCGCTACCGCGATACCGTGCACCGCACCTGGTTTCGCGGACGGGCCGTCCTACTCGGCGACGCTGCTCACTCGATGAGCCCGCAGCTGGGCCAAGGAGTGAACATGGCCCTGCTCGATGCCCTGGCCCTGCGCGATGCGCTGCGGACCGAATCCAATCTGGCTCCCGCCCTGCAGCGCTACCAGGCAGAACGTCGCGCCCATCTCGGCATCTACCACTTCTGGAGCCGCTGGCTCACCCCGCTGTTTCAGTCCGAACACGACATTTGGGCGGGCCTGCGCGACCTGGTATTCCACCCGATGTCGCGCCTGCCGATTGCCCGTGGTCAGATGCTGCGCGTGCTGAGCGGCACCCGCAGCGGTTGGCTCGGGCAGCTGCGCTTGTCCGAGCGGTTTCTGGCGCAACTCGAACACCAGGCTGCGCCGGCGATCGCTGAGCCTGGCGCTTGATCGCGCCGGCCTGGGTTGCTGAAGCGAGGTTGCTGCGTCCGAGGTGCACCCTACACACCTCGTTTGGCCTATCCAGAATACGGTGGGCCGTTGGCCCGCCAATTCAGGCCAAGTCGGCAACATGAACCGCAAAACCGTCGACTGGCTCACAAAACCAAGCCCTGGTTGCGTAGCATTCAGCAAAGCGATCTGCCATGCTCGTCGGCTTTCACAGATCGGTCACGTCAGAGTGGCCGCCGCCAAGACGAGTCCTCATGATCTCAGCCACGTTTGCCCGTTCTGCCCTGTTCCTCGGTTTGATCTCTGGCGCTTCGGCCGCCCTGGCCGATCAGCCATCGCTGGTAGTGCGCGCCGAGTTCAGCGACCTCGCCACCGCGCGCCGTCTGGCGGCCGAGTTCGGTCACGCCCGATTGGACGTCGGCAAGGGCGTCTTGCAGGTGGAAACCGATGCTAAGGGCATGCAGCGCCTGCGCCAGGCCGGTCTGAAGGTCAGCGTCGACCGCGGCGAGACCGCTCGTCTGCTGCAGGGCATCGATCTGCTGGCGAAACTTGGAGACAAGTCGATCAGTGGATTCAGCTGTTATCGCACGGTGGAAGAAACCTTTGACAGCGTGGCTACCCTGGCCGCACAGCATCCGACCTTGTTGCAAGTCAGTGATATCGGTGAAACCTGGCGTGAATCGACCAGCGGCAATGGCTATCCGATCAAACTGATCAAGCTCAGCAACTCTGCCGTGGCCGGCCCGAAACCCAAGCTGATGCTGGTGACCTCGATCCATGCCCGCGAATACACCCCGGCCGAGCTTGGCACGCGTTTTATCGAACGTCTGCTGGCCGGCTATGGCCAGGATGCCGATGCCACCTGGCTGATCGACCATCACGAGATCCACGCCGTGCTGCAGGCCAATCCGGACGGGCGCAAGAACGCCGAGCTGGGTCAGATGTGGCGTAAGAACGTCAACACCACCCAGTGTTCCGGCAGCGGCGCCGGGGTCGATCTTAACCGCAACTTCCCCTTTGAGTGGGGCATGCACAACGGCTCCAGTCCCTCGGCCTGCGCGGAAACCTATCGCGGACCGACGCCGGGCTCTGAACCCGAGACCCAGGCGATCGTCGATCATGTACGCGCCGAGTTTGCCGATCAGCGTGGCGATTCACCCACCGATGCGGCGCCGGACGATGCCAGCGGCCTGTTCCTCGACATTCACAGCTATTCCGAGCTGGTGCTGTGGCCTTGGGGCTACACCGACACGGTGGCACCGAATGGACCGGCGCTGGCCACGCTCGGCCGGCGCTTTGCCTGGTTCAATGGCTATACGCCGGAGCAGTCGGTTGGCCTGTACCCCACCGATGGCACCACTGATGACTTCGCCTACGGCGAACTCGGCCTGGCGTCCTATACGTTTGAGCTTGGCACCGCCTTCTTCGAGGCCTGCGGCAGCTTTGAGCAAAACACCCTGGAGCCGAATCTGGCCGCGTTGCTCTACGCCGCCAAGATCAGCCGCGCGCCGTATCAGCTGCCGGCCGGACCGGATGTGCTGAATGTCGCCGCCGGCCAGGATCTGCTGTTGGCCGACCAGGCTGTCAGCGTGTCGGCCAGCATCGATGACAGCCGCTTCAATCAGCAGCTCACCAGCCACTCCGGCCCAGTCGCCAGCGTGCACACGATCACCGGCGCCGATCTCTACCTCGGCACTGCGCCCTGGCAAGACGGTGCCGTGGCCCTGCCGATGAGCGCCGGCGACGGCAGCTTCGACAGCGCGCAGGAGCAGGTGCAATTGACCCTCGCCGATGGCCTGCCCGCCGGCAAGCACATCGCCTATGTCCAGGGCCGCGATGCCAGTGGTGCCGTCGGCCCGGTGTCCGCCACCTTTATCGAGGTGATCGACCCCAGCGAGGCGGTCACCTTGCAGGGCAGCGTGCGGCAGATCGGTAGCGGCACGCCGCTGCAGGCCACGATTCGGGCCAACCAGTTCGAAACCAGCAGTTCCACCGATGGCAGCTTCCAGCGCGTTCTGCCGGCCGGCGAGTATGAGTTGCAAGTGCGAGCGACCGGGCACGAGGCACTGCTGCTCAGCGGCCAGCAGTTCAACGCCGGCAGCCTGATATCGCGCACCTTCGAGCTTTACCGGCTGTGCCCACTGTTCGAAGATGCCGCCGACAGCGCGGTGGCGACCGAGTTCAGTGTGCAGGCGCCCTGGACCCTGCGCACCGGCATGGGCAATGGCGGCGGCGAGGCCTGGTTACCCACCACAGGTAGCAGCTATCAGAACAGTCTGAATGTGTCACTGACCAGCGCCAGCATCGATTTCAGCGGCTACGAGTCACCACTGTTGAGTTTCGACTCACGCTGCGATACCGAAGCTGGCTACGACTTCGGTCAGGTCGAAATCAGTCTGAGCGGCGGCGCCTGGTCTGAAGTGTACCGCTGCGATGGCGATCCGCAGTGGCGCCGCATTGAGCTGCCCCTGCCGCAGCTGGCTGGGCAGGCCGATGCCCGACTGCGCTTTCGCTTCAGCAGCGACACTTCGGTCACTCGACAGGGCTGGGCGCTGGACAATATCCGACTGGAAACCGCCGGCCCGGCCTGCCGAGCCCAACAGGGCACCACGCCGCCGAACGAGGTGTTCATTAACGGCTTCGAGTAGGGAGTTCGCGGTTCCCTCGTTGGGCTACGCGAGTTTGCCATCGGGTCGAGGCACGCCGTAGGCATCGGCTTGCGACGGAGCGGCGGGCCAGGGCCCGCTCTAGCCCGGATATTTCATGAGGTCGCGCCGAAAGATCCGGCGATTCCAAGCGGGGCGAGAGTTTCGACCGATGGTGTTGAGATAACAGAGTGTTGGTGATCTTTCGGCGCTGGCACGGCCCTCATTCGGCCGCTGCGCAAGTGTTTGATTTCCGGCTTGCCGTGAGCCTGCCGAACGGCGGTCCCTGAGCTTGTCGAAGGGTTGCGCTGAAAACCTCCAGGATGGAGGTATTTCAGCAGCCTTGTAGTGTGCAATGCCGGCAGGCATGGAATGCTTGCAGTTCGAGTTCACGGCCCGGCAGCGCGCTTCGCCCAGGCTGGCTTCGACAGGCTCAGCCAGCGCAATCAGGCGCATTCCCTGAAGCCTGTCGAAGGGCGGTCGCTGCTGCACAGGGTGGGCGTTTCGCCCACCGCATAGCCTCTCGCTCGTCGCCGCTCAGCGTGCGACGGTCTTGTTTTCCGCCAAAGCTGCACTGAGTTCCATCAACTCGATCAGCTCAGTGCGCTCCTGTGCATCCTTGGCCTGCGGATGGGTCTGCACCCAGCTACCCAGTTCGCTATAACTGGTGGTGGCCAGAGCTTCGCTGCCATGCAGCTTTTCGGCGAAGCCAGCCACCGCAGCAGCAAAGCGCAGGCGTGGGCCGGGCACCGGCAGCACATCACGCGCCAGCAGGCGGTGTTCGATCAGGCGGCTCTGATCACGTCGTTGCGCCTGTTCTTCGGCTGGCTTGTAGCGCAGCCGCAGGGTGGCGAGCAGGGCCTCAGCCTGACGCACATCCGCCAATTCCAGCTCGTACAAGGCAGTGACGTCGTGGCCGGCGCCGATTTCGCCGGCATCGATCTGGTCGTTGGCGAAATCCTCGCGGCGCAGCATGCGGTTCTCGTAGCCGAGCAGGCGATACTTTGGCACCAGAACCGGGTTGAACTCGAGCTGGATCTTGACGTCGCGGGCAATCGTCAGCAGTGTGCCGCCCATCTCACGCACCAGCACCTTGCGCGCTTCCAGCTGATCATCGATGAAAGCGTGATTGCCATCGCCGATATCGGCCAGTTGCTCCGACATCTCGTCGTTATAGGCATAGCCGCCGAATCCGAGTGTGGTGAGGGCAGTGCCGCTGGCGCGTTGCTGTTCGACCAGTTTCTTCAGGGCATCGACCGAGGTGGTGCCGACATTGAAATCGCCATCGGTGGCCAGGATGACCCGATTGATGCCGCCGGCGATGCGCGATTCCTTGGCCACCTTGTAGGCCAGCTCGATACCGGCACCACCATTGGTCGAGCCGCCGGCTTCGAGCTTGTCCAGAGCGGCCAGAATGGCTCGCTGCTGATCGCCGGCGGTACTGGGCAAGACCAGGCCGGCGCTGCCGGCATAGGTAACGATGGCGACCCGGTCCTGCGCCCGCAAGCGTTCGACCAGGCTGGCAAAGCCCTGCTTGAGCAGGGGTAGCTTGTCGGCTGATTGCATCGAGCCGGAAGTATCGATCAGAAACACTAAATTGGCCGGCGGCAGGTCACGCTGATCGACCTCATAACCTTGAATTCCGACCTGAAGCAGAAAGCGCTGCGGATTCCATGGTGCCGGAGCGATCTCGGTGTAGACGGCGAACGGCGTGTCGGCCTTGGCCGGGCGCGGATAATCATGATCGAAATAGTTGATGAACTCCTCGGTGCGCACCAGGTGTGGCGAAGGCAGCCGGCCATCGGTCAGGTACTTGCGGGCCAGGGTATAACTACCGGTATCGACGTCGATCGAGAAGGTCGACACCGACGATTGCTGGGTGATCTGCCAGCTATTGCGAATCACTGGCGTGGGCGCGGCCGGTTCGGCATGGTCGGACGGCGGAGGAGGCGGTGCTGGTGGCGACAGCGGAATCGGCATTCGTGTCGGGTCGGAGAGCGCGATCGGTGCCGGCTCGGCAGGCCGTGGTGGTGGCGCCTGCAAGTACGCCACCGATTCGCTTTCGCCTGCGCTCCCCTGCGAGCGCACGCGACTGCCGGTCACCTCGATCCTGTCGATCGGCGCGTTGCTGTCCTGATTGGCCGGGTAGTACTTCTCCTCGCTGGCTTCGGCCACCGCGACCTCTTGCTTTGCGCTCTTCGCACAGCCCACCGCCAGAATGACGGAACAGGCCAACACTCCCCATCGCTTCCCACGCATGACGCTCTCCTTGGCATGCCCGGCGTATGCCGGTGTGTCGATGAAACGCGGTGGCGGGCAACTGGGGGTTAACCGCTTGCAAAAAATTGATCGGCAGCTGAATGCCGATTCAGCGCGCTGGGTGGCCTTGCCCTGGGGGAGATCGCGCGCTCGAGTGCAGCAAGTGCCTGAACGCCCAGGGGCTTGCAGGGCCTGCGCCGGGCGTTGATGGCAGACGAAGCTAAATAACAGCCAAACTCCAGGTTCAAATGGCCCGGATGCCCTGCTGGCCGTATGAGCGGCGACAGTCTCAGACGCAACCGCCTGATCCGTGGCAGGCCACGGAGTTGCCCGCTGACTATCAGCGCCCGGTCAAGCCGTCGCCGGCGCTGCCGCTGCGCTGACACGATGCCGACACCCGTGACCTTGGCGGCCCGATGCGTACCGGCTGCGGATCAGCTCCGGCTGAACGCCATGTTCAACGGCTCAATGCCTACTTAACAGTCCAACCGTTCAGCTCTCGGTAGGGAAAAAATTTAGCAGCCGTTTGGGCGGCCTCCAGCAGGCTCTGTCGCGACCAAGAACGGTCCCACAATGTACTAGGAGCACGTATGCGCAAGACTCTGTTCGCCCTGGCCCTGTTGGCCCTGCCGCTGGCTGCCAACGCCGGCGAGATCAGTTACAACTATGGTGAGCTTGGCTACAGCCAGCTCAACATCAAAGGCAGCAGCAACGATGCTGATGGCGTGGCCTTCAACGGCTCGGCCCTGCTGGGTGATCAATTTTTCATCTATGGCGGCCATGGTCGGCACGAGACCGATATCGCATCGGTCGACCTTGACTTGACGCGACTCGGCTTTGGCTGGCGCCACGGCCTGAGCAGCAGCATGGATCTGGTGCTCAACGCCAACTACCTGCGGCTGGATGTCGACGCCGGTGTGTTTCGTGGTGATGTCGATGGCTATGAGGCCGAGATCGGCCTGCGCAATTCGTTTGGTCAACGCTTCGAAACCACGGTGGCGCTGGGCTACACCAATGGCGACAACATAGACGGCGACGTTTACGCCAAGCTCAGCGGCCATTACAAGTTCAACAAGAACTGGGGCCTGGTGGCCACGGCCACGGTGGCTGAAGGCGCCAACGAATATCTGATTGGACCGCGGCTGCGCTTCTAGCAGGTTGCTGCTGAAATACCTCCATCCATGAGGTTTTCAGCGCAACCCTTCGACAAGCTCAGGGACCGCCGTTCGAGCGGCTGACGGCAAGCCGGGCGCGCCAAAGACGCGCCACACCCGCCGAGAGCCTGTCGAACGGTTTGCCGGAAATCCAACACTTACGTGTTCGAGTTCCGCACGCGCCGGCCGTGGCGCGCGATATCAGGCTGCTGAAATGAGCCTCAGCAGCCTGTTAGTGATTCGGCAGCTTGAAGATTGAATCGGCCAATCAAGGCATCGATCTGAAGAGGCATCGGTAGTGTCCTTGTGGTGATCCTATTCACCCGCCCAACGGCGGATGACCTCACGACCCGCCACGCCCGCGGGTGGGCGTTTGCGGATTTAGGACATTGGATGCGGGGAGTGGGGGATTTAGATTCAGTGGGGTTGAAGAGCGGGTGGTTGGGTGCCTTCGGCGACCGGTCTCACAAACCCTAGGTCTGACACAATGGCGTGCCGAACTAGGCCAACATAGGCATCGCATTGGCAAGCGATCCGAACTGCTTAGCCACACATCAGATCAGTAACTACCTGCTTGGCGATGACGCGGCCGCAAATGGCCCACCAGGCGGCCCGGCGACGATCGTCAATCTTGCGGCCCAGAGGCTCTGAGCACATCAACCATTGGGACTCAGCCTACTGCTTAGCAGGCTGCTGAAATACCCCCATCCAGGAGGATCTTAGCGCAAACGGCCGCTGCAGAGCCGCGTCACCTTTGCTGGGAATCAAACACCTACTTGTTCGATTCCCGCTCGCGGCGTCCTTGGCGCGCAAAAACAGGCTGCTGAAATCAGTATTTCAGCATCCTGCTAGGCGGGGAGTGAGTTTCCATGGAGCCGACTCCACATTGCCATCCATGTATGCTTTCCAAGAGATTTGCACGAAACGCGCTACGGTGTGGACGCTGGGACTGATTTGAGGCGGCTCGAAACGGCTCGTTGCAGGATTTTTAGATGGAACTTAACGAAGCTGATTGTAGGCCCGTCGACGCAAAAATCGGCTCCAAAAATCAGTGTTTGGCGTTGATTCGTGTTGAACAAATGACAGGCAAGCCTCGTCGGCACCGGATTTCGTACGAGTGAACTATTCACCTTGATCGCATAGGTTTGAAGTGGCAGTTTTTCCCTCGAGCTGACGGTCACTGCAACGCCACGCGTCACGATTTCAGATACTCACCGAATTCGTGCGTCGCCATTGGGGTAGATGCTGGACTACAAAACGCCGCGTCGGAGCGACAGTGTCAAGACGGTCTTGAAGAGTGTGCCGGAGTTAGAATCCATACGCTGACTCACCTTGAGCGAAGCGAAACGTGTTGGCCGGATCGTTGGCCCCGGGATCTAATGAATCAAGGCGTACCAATGTTCGATTTGATCAGCATTTGAGCACGGCTGAGTTGCGATGGAGAGCGAGTGTGAATCCAGAAATCGATGAGGGTTTTCGAAAAATCTGCCAGTCGTTGAAGCTTGCGCGTCGCGCAGAGCTCATCGATCCGGACACCAACGATCCACTGATCGACTCACTTTACGTGGACGCATTGCCAAACGGCAGGGTGCTCAAGTCTGCACTTGATCCACAAACTACTTTTTTTGTTGGCCGGAAGGGTTGCGGAAAATCCACTGTCTTCCAAAAGCTACAAAGCGAAATTAGCCGTTCAAACCACTCAACGTCCGCCTACATCGACATCAAGACGGTTTTTGAGTCTTGTCAAATAGATCCTGCGCTTCTGCTTAGATTGTCGGGAGATTCGGACGCTCTTCCTCAATCGTCCCTGGAAAAACTCCTACTGCAAAAGGCGTTTCTTGAAGCGTTGATTGGTGAGTTAAGGACGCAAATTAGGCGAAAGTTCACTGGATCGATTTGGGCCAAGCTCAGGGGTTTGTTCGGGTCTCATGCTGAGCTGGATGCGCAACTCGAGGATCTTGTAAGGTCGCTCGCTATTCCTTCCTATGAGAACGTCGCCGCGCTCTTGAGAAGAAGGAGGGCGGATACGAAGACGCATGAAAAGAAAAATTCCTTTGAGATTGGCGCTGACATCAGCGATGCGAGCGGCTCATTTTCCGCCTCCGCGCAAACGGAGAGTTCGCACGGATCTACGGTTGCTGACGAATTCTCTGAAGTCTTTCTACGCACTCTAAATATCAAAGACTTCATCGCAAAGTTGCGCGAATTTCTTGCTCGGTCGGGATACTCCCGTCTTTATGTGTTAATCGACGACTTCTCCGAGCTTCCGATGGAAAGCATGAGATTTGTCGTCGATGTTCTGCTTTCGCCGCTGAACAACTGGTCCGAGGAGCTTGTCAAATTCAAAATCGCTGCCTACCCAGGCCGCCTCTACTTCGGGCAAATCGATAAGACCAAGATCGATGAGGTACACCTCGATCTCTTCAGGCTCTACGGCGGCAGCGACGTTTCAACAATGGAAGATGCAGCAATTGACTTCACGCGTCGTCTCGTTGAAGTTCGCTTTAACCAATTTTTGCCGGGCAGGATGGGCGAGATCTTTGCTCATGAAGATTTGGACATTTGGCGCCAGCTGTTCTACGCAAGCATGGCGAACCCCCGTGTGCTCGGGTACGTCCTGGATTCGTGTGCGGATCTCGCTCTGATCAAGGGCCGGCGAATCTCAATGTCGGTCATCCAAGACGCTGCGGAGAAGTACTACAGAGAGAAAATTGAAGAGTACTTCCGCCTAGGAAAATTTCTTCATGGCACGTTTGCCGAGCGTCTCTCTGTATACAGTTTGAGAGAGCTGCTTGAAGACATTGTTCGTCGAGCGAAAGAGCTGCGACAGCATTCTTCTGACGTTTTTGGCGCAATTGAAGGAGCCCCCTTCACCAGCCACTTTCATATTCCCACGGAAATGGAGGGGTTGCTGAGAACGCTGGAACTCAACTTCTTTGTCACCAAGTATTTTGAAATGACGGATCGCTCTGGTCGAAGAGTCTCGGTCTACGCGTTGCACTATGGCCTATGCAGGGGCTACTCCATTAGGTTTGGGAGGCCAACTGGTAAGCGGGAGTTCCGTCTATATTTCGTTGAGCGAGTTTTCGACTACTCTTCGCTAGTCTTGGCGTTCTTAAATCGCAACCAGGAGATTTCATGCAATAGCTGTGCTGCTAGGTTTCCGTTTGAAAAGCTTGAAGCCATCAAAATGTTCAGAATGAAATGTCCCGAATGCGAGACTGGTCAAGTCAGTGTCGTCAACCTTTCCCAAAAATACGCTGGGGACGTCGCGGCCGTTTCGTCAGAGTTACTTCTTGACAAAACCGAACTCGGCATCTTGGCAACTTTGCAGACCGAAGGTAATGCTATGAGGCCCGGGGACGTCGCAATGGAACTCGACTGCTCGCATCAGTTGGTAGGCCGACGCGCCAAATCGCTTGCCGAGCGTAAGTTGATTGATAGACCCTACTCGGGAGCCCAGCGTACCTACGTCCTAAATCGAATTGCGGTGGACGCGTACTTCTCTCCCAATGATCGGCGCGGATTGAGCATTGAGGGGGATTCGGAGTGACACGTAAAACGTTTGCATCGTTGCACTGCCGGCTGCAAGCGCCCGGAAGGGCGGGTTTCAACCCGCCGCCTGCATAACCTACACGTCCACCTAATGCTCCAACACGTGGCAGGCGCTTTCCCTCTCAAATCGACCCCGCAACCCACTCCGCCAGCACCTGATCCAATTCCATGAGCTGCCCGCTCGAATTCACCGCAAGCTTCGGCCCAACGCCCTAAAAGTAGGCCATCTGCTCGGTCAGCCACGCGGAGAGTTCCTCGGGCATCGGCCAACGATCGGCTTCTGAGGCCAGCGCTTTGGCGGCCTGTAGCTGGCTGATCATTTGGCGTTCGTCGTCAGTTGCCCATTCGGCTTGCAGCAGGCGCTCGAACTCGGTTGGGGGTTGGCTGAGGGTGTGTTCGATCCAGCGACCGGCGAGCAAAGGGCGCAGGAAGTAGAACACCTTCTTTAGCCGAGCGCTCGACTGGTCCAGAGGGTCGCTGAAGAGACGCGCAAAGCCTAGGTGACAAATGTGCAGGATCTATGGAGATCAGCTAGGGCTTAGCGCAGCGCAAGGTCTGCCGCACTTGCTGCACTGCTACTTGACGAGCTGCCAGTGGAGCGGGGTGTGCAGTGTCAAAGGGTGGGGAGCGTGGGCAGATTGAGCCACTGCGCTACAAGCCTTAGCAGGCTGTTGAGAAACAGCCTGCTACAGCGGCCCCGGGCCGACCGAGCTAAAGGGCCGGCGCAATCGACGGCCGATTGGGCCGCCCTGTAAGACTGCTCACCGTTTCGAGCGCGGCACAGGGGTCTGTCGTTCATGTGATTCGGACTGAACGATAGCTCAGGCGAGAAAATATGAAGCGATGGCGACAGAGCGCAGGTTGCGGCTGGTCACCAAGTCGGGACGTCGTCGCTGCAGGCTCTCACCCTCTAGCAGGCTGCTGAGACCTCGATCCAGGAGGTTTTCAGCGCAACCCTTCGACAAGCTCAGGGAGCGCCGTCCATGGCGCGCTTGTCAGGCTGCTGACTAGCCTCAGCAGCTTCCTAGAGCAAATCCTCATTTCCTCCACACTCGCCTGACACAGTAAGCGCCATGTGCCGATCTGGCGACAGCCATGCCAGTCGGATACCAGTCTATCGACAGGGGTTTACCGTGCAAGCCAGTCCGATTTTCCTTGTTCCACTTTCTCGTCGCTGCCTTCTTGCAGCACTCGCGCTGGTACTCTCACCCTTAGCGTCCGCTTTCACGGCCACTGATGGCTGCACCTCGCCCTACGTGATTGCCGACGGTGACGTCGATGCGCTGCGCGCGGCGATCATCTGCGCGAATGGCGACGGAGTGGCCAGCGTTATCGAACTCGCCACTGAAGGCGAGTATGTATTTAGCGAAGCCGACCCGACAGAGGGAACTAGGGCGCTGGTCGAAATCCTGAATGACGTTTCCCTGACCATAGCCGGCAATGGCAGTACGCTGTCGCGCGATGCCGGAGCCGCCAGCAATTTCGGACTGATCTTCGTCGGGACCGACGCCAATGCTGTCATCTCTGATTTGACGCTGACGGGCGCAAGGACGGGAGGCACGGATAAAGGAGGCGCAATTCAAATCCGCGGCAGGCTGGAAGCCACAGGCCTGCACGTGCTGGGCAACCATTCGAACGATGATGGTGGTGGCATCGCGGTCGTGGATGGCGGTGAAGCTGTCATCGAAGCCAGCGTCATCGAAGGCAACACCACAAGCAGCGCCGGTGCGGGGATCGTCGTCGATCCGACGAGTTCACTCTGGTTAGTTCGCTCGACAGTGAAAAATAACGCCGTGCTAGGTGGTGGCAGCGGTGGCGGTATTGCCTCCCGAGGGCTATCGCGAATTATCCACTCGACGATCACCGACAACACCCTGGAAGGTGCCAGTGCAAGGGGCGGTGGGGTTGTCGCCAATAACGTCACGTCGGACATCGTCATTGTGAACTCCACCATCGTCGACAACTACTCGGCGGCGGACGGGCAACAGGTGCGTCGATCAAGTGGTCAGCTAAGAGTTTACAACTCCATCCTGAGCGGAACGGTCGGCGATGGCATTGCTGAATGCAGCAACGTTACCGCGCTCGAAAATACCTTTGTAACCGACGGCACCTGTTCGGCGACTTCCAGCGGCGCGGTAGGGTTCCTTGACACAGGCGTGGCCATCAACGGAACCGAATTTCTTCCCCTGGACGGAACAGCGGCCAGCGTTCTCGACTCCGCCAGCCCGAATTGGTTGGACGAGAGTGTCCTTGGATACGACATGAACGGCGATGGCGATACCGCCGATGATTTTGCCGACGAGCTGGATCAGTCCGGCAAACCTCGTCTGATTGGTGCGGGCATAGATCTGGGTGCGGCGGAATACGTTTGCGGAACGGGTACTGCGTTCTATCCGATTTCCGAAGAAGAACTGGTGGCGGCGGTCGTCTGCGCCAATACCGACGGCACCGCGAGCACCATCGAATTGAGCCCGAAGGTGTATTCATTCGCATCCGCGGTGTCGGGCACGTTCAATGCATTGCCATCCTTCGCAGCCGATGGCGACCTTGTCATCAATGGAAATTTCGCCACCTTGGAACGGTCGGCGGATGCAGCGGAGGAGTTTCGGATACTCGAGAATCTGGCCTTGGCGACAAGCTCGATTCACGACGTGATTCTGCAGGGCGGACACCTCTCCGGGGATTTCGAAGACGGTGGCGGCGTCCTCAACTATGGAAACCTGCAACTGTCTGGCGCTCTGATTCGAAACAACTCAGTTGTCGATGATGACGTGCAGGGTGGCGGCATTGCGAATTTCGGACAATTGCTTGTGCGGCAAAGTGCTATCGTGGGCAACACGGTTTCCGGAACAGACACCCTGGGTGGCGGGCTATCGCAAAGCGGTGACGAGACGGTGTCCGTCCTGGTCAATACGACCCTCTCCCAAAATGCTGCAGATGGCGGCGGCGCAATAAGTTCCGGTGGCCCTGGGGCTGTACTCGCGATGGTCAACACGACCCTGGCGTTCAATACGGCGAGCGAAGGTGCCGGGGAAATTTCCTTATTCCTGACCGATGTGCTTGCCTACAACGTCATCGTTCAAACGGCATCGGCCGTAGGATGTGAAGAACGCAGCGGCTTTGGCTCATTCCCCTCGCTTAACGGAATGTCCAACGATTCGGCATGCAACGCCACGCTCACAGCGGATGCGCAGTTGGGGGGCCTCGCTTCGGACGGAGCGTTTCAGTATTACTACCCGCTCACCGGCAGCAATCTTGATACTGTGAACACCGGATCCAGCGTGTGGCTCGACGAGTCAGAGATCGGCTATGACCTCAGTGGCGACGGCGACACAGACGATGACCTCAGCACCGGTACCGATCAGACGGGAAGCGCGCGTGTCCTGTGCGGCGAAGTCGATCTGGGTGCCGTGGAGTATTCGAGCTGCGATGCGACTTACGCGTTGACAGGTACGCTTTCAGGGCTCGCAGATGGAAACGAGGTCAAACTCGTGGCGAATTTCCCTGCGAATGTGACGCTGTCCGCGAACGGCGCCTTTTCCTTGGCCAACTCCGTGCCCTACGGAACGTACTATGAGGTGACTGTCGGGACGCAGCCCTCCGGTCCTAATCAGACTTGTACGATCACTAACGGCACCGGCACCGTGGGTCCCGCGGATGTAGCTGACATTCAAATCCAGTGTGTCACCGAGCAGTACACCGTTGGCGGTACCGTGTCGGGCCTTGCATCTGGCAGCAGCGTGCAACTCCAAGTTAATAATGGGGACGACTTGACCATCTCGGCGGACGGCCCGTTTACCTTCGCCACGGCCCTCGACGACGGCTCCTCATATGCGGTGACCGTGCTGACTCAACCCACTTCCCCGGCTCAGACCTGCACCATCGCCAACGACGTTGCAACGTTGACGGGATTCAACATCACCAACGTGGCAGTCACCTGCGAGATCAACCGTTATTCCATCGGAGGCACCCTAACTGGACTGGCCAGCGGCACCGTGGTTTTGCAAAACAATGGAAGCGATGATCTGACGCTTTCCGCCAATGGTGCGTTTGCCTTTGCAACGCCGCTGGAGCCAGGAGCTTCGTACGACGTTTCCGTTGCCACCCAACCCGCAATGCCTGACCAGACATGCACCATCGCGAACGGCATGGGAACGCTGAACGAGGCGGACATTGTCGACGTGATGATCACCTGCGTCACCGACCAGTACACCGTTGGCGGCAGCGTGAGCGGATTAGCGGACGGCAATAGCGTCGTTCTGCAGAACAACGGCGGCGATGATCTGGAGATTGCAGCGAATGGGTCGTTCAACTTCGCAACACCCCTAGATGACGGGGCGAACTACCTGGTAACCGTTGTTCGGCAGCCAGGCAATCCCAGTCAGAACTGCAGCGTCGTTGGTGGCTCGGGAAGCCTCGCCGGTAGTCCGGTGACCAATATCCAGGTGGACTGTGTCAACGACAGCCTTGACCTGACAGTATCCATCACCGATGGGATGGTCGCGGTCCAGCCGGGCGACTTGATCACGTACATGATCGAGATCCGCAATCTCGGTCCGACCAACGCTCAGAACGTCGTCGTGCAAAGTGCGTTGTCTCTGGCGTTGAGCGACGTCGAATGGGAATGCCTGCCCGGAACGGGTGCGGCCTGCCCTGCATCTGGAGTGGGTGAGATTGACACCCTTGTGGATCTGGACGCTGGTGCTTCCGTGGCCTTCGTCCTGACTGCGCAAACGAACGCTGATTTCCTAGGTGCAGTGGAAAGCAGCATTACCGCCAACGCACCCGGTCTGACGGAACTCAACCCCGACGACAATACTGCGACCGATATTTCGGCGACGGATCTGGTGTTCCGAGACGATTTCGAGTTGCCGGCTGGAGACGTCAAGGCATGGCTGGAGAGGGTGGTTCTCGAGTAGGTGGTCGTCGTCGAAGATAACGCATGAGTCATTGACCATCAGCGCACCAGCAAGTAGGGCGGGCCCCGGCGCGCCGGCCCGCCGCTCTACACGACCGGATCACGTAAGGATCAATCTGTGGGTGTCGCAACGTGTTCGCGCCTCCCCGCTGGATTCGCGCATCGTCGATTGGCCCGCGTTCAAATTGTCAGTATGAGTGGCAGGTTAAGTGTGTGTCGACCGCAATGATGGCGGGCCAGGGCCTGAGGTCTCCCCACTTTTTCTTAGCCGTTCTCTGGGCTTCGCTGCGCTCAGCGCCAGCCTACATGAGCCGCTTTCGCGGCGTTGGGTGCGTCAGAGACTGCTACTGTGTAGTGTGCGAGCGTTGCGGCCAGGATGGCCGATCAACCAGATCCAGTGGGAATGCGGCGCGCGGGGGACGATCAGCCCGCAGGGACGCGCACACGATGTGCGCGTGTTTTTCGCCAGTACAGGGAGGTGCTGTCGAAAAACCCGGCCCTCGCGTGCGAACCTGGAGGTCAGGAGCCCGGAAGGCGCGTTCACTGGGTGGTTTCTTTGGGCCGCACTTTCTTTGCCACCAAAGAAAGGTGGCTCGGGCCGCCCGCAGGGCGGAACGAAACGCTCTTGCTTGCTGCTTCGCTATAAGTGAATGAATTGATTGTTAGTTTTCTGGGGAGACCTCAGGCCAGGGCCCGCCATACAGCGCTGGATACCGCGCAAGCGTTTCGGTCGCGCGCTGGTGTCCCTCCCGATGAATGCTTGCGCCGATTGACGACCTATGCATGCCTATCGGCACGGGTCACGAGGCGCCCACTCCTATTCAATGCCGCCCGGTTCCCGCTTATCAGGTCAGGTCAATGCACATACTTCAGAAAGCTGGCGGCGCAGCTGCGATCATTAATGCGCTGCTGTATGTGATCGGTTTTGCGGTCATGGCTACCGTCCTTAATCCGGGCAGCACCGAAAGTTGGAGCGCAGCCGAAAGACTTTCGTTTGTGCTGGAGAGGAAGGTCCTGTTTCAGGCCTGGACCACGCTCATCTACGTCGTATTCGGCCTGGTTCTCGTCGTGCTCGCCGCTGCTTTGCACGAGCGGCTCAAAGCCGCCTCGGCCCACCTCATGCAGATCACCACAGCGTTTGGATTGATCTGGTCTGGCCTTGTGATTGCCAGCGGTATGGTGGGTAGCGTGGGTCTTGAAGCGGTGGCTTCGCTCCATGCCACCGACCCGACACGCGCCCTGTCTACCTGGACGGCGATTGGCGCGGTTCAAAACGGACTCGGCGGCGGCGTTGAAGTGGTCGGCGGGCTATGGGTTTTGCTGATTAGCCAAGTGGCTCGTGGTGCACAAGGACTCCCAAAGGCGCTTGCCTACTTTGGCTTCGTCGTCGGCATTGCCGGGCTGCTCACCATTGCGCCACCGTTAGCTGAGCTTGGCGCCGTCTTCGGTATCACCCAGATCGTGTGGTTTGCTTGGCTCGGCATGGTGATGCTCCGCCGCCCAATCGCCAACTAATCCACTGGAGGGGCAACCCAAAAACAAACGGCCGACAAAGTTGGCCGCTGTTCCTCCCCCCCGGAGCGCAGAATCCCCGCCTCCGGCGGGGTCTGCGTTGTTGCAACAGTGTGTTAACCCGGATATTTCATGAGGGGGCGCGGATGATCACCGAGGACTTTGCGTCGAGTGCAAGGCGCGACGAGCCCAAGTGGTGGGCCCACTTGGGCGAGATCGGGACGCAGTCCCGCGTAGCTGCGACAGCAGCCGAGCGTAGCGAAGGCGCAGGCTACGAAGTAGCCGTTGCTGCGTAGCAGCCGACCGAGCGTAGCGAAGGCGCAGGCTACGAAGTAGCCGTTGCTGCGTAGCAGCCGACCGAGCGTAGCGAAGGCGCAGGCTACGAAGTAGCCGTTGCTGCGTAGCAGCCGACCGAGCGTAGCGAAGGCGCAGGCTACGAAGTAGCCGTTGCTGCGTAGCAGCCGAACAACGCGGCAATCGGCGCAAAGGACCTCAGGGCAAATGCCCTGGCGCAGCGGCCGAATGAGGGCCGTGCCAGCGCCGAAAGATCGCGAACACTCTGTTATCTCAACACCATCGGTCGAAACTCTCGCCCCGCTTTGCTTCGAACTCGCGCTCCTGCACCTGCTCGACGTAATGGCGCATGCCTTCGCCGCGGGCGTAGTCGTAGGCGAACTTGAAGGTGTTGAACCAGTTGATGTGGATGCCGGCCAGGGTGATGAACTGGTACTTGCAGCCCAGTGCGGAGAGCTCGTCCTGGAATTTGGCAATGGTCTTGTCGTCGAGGTTCTTTTTCCAGTTGAAGCTCGGCGAGCAGTTGTACCTGAGCAGCTTGCCCGGATGAGCGGCACCCACCGAGCGGGGCGCTCGAGGCCCTGCTCGCACCTTGGCGGAAGTCGCATCTTTTGGCGTTCCCCTGATCAGCACATGATCAGCCGAGGAGCAGCCAATGCGACGTTACTGGATCTTCCCCCTGTTGGCGGCCGTCTTGGGCTATGCCAGTTTGTCCAGCATCGCCGCCGCGCCCAGTCAGATCGATGACATCAACACCTTGCGCCATTTGAAGCAGGTGCTATGGCCACAGGCGTATCGCACCCAGGATGTGCAGCTGCTCGACGGCATTCTGGCCGATGAGTTCCAGATGATCGATGCTGACGGCGTTTGGTCGAGCAAGGCCGAGGAACTCGAATACATCCGTACCACGCCGCCGAACTACCACTCGCTGAGTTACGCAATCAATCGCATCGAAGTGTTCGAGAACGGCACTGCCATCATCGCTGGCCAGGGCACTATCCGCGGCGAGGGCAACAATGGCCCCTATGTACTGACGTACCAATCCAGCAATGTGTTGATCAAGCGCAACCAGGCTTGGCGGGCCATTGCCTCGCATGTATCCGGCGTGGAGCACCAAGCGACGCCGAAATCCAACGCGGCGTCCAATCGCGAGTAAGCTGTCGGTGACTTAGCAAGTACGGAGTCTGCACCCGTGTCCGGCATAACACCGGAACAGCTATTCCAGACCGGAGGCGGCGCGCGGTCAGTGCTGGAGGCTGAGCAACGCCAATGGCATACCCTGGTTGGCGAACGGGTTGGGGTGTACGTGTTGCGCGAGCTGATTGGCGAGGGCGGCATGTCGGTAGTGTTCCGCGCCGAGCGCGGCGATGGCACCATTGAGCGTCAGGTGGCGATCAAGTTCCTGCGTTTGGCCCAAACACCGGAACAGTTGTTGACGGAAGCGCGAGCCGTATCGTCATTGCGACATCCCAATGTGGTGAGTCTGCTCGATGTCGGCCGCTGGCGCGAGGGCATTCCCTACCTGGTGCTGGAGTTGGTCAGCGGGCGCCCTCTTAACACCTACATTGCCCAGCAACGGCCAGCGCTGCAGCGCCGATTGCAGCTTTGGCTTCAGGTGGCCGATGCGGTTGCTTGCGCTCACCGTCACTTCATCGCTCATCGCGACATCAAACCGGGCAATGTGCTGGTTGACGATGATGGACAACCGCGCTTGCTTGACTTCGGAATCGCCAGGGCACTGAGCGAGACAGCGGGTAGCCAGGTAGATTTGGGCGCCGGAAAAGGCACGCCGTACTACGCCGCGCCCGAAATGCTGCTCAGCGAGGAGTCCGACTATGACGCGGCCCAGGCAGACCAGTTCGCACTCGGTGTATTGCTGGCCGAAATGCTGCTTGACGAACGGCCGCCTCGCGCTGAACATGACGGTTCAGCGCTGACCTCCTTACGCAGCGTCTGGGATGGCTGGGGCGAGCAGCGTCGACAGCGACAGTTGGCGCATCTGGGCGGGTTTGCCCACTGGACCCGACACAGCCTGCGGTGCGCCTTTTCCGATATCGTCCATCGCGCCACCCAGGTCGAACCCGCTCGGCGCTACTCGGATGTCTCGGCGCTAATCGACGACATGCGCGCCTGGCAGGAATTCCGTCCACTGCGGGCCAGGCCGCGTGGCGCTGCCTATCGCGCTGTCAAATGGCTGCTGCGCAATCGCTGGGCCAGTGTGGGAGCCCTGCTGCTTGCGGTTGGCGCAGGCGCCTTTCAGCTCAACACGTGGCGGCTGCAACAACAAACGCTAGCCGCGCTGCAGGTCGCCGAAGCGCAGCGCCAGCGCGCCACAACGGTGAACCAGGTGCTGATGGAATTGCTGACCTCGGCCGATCCCGGCGAAAGCGGGCAGCGCGATATCAGCCTGCTGCAGTCCATAGAGCGCAGTGCGCCGATGCTCGACCAGGCATTGCGTGATGAGCCAGAACTCGAAGTGACCCTGCGCCTTACCCTCGGAACCATTTACCGCACAGTCGGGTTGTTTGATCGTGCTGATGCCAGTCTGCAACGCGCACTGCTGCTGCTTGAAGCCAGGGCTGCTTCGCTGCAGGACGAACGGCGTCTTGTGCTGCTTGAACTTGGCCGCCTGCGCGAGGACCAGGGTGAGATGGGCGAGGCCGAAGCCATGTTTCGCGCTGCGCTGGGTGATCCGACCCTGCCAAGTGTGGATGAGCACTGGGCGGCGGTGGAGGCGGCGGATGCGTTGGCCGCGCGCCTGGCCCGCCGCGCCGCGTACGACGAGGCAAGAGCATGGTTTCTACGCGCTGACAGCACATCACGTAAGCTAATAGCTAAGAACGGGGAGCGCGATACGCTGGCCGCTGCGGCCAATCACCATGCACGCGGCGCACTTGTTGCCTACCTGCTCGGCGAGCTCTCCTTGTCCGAGCAGCGCGCCGAACTGGCTCTCGGCTACGGACGTCGGGCGTATGGTGAACGCAGCCTGCAGGTGGCAAACATCCTGGTTCAACGTGCACAGTCGTTCTACCAGCGCGGCGACTATGCCAGGACCGAGGCGGATGGTCGGGTGGCGATGGCCATCTTTGCCGAACTGTTGGGCGAAGCGCACCCGAAACGGGCGGATGCCGCCTACATGCTGGGTCAGGCTCTGAAAGTTCAGGGCCACGACGCCGAAGCCGAACAACTCTATACGCTGGCCCTGAGCATTCGGCGCCATCAGCAAGGTGCCGATCATCCAGAGGTGGCGCGGATCCTCACCATGCTGACCTATTTGCTCTACGACCAAGGGCGCGCCGAGGAGGCGCAGCGCGCCAGCGCCGAGTCGCTGCGCATCTTCAAGCAAGCGTTAGGTGAAACCAACCCGCTCACCCTGCAGGCCGAACAGTTGAATGCGTTGTCCATGGCGCTCGACCATAACGCTGACTTTGTTGCACTCGACGCCCGCATGCAGTCAGTCAATCGCAGCATGGCCGAGGTGCATGGGCGCGACAACTACCGCAATGGCTACACCCTGCGCCTGTATGCACGATTTCTGCTCTGGCACCGGCGTCGACCGGATCTCAGTCTGCCGGTAGCGGAACGTGCTATCGAGGTGCTGGCGCCACACGTCCGGGATGGTGAGTACGCACTGATTGACTTGCGCTTGTTGCACACGGAGTCACTGATCCGATTGGGCCGCACCGACGAAGCGATTCCCTTGTTCGAGCTGGCCTTCGAAAACGCTGCGCCACTGTTGAAGACGCAACGTCATCTTTGTGCGCAGCTGCAAACGATTCAGGGCTTGCTGGGGGCGCAAACTCGGAAGCTGGTGCCGAGTGTCCTCGATGAGGATTGTCCTGCAATCCACCATTAATCTCATGGGTCTGGCGGATCCTTGCCGATCTGACGTTGATATCAGCAACACCAAATGGCAGAGAGCAGGCATGTTGGCGCCAGCCCCCGCAGCAGACGCAACGACCGTTCACAAGACCCTGTTCGAGATCATGCGAGCGCGCTGTCACCCTTTGCCTGCCCAGTACGCAAGGCTGGATCTGCAGCTGCGCTTCAGCCGCGCCCAATTTGAACGCATCCGCGGTGGATTCCTCCCGCGTTCGATGGACGATCGCTGGTTCGCCTATATGGAGGACAGCATGCTCCATCTGCATCGCAGCTGGAGCGGGTTCTGCGTGTTCACGACCCGCTTTGCTGCGGAGGGTGATGGATTTCACATGGTGGAAGCACGGGTCAACCGCGATCCTGGACAGTACCGCCAGATCAATGCCGACTACGACGCCCACTGTCTGCGGCGGTTGATCGAGGTGCTGTTGCTGGCACGCGTTCCGCCATCCGGCCCATCGCCAGGGCGGTGAGGGCTTGGCGGAATTCGCGTCGATCCGCGTTTCAAGACCTGGCAGGCTGCTGGGACTACTCAGCGCGCTGACAAGGCGCCGCAGCCGCTCGCGCCGAGCATCCAGCACGGGGCTGTTCAGTCTCGGTCGGTGCATCCTCGTGCACGAAGCGGTGCCGGTAACCCAAAGGATTTACTCATGTCCCTGCGCCGCAAGTTGTTGTTCGCCATAGTCTTCGCCAGTGGTTTGGACGCGGCTACCGCCGTTGAGGTCGATCCGGTTCGCCAGACAGCCCTGAACCAGCAGTTGGCACGCATAGCCGTGTTGCGTTCCGAGCGACCGCGCGACGGCATGCTGGTGTTCGTCGAGGCGATGACGCTAAGTCAGCTCGGCCGCCGCGAGTTGGCGTTGTCCAGGTTGAGTGAGTTGCGCGATCGAGGGCTCGGTCTGCTGCCGACACAGGGCGGCGGATTTGACGATCTATGGGCCGATGCTGAATTCCAAGCCTTACGTAGGCAGCTCGCCGACGAACAGGTGAAGACTGCCGATGCGCCGGTGCATCTGCGTCTGGACGATCCCAGGTTGATCCCTGAAGGCATCGCCTACGATGCTAAGCGTCGACGCTACTTCATTGGCAGCATTGCGCAGAAGAAGATTGTCAGCATCGATGTCAGCGGACAGGCCAGCGATTTCTCGCAGCCGGACGACCAGCTCGACCAAGTGTTGGGTTTGCGCGTGGATGGCGCACGCGATTGGCTTTATGCGATCAGCACTGGCGTCTCCGATGCCGAATCAACCGGCCCCAGACGCAACAAGGTTCTGCGTTACCGGCTCAGTGACGGGCGCCTGGACCAGCGCTTCGATGTCGCCGATGCGGTGCAACTCAACGATGTCACCACCGATGCTGACGGCAACGTTTATTGCACCGACTCAGGCAGCGGCACGCTGTACAAGATGGCGGTCGACGCGACCAGTTTCGAGCGCTTTGGCGACGTTGGTGGTGTGCGCGGTGCCAATGGTCTTGCGGTAGCAGCCGACGGAACGCTCTATGTCACCCTGTCGCTGGGCATTGCGCGCCTTGACCCGCGAACCGGCGCTGCCGAGCGCCTGCCGCAACCCGATGATGTGGTCAGCGGTGGAATCGATGGTCTCTACTGGAAAGACGGTGCATTGCTTGGCATCCAGAATTGGACCAATCCCGGTCGCGTCATCCGACTCGAACTTGCGGCGGACGGAAAGCGCATCAGCGCATTGCGCGTACTGCAGTCCCATCATCATGGCGCCTTCGCCGAACCGACTACCGGGGTCATCGTCGGCGACAAGCTGATGGTGATCGCCAATTCGCATGTTGCGCAGTATCAGGCCGGCAACGGGTTCAAGAACTCCGAGACGCTCAGGCCCACGGAAGTGATTGCTGTGCCCTTGAGGTGAGTTCGAAAAGACTACTCGCTGCCTCGCAGCGTCGAACACGCCAGCCGGCTTGCCCAGGGCAGCGAGCCGTGCACTGACGCTATCAAGTCAGGGCAGCCCGGTCGCCGCCTGCCCGGGAACAGCAGGAAGACCTTGTTATCGGCCTGCTACCGACTGCACGCCCTTCGCGCCGTGCGCAACCTCAAGCCAGCCCCGTGCCGACGATCGGCTGGCGGAGCTGCGCCGAACTGGCGTTATCCCTGGAAAGCCCGATCGCACCTGATCGACCCAAGAGATCCTGACAATGAACAACCTTCCATTGAAACGCGCATGCCTGGGGTTGTGCGCCCTGATTCCGTTGTCTGCGTGGGCCAATGACCTGCCCTTCGCTGACCCGGTGGTGTTCTCTCCGGCCGAATCCGCAGCCAATTCCCTGGTCGCATTCGACTACAAACGCGACGGCGATCAGGACCTCTACTACCTTGCCGATGGCCAGGCGATCTTGCTGCAAAACACGCAGACGGGCTTCAATCGCGTGGAACTCGCCAGTGGATTGGCGCAGGCGGCTACTCTGCAGCCTGCCTTTCTTCGTCCCGGCATGCGTCGGCCCGACCTGTTAGTCGGCATTCGGGGTCAGAGCAGCAGCGGTACCAAGGGCGGTTTGCGATGGCTGCAGAACGATGGCGCCGATGTGCATAGCAGTTCCACCATCGTCGAGTTCGATACCAGCACCGTGGTGGCGCCGGTGGCTACGCTCGACGTTGATCGCGATGGTCGCCTGGATATCGTGTTTTCCAGCAAACGCAGTGGCAGTCCGGCCACCTACCGCATCGCCGTGTATCTCAATCGCGGTGACCTCAACGCGCCATCGTTTGAGCTGGGCTGGGAAACAACCTCGCCCGGTGCTCAAGGTGCGGCTGACATCCTGGTCGGGGACTTCAATCGCGACGGCTGGGAAGACTTCATGGTTGCCGGCTTCGACAATGATCGCGTCGCCTGGTACCAGAACACCACCTCGGGTGCCGGTGCCAGCTTCACGCAACATCAAGTTTGGACAGATTCGCTCACCGCAGCACTGGCAGACGGTCCCTATGCACTGGGCGTGACCGACTTCAATCGCGACGGTGCGCCTGACCTTGCGGTGGCGGCGTTCCACGCTGATCGAGTAGTGGTCATTCCCGGTTCGGGTCGAGGCGGTAGCTTCTTCTTCGATCGCTCGCGAATCCTGGTTGGGCCGCAGACCGCCGACGGAGCGGTTGACCTGTCCCTGCATGATCTGGACCAGGACGGCCTGGATGAGATCGTCGTCACCGCCTCCGCAGCCAAACAGAACGTTGTGTATCGCTACGCCGGGAGCTCGCTGCTCAGCCAAACGCTGACCGCCACCGCTGCTGGCTTCCCGATAGGTCACGCCCTGGTAGATACCGACCGCGATGGCGATCTGGACATCGTCTTCGCCGACTTCAATGGCGGCGATATCAAGCTGCGCAGCAATACGGCGACACACCGCTCGGTCATGTACCCGGCATCCGGCAGACGCGCCCTGGCGCTTCCGGCAGCGGGCTATTCGGCAGACTTCGCCTTTGCAGACACCAACTCGGATGGGCAGCTGGACTATGCAACGGTGACCGGAGCCGGCGCCAACGCCTACCTTCGCGAGATGAGCCCAGAGCTTGTGCCGAACGATGTGGTAAGCATGGGCAGCGGCGGCACCCGGCTCAGCATGGAGAGTCTCGCTTTCGCCGACTTCGATCGCGATGGTGATCCCGATCTGCTGGCGGCGTTCAGCGACACAGTGAGACTGGTTGCCTCGCCCAACCTGCCTGCGGGTTCATACCAGGTGTTGGCACTCAGCGGCGGCGCCAACAATGTCGCGGCGGCCGACATCGATGGCGATGGCGACGTAGACATCATCGAGTCGCTGTCGACCGCTGGCATTCGAGTTCGCCGCGCAAGTTCTGACACGCCGACCTACGATCTGCAGACGATCGCGATCTCGCAGATCGCTTTCGACATGGAAGTGGCAGATTTCGATCGCGATGGAGACGTCGATGTCGTGTATTCCAGCAAGGCGGGCGCCTCGGCGGACCCGGTGCAGCTGCGTCTATTGACCAACAACGGCTCCGGTGCATTTACCGAGTCCAGTCTTGCCGTGCCTGCTGGGCGCGAGGCAGGGCGTATTGAACTGGCCGATGTCGATGGCGATCAACGCATCGATGTCATCTGCGGCGGACGCAATGTCATGAAGCCGTTCTGGGTGTCGGGCGCCCCGGGGCATGCCTCCTCCGACATTGATAGCGCCGCGCTGAGAGGAAATCTCGACGTGCAGGCAGCGGACGTAGATGCCGACGGCGATCTCGACATCTTCATGAATGAGAGCTACTTGGACGGAACGTCTACGAGGTACAACGTGGTGCTGTACGAGCAGCAGCTCGGCGGCGGCTTCCTGCGGCGCGACGTTATTGCCGGTGCAGACGGTCTTGTGGCGACCAAGATCGCAGACATCAATGGCGACGGTGTGCTGGATACATTCAATGGCAGGAACCTCAGCGGCCAGTTGCTGGCATTGGGCGAGTCGGCTCAGGTGGCCCTGCCAGCCTCCGATGCTGTGACTGCGCCGCCGGCTTCATCCGCCCTGGTGGCGCTTGCACGCATCGAGGCGATCCACCTCGGTCGGCAAGGCAATGCCGCCGCGCAACTGCAGGAAATCGGCGTGGATCTGCTGGACGTCGATCAACAGCCGATCGCTCTGGGGTCGATACAGGGCAGCCTGCAGAGCCTTAGCATCTGGCTCGATCAGGACGGCAACGACAGTTTCAACCCGCAGGCCGATCAGCTGCTGGGATCAAACAACCTGAGTCAACGACCGTTGCTGATCAATGCAGGCGCTCTCATTCCGGCAGAGCAGTCGAACTCCTTGTTCGTTGTGGCCCACTTCACGCATCAGGCTGGTGCAGAAGGCCTGGCATTCAGACTGCGTATGGATCCACAGGACGCAACGGCTGCCCACAGTGAACAGGGCACTGCGCTGGATATACTGAGCGGTACCTATACCAGCAACCCGATTGTTGCGGTCAAGGCTGCGCCCTATTTTGAGCTACCGGCCAGCGTTTCAGTGGACGAATATGCCCCGGCCCAGCAAGAGCTGTCCGCGGGTGTCGTGGCCAGAGACCCGGATCAGCCGCAATCCAACCTGGGATTGCTGTTTGAAGTGATCGGAGGAGCCGGCCAGTCGAAATTTGGAATCAATCCTGCCACTGGTAAGTTGCGCTTGCTGTCGCCCCCCATTGTCGAGGGCCAGTCATATAGCCTGCTGATCCGGGCGACCGATGTTGACGGGCAGAGCGCCACGGCCGAGCGAACTGTTCAGATCGTTGACGGCAATGACCCGCCCAGCCCGGCCAGCGGCACATTCAGCATTGGCGAATACGCCCCCAACGGCACCGCGCTTGGCGATATCGATGCCAACGACGGCGACGGCGGCGCCCCCGATGCCAACATCACCTACCGTTTGAGCGGCGAGCACGCGAGCACCTTTCGCATCGAGGTCAATGGCCTGATCAAGCTGCAGGATCGAACCGGCCTGCGCGAGCAGACCAGCATTGACTTGCAAGTGATTACCGACGACGGCAACTCCAGCACCGAGGGCACAGTGACTATCACCGTGCTGGACGGAGACGATCCGCCCACGTTCACTGTCACGGGTCCGTTTATCGTGCCGGTGGGCACGCCGATGGGCGCCCTGGTCGGACAGCTTGAATGGACCAATGATGATCCAGGTGGTGCCGACATCGATATCACCATCGCCGGCGGCAACGGCGCGCCCTACTACGAAGTCAACAGCAGCAATGGCCGGATCACGGTGAAGGACGCCAGTGGCTTGCAGGGCCCGGCCACGCACACGCTGCTGCTGAATGTCGAGGAGGCTGGCGCGCCCACCATTGCCTTTGAAGTGACCGTTATCGTCGGAGAGCGGCAACCGCTCATCTTTATCGGCGGTTTCGAAGACTGACAGCTCTCCCTCTCCGCCAGGACGCCCTGAGCGTGTGGCCTGGCGGACCAATACTTTCCAATGGACGACCACAATGCACAAACAGCAGTTCTACAAGATTGGCGTTATGCTGGGCCTGGTTGGACTCATCGCTGCGGGTCAAATGAGCGACGGTATCGCCGCCGAGCCCGTCCTTAACCATGAAATCCAGAACGCTGCTGGTTCTGCGATCAGCGCATGCACGGCTTCCCTACGCCGAGCAGAAAGGCAGTCGCCTGCGGAAGCAGTTTCAGAAAGCGATTACCAGAAGTACGTGCTGAGCATGGATAAGGCCCGAGCGCTGTACCCGGATGTCGATCAGTACTCAGGAAAGATCATGGGCCGCGTACCCAAGGAAATCCTTCCCCCGTGTCAGGCGCTGATGCAGCGCTATGCCGCTGGCGAGGGCGCGGCAAGTCTGAGCGTAAGCTCGATCTGCGCCCGCAATGTCGAGGCGCGACTAAAGCCAATTCTGGATCCTAACGGCGAGTACCAGCGACGCGGTGATACTCGGGTGGTCTGGTTTGCCCGCAAGGACCTGGAAGCGGCGCGCAAATATTGGTCAGCCGGCCGTGAAGGGTATCAGGTGGCTGGCACCCGCTGCGCCACCAATGATCGTTTCAAGCAGGGCGCGACAGAACTGCAACAACGCATCGATCAGGCCGCGGCCCTGGTGGTGGAATGGGAAGCGAAGAAGAATGTCGAGTTCGTCGGCATTCGCGGCAGCAATGAGGTGGTGTACAAGCGCCGCGACAGCGGTCAGGAGCTGACCGCCGGCGAAGCGAATCAGATCTGATTGACGGGCTACTGAAATGCCACGCGAAACCGCCTGCTAAGGCAAAGGTGGTGCGGTTCTGCAGTTGCAGGCGTGTCGCGAGCCGGTCGTACGATTGAACGAACAATCCTGCATGCAGCCGCCTCAGCATGCATCGGGCGCTGTTTTGCGGCGCAGAGATCTTCCGTCGCCACGCATTCGGCGTCGCGCCAGCCATGCTCGCGGCTTTGCCAGTCTCGGGCACGCCGCATTCGCGCCCGCCTTCCCCGCGCTGTCTTCCTCGGCCAATTGATTTTTAATTGGCCGGGTCAATGAGCAGCCCAAGGATGGGCTGCACGCGCGCAGCGATGCAGTCGCTCCGCAGCGTCCGCGCGTACGGGCATGCTCGCCGTGAGCCTGTCGAACGGTACCGGACGCGCGGGACTTGAGGTTTGAACAGGATGTTCAAACTTCAAGTTGCCGAATCAATAGTTTGGCGGACTTGGTAAAGGAACGCGTTTCATCACACTGAATGCCTGGCCCACGCGTTGGCGGGACCGAACTCAAAATCTGTGATGGAACGACGTAATGAACAAGTTGCTGAAGTCTGCAGCACTATCGCTATGCGCCTTGCCGGCGGTTACGCTGATCGCGCCCACCGCGTCGGCGGTCGAAGTGCCTTATGCAGCGCCCTCCGATCTGGTGACCAATCAAGGCGTTATGGACGAACTGATTGGCCACGATCACGACCACGATGGTGATATCGATCTCTACTATGCACGCAGCAACGGCGCCATCATGCTGCGCCGGCAGAATGCCAACGGCACTTGGTCCGCGTTCACCTTGCACACCAGCAGCGACGATGTCCGTGGCCTGGTTCCAGCGACCGTGCTCGGAACTGGAAAGCGCCCCGATCTGCTGCTGAGCGAAGTTGCCGGGAACGGTGGCGGCGTCCGCGTACTGAAGAACGATGGTGCCGACAACTACAGCTCGACAACGGTAGCCTGGGCAAACAACAACATCGAGCACGTCGGCGCGGCGGTAGGCGACTTCAACCGCGACGGCCGCAACGATATCGTGGTGTTTCTGGAAAGTCCGACCCGCAATGAGCGACAGGTGCTGGTGTATTGCAACTACGCCGAACCGGTTCAGTACTTCGATGCCTGTTTTGGCCACCTGTTCACCGAAGTACGCGGTAATCCCAGCCTGGTGGTGGAGGATTTCAACCGCGACGGCTGGCCCGACTTCGCCGTGGTCGGCGATCAGACGGGCAGCGGAAAGGTTCATGCCTACCGCAACACCAGCGCTAGCGGCACGTTTGGATTCAACGCCACGGAAAGCTCGACCTGGTTTCGCGGCGCCAGCGACCTGATCGCGGCTGACGTCGACCGCGACGGCGCGCCGGATCTGCTGGCAACCCTGCCGGCGAGCGGCCAGGTTCGGGTCATAACAGGCCCGCCGCGAGGCGCAAACTATCTGTTCGGCGAGGTGTACACCCTGCCCGGTAGCGTCGCGGGCGCGCGTGCGCTAGAGGCTGCTGATCTCGACTTCGACGGTGATCTTGATGTCGCGGTCGCTGCGGAAGACGCGGGCCGCACCGTCTGGTACGAGAACGATCGAGTCAGTGGCCAATGGCTGTCGCGCAACCTGCAGGCCGTCGCCGCCAGCGACCCGAATGGCATTGCGGTCGCCGACTTCGATCGCGATGGCGATATCGATATCGTCACCACCCGCAGCGGTAGCGGCTCCTTGCAGATCGAGCGCAATATCGACCTGCACCGTAGTGTGGTGTTCGGTAGTCGCGAGATTGTCTCCAGCAATCATGTCAGTTACGGTCCGCGGGTGTTTGACGTCAATCGCGATGGCCGCAACGACATCGTGGCCAGCGCCCGCTTGCACGGCAATGCCAACACGACCTACCAGGATGTGTTCCTGCAGCAGGCCGATGGCAGCCTGAGCAATGTCGGTCGTACGGTCAGCAAGTCCCAGCCGGTTGGCGCCGGGCTGGCGATTGCCGATATCAATCGCGATGGCCTGCCTGACTGGGCTTTTGCGCAGAACGTCAGCGCCGGCGCAGAACGCCTGCTGCAGGCTGCCAACGGTGTTCCCGCGCTGGATGGAAGTTGGGCCGGTGCCGCGCGTGAAGCCTTGCTGGTCGACATCGATCATGACGGAGACGTCGACTTCATCTCCAACTCGCCAACCAGCGGCGCCTTGACCCTGTTCCGTCACACCGGCGTCGGTGCCATCTATGGCGCTGCGGAATCATTGAACACCGATGATGCCTGGGATCTGGCGTTGGCCGATCTTGACCGCGACGGCTGGGTCGATCTGCTCTACTCATCACGTAGTTCCGCCAGCAGCGTGCCGACCCAGATCGCCTGGATGCGCAATCTCAACGGCGTGCTGCAGGCGCCGGAAGGCTGGAATACCGGGGGGCGAACCGCAGGTCGGATCGATATCGCCGACATCAACAAGGATGGGACTCTGGATGTGGTGGCCTCGGGTTCGATGTCGGGAGCCAATGGTGTGGAACTGGGACGGCCGTTCTGGGTGTCGGGCGCCAGTGGCCATGCGATTACCGATATCGCGGCACAGGATGAGACGCGCCCGCTGCTGGTGGATGCCGAAGACATCGACCACGATGGCGATGTTGACGTGCTGCTGACGCCGGGCGGCAGCAACGCCTTACCCATTCTGTATGAGCAACTATCGCCGACCAGCTTCAGGCGCAGCGAACTCAATGGCCCCGCGGCCACGCTGTATTCTGCCAAGTGGGGCGATCTCAATGGCGATGGCTGGCCCGATCTGCTGTGGTCGGGCGTCGGCCTCGGTTTGCGCTGGGCAGCGCTGGATCACGGACAGTTCGGGCTGTTGCCCGAATTCATAGGCAGCCCGCAGCCGGCTAGTGGTGTGGCCAGTGTGCTGCTGAAAGTCGATGTTGCGCATCTAGGGCGGATTGGCGAAAGCGCCGCACAAATGCAGAGCATCGTGGTTGAACTACTCGATGCCGCCGACGACAGCCCGCTGACAGCGGCCGAAGCACAGTCGATGTGGACGTCGATGGAGCTGTGGCATGACCTCAATCAGGATGGCGTGTTCAGCATGACGGCGCCGCCTGATCAGCTACTCAGCAGCCACAACCTGAGTTCCCCCGCGCCGCAATTCAGCTTTAGTCTGCCGGTGATAGCGTCATCGCCCAAGACCCTGTACTTGGTAGCACGCTACACCGAGGCGGCAGGGTCCTTGCCCTGGAAGGCCAAATTGCGAGTGCGCTCCGAACTGGCAGCGGCAAGGCACAACACTGCCCTGTCGGCGCTGCGCATCTTGCCGATGAACTATGTCAGTGCGGCGATCGATGTGGTCGACACGGGCAGCCCGCCGGTGTTCACCGCCGCGGGGCCGTTCACCATTGGCACCGCGGCCACCAATGGCAGCCTGGTGGGCGACATGCAGGCGCATGACGGTGACGGCGGCGGCAACGACGTGGGGATTACCTACAGTATCGTCGGCGGCAATGGCGCCTCGCTGTTCTCGATCGAAGCCGCTGGCGGCCGGCTGCGCGTGGCCAATGGCTCGGCGTTAACGCCCGGCACCCGAATCGTACGGGTGCGCGCCAGCGATGCCAGTCAGTCGACTGAAGTCGATGTTAGCGTACAGATCAACCCGACACGGCCGCCGGTGTTCACCCACTTTGGTCCCTACAATCTCGACGAGTACGCCAGCAACAATCAACTGGTCGGCGACGTCAACGCGCACGACGGCGATGGCGGTGCTGCCGATGTTGGCATCCAGTACAGCATCCTGAGTCAACCCTCGCCAGCACGCTTCAGCATCGAGGCGACTACCGGTGTCATCCGCCTGGGCAATAACACCGGCTTAGCGCAGGGCCAAACCTATACCATTACCGTTGCTGCCCACGACGGTGCGGCACAGGCGCCGCGTGATGTGGTGATCAATGTGGTCGATGGCAATGATCCGCCCGTGGTGATCGACGGTGGTCCATTTGCCACGTACATCCCGGCTCAGATCGGCGACCTCGTCGGTGATATCAATGCCAGCGATGGCGACGGCGGGCCTCCCGATCAGAATGTCGCCTACGTTCTGATCGGCGGCAGCGGTGAGCCCTACTTCGCGGTCGATCTGCAAAGCGGTGTGATCACCCATGCCGCACCCGCGGGCTTGCAGAGCGGCAGCTATGAACTGCAAGTGCGGCTGGTTGATGGGCCCTGGATGCAGACAATCAGCGTGCTGATTCAGGTCGAACAGCAGCCGGTCGTCGGGCCGCCCGTTTTCGTTGACTACGGGCCGTACTCGTTTCAACTCGGCACCATCAATGGCGGCTTGATCGGTGACATCAATGCAATCAGCCGGGTCGGCGGTGCGCCCGATGAGGGCGTCACCTACGCCCTGCAGCCGATCGGTTCGTATCGCCATTTTGCGGTGAACGCGGAAGATGGGCGGCTGATGCTGGCGGATGGTAACGGGCTGCGGGCAGGCGATCAGTTGCGGATCGATGTGGATGCCATGTCCAGCGGCGGCACCACTCGGCAGCGCATCGGTATCAACGTGGTCGGTAGCGGTAGTGAACCGATCTTCGTGCAAAGCGGTCCGTTCGATGTCGACGAGTACAGCCCGGCCGAAGCCATCGTCGGTGATGTCGATGCGCAGATTGGAGACGGCGGCACACCTGATCAGAACATTAGCTACAGCATCGTCTCCGGCACGGCGAACGCGTTGTTCGAAATCGATGCCGACTCTGGGGAAATTCGCTTGTCGCGCAGTGCGGGCCTGCAGCAAGGGCAAATCTACAACCTGCGCGTACGCGCCACCTCCAGCCAGGGCGGTAGCAGCGAGGCGCTGGTTCAGATGTCGATCGTCGACGGCGATGATGCGCCGGTGTTCATCGCCAGCGGACCGTTCAGTGTGCGCGTTGGCGCTGCGAGCGGGGCAGTAATCGGTGATGTCGATGCCGTGGATGGAGACGGCGGAGCCGCTGATCACCACCTCAGCTACGCGCTGACTGGCGGTGCCGACATCGCTCGCTTCAGCATCTCGGCGACCGATGGGCGGCTCACGATTGCCAACAGCGATGGCTTGGTCGCCGGCAGCACGCTGCAGCTGTGGGTCAGTGCCAGCGATGCCCGCAGCACGGTACAGACTGAGGTGTCGATCGCGATAACCACGGCCAATGCTGCCCCGGTGTTCGACCATGCCGGACCTTACCAGGTGCAGTTGCCGATCCAGAATGGCGCCGTGGTGGGCCAGTTGCAGGCACACGATGACGGCGGAGTGCTGAGCTATCACCTGCTGGGTGGTAGTGGTGCGGCGCTGTACTCCCTGGACTCCGCCAGCGGGATGATCCGAGTACTCGATGCTCAAGCGCTGACGGCGGGTCGCGTCGACAGTTTGCTGGTCGAGCTGCGGGACGGCGAGCTAAGTGCCAGCGCGTCGGTGCAACTCAACGTGCTCAGTGCATCAGGCGGCCGCGTGTTCCACAGCGGCTTCGAGTAGCCATGCTCGCCGGGCTCGGTCGCGGCGCGACCGAGTCTCCGCGCCGCGCTGGCGGACTCGCTTCGATAGCACGTGTTCATAGTCAGAAGAGCCCTGCAGCGCGTAGGGCCGGATAACGATGCCGGGCCGGCCTCAGACCAAGGACCACTCCAGGGCCGGCTCGGCATCCCCTCTGATGGTGAAACGATGAGCACAATCACTTTCTCTCTGAATGGCGAAACCCGCCGGCTGGACTGTCCGCCCGACATGCCCTTGCTATGGGTGCTGCGTGACCTGTTGCTGCTTACCGGCACCAAGTACGGCTGCGGCATTGGCTATTGTGGGCTGTGCACGGTGCATCTGGACGGCGAGCCGGTGCGCTCCTGCGTGTTGCCGATCAGTGCCTGCGAAGGACGCGAGGTTCGCACCATCGAGGGCTTATCGGCGGATGGCGAACACCCGCTGCAGCAGGCCTGGCAGGAACTCAATGTGCCGCAGTGCGGCTACTGCCAGTCGGGGCAGATCATGCATGCAGCCGGCTTGCTGCATACCCATGCCAAGCCAACTGCGCAGCAGATCGAGCAGCATATGAATGTGTTATGCCGCTGCGGCACGTATCCGCGCATCCGTCAGGCAGTGGCGCTGGCGGCCGAGAAGATGAGTGAGTCGGCTGCATGAAGGTCCAGCCACTGAGTCGCCGCCACTTCCTGCGCCTGACATCGATTGCCAGCACTGGCTTGTTCCTCGGCTTCGGACTTGGCTGCGCTGAACAGGCGGGTCCGCTTAAGCATAAGCCCACAGTTCGCTCGGCCCAGCTCAGCGCCTTTCTCAATATCGATACCGATGGCCTGATCACCCTGATCTACAAGAAGACCGAGATGGGACAGGGCGTGCGTACACTTGCCGCCGTGGTGGTAGCCGAAGAGCTCGACGCGCCGCTAGCGCAGATCCGGGTAGTGAACCCATCACCAAGTTCCACCTATGGCGGCATGGAAACCGGTGGCAGTTACACCGCCGCCTATACCTTCAATGCCGTGCGCGGCCATCTCGCCACCGTGCGGCAGATGCTGTGCCAGGCAGCGGCTCAGCAATGGGGTGTAGCGCTGAATGCCTGCGCTACCGAGCAGGGCCGGGTAGTGAATCGGCATACTGGGGAAACGCTAGGCTATGGGGCGCTGGCCGAAGCGGCAGCCAAGCTGACCCCGCCCACGTCCGCGCCGACCAAGCAAAAGCAGCAGCTCCGCCTACTCGGCAAGAGTCATCCGAATCAGCACAACCGAGATATGGTCACCGGCCAGGCCAAGTACGGCATCGATCACGCGATCGACGGCATGTTGCACGCCAGCCTGGTCCGTGCCCCGGTGGTGGGCGGCAGACTGCTGTCGTTTGACGATACTGAATGCCGCACGGTGCCGGGCTTTGTCCGCGCAGTGGCAATCGAAGGCACCCAGGTCAGTGATTTTCCCGAGTACATTCGTTCCAGCGTGGCGGTGTTGGCGACCAATTCCTGGTCGGCGATGCAGGCGGCGCAGAAGCTGCAAGTGGAGTGGCAGCTGGGCCAGAACCAGGAGTTCGCCTCTGTCGGGTACATGCAAGAGCTGCGCGACCTGGCGCAGCTGCCGGGATTGGTATTCCGTGAGGAAGGCACCCTTGAGTCGGCCATGGCGGCGGCCGATCAGGTGCTGAACGCCGAATACAGCGGCCCTTTCCTCGCGCACGCGCCGATGGAGCCGATGAACTGCACCGCCTCGCTGAGCGCTGAGCGCTGTGAGATCTGGGTGCCCTGCCATGCGCAGAACCGTCTGCTGGAAGCGGTGAAGTCCATCACCGGATTGGCCGAGGACGCGATCCAGATTCACACCACCCTGATCGGCGGCTCGTTCGGCCGTCGGCTGCAGGTCGACTATGCGATCGAGGCCCTGCTGATCTCGAGCGCCGCCGCCGCGCCGGTCAAGCTGGTCTGGTCGCGTGAACAAGACATGCGCTTTGCCTGCTATCGCAGCCCCTATGTGCAAAAGTTGAGCGGCGCGGTGAAGGACGGCCGCATCGTCGCATGGGAACAACGCATCGCCTGTTCCAGCGTATGGAAGCTGCGCGAGCCGCAGATGCTGGAGAACGGTCTGGATTTCACCGTGTTCATGCCGGCCAAGATCATGGCCTATGCCATTCCAAACATCAGGATGAGTCAGCACATCACCGCCTTGCCGGTGCCTCTGGCGTGGTGGCGGGCGTCGTATCCGACGATCAATTACACGGTGCAGGAGTGCTTTCTGGATGAGCTGATTCGCGCCAGCGGCCGCGATCCGTTCGAGGCCCGGCTGGAGCTGCTGGCCGATGACCAGCAGCCGATCGAAGTGCCGTGGAAGGAGGGCTGGGGCAGTGACGTGATCGAGCGCGGCCGCATGGCTCGCGTGTTGCGTGAACTTAAGGCTAAGTCGGGATGGCAGGATGCCAAGTCGCCGGGGCAAGGGCGTGGCATTGCCGCGATTGTCTACTCCGGTACCTATGTCGCGCAGATGGTCGAGCTGAGCGTGCGAGACAATGAGCTCAAACTCGAGCGGGTGGTTTGCGTGGTCGACTGCGGTTTCGCGCTGAACCCGGACAATGTGCGGGCGCAGATGGAAGGTGGAATTATCTTCGGCTTGTCGGCAGCACTGTTTGGCGAGATCAGCTTTGCTGCCGGCCAGGTGCAGCAAAGCAACTTCCATGACTATCGCATCCTGACCCTGGCACAGACCCCAGCGATTGAGGTGCATATCATCGAGTCCGACGCGGGTGTTAGCGGCGTCGGCGAGCCCGGAACTCATCCGATCATGGCTGCGACCTGCAATGCCATCTTCGATGCCTGCGGATTGCGCATTCGCGACTTGCCGATCGCTACCAAGCTGAGTGTGGTGTGAGTGCGCGTCCGGCGCCTGCCTTGGCTACACAGCGGGCCACTCGAAGGGGAGCGCGAGTCTGGCGGACTTCGCCGAAGTGCGCGTTAGAAAGGTACACGGCAGCGAAGAAACGACTGAGCTGCCACCACTGCTCCTCAGGACCTGCTCATGAAAATCTTGAAATACAGCTTGCTCACCCTGGTGTCGTTGGCATTGCTCGCCGCTGCGGGAATCGCCTGGTCGCTTCGCGCCCCGAGTTCGGCGGAGGTCTGCGCCAATCAGCTCAAACTCGTTGAAGCGGAGTTGAGTCAGCGCGATCTGCCGATGTCGGGGCCGATCGTGAAGGAGCTGATCGGCACCACCCCGGAGAGTTGCGTTCACGACGTGGAGTTTCGCCGCAACAACAGCACGCGCTCGCCGATCAAGATTGCGGCAGAGCTACGCTGCCTGGAATCGGCCAGCCAGCTCAGCGAGCTTGATGCCTGTCGCTGACGGATGGTTCGACCGTGACCGGGTGGTACTGACGCGGCTGTCGCGCCCATGTATTCGTTCAAGCACGTGCTTGGCCCGCTGCTTTGCGTGGGCTGCTCCTTGGTGCACGCCTGTGATTTTTCGGTGTCCGTCGACCCGCTGTCCGGGGCTCCGCAGCGGGTCGACGGCGCCACTTTGAACGCGGGCGGGCCGGTGCCGCCGGGGGCGACGGTATGCATCCAGGCCGACGTCTACGATCGCGACAAGCTCGAGTTCATCAATTTCATCGGCACGCCTGCGCAGCCGATCAAGATCGTCAATGTCGGCGGCCAGGTGCTGGTGCAGCACGCTCGGGTGTATCTCGATGATTCGCAGTTCGTCGAGCTTGCCGGCGACGGCGTTGCAGGCATCGACTACGGCTTTCGCATCGTCGCCCCGGCCGAGCAGGCCTTTGGGATGAAACAGCGCAGCGCCGCCGCGCCGCCGCTGCGTGGCCTGCGCGCCCATCACATCGAGATTCACTATGCCGATCGCTTCGGCGTGCAGGCGGTGGGTGTGCGCGGCTTTGAGGGCAGCGCCGAACCCGAGGCCATCGAAGATATCGAGCTGCATCACATACTGATTCATCGAGGTGTCGACGCGCATGGCAATGCCCTGGGCGGCTTTCGCGAGGGCTTCTACATCGGCAGCTCCTTCTATGGCAGCGCCGCTGTGCCGCTGATCCGCGGCGTCCGTATCCACCACAACACGGTGCAAGGCGCCGGCTGGGATGGCATACAGGTCGGTTCGGCGAGCGCCGGCTGCGAGATCGATCATAACGTGGTGATTGACGACAGCCGCTACCTGCTGCGCGACCAGAACAGCGGCATCATGATCGCCAAGGGATCGGCCTGCTCAGTGCATCACAATCGAATACTGGGCGGGCAGGGGCCGGGCATTTATCACCAGGGCCTGGGCGATCAGGCGCGCAACCCGGCGGCGCCCAGCGGCGGCCTGATCTACGCCAATCTGATCGTGCCATCGACGGCGCCGCTGACTGCCGAACCCGATCCCAGCAATTCCATGCCCGATATCGCCACCGACGACCGCCGCGTCGGCATCTGGGTAGCGCACGCCCGCGACGGCGCCAACGCCGACCGCCCCGGAAATATGTATGTCTGGCATAACACGGTGATCACCGACACCCAGCCCGGCGTTGTCGTAGCCACCGACCCCACCCGCATCGCCGGCTACCAGATCAGCAACAACCTGGTCAGCGGCAACGCGGCCGCTATCCATCCCAGCAGTGGGCCCGCGATCGTCGCCAACCGCGTTGCCCCCACCGCCGACCTGCAGTTCGCGCCCGACACCGAACTGCTCGGCGCCCCAGCCCGTCAGCACTTAGCCTATCGCTTAAGCGAGCAAAGCGATCTGGCCCGCGATCAAGCCGACCCCACCACTGCCGCCAGAGTGCAACGCGACCTGCGAGGCAAACGCTACGGCGCAGACGGCGCGGCCGATATCGGCGCGGATGAGTACGACCCGGGGCAGGGGTTTTGGGATGGGTTTGAGGGAAGGTGAGAAACCAAGCGTCGCGAGGCTCCTCTTGGTCTGTATCTTGCTGTTTGACTGAAAATCGCGCTGAACATGGCGATAAGAGGGCGCGGTCGATACACGGCACCGAAAGAGTGAACTTTTAACGTTGTTTGGCGCAGTCTGAAATGGCACTTTCGACCCGAAGCGGACGATGGCTTGCCCTGTTCGCACTGAGAGACAGCCGGAACGGCGGATAACAGTCCGAGGGCGGTAGCGATGGAATGGCCTTGACGCACCCTGAGCTTGTCGAAGGGGGCCTCAGCGAAGCGAGCCTGAAGGTACCCACGCGAGCATTGAGGTTGCAATGCTGGGACGGCTGGCTTCGACAAGCTCAGCCAGCGTGGCGGTGACCCGAAGCGGCCGGGTATCGTCACCGTTTGGTTGCAACCACACCCACGGCGTATACGTGCCCTCATCGGCCCTTCCGGCACCTTCTCCCACAGGGAGAAGGGAGCAGCCCTGACGGCCCCCTCCTGGCCGCTTCCTTCCGATCAAGCCATAAAGTCTCCGTCCTCTCATGCCTCAATGTTGCATCCGCTCTGTTCCTCGAGAATGGTGGTGACGCATGAGGAGTCTGACTCACAGACTGGCACAGCTGCCCATGGCGCTGCCCTGTTAGGGCAGCTTCACCACCACCGAGCAGACTGATCAATTGCGTGGCAACGCAGCGCTGATCGAGAAGTGCCTGCCGGTGCGCAAGGGTCTTGTTAAAAATTGGATGCGACGAATTTCCGCAGCTGGTCAGCGAGCTTACGGATCGCGTCTGATGCCCCTTCAAGCGCGGTGAAGGCATAGGGGTTCAAGAATTGCCGCCCCCAGAAGAAATTGCGCTCGGTTTCCGAAAGATCCGCCTCATTGCAAACCGCAGCCCAATGCTCAGTGATGCAGCGCAACTGGACCTCGACGATCTGCATCGCCTCATTCTGAGACAGCAAGAAGTGATGCGCTGACTCAAAGCAGGTCGCAACGCGGCTGGCGCGGTTGTTGTGAGTAATGAGCATAGCCTGCGTCGCCTCCTGCCCCGCGCGCCCCTGCGGGCAAATGTCATAGGCTGGCGTGAGCGAAAGCATCTCGCCGTTGCAAAAGGCCGCGTGATTTCGTGCGTGGTCGTCGGTGTTGCCTGAGAGGATGTTGAAGACGATGCGCGCGAACAGCTCTCGCAGTGTCGCCTTTGGCTCGGTGAACCGGTGACGGATGATGTCGGCAAGATCGGCGTAGCTCGCGTAGCGCGCCATCATTTCATCCAGCCCAAGCATGGTCAGGGCTGAAACCATCATCTTGCGCTGCCAGCCCGCCTCCGCTTTTACGCGATCGAAGCGTTCTACGAGAAGCACATCTTTGCCCGAGGCACTCACCAGCGAAACCGGGGCGACATCAAGGCCGCAACGTGCGGCGAGGCGCATCGCAACATACTCCGCTTTCACCACGCTGTAGAAATCGGACGATGATGAGAATTTGGCCACATGCTTGATGGCGCCATCTTCAATCAGTGCTTTCGGACGCGCGCCGCCAATTGAGCTGCCGTGGTGCAGTGCCTGGTCAAGCTCGGGGGAGAGCGGAATGCCTTTCTCGACCCGCTCTGCAGACGCCATCAGTTCTTCGAGCGTGGCGTTTGTTGGGGAGCGCGGCACATATTGGTTCGGCGAGATCTGGAAATCGAGTGCGCCAATGCGATCAGAGCCTGACTCCAGGAGGAAGGTCAGCTCAGACAGTTCAAGATTGCCGAGCTCATTACCTTTGACACCAAACTTCCGGTTGAGAATGACACGCCGCCCCCATGCATCGGGCGCAGCATCGCGGATACTGCTCGGCATGGTGAGGCCATCATGGAGCGGAAGTTCACCTGGCTTGAGCGGAAGCTCGGGCAGATAGAGGGGGAGCGCGTCCTCGCGCTCCAGGTAGCTCTTACCGTAGTTGAAGTGGACGAGACCGCTCTCTGCGCTCAAGCGTCCAGCGACAACGGGCTCGGTCGTGCGGGGAAGCCAAACCCAGACATAGGCCTCATGATAGTTCGGCAGCTTAGAACTCATCGACGACCTTCTTTCCGGTCTTGTAAACGTGCTTGGGAAGGACGGCGATGCGGTCATCCAGCCGATCTGAGAGGCGGTTGATTCCCTTCTCATCACTATCGAAGAGCTTCACGCCCACCAAGGTGGCCGCTTCGAACATGATGCCGATTTCCACCTTTGGGTCGCCCTTCTCCAACCGCTGGAGAGTGCTGCGGGCAATGCCCAAGCGCTCGGCCAATTCCATCTCGGTCATTTTGCGCTGCTTGCGCCCATGACGGATCATCTTGCCCAACAGGACAATCCCCTCAGTGGTGTAGCGGGCATAGGTGCGCTTCGTCGTTGGCATCATTCAAACCCGTCTGATTTGCTCATCGGTCATAGCTGCGCGATTTGACCGCCTCATGAGTCATCTTGGATATGAGCACGAATAAAATCAACTGAAATGACCGACAAAACGGTCATATCTGAGCAATATGCCTTCTCCAACGGTCAATCGCGAGATGTCGTCGTCCTGTGTACACATCGGGGCTCCGCCTGCAACGGAGGCGTAGCCCCGATCTTCTGCATGCTCAGCAGGCGATTCAGAATCCAACTCGATCCCCGTGTCCTTACGGGCCGGCGAGCCTAGCCCGGATATTCCATGAGGGGGCGCGGATGATCACCGAGGACTTTGCGTCGAGTGCAAGGCGCGACGAGCCCAAGTGGTGGGCCCACTTGGGCGAGATCGGGACGCAGTCCCGCGTAGCTGCGACAGCAACCGACCGAGCGTAGCGAAGGCGCAGGCTACGAAGTAGCCGTTGCTGCGTAGCAGCCGACCGAGCGTAGCGAAGGCGCAGGCTACGAAGTAGCCGTTGCTGCGTAGCAGCCGACCGAGCGTAGC
>NZ_JACYTR010000004.1:0-126396 GCF_014841215.1 Pseudomarimonas arenosa
GCAGCTTCGAACAACTTGTCGTGCATGGGTCTCACTCTCCGAAATCAGCCTGCGCTCGACAAAACGGAGGCTGTCGGCGTCAGACCAAAATTCTCAGTTACCCACTTGGAATTCGATAGAGGCTGAAATATCCGGGCTAATGGGCGGCCTGACCGCGACCTGTGCGGGCAATGGTCTGCAGGTACTCGTCGCGGCTGATCGGCGTCACGCTGGCGACTCGGCAGCGATCGGGTTGCAGCGCCGGATTGTGCGCCGCGCCGACCTGCTCGTCGACATCGCCGCAGATCCGTCCGGCCGAATTGCGCGAGCGAAAATCCAGCGCCGAGGCATGGTACAGCCAGGGGCAGCTCCAACGCAGTTCGATCAGGAAGTGTTGGCGCCCGGCATCGATCAGCAGGCGATTGTTGTCGATCAGGAGGAATGCTTGTGCCGCCTTTGGATCCAGGCACTCGCTCAGCGGGCGGATCGGCGTCTGGCCGGGGCTGGGCCGCTGCTCCGCCTGGGCCGGGGGCAGCAAGGCGCCCAGCAGCAAGACCCCGATCTTGAGTCCAATGCATTTCGACATATTGACCTCCCGGCCGCGGGCGGCAATGCTTGCTGACAAGAGTACCGCTGATTGGCCGACGCCACCCATACACGACAAGGACGCGACTGTGGTTCCATTCACCTTTGCTGAGCAGGCGGAACGCAGGTCATGAGCGGAAAAGCCCACACCCGCCGCCGCGTTCCGGCGCATGCACCCTCGCACTGGACGTTTTTTCGCCAGTGGCTGAAAAGCCCGCTGTCGATTGCCGCCATCTCGCCTTCGAGTCGCCATCTGGCAAGGCAGATGCTGGCCGAGTTGCCGTCTCAGGCGCGCAAGGTAATCGAGCTCGGTGGCGGCACCGGTGTGTTCACCTCGGCCCTGCTCGAACACGGCATTGTGCCGGACGAACTACTGGTGTTGGAACTGAACGAGGAGTTGCATCAGCACTTGCGACAGCGCTTTCCAGATGCAAGAGTGGAGTGCGGCGATGCGCGGGAATTGCCCTGCGTCGCCGAGCGCTGTGGCTTTCTCGATGACGGCCCTGCCGATGCTGTGCTCTCGGGACTTGGCCTGCTGTCGATGGGCAAGGAGACCCAGCACGCCATCATGGATGCAGCGTTCAAGGTGCTGCGACCGGAAGACGGCAGGTTCATCCAGTTCACCTACGGGCCGACCTGTCCGGTGAAATCCGAGGTGTTGGCTGATCTCGGTCTGTCGGCACGGCGTGGCGGCTTGACCTGGTGGAACATGCCGCCGGCCACCGTCTATGTCTTCACTCGCAACCGCAGTCGTCAAGTGACCACGGTGTCGATGCGCTAAAGACGTTTGACGGCACCTCGTGATCTGAATGTCTTAGAACAGCTGCCCGAACAGGGCGTACCGCTGTCGTTGCACTATCGAGATTGCGCCCGTCATTGCGGCGAAAGTCGGATTCCAGTTCGCGCTTATGTCCGCGAAGCACAGGGCGACACCAACACTTGCCGTCAGCCCGTCGGCGATTTGCTTCGCGCAGGCTGGCTTCGACAAGCTCAGCCAGCGTAGTGCAGCGGCCGTCGAAGGGGTTTCCAGTTGAGTTTCGGCCCTGAGTTGGCCGGAGGGTGCTGTTGCGTAGAACCAATCCAACGAAACAAGTCTCAGCAGTCTGTTGCGCAACTCAAGCGCTATCCGGATGGGCCATCTGCACCTGATTGCGGCCGCCGGCCTTGGCCAGGTACAGCACGCGGTCGGCTTCCGACATCATTTCGGTCAGGCTCTTGCGGCGGTCGAGGCAGACACCGACGCTGGTGGTGACCGGAATCATCTGCTCACCAAACGGAATCTCGAGGCGTTCGATGCGCGCACGCAGGCCTTCGAAGAAGTACTCCGCCTCGGTGTGGCCGAGATCCGGGGTCAGTAGCGCAAACTCCTCACCACCGAAACGCGCCACCAGATCTTGCGGTCGCGCAAACTTGGCGATGGCGTTGGCCACCGCTTTCAAGGCCACGTCACCGCCGTCGTGGCCGTACGTGTCATTGATTTTCTTGAAGTGATCGATATCCAGCATCGCGGCATGCAGCTTCTTCTTGTGCGTACCGGCGTGATCAAACATCTGCTGGCCGCGCTCAAAGAAATAGCGCCGATTGGCAAGGCCGGTGAGGAAATCTTTGGTGGCCAGATCCTGCAGTGAACCGATCAGTTCGAGATTTTCGATGTTCTGCGAGATGCGGCAGAAGAACTCTTCGCGTGAGAAGGGCTTGTGCAGGAAATCATTGGCACCGTTCTTCAGGAACTGGGCCACCAGCGAACTCTTGTCGGCTCCGGATACGCCGATGATCGACAGGCGATCGCGCGAGTAATTGGTTCGCGCCTGACGGGTGAATTCGATGCCGGTCATCTCTGGCATCTCCTGGTCGGTCACCACCAGGCGAATCGAACTGTCTTCGTTCAGGCGCTCCAGGCCCTGCTTGCCATTGGCGGCAGATACCACGCCGAATCCGTACATCTGTAGCAATGAGGCGGTCAGCTGGCGGGCGGTTTCGGTGTCGTCAATGACCAGTGCCGTGATGCGGCGGTTGCGCTCCAGTCGGCGCACCAGCCAGACCAGATACTCAACGGCCCCTGGCGCATTCTTCAGGATGTAGTCGATGATCGAGCGGCTAAGCAGGCGTTGGCGCAAGTCTTCGTCGTACACACCGGTGACGATCACCGTGGGCAGATGACGGGCCAGAAAGTAGTCGACGATCTTGTCCTGATTGCCGTCGGCCAGCACCAGGCCGGTGATCACCAGCATGAACGGGCCCTGCGCTTCGATCGCCTGACCCGCTTCAGCCAGCGTGCGGGCGTGGATCACCGGAATGCCGAGTTGCCCCTCCAGCGCTTCGCCGACCATTTCCTGGAACATGCGAGAGTTTTCCACCAGCAAGATCTTCGCTGGCGTGCCCGCTAAGCTTGAAGAACTCTTTCGCTCCCCCGCCATTCCCGTCCCCGTTCTGGTTGAGTCACTGACGGCGCCAATCGCAAGCTCCGCGTGTCACAAGTGTCCATGCAGCCTAGCGGCAGTGCAAGCCTTGCGGCTCGGACATTGCCGGGGCTTCTGCCGATTGCGCAGAGCCTGTTGGCCATCCGTATCGGTCCGCTGTACGCAGCCCGCCACAGCCGTGGTCTGCCGGTCGGCTCAGCCCCAGTTGAATTCCGGGTTAAGGATTCAGGCCTGGGAACGCCGGTGCGGCAGCACGGAGACTGTACTGAGCTTGCCGCACATTCTTCAAGAAAAAATTGACAATAAGCGGTAAGTTGTTGTAGATCATAAAAACGCTTTGAGATTTTCAGGGCAAGGCGGGTGGGGCGGACGGCGCTGAGGTCGTTCGCCAAGGGAGCGGAATCCGTCTCGGCGCCGGAGGTGCCGAGCGACAGGGATGTGCCACACCGAAGCGCTGGAGGAGTGCGGGGATTCATCGCGCCTGAGGACGCATGGCCCCGCCCAGCCAACCCGGGGTTCGCTCCGGTTTCCCGGAGCAGTCGACAACGACTCAGGGAGCGTGACCATGAACTTACTTTCTTCTCCGTATGCGCGACGGCTGGTCGCTGGCTCTGCCGCCGCCGTCTTTATCAGCGGTGCCGCATGGGCGGCCACCGATACCGACAACCTCAGCGTGACAGCCGAGGTCGTGGCCGATTGCACCGTGGTGGTAGCCACCGATGTTGCATTCGGCAACTACCTGCCGATCACCACCCATGGCGCCGCCGGCGCTGATCTCGACAATACTGCGGGTGATATCGACATCACCTGCACCGATGGCTCGTCTTACACCGTGACTTTGGGCCAGGGGAGCAATGCCGGTGGTGGCTCGACCGATGCCGACCCCGACCGGCGCATGATCAGTGGCGGCGATTTCCTCTCCTACAGCCTGTTCAGCGATGCCGGCTTCACGACCGAATGGGGTAATACGGCGGGCACCGGCGTGGCTGGGACCGGCGATGGCGCGGCGAGTCCGGATGGCCTGACCATCTATGCGCGTGTGCCCAGAGGGCAGGATGTGCCGCAGGGCAGCTATGCCGATACCGTTGTGGTCACCGTGACGTTCTGATGCAGCGCGCGTCCTGGCGGGGGCAGGGATGGCGCGGCACTCGGGTCGGTGGGCTGCTTTGTGGCCTGTTGTTTGCTGGGCTGAGTTCAGCGGCAAGCCTGCAAATCAACCCGACCCGAGTCGAGATCGATCAGGACAGTCGGGTGGTTGCACTAACGTTACGCAACAGCGGCAGCGACGATGCCAATGTGCAGCTCGAACTGGTGCAGTGGACCCAAGTCGAGGGCGAGGATCACTACCAGCCGACGACTGAACTGCTGGCTACGCCGCCGATCTTCAGTCTCGCCGCCGGTTCTCAGCAGATCATTCGCGTCGGCCTGCGCGGCACGCCCGATGAACAGCGTGAGCGAGCCTTCCGCCTCTACGTGCAAGAGCTGCCGCCATCGGCAGAACAAGGCTTTCGCGGTCTGCGCATGATGTTGCGCATGAGTCTGCCGGTTTTCATTGCCCCGGTCAGCGGAAAGTCCGGGCCTGAGCTTGAGTGGCGGCTGCGTAGACTGTCAGTTCATGAGGTGGAACTGAGTGTGGTGAATCGAGGCAATGGTCGTGCGCAGGTGTCAGAGTTGAGCCTGGAACACCGTGGCAAGCGCCTGGTGCCGGGAGGCATGGCCTATGTGCTGGCGGGGGCCACGCGTTCCTGGACACTGCAATCTCCCGCTGATCTGGCCGACGATGCGCAGCTCGCATTGACAGCCCGAATCGATGGCGTTCAGTACGGCAGCCAATTGTCCGTCCATTGAGCGGCGACGGTACGCTTCAGCGTACTGGGTCGCGGCCCTGATCTCACTGTCACTGCTGTTCTGCTCGCCGCTGCGGGCCGCGCATCTGGTCGACGTTCGGACTGGCAACTGGTCTGATCGACTGCGTCTTGTGTTCGAAGTGGAGCAAGGCATCGAAGTCGAGCAGCACTACGCTGAGCGACGACTTGAGCTGCATCTGCCGGGGCTTGATCGGGGGCGGTTGCAGCAGCTGATCGACGCCCGGCAACTGCGTGATCAGTCCCTGATCAGGGAATATCGGATTGAGTCCCTGCAAGCCGATGACGTCGTTCTGGTGCTGGAACTGGCGGAAGAGGTCAATCCGGCTTTGATGGTGCTGCGACCGCAGTCCGGCCATGCGCATCGCTTCGTACTCGATCTCAAGTTCGTCAAGTCGCCGCTGGTTGTCTCATCCCGATTGGCCGTGCCAGGGCCAGGCACGCAGCCCGAAGCCCAGCTTGGTTCAACGCCGCCTCCCTCCCCGCAAGCCGTTGCGCTGGCGGCAAGCCGGGTTCGGAGCCTGCGAATTGGCGAGTGGCCGGATCGCACCCGTCTGGTGATCGAAACGGATCGGGCGCAGCCCTTTGCGCTGCCGGCGAATACCGGCCGTCAGCTGGACCTGCGCGTCGAGCAAATCGATGCAGGTTCGCTGCAAGCGGCGCTGGCCGCCGCGCTATCCAGTCAGCATCGTCTGATTGCCCGGGGCAGGGCGGAGGCGGCCGGTCCTGGTGCGGCGGTTCTTAGCCTTCAGTTGCGTTCTGATACCCAGGTCATTGGCTTCAATTTGTTACCAGAAGGCAGGTTTGGCCATCGGCTGGTGCTGGACTTATTGCCGGCGCCCGAGCGGGAAAGCGTGCCAGTGGCGGCTGAAACTGCTCGCAGCAGCTCAGTGGCTGTCGATCAAGCGCCCGCTGCCTTGCCGAATCTGCTGTGGCTGGAGGCAAGTCTGAATCGCCAACACGAACGGCGCACCGTGTTGGCACTGCAGCAGCAAGAACACCTGCTGCTGGCCGCTGCGGATCTGCAGCGCTGGCGGCTGCGCTTGCCAACCCAAGCCGATGTGGTTGAAGACGGGGAGGAATGGTATCGGCTGGACCGCCTGGGCATACAGCATTCGCTGGATCGCCCGCTATCCGTGCTTGATCTGAACGCACCCGCTGCGTTGTTCGAGGCGGCGGCGCTGTCGCCTCAGGGTCGACAACGGATACCGCCCATGCCCTCGCCCTTGGGCGGCTACCTTAACTACGACCTCAGCGTCAGCGAGATCGACGGGCAGTCGAGTGGAGCGGGCTTCTTTGAACTGGCGGCGTTTCGATCGGCTCTCAACGCCACGACCACGGCGCTTTGGAATCGCTCATCGGATTCGCAGAAGTATCGCCTGCTGCGATTGGAGACTGCCCTGCGCCACGATGACCCCGAGCACATGCGCAGCTGGGTCATCGGCGATTCGATCAGTCGCGCCACTGGCTGGAGTGGCGCCGTGCGCTTTGCCGGTCTGCAGTGGGGGCGCAACTTCAGCACGCAACCGGATTACCTCACTCTGCCGACAGTGGCGGTCGCCGGGGAAGCTGCCCTGCCTTCGATAGTCGAGCTGTATGTCAACGATGCCTTGCGTCTACGTCAGGACATTCCACCGGGGCCGTTCAGTATCGACCAGATTCCGACCATCACCGGACAAGGTGACGTGCGGGTAGTGGTGCGTGATGCCCTCGGTCGCGAGCAGGTGCTGACCCAGGAGTTCTATGCCAGCGCGCAATTGCTGCGTCCGGGCTTGCATGACTGGTCGGTCGAACTCGGCTCGGTTCGAGAGGACTTTGGGCTACAGAGCAGCAACTACGGTGCAACTCTGGCCAGCACCACCCATCGTTATGGGGTTGCCGATTGGATGACCGCTGAGGCCCACGCCCAATGGCTGAAGGACCAGACAATGGTCGGCGTCGGCGGGGTCTGGCGTTTGCCGGTGAGCGGTGTGATCCAGGCAGCTACCGCGGTCAGCGAATCCGAGCAAGGCCGCGGTCAGCTGTTCAGCCTTGGCGGTCAGCTCCAGGGCGAATGGCTGAGCGTCGGTGCCGAGAGTCAATGGGTCAGCACGGAATTCCGGCGCACCGGCATGCGCGCCGACGAAGCGTTGCCCTCACGGCAGCTGCGGGCCTACCTTAGCACGCGGTTTGGTTATGGCAATTCCTTGGGGCTGTCCTGGACCGAGCAGCGCATTCGACAGGCACAGGACATCAAGTTCGCCAGTGTGCGCTTCAGCCGCGGGCTGGGGCAGCTGGGTTTCTTCAGCCTGAGCACCCTGTACTACCCGATTGATCGCGAACTCGCGGTCAACCTGTCCCTGACATTTCCGATCGGACACACCGGCGATCGCGTCAGCCTCAATGCAGCGCGGCAGAACGCCAGGGATCAGGGCTCGGTGCGATGGCGACGCAGCCTGCCGGCGGGAACCGGTTACGGGTACGACCTGCAAACGGGGTTCGGTGAATCAAGCGCCCAACGCGCCGCCATTGCCTGGCAAAACGACTATGGCCGCTGGCGAGTTGAGGGCGCCTATGCGAATGCCAGCCTGGCCGGCCGAGCGGATGCGGCGGGCGGCATCGGAATGATCGAAGGACACGCCTTTGCTTCGCGCAGCATACGTGATGGTTTTGCAGTCGTGCGGGTGCCCGGTCGCCAGGGCGTGCGGGTTTACGCCGAGAATCAGACGGTGGCGACCACCAATGCTGAAGGTGTGGCGATCGTGCCTGGATTGCGCGCCTACCAGCGCAACCGGGTTGGCATCGAACAGGCCGATCTGCCTTTGGGGATGCGCGTGGACCAGGTGGAACAGCTTGTGGTGCCCTACGCACGCGCCGGTGTGGTGCTGGACTTCTGCCCGGCGCACAGTCGCGACGCCTTCTTTCGCGTTGTATTGGCCGATGGCAACGTGCTGCCCGTGGGCGCGGCGCTGGAGTGGGCGGGCAAGCGATGGCCAGTGGGCTTTCGTGGGGAGGCCTATGTCACCGGGCTGGATGCGCACAGCCGCCTGAGCGCACACTACGAGGGTCGAACCTGCGAGATCGAATTGCAGGTGCCGGATTCCGTCGAGCCGCTGCTCGATCTGGGGACCATCGTCTGTCATGAGGTGAACCAATGACCAAGCGATTGTCGTGTCGGTGGCTGATTGCAGGCTGCGGCCTGTTGCCTTGCAGCGTACTGGCCTGTTCGGTGACCAGCAGTGGGGTAGCCTTTGGCGCATACAACGTATTCGATGTCAGCCCCGTCGAGGTGGCCGGCGCTATCACGGTCGACTGCGCCACGCCCTATACCGTGTCGCTCAGCGTCAGTCTGAACAACGGCAGCTTCGCGCCACGCCGTCTGGACTCGCTTGACGACAGCCTCGACTACTACCTGTACACTGATCCGGCACGCACCACCATCTGGGGCGATGGCACATCAGGCACGTCGACCGTGGCGGGCAGCGGCAGCGGCTCGCCGGTCGATCACACGGTGTACGGCCGCATTCCCGCGCTGCAGGACGTCAAGGCCGGCAGCTATGCCGATACCATTATCGTCACCCTGGAATGGTGAGCGGCCGCCGTGCGGAACAGCGGCCGCGCGCGCGGACTTGAAGTCGAGCAGGATGTTCAGACTTCAAGTTGCCGAAGCAATCGCTGCGCGCTTACTTGATAACGCCCAATTCACGGCCGGTGGTGATGAACGCCTCGATTGCGCGATCCAGCTGCTCACCAGTATGCGCTGCACTCATCTGGGTACGAATTCTCGCCTGACCTTTCGGCACCACCGGGAAAAAGAACCCGATCGCATACACACCGAGTTCTAGCAGTCGCTCGGCAAAGCGTTGCGCCAAGGGTGCGTCATACAGCATCACCGGACAGATCGGGTGCTCACCTGGCTTGAGATCGAAGCCAGCCTCGGTCATCCGCTGGCGGAAATAGGCGGTGTTTGACTTGAGCTGCTCACGCAGATCACCGGCGGCCGACAGCATCTCGAACACTTCGGTGCCCGCGGCGACCACGTGCGGTGGCAGCGAGTTGGAGAACAGATACGGTCGCGAGCGCTGACGCAGCATCTCGATCACCTCGGCGCGACCGGTGGTAAAGCCACCCAGCGCACCGCCCAGAGCCTTGCCCAGGGTGCCGGTAATGATGTCGATCTTGTCCAACACGCCTTTCACTTCCGCTGAGCCGCGACCTGTAGCGCCGAGGAAGCCGGTGGCATGGCATTCGTCGATATGCACCAGGGCATCATACTTCGCCGCCAGTGCAGTGATCTGATCCAGCGGCGCAATAAAGCCGTCCATCGAGAACACACCGTCGGTGGTGATCATGATGTCGCGTGCGCCATCGGCCCGGGCCTGCTTGAGCTGAGCCTCCAGATCAGCCATATCGCAATTGGCGTAGCGATAACGCTTGGCCTTGCATAGCCGCACGCCATCGATGATCGAGGCGTGGTTCAAAGCATCGGAGATGATCGCGTCCTGCTCGCCCAGCAAGGGCTCAAACAGGCCGCCATTGGCGTCGAAACAGGCGGCGTAGAGGATGGTGTCCTGCTTGCCAAAGAATTCGGCGATCTTGGCCTCCAGTTCCTTGTGCAGATCCTGGGTGCCGCAGATGAAACGCACCGAGGCCATGCCGAAGCCGTGCGTATCCAGCGCCTTCTTTGCTGCCTCGATCACCCGCGGATGATCGGCCAGGCCAAGATAGTTGTTGGCGCAGAAATTCAGCACCTTGCGACCATCAGCCAAGGTGATCTCCGCCGACTGCGGCGAAGTGATGATGCGCTCGCGCTTGAACAGGCCTTGTTCGCGAATCGAATCGAGTTCAGCGGCATAGCGCTCTAGGGTGGCGGCGGTCATGCAGGCTCCGGAGGCGGGGAACAGTCTGTCATTATCGCCAACGCGGACACACTTGCCCATGTGCCGGTCGGACAGTGGCGCATGGGCGCCCGCACAGGTCGGATTGCCGCCCGATTTCTGTCATGATTCGCGGCGATTCTGAGCCTGACTCTCATCGACTCTGACGAGCCTCTGCCCATGCGCACAGCGTTGCTGTACTGGTCGATCTGCTGCCTGCTGCTGTTGCTCGGGCTGAGCTGGCAGTCCGCCTGGAGGGGCCCGCGCCGGTCAAGCCTGTCCTTGGCTCGCGAAGACGTATGCTCAAGGGGGCTGTGAGCCACGGCGCCATCCTCTGCGGCCTGCCACATGCGCAAGTGCAGTAGTCCCCTGCGGCCAATCCAAATGTGGAAAACTCGCCAGTGATGCGGGTAGTCACCAAAGGTGCCAACCGCAGAGCATTGGTCATCGCCGGGTACGATTCGATCAACCTGCTACGCTCCCACCACCCCTGATCGTCGTCCAACCTATGCGCGCCTTGATACTTCTACTCGGTTTGATCATTGCCCCGACGGCCCTCGGTGACCAGACTGCCGATGTGAAAGCGATACGTCTCAAGTTGCACACAGCGCTGAGCCTGTCAACGCAGCAGCGCCACGCGGAACTGTTCGAAGCGCTGGCCCTGCCCTCAGAGGTGAAGCGACTCAGAGAGGAGGGCAGTTATGAGCAGAAGCTGAAGAAATTCGCCGAGAAGAAGCAGCCTGCGTTGCAATGGCTGCTGCGTTTGATGCTCGACAGTCGGGTTCGCATCGAGTTTGCGGATGACGGTCAGACCGCTGCCTTCTTTTTGTCCGAATCGGGCGGACGATTGGCCACCATGTTGCGCGAAGAGGGTGGTTGGTACTTGCGGAATTGATTCGGCAACCTGAAGTTTGAACATCAATTGGTCGGTTCAATAATTGACGAGTTTGCTCAAACTTCCTTTGCGGCCGCGCCGACAGGGGCTGGTCATTTTCGAGGTCGGTTGGAAATGCAGCGATACCTGATCTCATTTGATGACGGCGCGATGAACTTGTCCGAGGAAGAACTCGCCACCGTCGCCGAGGCATCGCACGCAGTGGTGCGCGAGGCGAAGAAGGCCGGCGTGTGGGTCTTTGGTGGAGGCATTCTCAGCCAGCAGGCCAGCATCGTCGCTGTCGAAGGCAGCGTGTCCGCTGGTCCCTATCCGGAGATCAAGGCAGTGCTCGGCGGCTTTGCCATCGTCGAGGTGGCTGCGCGAGAAGAAGCGCTGCAGTGGGCGGCCAAGATCGCCTCATCCTGTCGTTGTGCACAGGAAGTGCGAGAGATCATCTTCGATCCTGATTCCTGAGCTCGAGGCAGTGGACGCCTGTTGTGGTGGGCTTCGATCCTGGCGATGGGAGTCGTGATCGGACTCAAGGCACTGGACCTGAATCTTGGAGCGGTCAACTGAAAGCGTGCTTCACGAAAAATCCCGGCCGAAGCCGGGATTTCTCGCCCTCGCGAAGACCGCTCGGGTGACTCTGTTGCGCAGTCGGTCTAGCGCGCCGCGTTGCTGTTCATTGTCGCATTGCGGCTGCTGTCTTTGTACTGCGCCGGATCGCGCATGCCGGTGGTGTGGCATTGGCCATTGGTGTGGCCGCGGTTGACCGCGCCCGAGAGTTGGCCTTTGGCTTTCTCGGTGGTGCCGTCTTCGGGGTCACTTAACACCAGGTCAGTGGCGAAGTTGCAGTAGTCGTTGGTCCACCAGTTGGTGCTCTTGAAGGAGGTGGTGTAGTAGTTGACCTTGGCCCTGGAAGAGGTCGGGATGCCGGATAGCCAGGACGAGGCGCCACTGTAGGTAAGGTTGTCATTGGTGCCGCAGCCAACACCGAACCAGGAGCCAAGGGTGGCAAGGATGCCGGCTAGATTGGTGCCTTGATACGGCGTGCCAACCGATTGAATCAGTCGGCCGCTGCCGGCGTTGTCGAGCCCGCTCCAGTAGTAGGTGTAAAGATGCAGGGCGGCGGCGCCGCCTTGGCTGTGGGCGACCACGCCGTAGCTGTTCCAGGTATTGCCGAAGCTCTTGATCAGTTGGGCGAACTGATCATGACTGCGACTCTTGTTGGCGTCGAGGAAGGTGGAAGCGTTGCTGAAGTGTGAGGTTGGCCAGACCCCGCCGGAGCAGTAGCCGTGCACCAGCAGCAGGCGTGAGCCGGTGCCTTTGGCGCTGTCAAATGCAACGGGGCGCGGGCCTTGGCGCATTTCATCATCGATCTGGATATCGCCGGCCGCTTTACTGGCCGCGCGCTGCAAGGGCAGGGCGAGCGAATCGGCCTTGGCCAGCACGACGAAATGATCGGGATCTTCAATGCGCAGATTGCGCAGTTCGAATGGAGCCCCGGCGCCGCTGCGGTCGAGCCAGCGCTGATCGAGATTGAGGGTCAGCTGACCCTTGGACAGCGCCGACATGCCGCCGATCCAGGCCACCGCCACCGGTTCGCCGGCCGCATTGTGACCCCAGACCTCGGCATAGGTACGGAAGTGGCCAGCGTTCTTGGCGGTCGCTACCGGCAGGCTGATCTGCACTCGCTGCTCCCCCGACTTGCTCACGCTCAATCCCGCTGCGCCCAGTTGCAGATCGGAGTCGAGCACTGGAACAACATGTTCAGCAGTGCGAAGCACGGCATGGCCGGCAGCTGCGCGGCCATGCGCTACCACCTGGACGAGGTGATTGCCGGCCTGCTTGGGCAGGAAGCGACCGCCGAACACACCGTCACCGGCCAGGCCGTCGGCATGCTGGCCATCGTCGAACATCGGCACTTCGCTACGGTCGCCGTTCGGCGCGGTGATGCTGAGTTTGGCCTGCTGCAGACGGCCAAGGCGTTGCGCCATCGGGCCCACCAGTCCGGCATCGGCATCGCTCAGCAGGCTTGCAGCGATCAACACTGGCTGTTTCACTTTTTGACTGTCGTTGGCTTGCCAGGAGGCCAGCATGTCGTCCGGATCGCCTTCCAGAATCAGCAACGCGCGACCGGCGGTCTTGCTGCTGCCACGGGCGTTGAGTTGCCACTCGCCATCGCCCGCCACATTCAGCTCGTACATCTCGGCCGGCAGGTTGACCCCGCCCTCGAAGATGCCACTGCGCTTGCTCCGTGCACTCATCTGGCTGGCGCTGATCTGCTGTCCGTTCGGTCCTTGCAGGCTGAGTTCAAGCGGTGCGGCGCCGGGATTGACCACGGCGAACTTCAGCTGGCCATTCTCCGCCGGCAGCCGTGTGCTCCAACTCGAACCTTTAGCGGACAACTCCATCGGAACGACGGCACTCTTCGACATGATCGGCGCCTCGGCGATCGCCGGCCGTTGCATGGCAGAAAATTCTTCCGGTGGGCCGGCTAGTTGCTTAGCCAGCAGTTCCTCAGCCTTCAGCGGAAACGCAGCAGCACACAGCGCGGCGGACACCGCGCACACAAGCGTAGTGGATTTCACAACATTCCCTCCCCAGAGAACGGTTGAATCGTTGGATGGACCGCGGCCGGGGTCTAGGTTGCAACTCCATACCGGGCGGTACGGACAATTCGCTAAATGGGAGATGAACGCAAGTTGCGCTGCAGCAAAGTGAAGGAAATGTCAAGCTATGGCCGGGTTTGGCTTTTTTCGCCGCCAAATTGGCCGCTGCAGACTACCTTTCCAGGTGCCCGTCGCCATTGAAGTCGCCCCAGGCATCGCAGAGGGCAGGGCCATTCCGGACGTCGATAGTGGCCGAGCTGTCAGCCCAGTCGCGCGCTGACGGAAACGGGACTCCTTGCTGTTGTTGCAACGTGTTGCAACACTTCCGGCGCGTTGTCTATACTTGTTGAAACGCTGAGTGAGGAAGGTCATGAGCGCAAAAGCCGAACTGACAGTGCAGAACTGGGGTAACAACCTTGCGGTGCGGATTCCTGCGTCCGTGGCCCGTGCTGCGCGCCTGGTGCGTGGCCAGCCGGTTGTCGTCGAGGCAGTCGACGGCAATGTCGTGGTGCGTCCGCAAGGAGGTCCGCCGCGCATGACCCTCGAACAAATGGTTAAGGCATTCGATCCCAAGCTTCACGGCGGTGAGCTGATGGCTGACGCGCCGCGGGGCGCGGAGTTCCGTTGATGCCGAAGCGCTGGGTTCCCGATCGCCGCGACATCATCTGGATCGACTTCGATCCGCAGACTGGCCGCGAGATGAAGGCGCGGCATCCGATGCTGGTGCTCTCACCGCGTATTGTGAACGACCCGACAAGCATCGTGATCGGGCTGCCGATGTCCACTGCGGATTACAACGCGACAAACCCCTTTGCCGTGCCCTTAGTTGGCAACGACGGTACGACCGGCTACGTCATCTCGAACCAGCCAAAGTCATTCGACTGGCGCGAGCGCAAGGCGAAGGCGCATCCGTGGAAACAGGCACCCGAGGACGTATTCGAGAGCGCCTGCGACAAGCTCAACCGCATCATCTCCATTTGCTGCGAATAGCACGAGGTAATCTACGCGATCACGATTTGGCGATTGGTTCGCTGATTATGTACGAGGAGCATGACGTCGGCCGTTATCAAGGCCCGATCGAGTTCGACACTCGGCCCGACTTGGCGAGAGGCGACAGTGGCCGAACAATGGCCGGTGGGCCAGGATTTGGCGACGTGCCGGGTAGTGGGTCAGGAGCCGGCTCGGTCGGCCGGCGTCGCGGATGACAGGCCGGGGCCGGATTCGGTCCGTAAGCTGAGTTGCGGGTAGGGTGGAGAGGCGGGGTAGCGCAGGCCGGGTAACAGACTCCAGCCGCGTCGGCTGATCTGACGCGCGGCACGCGGGCTGATCTGGCCGGCGACCAGGACGCTGCGTCGGGCTGACTCGGCAATTTGCGGATGGTCGAACCACTGGGCGATCGGGCGTGTCCACTGCAGGTAGTCGACCGGCAGACATAGGTGGAGCTCGCCGTCGGCGGCCAGATAGGCCAGCAAGTGTCCGACTGCTCGAAGTTCGCCACCCTGTGGCTGACCGAGCTGAACTGATTGCAGCATGCGTACGCTATTGATGACGAAACGCGCCTCCAGTTCGTTGTCGGCGATGGCTGCCGCCTCCAGGGCTGACACCTTACCGCGCACGCTGCCCAGACGATCGAGCTCATCCAGCAGCTGAGCCATCAGGTTGGCTGAGAATCCCCCTCTCCAGGCCAACCAATAGGTTAAGTCCTGGTCGGCGCTGAGCGCTTGCAGGCGTTGCTCATTGCGGGCGCGGAGTGACTCTTCGCTAGGTGCGCGGGTCAGCGTGTCGGCCTGCTCGACATAGCCTACTGTTTGGCGCAGGCCAGGCAGCAACAGGTCGGCCAGGGAGTCGAGCGCAATCTTCTGGCCGGCCACCGCCCAGGCCAGGGCATCAAGCCGCGAGCGCAGCAGTGGATTGCTGGTGTCGCTGGCGATACCGAGTGCAGTGGCCACCTGTCGGCGGGCGGCGCCGTGACCACTGGCAGAGCGCAGTAGTCGGCCCATTTCGTCGGCGGGCGCATCCCACCACGGTGTCTTGGGCTTGTCAGCGTGTTCCACCAGATCGAACCCTTGGCTCGCATCGCCCGACTGGAAGATTGCCCGGTCGACGCGGTCACCCCAGCGACGAAAGCGCTCTCCCCAGCGGCGTAGTTTGGTGGAGAACATGCTCAGCACACCGGCGGGCAGACGTTCTGCCCGCTCCAGCGGGCTGGCCGATATCGCCACCGCGCTGTTCCAGGGCGAACCGGCCTTTTCCAGGCCAGCGCGCTTCAGCGTGTTGCTCACCTTTTCGCCGTAAAGCACTGAGACCGCGGCCATCTCTTCGACCCGCACGGCCAGTAGTTCCACTGAGTCGACCTGCAGTTCGCCCCAGCGCGTATCGATGACGAAGCGGGCCTGCAGGCCGGCAATTTCAGCCTCGGGTCGAACGCTGAATCCGGGGCCGCTGAGCAGGCTGGGGTCAGCCAGTTCGCTGGCCGGTAGACGAACGGGCGCGGTGGCTTGAGCGCAGGAACAGCACAGCACCAGGGCCCAAAGGCCGGTGCGCAGAAAGGTTGGCATGGATCAGTGGGCGGAATCGAGCAGTTCGAGCAGTCGTTCAGGCGGGCGGCCGACCACGGCACGATCGCCGTGAACCAGAATCGGGCGCTGGATCAGGCGCGGGTAACCGGCCATCGCGGCGTATAAGGCAGCGTCGGAAACACCCGGCGCATCCAAACCCAGTGTTTTGAACTCCGGCTCATTGCTGCGCATCATCGACTTTACCGGCTCGCCCAGCGCACTGGCCACGCGTTCGATTTCGGCACAGTGTGGTGGATGCTTGAGGTATTCGAGTATTACCGGCTCGATGCCGCGCGAGCGCAGCAGTTCCAGTGCTTCGCGCGACTTGGAACAGCGCGGGTTGTGCCAAAGAACGTAGGGGGTCATTGCTTACCGGTTTGTTTGAGCCATGAGTTAAGTGTTGGGGGCTTCCCCCTCTCCCCAACCCCTCTCCCGCGAGGGGAGAGGGGCTATGCTTCTTCCCGAATCCCGAATCCCGAATCAATTCCAGCTACACACGACCTTGCCGCAGAGCCCGGAATCCATCAGGTCAAAACCACGCTGGAAGTCATCGATGTGAATCTGGTGGGTGAGCACTTTCTGCAACGGAAAGCCGGTCAGCAGCATTTGGGTCATCTTGTACCAGGTTTCATACATGCGGCGTCCGTAGATGCCGTGCAGGGTCAGGCCCTTGAAGATCACCTTGTCCCAGTTGATGCCGGCGCCATTGGGCAGGATGCCGAGCAGGGCGATCTTGCCGCCGTGATACATGCATTCGAGCATGTCATTGAACGCGCCGGGGTGGCCGGACATCTCCAGCGCCACGTCGAAGCCTTCCATATGCAGGTCCTTCATTACCTCCTTCAGGCTCTGCTTGGCGACGTTGACCACCCGGGTGGCGCCCATTTCGGCGGCCAGCTTGAGGCGGTAGTCGTTGACGTCGGTCACCACGACGTTACGGGCGCCGACGTGCTTGCAAATGCCGGCGGCGATGATGCCGATCGGGCCGGCGCCGGTGATCAGCACGTCCTCGCCAATAACATCAAACTCCAGCGCGCAATGTGCAGCATTGCCGTACGGGTCGAAGAATGCCGCCAGCTCGCTGGGGATCTGATCGGGAATTGGCCACAGATTGCTCGCCGGCATGGTGATGTACTCGGCGAAGGCTCCGTGCCGATTGACCCCGATGCCGACGGTGTTGGGGCACAGATGCTGGCGGCCGGCACGACAATTGCGGCAATGACCGCAGACGATATGGCCTTCGGCCGACACCCGGTCGCCGAGCTGGTAGCCGGTGACGCCCGGCCCCATGTCGACGATTCGACCGACGAATTCGTGGCCGATCACCAGACCGGGTTTGATGGTGCGTTGGCTCCATTCATCCCACTTGTAGATGTGCAGGTCAGTGCCGCAGATCGCGGTCTTCTCCAGCTTGATCAGCACCTCATTCGGCCCCGGCGTCGGAACCGGCACTTGTTCCATCCAGATGCCTTTGGTGGCTTCGCGCTTGACCAGGGCTTTCATCGTGTTCGACATGGCTGAGTTCCGAGCAGGCTCCGAGGCCGCGAAGTGTAACGCCAATGCGGCCTGGCGCCGGTGTAGAAGCTGAGTGTGAGCCGAATGGAAAAAATTCACATTTGTGCTTGCGTTCGAATCTAATTGGGCCTAAAAGGAAGCTTCCTGGCCTTGTCTCAGCTTGTTTGTAAACAATTGAGCTTAAGTTGCTGATTGGCAAGTGCCTCCAACGCAGCAACTGTGCGAAGTGAGTTTGGAATGGCGGCACGTGCGTTAACACCGCAGGACTTGCACATTGGCGAGCCCTTGCCATGGCCGGTGCATGACCGGCAGGGCAACCTGTTGCTGCGCAAAGGCGACGTGATCCGCACCGAAGATCTGTATAACGCGATGCTCGCTCGGGGCTTCGTGATCGAGGCCGAGCGCCAGCGCGAAGCCGCGCCGCTGGCACCGAAGATCGAATATCACCGGATGCCGGTGTTCCGCCGCATGCGCGCCGCGCAGGACTGGCACGAAGCGGCGATGGTAAAGCTGCACAGTGCCTATCCCGATGCACTCAGTGATTGCCTGCGTCTTGCGGCCCTGATCATGGTCGCTTGCGATGAAGATGCCGATGCCGCGCTGGCGGCATTCCAGGTCGATGCCGCCGAGCAGATGCGTGGCGGCTCGGCGCGCTACATGCATGCAGCCGTCCTGGCCGACTTGATGAGTCGAGCGATTGGCTTGCAGGCCGATCGGCGGCAGGTGGTGATTGGCGCGGCGATGACCTATGACCTGGGCATGTTTCGTCTGGCCGATGCCTTGAACAGCCAGCGCGATGCGCTGAGCCTGCAGCAGCGTCAGCTGCTGGAAGGGCATCCGGATCTTGGCGCGCAGATGCTGAGCGCCGCAGGTGTGGATGCCGAGGCCTGGCTGACGGCCGTACGCGACCATCATGAGCGGGTCGATGGCAGCGGATACCCGCGCGGCCTGAGTGGTAGCCAGATCGGTCTAGAGGCGCGACTGATTGCGATGGTCGACATCTACTCGGCAATGATCCGTCCGCGTGCTTATCGTGACCCGTTGCAGGCCAAGGATGCGCTCAGGCAAATCTTTCTCGATCGCGGCAAGCAGATCGACGAGGAGCTGGCCCAGACCTTTATTCGCGAGATTGGTGTGTTTCCACCCGGTTCCCTGGTTCGATTGAAGAACGGCGAGATTGCCGTGGTGGTGCGTCGCGGCGAAAACGCGGCTCAGCCGATGATGTGGGCGTTGCTGGGGAGCAATGGTCACACCCTGACCGGGGAGGCCGAGCGTCGCGCCACCGATCCTGAGCATGCGGTGGTCAGCCTGGTATCGTTGAACAAGTATCGCGGGCTGCTGCCAAAGCTGGCCGACGTCTGGACCCGCACCGCCGAACGCCAGGGCAGCGAAGCGGTGGGTACCTAGCTAGCAGCCAACGGAGACTCTCTCGCTGTCGTTAGGGCAGAGCGCCAGAAGGGCGGCCGCAGCCGCCCTTCCGGCGATGAAACGCTGTGATCAGAAGCCGCAGCTCTTGCCTTGGTTCTGTTCTTTCAGCCAAGCGTCCAGTGGGGCGAAATAATCGAGAATGGCGCTGGCATCCATTTGCTCGCCGCCGGTCAGCTCCTTCATGGTCTGCTGCCAGGGCTGGCTTTGACCCTTCTGCAACATTGCCCAGAACTTCTCGCCGGCCGCCTCGTTGTTGGCGTAACTGCAGGTGTGCAGCGGCCCTTCGTGACCGGCCGCGTCGCAGAGTGACTTGTAGAACTGGAACTGCAGGATGTGCGAGAGGAAGTAGCGGGTGTAGGGCGTGTTGCCCGGCACGTGGTACTTGGCGCCCGGATCGAAGAACTCCTCGCCACGCGACGAGGCCGGCGCGACGCCCTGGTACTTGGCCTTCAGATCCCACCAGGCCTTGTTGTACTGATCGGCCGGGATGCTGCCGTCGAATACGCCCCAGCGCCAGCGGTCAATCATCAGGCCGAACGGCAGGAAGGCCACCTTGGCCAAAGCCATGCGCATCTGCGCATTGATGGTTGCCTCCTCGCTGACCGTGGCACTACCGATCAGGCCGATCGACTGCAGGTAGCTTGGCGTCATGCCCAGCACGATGGTGTCGCCAATCGCTTCGTGGAAGCCGTCATGGGCGCCCGACTGGAACATCGGGGGCTGATCCTTGTACGCCAGGTAGTAGTAGACGTGGCCGAGCTCGTGATAGATCGTGGTCAGATCCTCTTCGTTCGGCTTGATGCACATCTTCATGCGCACGTCGCTGGCATCCGGGTTCATCTGCCAGGCGCTTGCGTGGCAAACCACGTCGCGGTCGCGCGGCTTGATGAACTGCGCCTTGGTCCAGAATGACTCCGGCAGGGCCGGCATGCCAAGTCCCGTGTAGAAGCTCTCGGCCAGCTGGGTCATCTGCTTGGCGTGGGCCAGATCGGCCTCTCGTGCGGCGCCCACCAGCTGCTCGGCGCTGGCGCCCGAGCCCAGCTTGGCGACCTTTTCGCCGTACAGGGCATCACGTTGCGCTTGCAGGGCCGAGGTGATGTCGAGATCGCCGGCGCCCGGGTAGGGCTGCAGGAAATCCCACAGATTGCCCCAATCCTGCTGCCACAGATTGCCCATCAGGTGCGCCGGCAAGTACTTGCCGTCGACCTTGCCCTGTTCGCCGTACTTAGCAACCAGTTTATCGCCAACATAGCATTGCAGCTGATCGTACAGCGGCTTGACCTGGCCCCAAAGGCGGTCGGTTTCCTGCTGGAAGGCCGCCGGATCCATATCGTAGCCAGAACGCCACATGTGGCCGGCATTCTCGTAGCCCATCTCACGGGCGCCCTCATTCACCAACTCGACGAAGCGCTGGTAGTCGGCCTTCATCGGCTTGGCGATGGTGTGCCAGCCTTCCCATGCCTCCTTCTGCGCCTGCGGGTCGCGGCTCTTAGCCAGTACTTCAGACAGCTCGCCGATGTCGCGACAGGTCTTGGCCTCGCCTTCGCCGGTGCAGTAGCTGCCCGCCCCGTAGGCTTGTTCCAGCTTGGTCGAGATTTCGGTCAGCTCCTTGAGCTTGGCCGGATCACGCGGCGCCGGCATCGAGGTCTGCAGCTTGAGCAGGGCAACGGCGCGCTGGCTGGCTTCGCTCATCGGCGTGCCTTCCACTGCCTTGGCTTCTTCGACCAGTCGGTTCAGAGTGGTCAGCGAGCGCTCGCTCGATGCCGACGAAACGCGGGCGGTATCTTCGTTGATGTAGGTCTGCGACAACCAGGCCGCCGAGGTCGCCTCGGGCATCTGATCGGCGAAGGTCTTGTTGACGCGAGCGACGAACGCATCGCCGGTTTCTTTGGGTGTTTGCTCAACCGTGGGTTCGGGAGCGCTGCCGCAGGCAGCGAGCAGGGCGATCGAGGAAAGAATGCTGAGCGCAAGCGGCGCGCGTTTGAGTTTCACTGGCTGACTCCGAACAACGATTGGACGGGAAGGTTCGTTTCCGCGCGGAAACGAGGGACCGCAGGCTAGACCGCGGGCGCCGCCGGTGCAAGTGCAGGCGCAGCATCGGCGGTGGGCGGGGTGGGGCAGTGGGCAAGCAGGCCGCGCTTGAGCAGCCAAAGGCGCGCATCATCGGCGTCTCGTTCGAACCAGGCCTGCGCCGAACCCAGTCGAAACGTGTAGCCCCAACGATCCATATCCTGCATCAGGCGCTGCGCGCCGACGCCTGGCAGCTGTTCGGCCAGCACGATCTGCAGGTAGCAGGAGGCATCTTCCTCGGCTACGGAGTCGGTAGCATCGGTGTGCACGGCAGCGCGCTGCTCGGGCGGTAGCACAATCAGATGGCAGGCCTCGTGCAGCAGCGAATGCACCGGCGTGTCGTCGCGGGCGTAGACGTCTTCAGCGATGATGCCGGCCTCGGACTCGCCCCAGTAGCTGCCGGGAATCGGCTGGCCTGCGCCGACCCGATGCAGACGTAGGCCGAAACGACTCAGCAGCTTGCTTGGTGCGGTCCAGCCGATATCGGCCAGGCGCAGTACATCAGCAGAGTCGGGAAGCGTTGGTTCAGCGCACATAACACACAGACAGGTTGTTTCGCTGCGCCCAAGGCGCACCCTATGATTTCCCGAATCCCGAATCCCGAATCCCGAATCCCGAATCCCGAATCCCGAATCCCGAATCCCGAATCAGCCGTGTCCTTCACCGCGTTCCGGCAGGGACACCGAAATATCCAGCACGTCGTGCTCGCCATCCTTGACCAGATCCACCTTCACCGCGTCGGCATCGACGTGGACGTATTTCTTGATCAGGGCCAGCAACTCACGCTGCAGTTCGGGCAGGTAGTCCGGGCCGCCGCGGGTGCTGCGTTCCTGGGCGACGATGATGCGTAGCCGCTCCTTGGCAATCGACGCCGTGTTCTTCTTGGCACGAAGAAAATCAAACAGGGCCATGCTCAACCTCCGAACAGCTTGGACAGCAGGCCTTTCTTTTCGACCTGGGTGAAGCGCATCGGGCGCTCATCACCTAGCAGGCGGGCAACGGCATCTTCGTACGCCTGCCCGGCATTGGAGTTCGGGTCCAGCACCACCGGCTCGCCCTTGTTTGAAGCGTTCAGAACATCCGGCGACTCCGGGATCACGCCGATGGTCTTCAGGCCCAGCACTTCCTCAACGTCGCCGATCGACAGCATTTCCCCACTTTCGACGCGCTTGGGCGAATAGCGAGTGAGCAGCAGGTACTCCGATACGCGCTTGCCTTGCTCGGCATGGCGGGTCTTTGAGGCCAGCAGGCCCAGAATGCGATCCGAGTCGCGCACCGACGACACTTCCGGATTGACCACGACGATCGCCTTGTCAGCGAAATACATGGCCAGGAATGCGCCTTTTTCGATGCCCGCCGGCGAATCGCAGACGATGTAGTCAAAATCGTCGTCGGCCAGCTCGTTCAGTACGCGCTCGACACCTTCCTTGCTGAGGGCGTCCTTGTCGCGGGTTTGCGAGGCGGCCAGGATATGCAGGTTGTCGAGGCGCTTGTCGCGAATCATCGCCTGTTTGAGGCTGGCTTCGCCCTGGATGACATTGACGAAGTCATACACCACCCGGCGCTCACAGCCCATGATCAGATCGAGGTTGCGCAGCCCCACGTCGAAATCGATCACGGCCACTTTCTTGCCGCGTCGGGCCAGGCCACAGGCCACACTGGCGCTGGTCGTCGTCTTTCCGACGCCGCCCTTACCTGAGGTTACAACGATGATTTCTGCCAAGTGATCGATCTCCGATAAATCCCGCCGCCTAGGTCAGTTCGGCGACGCAAAGTTTTTCGTCTTCTAGCCAAATCTGCGCCGGCCGACCGCGAAGGTTTGCCGGCAGGTCTTCAAACACCTTGTAATGTCCCGCAATCGCGACCAGTTCGGCGTGGAACTCACGGCAGAAGATTCTGGCCGACTCGTCGCCATGCGCCCCAGCCAAGGCGCGGCCGCGTAGCGCACCATACACGTGAATCGAGCCGTCGGCGATCACCTCGGCACCGGCACCGACACCGGCCAGCACAGTAAGGTCACGACCCTGGGCATAGACCTGCTGGCCCGAACGCACCGGCAGCTCGACGATCTGCCCGCCAGCTCTGGCCGGCGCCGGTGGTTCCGCAGCGCTGGCCGGTGCCGGGGCAGGTTCCACGGCAGGCTCGACCGCCGGGGGGGGCGGCGCTGCGCGCTGGCTGGTCGACTCATACTGGGCGCGGAACTTGGCCAGCAAGGGCAGGCCCAGTTCGCGCGCCAGCCGTTCGATTTCGCTGGTACCGAAGGCCAGCGCAACCGGGTGCACCCCGGCCTGGCTGAGCCGACTCAACAGCTCGCGAGCTTCGATCGGGCTCGGGCACTGGCTCAGTGAGCCAAGGTCAACCACCACTGCGGCGTGCTGGAACAGACTGGGCGCCCGCTCTACGCGTTCACGCATTTCTGCGGCGAGGCGATCGACCTGCCATTCGCGTACACGCAGATTGGCAATACCCACCTGGCCAATCTTCAGTTCACCGGCTTGTTCCAGCTCTGTTGCAGGCTTGCTCACAGTTCAGGTTCCGGTGGCACGCGGTGGGTCCTTGCTGGGCAGGCGACTGCTCAGCCACGACACGTGCGGTAGACCGCCCTGGTCGAGATAGGTCTGCTTGACGTAGGGGTAGCTGCACAGTGTCTTGACCAGCATCGACACCCGTCGGCCAACCGGCTCCATGATCTGCTGGCCCACTTCCTGGAACCCGTAGGTGCCGTGGAATAGCACCGCCACGTCGTTGCGCGGCTCCAGAAACACCTCGCAGGTCAGCAGCGGTGAGCGCACCTCGGCAAAGCTGGTGACGTCGGCGTAAAACGCCCGCCCCACACCCAGGCCGCGTCGCGGTGAGGCGATGACGATACGGTCGATGTAGACGAATTCCGCATAGTGATCGGCAAACCAGCGGAAATTGCTGCTGCTGTGGTTGGCCTGATTGTCCAGGGCAATAAGAAACCCGACCATCGTGCCGTCGACTTCTGCCACCCGGAAATAGCCGGCGTTGCGATAGAACCAGCGCAAGCCTGCGGCATCCAGGGGCAGGATATTCACGCCTGCAGCATTGTTCAGTGCCAGCACCGAGTCCAGCTCGTGCTCAGACACATCCCGAATTTGAATCGACATTCCTGTCTCCGAAAACCTCTAGTCCGCAGAACGCAATCTCCGCGGTGCGGCCCCTCCCGAGGCCGGCGCGGATTATCGCACGAGTCGCCCCCGGGCGAAGGTCTTCCCGGCTGTGACTTAGGGCATGAGGCAGTGGCGTCGCGGCCGGCTAGAATCCGCCGATGCCCAGTCAACGCTTTGCCCCGACCCAGATGCTGACTTACGCCGGCCTGTTCACCTGGGTCTGCGTCGGCATTCCGATGATGTGGCAGCCCTGGTACTTCGGCGAGTCCAGCGGTCTCAGTGACTTCAGCCAGCTCGCCTGGCGCGCCTGCTATTTCACCTTTGGCGCCAGCTATCTGTTCGTTTCGCGGCGCCTGGGGCTGCGGCGCGCCCGGCTGTACGATCTGGCTGCTCTGGTCCTGCTCACGGTCAGCGCGATCGGCGTGAGTCGATTCAGCGATAGTGGTCTGGGCAGCATCCTGCTGATGGTGGTCTCCGGGGTACTGCCCTGGTATTTGCGCCTGTCGCACGGGGTGGCCTGGTTGATCGCACAACATATTGCTGCGTTCCCGATCTTTCTCAATTTCCCCGAATATGAGTTGCTGGATGCCTTCCTGCAGTCGACCTTGTACATGGGCTTCGCCAGTTTCGTGTTTGTGACCAGCCTGGTGGCAAGGCAGCAGGCGCAGGCGCGGGAAGAGCAGCGTCGATTGAACTCCGAGTTGCGGGCGACCCGCGCGCTGCTGGCGGAAAGCAGTCGACTGACCGAGCGCATGCGCATTTCGCGCGAGCTGCATGATCTGCTGGGGCACCATCTGACGGCGCTGAGCTTGAATCTGGAAGTGGCCTCGCATGTCAGCACCGGCAAGGCGCAGGAGCATGTGCGCAAGTCGCAGTCGCTGGCCAAGCTGCTGCTTACCGATGTGCGTGAAGCAGTGAGTCAACTGCGCGAAGATGACAGCATCGATGTGCGCGAGGCACTGGCTTCGCTGGTCGATGATGTGCCGGGCATCGATATTCACCTGCAGGTCGAGCCGGATTTGCGAATCGGTAACCCCGCACGAGCCCAGGTGGTCCTGCGCTGCGCACAGGAAATCATTACCAATACCGTACGCCACGCCGGCGCCAGCAAACTGCAGCTGAAAGTGGCGGCGGCAGACGGTGGTGTGGCGATTGCGGCGTCGGACAATGGCCGTGGCGCCGATGCTTTCGTGGCCGGCAATGGTCTGCGCGGGATGCGCGAGCGCTTGGAGAACGTGGGCGGTCGGCTCAAGATAGACACCGCCCCCGACAAGGGCTTTGCTGTAGACGCTTGGGTACCGCTGCAATCGGTACAGGGAGATTGAGATGACGGACGCAACGGTTCGGGTGGTGCTGGTCGACGATCAGACCCTGGTGCGGCAGGGAATTCGCTCCCTGCTCGAACTCTCCGACAATATTCGAGTGGTGGCCGAAGCCGGCGATGGCCGGCAAGCGGTCGAGATGATCCCGCAGATCAAGCCCGATGTGGTCCTGATGGACATGCGGATGCCGGTGATGTCGGGGCTGGAGGCCTTGCAACACATGGCGGCCAGCGGCGAGATGCGGCCGACCATCATCCTCACCACCTTTGACGATGATCAGCTGGTCCTGGCCGGGCTGAAGGCCGGAGCGCGCGGCTACCTGCTGAAAGACGTCTCGCTGGATCAGCTGGTCGATGCCATCCAGACCGTGGCCGATGGGGGATCGCTCGTTCAGCCGGCAGTCACTCAGCGGCTGCTCTCTGGTTTGGAGGGTATGCATACCGATTTCACCAGTCTGGATCGTCCCGACCCGCTGACCGAGCGTGAAACCGAGATCCTGCGACTGATGGCCGGTGGCTACTCCAACAAGGAGATCGCCAACTCCCTCGGCGTGGCCGAAGGCACGGTAAAGAACCACGTCTCCAACATACTTTCCAAACTCGGCGTTCGCGACCGCACCCGCGCCGTGCTCAAGGCATTCGAACTCAAGCTGGTCTAGCGTTCTGGCGCCAGCGGGGAGTGCTGTTCGCCGCCGGAGCTTGACGCCTGCAGTACGGCCCTGTGTGAGCGCGGACGCAGAATTCGCCCTGGCGAAAGATTGAAACGTTCGTTGGGCTGCGACTCGTCGCCGAACCCTGCTAGCATACGGCGCCCGCCTGTCCTGGCCGCCGGTACGTTTTGGCGCATCCGGTCCGACCGGCGAAACCGCCAAACAGCCCCGCAGGCGGAGACAAGTCCCTGGAGCCCGTTGAATGATTCGTATACTTGAATTGCTGATTTCGCTGATCATCGTCGTCGTAGTCTTCGTGCTGATCGGCGTGATGCTGCCGGCCGAGCGTAAGGTCACCCACACCATCGAAACCAACTATCCGGCGCGGATGGTGTTTGACCTGATGAACGGGTTCCGCCGCTTCCCCGAGTGGCATCCGCTGCGATCGCATGATCCGTCGATGAACATCTCCTTCGAAGGCCCGGAGCGTGGTGTTGGCGCGAAGCTGGTGTTTGATTCGCGCGATCCGAAGGTCGGCCAGGGCAGCTACGAGATCATCACTAGCGAAGACGTGATGGAAATCGCCTACGCGATCGAGAATCCGGCTCGTGGCGAAAACAAGTTGGCGGTGGTGGAGTTCGACGACCGCGGCAAGACCGTGGAAGTGAAGTGGACTTACACCGTCGAATACGGCTGGGATCTGATGGGCCGCTATGCCGGTCTGTATGTTGATCGCACCGCTGGCGATGACATCAAGCTGGCCCTGGGCCAGGTCGGTGGCTTGCTGGCCACCATGCCGCGCTTCGACTACTCGAGTATTGACGTGGCCTACGAGCAGGTCGCGCCGCAGCATGTGCTGTACGCATCGTTGAAGACCAAGCGCAACATCACCGCGGTTGAAGAGGGCATGACCAAGGCGATTACCCAGCTGCGCAAGGCGCTGGCTGATAACAGGCTCGAAGCGGCTGGGCCGGTGCGGCTCATCACCACCAATTTCGGCAGCGATGAGTACGAGTTCGACGTGGCGATCCCATTCGTGGCGCCGGAGAACGCACAATTCGTCGATCCGAATGCAACAGCCGACGCTGCGGGCGAAGCCGCCGACGCGCAGCCGGCCGCCGAAGCGCTGCCCGGCATGGAGCCGAAAGCACCGACGCTGCCGATGCTGGCTGGCCTCAACCTGCCGGAAGGTGTGATGCAGGGCGCCTCTTACGGCGGTAACGCCTTGACCACGCGCTATCAGGGACACCCGGCGGCGTTGCCCTTGCTGCGTGACCAGCTGCGCGCCTACGCGGCCACCCATGGTGAAGTCATTCAGGATCGCGCCTTCGAGGAGTACCTGACCGATATCGAAACCACGGCCGCCGAAGAAGCCGAATTCAAGATCTATTGGCCGATCAAGGAAAGCCAGTGGGCGGCGGGTCAGCTTGAAGCCAGTGCCGCCGTGGCTGCTGAGCAGGCTGCTGCCGAAGCGGCCGAGGAAGCCGCAGCGCCGGAAGCCGAAGAAGCCGCTGCAGCCGAGTAAGGCGCAATCGCGCTTTCGTTGTATCAAGAAGGCCCGCTTCGGCGGGCCTTCTGCTTTTTAGACCGTAACAAGGCCTGCGTTGCGGAACTTTTTCGATTTTCTGCGGTATAGGGCCTCGGTCCCTGTTGTTCGCATCGGTGCTTTGTAGCGCCGATGGGGGCAGCCGGGCTTGGCGTGGCGGTGCGAAGCGGGGGATGGGCCCGAGCCAACCGTAAGGCGGCCGGTGTCCGCGCTTCGCGCCCACTTGAAGTCTGCTGGTGCAGATCTGCCTGGGCGTTCGCCCGGGGCAGGCCTGTGCCCCGACTGTTTGGACAAAGGATATGATCGAAACACAGTCACTGACCAAGCGCTACGGCGAGCTTACCGCCGTCGACAACATCAGCTTCAAGGTGGAACCCGGTGAGGTGTTGGGTTTTCTCGGGCCCAATGGCGCCGGCAAGTCCACCACGATGAAAATGATCACCGGCTTTCTGGCTCCGACATCGGGCAGCGCCAAAGTGTGCGGCTTCGATGTCCAGGAGCAGCCGATCGAAGCCAAGCGGATGCTGGGCTATCTGCCGGAGGGCGCCCCCAGCTACGGCGAAATGACGCCGTTGGAGTTCTATCGATTTGTCGCCGAACTGCGCGGCATAGGCGGCGAGCAGCGTGACCGGCGCATCGCTGAAGTGGTCGCTCGGCTGCAGTTGCAAGGGGTCTTGTACCAGCCGATCGATACGCTATCGAAGGGCTTCAAGCGCCGCGTCGGACTGGGGCAGGCGATCCTGCATGACCCCAAGGTCCTGGTGCTGGACGAGCCCACCGACGGCCTTGATCCCAACCAGAAGCACGAGGTGCGCGACCTGATCCGCTCGATGTCGCGCGACAAGATCATCATCATCTCGACCCACATTCTGGAAGAGGTGCATGCGGTCTGCTCGCGTGCGGTGATCATCGCCAAAGGCAAGCTGTTGGCCGACGCCACGCCGGCCGAGTTGGAGGCGCGCTCGCGCTATCACGGTGCGGTGTCGCTGACAACCGACAATCCGGCGGCGCTGCGCGATGGTCTGAAGCGCGTCGAAGGCGTCGCCACCGTGGAAATCGATCCGCAGGACGGCCGCATGACTGCCTTTCCGAAACAAGGTGCGCGCCTGTTCGACAAGGTCAGCGAGTACTTGCGCAGTCAGAACGTTGTGTTCAGTGAGCTACAGCTTGAACAGGGCCGACTCGACGAAGTGTTCCGCCAGATCACGACCCAGAACACCGCCGGAGGCCGCGCATGAACCCGACCCTAGCGATCTACAAGCGCGAACTGAAGAGCTATTTCGCCACCCCCTTGGCCTATATCTTCATCGTGATCTTTCTCGCCCTGAGCAAGGCCTTGACCTTCTACTTGGGCGGGTTCTACGAGCGCGGTCAGGCTGATCTTCAACCGTTCTTCAACTTTCACCCCTGGCTCTATCTGTTTCTGATTCCAGCCGTCGGCATGCGGCTGTGGAGTGAGGAGCGCAAGAGCGGCACGATCGAATTGCTGCTGACCCTGCCGGTCACCATGTGGCAGGCTGTACTGGGCAAGTTTCTCGCCGCCTGGAGTTTCATCGCGATCGCGCTGGCCGGAACCTTTCCGATCTGGATCACGGTGAACTACCTCGGCAATCCTGATAACGGCGTGATCCTGGCCAGCTACCTGGGCAGCCTGCTGATGGCCGGTGCGTTTCTGGCCATTGGTGCCTGCCTGTCAGCCTGCACGCGCAATCAGGTCATCGCTTTCATCCTCACCGTGGTGGTGTGTTTTCTGATGCTGCTGGCCGGGTTCCCCCTGGTGTTGGATCTGGCCTCGAGCGTGCTGCCACAGTTCCTGGTGGACGCAATTTCGCAGCTCAGCTTCCTCACTCATTTTGCCGCCATCGCCAAAGGCGTGATCGATCTGCGTGACCTGCTGTTCTTCCTGTTGACCATCGGTTTCTGGCTATATGCCTGCGCCGTGGTCATCGATCTCAAGAAAGCCGACTAAGGAGGGCGAGTTCATGAATCTGTTGCAAAGACGCGCTCTCACCGGCACCAGCTTGCTGGTGATCGCGCTGTTGTTCATTGCCTCGGTGATGCTGGTGGGCGTGCTGTTCCGCGGCGTTCGCCTCGACCTCACCGCCAACCAGCTGTACACGGTGTCGGATGGCACGCGTGCCGTGGTCAATCAGCTGGACGAGCCGGTGCAGCTGTATTTCTACTTCTCCGAGCAAGCGGCTGCCGATATCCCGCATTTGCGCACCTATGCTCAGCGCGTGCGCGAACTGCTGGAGGAGATTGCTGCCGGTTCGGGCGGCAAGGTTCGCTTGGAAGTAATCGATCCGGAGCCGTTCTCGGAAGCCGAGGACCGCGCTACCGCAGCCGGTCTGCAGGGCGTGCCGCTGGGCAACGGTCAGGGCAGCCTGTTCTTCGGTCTGGCCGGCACCAACTCGACGGACGGTGCGATGGCCATTCCGTTCTTTCAGCCGGACAAGGAGGCCTTTCTGGAGTACGACGTCGCCAAGCTGATCAATGGCTTGTCGGGCAAGGAAAAGCCGGTGATTGGCATGCTCAGTACGCTGGAGATCGGCCCCGGTTTCGACCCGGCGGCGCGCCGCGTCACTGACGGCGCGGTGGTCTATGGCGAGTTGAAGAACCTGTTCGAGGTCAAGCAGGTCGAAAAAACCGTCACGTCGATCGACGAGGAAATCGAGCTGTTGATGCTGGTGCATCCGAAAGGCCTCTCCACCGACACCTTGTATGCCATCGATCAGTTCGTGATGCGCGGCGGGCGTTTGATTGTGTTCGTCGACCCTCACGCTGAAATGGAGCAGGCCGGGCAGGGCGTCGATCCGACCCAGGCCATGTTTGAAAGCAAATCGTCCAACCTCGATACGCTGTTCAAGGCCTGGGGCATCAAGTTCGACCCCGAGCAGGTAGTGCTTGACGCCGAACTCGGCCTTCCCATTCAAAGTCGCCCTGACCGCGGCCCGAGCCCGCATCTGGCCATCCTCGGACTGGGCGTGGAACAGCTGAACCAGAACGACGTCGTGTCGGCGCAACTGGAAGCGGTGAACATGTCCACCGCCGGTCACTTCGTGGTGCTGGACGGCGCCACGGCGAACTGGGAGGCGTTGGCGCAGTCTTCGGCCAATAGCACCACGGTGGCCACCGATCGCGTGCGTTTTCTGCCTGATCCCGATCAGTTGTTCAACGAATTCGTGCCGAGCAAGGAGCGCTACGTGTTGGCCGGTCGCTTGAGTGGCCAACTGAACACGGCGTTCCCCGATCGCAGCGGTGACGGGCATCTGAGCGAAACCCGGGAGCCGGCGAATGTCATCCTGTTTGCCGACACCGATCTGCTGACCGATCGGCTCTGGGTGCAAGTGCAGCAGTTCTTCAGCCAGAAAGTGATGAATGCGTTTGCCAACAATGGCGATTTCATCATCAACGCCGCCGACAACATGGTCGGTTCGGCTGATCTGATCAGTGTGCGCACCCGGCCCAGTTCGGCGCGCCCGTTCGACACCGTCGAGGCGCTGAAACGCGCCGCCGACGATCGCTTCCGCAGCAAGGAGCGCGAGCTGCAGGCGCAGCTCAGTGAAACCGAACGCAAGTTGAGCGAGTTGCAGGACAATCGCAGCGACCAGAGCTCCACCTTGCTGACCGAAGAGCAACGTCAGGCCCTGGAGCGCTTTCAGGATGAGAAACTGCGCATTCGCAAGGAACTTCGTCAGGTGCAGCATCAGCTCAATGACGATATCCAGAAGCTCGGTACACAGCTCAAGTTCCTCAACATTCTCGGCGTGCCCCTGGTGCTCACGGTGATTGCCTTGGTGTTCGCACTGCTGCGTCTGCGTCAGCGCAAGGAGGTGCAGCCATGAAGCCACGCATTCTGATTGGCCTACTGGTCGCGGCAGTGCTGGTGATCTGCTTGGCACTGTGGCTCGACGCCGGGCGCAAGCCGGCCGCTGAGCTGTCGATGACCGGGCCAGCCTTGCCGGGTCTGCTGGAGCGGCTGGAGAGCATCGAGGAAGTGCGCATCACTCGCGCCGGCGATGCCCGCGTTGCCACCTTGAAGCGAGTGGATGGCGGTTGGCAGCTGGAGGAAAAATCCTATCCGGCAGATGCCGACGCCTTGCGCAGGGTGCTGCTCAACATTGCGCAGGCGAAGCGGCTGGAGGCCAAGACCTCCAACCCCGAGCTGTACTCGAAGCTGGGTGTCTCCGATGTCAGCAAGGAGGACGCTGCTGGAGTGCAGCTCGAATTGCTGGGCGGCGGTGAGCCGATGGCACTGATCGTTGGCAGCAATTACAGCCAAGGCACCGGCACCTATGTGCGCACGCCCGGTGAGGCGCAGAGCTGGTTGATCGGCAGTAATGTCGCGGTTGAAACCAAGACCAACAACTGGCTGAAGAAAGACCTGCTCGATGTGCAGCCGAATCGCGTGGCACGGGTCGAGGTGACGGCGGACAAGGACAAGGTCGAGATCGGTCGCAACGAAGACGGTGACTTCCGCGTGCTCAATCTGCCCAAGGGACGCGAGGCCTCATCGGATTTCGTGGCCGACGCCACAGCAGGCTTGCTGCAGGGCCTGCGGATCGACGATGTCGGCGCTGCGAAGGCCGATGCTGCTGTTGAACGATCTGCTAAGTTCGAATTGATCGATGGCATCACAGTGGAACTGTCGGCCCACATGCTGGAGAACCAGACCTGGGTCAGTCTGAGTGCTGCATTGAACGAAGAACAAGCCGTTCAGCACATCAGCGCAGAACAGGCCAAGCAGACCGAGGCCTGGCAGGCAGAGCAAACCGCCAAGGCTGAGGACGAGCAAGCCGCCGCAGCCGACGGGTCAGCCGAAGCCGAGACCGGCGCGAGCGAAGCCGAGCCGGTGGCCAACGCCTCCGATGCTGCGGTTGGCGATGCAGGCAGCGCGCAGGCGCCGTTGGCGGTGACCGATCCGGAGGCCGATCGCGACGCCAAGCTGCAAGCACTGCGCGACGAAGTCGCTGCCTGGCAGGCCTTGTTCCAGGGCCGCGTGTTCCAGCTGCCGAGTTTCAAAGCGGCCAACCTCAACCGCAAGCTTGAGGACTATCTCAAGCCGAAGGAGTGAGCTGACTTGCAGTTCCCCTGAGTGCAGGAAATCGTCATCCCGGCGAAAGCCGGGATCCATCTTGAAGCGGCAAGCAGAGCAAGATGGAGACCGAGTGCTTCGACCAGCACAGGCTTTGGTCGGGATGACGGTGCGAGGCGAATCGGCGCAGCTTCGCGTAGCATGTTGATTCAGCGCCGCCTGTCCGGGCGGAGTCTCGAGCTGAACCAATGGCAAGGTAAGGGCCCATGCGCGCAGCGCACCCACTCATCGTTCGAGCAAGCGTAGCGTTCGGTGCATTTTCGCTGGCTGCCGCCACCGCGTTGTCTGCCTACGCCGCGCACGGCCTTGATTCCGTCGACCAACCACGCGCGTTTACCGCCGCCGCCATGCTTGGCTTGCACGGTCTCGGCTTGCTGGCACTGAACAGCTTTGGCCAAGGGCGTCTGTTGAACCTGGTTCGCTGGTCGATCATGCTGGGATCCTGCCTGTTCGTCGGCAGTTTGCTGGCCGCGCTGTTCTGGCAGTGGCGAGCGCAATGGGCGCCGTTCGGCGGCAGTCTATTGATCCTGGCCTGGCTGTTGGCCATTCCCGCAGTCTGGCGCGCCTCGGCTGCGAAGCGAGAGGATTAGGCATGCCGGTGATGAAGATTGAGCGAGGTTTTGATATCGCCATGGCGGCGCGTGCACTGCGCCGGAATGACCCGCAGCTTGGTCGCTGGATGCGCAAGATTGGCGCCTTGCCGCGCGATCCGCGCTGGACGCAGTCATTCGATCTGGTCGACGCCCTGGCTCGCGCCATTCTGTACCAGCAGTTGAGCGGCAAGGCCGCGGCGACCATCGTTGGCCGGGTGGAAACCGCCATCGGGCGTGCCAAGCTGTGCGCTAAGGGCCTGGCCAAGGTCGATGATCCCACCGTGCGCGCCTGCGGCGTGTCGGCGAACAAACTGCTGGCTTTGCGTGACCTGGCCCGCCACGCCGATCAGGGGCTGATTCCCAGTGCGCGGCAGCTCGATCGTCTGACTGACCAGGAGATCGTCGATCGACTGACCGCGGTACGCGGTATCGGTCGCTGGACAGTGGAAATGCTGTTGATGTTCCGCCTCGGCAGGGCGGATGTGTTCGCCATGGACGATCTCGGCTTGCGCAAGGGCATCCAACGCCTGGATGAGCTGGAGCAGATGCCGACGGCGAAACAGGCCGCCGAGCGGGCCAAACGATGGGCGCCGCATCGAACCCTGGCCAGCCTCTATCTCTGGCGGGTCGCCGATTTTCAAGGGTGAGCAAGCGCTCGGGTTCCAGGGCAGTGCGCCCGTAGAGCACGGCGCTTGATCGATCGGGCTCGCAGATCGAACAAACGCTATGCTACAGCTCTCATCCATTGCTTTGAGGCGCCGTGGACGTGACCGAACTGCTGGAAGCTGCCAAGGGCTCGCTCTGGTTGAATGAGGTGATGCTGGGGGCGGGCGTTGCCTTGTTGCTGGGGCTCTGGGTGCTGACCCTGCAACGCATCGAAAAATCTTCGGTGCGCAACCTGCTGGTGGTATTGCTGGGATTTGTGGCGCTGGAACTGCTGGCTTTGGGCTTGGGCGCCATCGATTATGGCAAGGCCGCGCGATTGCTGGCCTCGATGGCGGCAGTCGGGGTCGGCGCGGTATTGATCCGTCTGGCTGTCCATGGGGTGTTTCGCGGCATCTTGCCGCTGTTGCGCTTCAGCCCGGCGCGCATCGTCGAGGATCTGGTCACCACCGTGTTGGCAGCTGCCTGGTTGTTGGTCTGGCTGCATGTGGTGGGGGTCGATCTCGGTAGCCTGGTCACCACCTCGGCGGTGATCACCGCCGTGGTTGCATTTGCCATGCAGGACACACTTGGCAATGTGCTGGGCGGGGTCGTGCTGCAAATCGACGATTCGCTGCGAGTGGGAGACTGGGTTAAGTTCGACGATATCAATGGTCAGGTGGTCGACATTCGTTGGCGCCATACCGCGATCGAGACCCGCAACCGCGAGACGGTGGTGGTGCCCAACGGCTGGTTGGTCAAGAACCGCTTCACGGTGATTGGCTCGCGTCGTGATCCGCAGCCGGTGTGGCGTCGCTGGGTGTGGTTCAACGTCATGCTCGATGCTCCGCCCAGTCGGGTCTGTGAAGTGCTTGAGGAGTCGGTGCGTCAGGCCTCGATTGAACATGTGGCGGAGACACCGGCGCCGAGTGCAGTCTTGATGGACATCGGTCAGGGCTATGCGCGCTACGCGCTGCGCTTCTGGCTGAGCGAGCCGCGGGTCGACGATCCCAGTGATTCCGAGGTGCGTATGCACGCCCTGGCGGCGCTGGCCCGCAACGGCATGCGGCTGGCTGTGGTGCAGGAAGAACGCGTGGTGATCAAGGAAAATGAGGCGCGGCGAGCGCATATGCAGGCCCACGATCGCTCCAAGCGCCTGGCTGCGCTGGCGTCGGTGGAACTGTTTGCCAGTTTGTCGGCAGAAGAGCGCGATGCCTTGGCCGAATCCTTGGTGCATACGCCCTTCGTGCATGGCGACACCATCACTCGCCAGGGCAGTGTGGCGCACTGGCTATACATGATCATCAGCGGCGAAGCCGATGTATGGGCGGAGAACGAGGGCTTGCGCACGCGGGTGGCGACACTGAAGGCCGGCAGCGTGGTCGGCGAGATGGGGCTGATGACCGGCGAGCCGCGCCGTGCCACTGTCACTGCCCGCACTGACGTCGAGTGTTACCGGCTCGACAAGGATGCACTGCGCGAGCTGCTGGCATCGAGAAAAGACATTGCCGAAGAAATGTCGAAGGTGATCGCCAAACGGCAGGACGAATTGGACAGCGCCAGGGCCAGTGCGCCCAGTGGCAAGTCCAAGAGCGGCGCGCCGGATGATATTCGCAGCCGGATCCTCAATTTCTTTGGATTGGATCGAGGCTGATCGAGGCTTCTTCCTTGGTCTCAGGTTGAGCGAAGGTGCATGTTAAAGTCGAATTGCATCGCTCCGCTGGCAGTAGACGTAGGCGCAATGATCAGGGCGTCGCGCTCGGCATCGCTGACGCGGCGCAACACACCGTCTTCCTCCTGATAGGGGTCGCCAGCGAAGTACATCTGAGTGGTGAGGGGGGTTACGCCGGGCTTGCTGACCTTGAAATGCAGATGTGCCGGACGAAAGCCGGCGTCGCTGGGATTGCCGTCGATGTACTGCAAGGCGTAGGGCGCCGGCTTGATGGTGATGAAGCGATAGCGGCCTTCGCTGTCAGTATGTACGCGCCCGGCACCCTGAAAGTTTGGATCGAGCGGCGCCGGATTGCGGTCGGCCGGGTGGGCATAGCGACCGCGCGCATTGGCCTGCCATAGATCGACCGCCGCTCCGACCACCGGCTGACAGTGGGCATCGAGGATGCGCCCGCTCACCACGATCAGCTCGCCCTCGGCCCGCGTCGCATGGCCGTTGAGCTGGCTGAGATCGAACTCGTGTTCGCCAGACCAGTCGGGCGGGTAGAACGGGCCCTCCACTTGGCGCGCCGTGGGCAGACAGCGCTCATCGGCCAGGGCGAGTACCGGCCAGCACAGGCCGGCGAGCAGAAGCCGACGACGACGAACCGTATAGGGACCGTGCATGGCATCCTCCCCGCTACTCGAAGCCTGTAGGGTACGCCGAATTTTTCTGGTGCGCTTCAGGCCCGGGTAGATCTTTCGCACAGCTGTTGCTCGATTGCGCGATCGAACGCGTCCAGCTCCATTGGCCGATAGAACAGGTAACCCTGTGCCAGCGAGCAACCCTGGGTCAGCATCTCGTCCAGCTGGGCCGGCGTCTCGACGCCCTCAGCGACCAAGGTCAGGCCGAGCGCGCGACCCAGGCTGACGATGGCGTGCACCACGGCGCGATTCTCGGGCTGCTGATCGAGGCTGGCAACGAAGGCGCGGTCGACCTTCAAAACGCTGACCGGCATCCGGGTCAATTGCGCCAGCGACGAGTAGCCGGTGCCAAAGTCGTCGACGGCAATCGGCATGCCGAGTGCAGCGAGGCGCCGCAGAACCGACAGATTCGCCTCGACGTCGGCCATCAGCGCAGTTTCCGTCACTTCGAGTTGCAAGCGCTCCGGCCGGGCGCCGCTGCGCTCAATCATGGCAGCGAAGTCGCCATCGATGCTCGATTTGTTGAGCTGCCGTGGCGACAGATTAACTGCAAGATACGCTGGCGCTGCATCGCCCCAGCGTTGGCGCCAGCGTGCTTCGATCTCACAGGCCTGGGCGAAAACCCAGTCGCCAATGCCAATGATGGTGCCGGTCGCTTCGGCAATCGGGATAAACACCGCTGGCGGAACCTCCCCGGTGGCCGGGTGCCAGCGCAATAGCAGCTCGGCCGCCACGATGTGGCCATTGGTCGGGTTGACGATGGGCTGTAGGCGCAGCGATAGCTCACCTTTGGCGATGGCGCGATGCAGTCCTTGAGAGATCTGCATCCGCTGCCGTGTGCGTTCGGCCAGCATTGAGCTGTACACGAGGCAGCTGCCTGCTGAACTCAACTTTGCTTCGTGCATCGCGGTGTCGGCCGCGCGCAGCAGGTCGTCGGCCTGGTCGAGATCGGCGTCATCCAGGGCGATACCGACGCTGGTGGTCAGGTGCAAGGGCAAGTCATCGATCAGCAGTTCTTCACTCATCGATGTAATGATGTGTTCAGCCAGTTGAACGGCTTGTTCGGAGGAGGAAAGATCTTCACTCAGTACGATGAACTCATCTCCGGACAAGCGGCCGATCGTATCGCCGGCCGGGCAGAGTTCAAGCAGACGCTGCGCGACCAGGCTCAGCACGCGGTTGCCAATCGCACTGCCGTAGCTGTCATTGATCAGCTTGAAGCCGTCGAGGTTGACCAGCAGCAGCCCGACAGCGCCGAGGCGGTGCTGGCGGCGCAAGGCCGTGCTAAGTCGCTCGCGGATCAATCGGCGGTTCGGCAAGGCAGTCAGTGCGTCATGATCGGCATGCCAGCGCAATTGGTCTTCGGTTCGTTTGCGCGTGCTGATATCACGGAGGGTAGCGACCAGCAGTTGGCTTGATTCACTGTCATGGCGTGCGATGGCCACCTCTAGTGGCACGAAGCTGCCATCGCGCCGGTAACCGACGATTTCCCGTCGCTCGGCCATGGCGCGACGGGTCTCGCCCGATTCGACGAACCTGGCCATCAGTCCGCGGTGTGGCCCGCGCAGATGCGGGGGTAGCAGGCGTTCCAAGGGCAACTCGTCGAGCTCGCCCTCGTGGTAGCCGAACAGTTCGCAGGCCGCAGCATTGGCCAGACGGATCACGCCGTTGTGAGCGCAAGCGATAATGGGCGTGTCGGCCACCGCCAGGATACCCGCCGCATCCTCAACGAGCAGCTTTGTCTGCGCGAAGTGGGTTGGCCGGTCGGTGGCCGGACGGGTCGCGAGTGCGTGGCGTGTGGGAATTTTCGGCGCCCGGGTAGGGAATTTCTCGATGATCGAGAAGCGACCCTCGGCATCGCTGCGGGCGAGATAGATATTGACGTAAGCATGGCGGGTATCGGGATCGAGCCAGACCGGACCTTGCGCTGCGGCAATGCGAATCCTCGGCAAGGCCGCGCAGATCGCCTCCGCTGCCGTGCTGCCGGCGAGGCGAGCCGCTTCTGCATAGGCGTGGACGCAAATCCAGGTGGCTTCGCCGAAGTGCGACATGATGCCGTTACCTTCGGGCCACAGCCGGTCGACGCCCGGCGCGGCAGCGAGCTGCTCCAGCAGCCGTCGCTGCAGCGGACCTTCCACTCCCATGAACCAACTGTTGCAGGCCAGCAGGCCCCCGCGAGCGGTGGTGGGCACATGGCTCAGCATCACCTCGTCGAGATGGCAGGCGGCGATCTGGATGCGTTGACCGAGGCCGCGCTCGGCAAAGCGCTTCAACAATCGGATCTGATCGCGGCCAGCCAGGAAGGGCATCAGCACTTCAGCGCCGGAGCGGGCGACCTCATTCAGCAAAGCATCGAGCTGGGCATCGTCCGGATCAAACTCAAGATAGCGTTCGCCGCGAACGTCCCCGCCCAAGGCGTCAAGTTCGCTTCGTGCCACGTCGATCGAACCGCGTGGCCACTCATAGTTGTGGCCGGCAAAAAAGATCCGGCGCCCCTGGTGCCGGGTCAGCCAGTCCATCAAAGGCTCGATCTGTTGATTGGGCAGGGCCGCAAAGTGGAAGAAGTGGCGGTCGCTGATGCTGCCCTCGTAAAAAGAGAAGTTCAGATACGGCACCCGCAATGTGCTGCTCACCTCGTCGGCCACAGCAATGCGCACGTTTGACAGCAGATTGCCAATCAGGCCAGCGCAGCCGCGCCGCTGCACCAGGTGGCGGGCCGCGCCAACCGCCGCTGCGGGCTGAGACTGATCATCTTCGACTAGCAACTCAAGCGGTCGACCGAGCACCCCTCCGGCGGCGTTGACCTCGGCGCAGGCGATCTGCGTCGAACGCACGATGTCTGCGCCGTAAATCGAGGCGACGCCGGTCAGCGGCGCCATCAGGCCCAGTGCCACCTGCCGTTCGGACGCGCTCATCCAGCACCCATCGAAGTAGACCTGTCCGTTCTACTCGTTTGCCCTGGCTGGGCGCAAGCGCTGGCCAACGCGCCCGCAGCTCTGCTGTTGCAAGCCGAGTCTGTCAGCGACCCGCTGGCTATGCAGCCAAGGGCACCTGGTTGCGAGTAGGATTTCGGACTTTTGCCGGGCGCTTGGCCTGGTAGTCCGGTTGGGGATTCTTGTGAGCACAAAGAAGCAGATGTTGCTGGCGACGCCTGATGGCGCTGTGGTGTGGGATGCCTGGATGCGGAAGAAGGAAGCCGAAGTCGATCAGGTCGAGCAGGAGCGCGACCGGCTGTTCTCCGACTGGTCCAGCATGCCGGCGACTGAGGCCGAACTCGATCGCCTGCTGGGCAACCCGTTTGATAGCCGGTTGCACGCTCGCGCGCTGGCGATCCTGCGTTGGCACGGTGGTGCAGCGCTGCCCGTGGTCGAACATCTCGTCCGTGCTTACCTCAATTCGCGCTTTGCCCAGTTCGGCGAGTTTGGCTTTCGGATTCTGAAATCCATCCATTCCGAAGCGGCAGTCGATCGACTGCTGGATTTTCTCGCCCACAGCGCGGTGCGAGAGTCAGTGCTCGAACACGCCAAGCGCTGGCCGATCTATGTGCTAAAGAAGTTGCTCGACAGGAGGCCCAATCGTAACCAGCCCGCGGCCGAGCTGGTGCAACGGCTGCTGTACGATCGGCCTGAATGGGCGGAAACATTGCGGGAGCACTGCGATGCAGCGCAACTGCAGACCCTGGAGCGCTTGTTGGAGGTCGACCACTCGATCGAGGATGCAGGCCCCACGGAACTGCCGGCCATCCTGCAGCGCCCGCCGTGGAGCCATCGGGCCGAACGTCCATCGGTGCCCGAACTTGACCTGGTCGTTCAGTCGATGCCAGCACGTTTCCATTGGTCGGCGGAAGAAAAGAACTTCCAGCCGCCGAGCTTGCGCAGCAATCTGGGCTGGAGCCACCACCAGCTGATGGTCGATGCCATGTTCGACGATCTGCAAGCCCTAGCCCCAGCACAGGCGGCAAGCTGGGATCAGCCGCGCAAGGGCTTGTGGATGTTGGGACTGCTGCCGGAGCGAATTGAACAGGCAGTTCGCGAACAACGGGTCGAGTCCGATTGGTTTCAGGCGCGGCCATCACACAAGCATGGCTACAACGATCACCTGTTTCTCTGGCACTTCACGGCACCGCTGGCGGCATCGGTGTTGCAGCATGGGCCGCGGGTCACTATCGATTCGCGCTGGGATTGGGATCACCGCCTGGCGCGTCTGCTGCGCTGGTTGGAGCATGCCATGCTGCCTGCCTTGCGCCGCCACTTACCGCGTCCGTCGCGGGATTCGATGCGGCTCTACCACTGCATCGAATGGGATCAATTGGCCCTGGACGTCGCGCAGGCGGCATGCCGAAACCGCTGGCTAAAGGATCAGGCCTGGCAATGGTTGACCGACTACGCGGAAACCGCGGCGCGCGGTTTGCTTCCAGTGGCCCTGGGTCGCCCGGGCAGCGACCGCGATGTGGCGCGCGAGGGGCTGCGTGGGCTGGCGGTACGCGGCCATGTCGATGAACTGCAGCGAGCGGCCGCGGGCTACGGCATTGCCGCCGAAGAGGCCTTGCACCGGCTGATCGCCATCGCGCCTGAGGAGGTTCTGCCCGACGCCATGCCGAACTTGCCGAGGAAGCTGTTCTTGCCCTCGCTGCCGCGCCTCCTGCTGGCCGACAGCGGCCGGGCCATCCCCCTGGCGCAGATGCCTGATCTGTTGATCTGCATGGCGCTGAGCCGCCACGACACGGCGTACACGGGACTGGAAGCAATACAACAGTCGGTGACCAGATCGAGTTTGGCGCAGCTTGGCCGGGCGCTGCTCCATTGGTGGCGGGACAACGACGCGCCGAGCAAGGAACGCTGGATGCTTATCGCGCAGGGCCTGATCGGCGACGACGAAACTGCGCGCGTACTTGCTGGCCTGATTCGCCAATGGCGGGCCAAGCTGAATCGCGTGCGCGCCTACGATGGCATGGAAATATTGGCACAGATCGGCAGCGATGCCGCTCTGATGCAGCTGCACAGTTTCTCTGCGCAGACACGCTACCGAGATATGAACGAGCGCGCCAACAAGATGATCGACGAGATCGCAGCGGCGCGTGGTTTGACCCGCGAACAGCTGGCGGATCGCACGGTTCCCGATCTTGGTCTGGGCGCCGAGGGCGGGCTGCGCCTGGACTTTGGGCCGCGCGCCTTCAGCGTGCATTTTGACGAAGGGCTGCAGCCCTTTATTCGCGATGAGTCGGGCAGGCGGCTGAAGGATCTACCCAAACCTAACAGTCGCGATGATGCGGTTCAATCGAAAGCGGCGGTGCAGCAATACAAGGATCTGAAGAAGCAGGCCCGCAGCCTGTCGACACTGCAGATTCGCCGCCTGGAGTCAGCCATGTGTGCCCAGCGTCGCTGGTCGACCGAGGAGTTCGACAGCCTGCTATTGAAACATCCGCTGATGGGCCACCTGTGCCAGCGCCTGGTGTGGGGGTTGTACGCTGCCGATGGGAACCTGCAGCAGACAGTTCGTGTGGCAGAAGATCGCAGCCTTGCCGATTGGCAGGATGAGCGTGTGAGCTTGCCAATGGCGATGCAGGTCGGCATTGTTCATCCGCTTGAACTCGATGTTGAGTCTGCTCAAGGCTTTGGTCAGGTATTCAGCGACTATGAAATCTTGCAGCCGTTCGAACAGTTGCAACGGGCGGCCTACAACCTGCCTCCTGAGCTGCTGTCGGGCAATCGCCTGCCCGAATGGTCGGGGCGCAGCGTCACCGTGTCGAGTCTCCTGGGTTTGGAGCAACGCGGCTGGAACCGGCAAGTGGGCGATGGTGGAATGATCGATGCCCTGGCCAAGCCGGTGGGCGACGGTTTAGAGGTAGTGATCCATGTGAGCGGCGAGTGGTTCATCGGCGCGCCAGCCGAGGGCGCTCAGGTCGAACATATCCACGACGTCATACTGCGCGTCGGATATGGCCCGGTGGGCGATCGGGAATGTCGCTTCTCGGTGCTTGATCCAATCTGCCTGAGCGAGCTGCAGCGCGATCTGCACAAGATGGCCTGGTTTGTCGAGTGAGGAGATGGTTCACGCGGCATAGGGTGCGCCTCGGGCGCACCGCTGCCGAGCCTGCGCGGCCGGGCTGCAAGACCGTTTCTGCCGCGCAGGCTCCTAGCCCGGATATCCCGGCTAGCCGCTTCGATCTCAGCTGGTCAAGCGATCGATGTCGCGCAAGAGTTCTGAACGGGCTGTTGCATCGAGCAGCTTGAACGGACGTGGGTCGACGTCGCTGCCGCCGTCGACGGCGAACAACTGCAGCGCGCCCAGGGTCTGGTTGGGCTGCAGCATCGGCGTCTCCACCGAGGTGCCTGGATCAAGCTGAATTCGAGCTTCGAGGTTGCTGGGCAGGCTCTTCTCAAACCAGCCTATGTGACCGCGCCCCTTGCTGCTTGCCGTGCGCCAGCCGTGCTGTTGCAAGCCAAACACGCTGGCGGTGCCTACCCGCTTGCCTGCAAATCGATTGAGCTCGCACTGCTCGTTTTCGTCACTCGCGCATTCGAACAATTCGCGACCAAGCTGGCTGAACGGTTGCAGGATCTCGTAGTCGGCAAAGATCTGGCGCCAGGTCGAGCGCTGTTCAGCATCGAGTTTCATCGAATGCACCAGGCTGATCATCCCATCATCGGCCAGTGTGAGTTGTCGGTCGTCGGCATCAGCGAAGCTGAGGTCTTCGGCAATGCGGAACAGTCGCAGCGATCCATCTGCTCTGCGTTCGCCCCACAGCAGGCGCTGAGCAAGATGGCGAAGCAAAGGATGCTGTACGAAGCAAGTGAGAAACACTTCGAGTTCCACTTCACGACCGCTGCACATCAGTGCTTCCAGCCGCTGGATCTGCTGCGAGGCGATGGCCTTGGCATCTTTCTTCAGCAGCTTCCAGCGCTCGATGGCGGCGGCCGCCAGCGCAGCGTCATCACTGCTGGATGGCTTGGGGATGTCCTTCAGGCGGGCGCGATTGCTATCCAGCGCATACGGGCGCAGGTACTGATCGAAGCCGACGGTAAAGGCGCGCGGGCCAAAGTCCAGGGTCAGGCGGCCATCGCTGCCGAGACCGAGGTCGGGTACCAAGCGATCGGCAAGCTCATCGGCGCTGAGCTCGCGCGCAGCGGCGATAGCCTCGATGCGCGATTGCGCGTGCTGCTGCAGACTCTTGGACTTCACCTTGCGCGCGATGCTATCGAGATTCATCAGGGCAAGGTCGGAACCGATAGCGGCGAGGATATCCAGCCCAGTCACCGCGCGAGCGTGCAGGCCCTCGCTGGGCCAGCGGCGGATCAAGGGGCTAAGTCTGCGCACGCAGTCATCACCACCGAGCAGACCGATGGCGGTATAGGCCCAGGCTTCCTTGCTGTCGCCGCCATGTTCGGTCCAGGCGATGAACAGATCCCAGACGAAGGCATCCAGCGATGCCTGGGTACAACTCGACTTGATCAGCTGCACTCCGGCATAGGGGGCTTGTAGGGATGACGCTTGTAGAATCGTGCCCAGCGCCTCCAGGCAATCGTCCGGCAAGCTTGCGCCGTCGCACAGAATCGGTCGCGCAAAGGCCGTGGGCCGATAGAAGCTGGGCAGGCTGCGCGGCTTACGCGGCAGTGCAGTCAGTGGATCCTTGCTGAGAACAAAGTCCAGCAGCGTCAGACCAGCATTGTCATAGTGCCTTGCCCCCTCTCGCAGTCGCTCCGGATCGACTTCATGCGCAAGATTGCGCAGCGCCGCTTCAGCCTGGACCGGGAGTTCGCCGCGACCTTCAGCGATCAGCGGCAGCAGCGACAGGGTGGCCAATTCTGCGTGTTTGATCAGCCAGGCCATGGCATGCGGTCGCGCTCGCTTGAGCTGCAGGCCCTGCACAGCCAGCACGGCAAACTCGGCGCTAGCCACGGGCAGAGCCGCCTCCAGTCCCAGGTCAAGTTGATGCGCTGTCAGTCGCAGGAGACCCGGCAACGCCTCAAGTTCGTAGTGGGCGAGCAGCGATCCCGCGGTGACGGTTCTTGGTCCGGAAGATTGTTCGAAACTCAGATCATTCCAGAACAGGCGTCGCAATGGCGGCGGCAAGACGGCCAATTCGCCCAACGGGCGGAATGGCTTGTTCACTCGGCGCGCCTCGGCCTCGAGTTTCGGCAGCATCGAGTCAAGCGAGTCGACCTCGCCGGACAGCAGTGAGGGCCACAGCGATTCTGGGATAGCCAGCCGCAATAAGGCCAATTGTTGCCGCGTGTAGCGCGAGCCCAGGTGCGGCCCTGGGTCGCCCTGCTCGGGCAGCAGAGATTTCCATTTTGCACGCAGGCCCTCGGGCCAGCAGAATTGCGGTGGCGGCGGTGGTGCGTCCGGCAGCTTCACACGCGGCCTTTTCGGCTGCGGGAGCAGCCACGGCGCATTGCGCAGCAAGCCGATCAGCGGATCACTGGACCCGTCCCCGTCCGCCTGTTCTGGCGATGTCTCGGAGACAGGCTGAGGCAATGCCGCGATTGACGAGTCGTTCTTAACGCATTGTTCAGAGGCCAAGAGTGCCTCAAGCCAATCATGCAATTCCGCTGTCGCGCCGTGGTCTCTCAACGTACGCGCCGCTTCGATGGCCACGGTGGGGAAACGCTGGGCGAAATCATCGATGGCGGCGCGCACTTCGGGAAACCCGAAAGCACTGAGCAAGAGTTCGAACGCCAGCGGGCTGCCACTGGCTGAAAGGACGTCGGCCAGGCGCCCGACCGATTCGCGCTGCGCTCGCAGTTCGCGGAATTGCAGCACGCGTTGAAACAGGATGGCGATCAGCGGCATGGCCGCATCGCCATGCAAGCAGAGCAGGTTGAGGGCAAATACTGCGGCCGTGCTGGAGGTCTCACGACGACTAGGGCTTGAGACCAGACGCTCGGCCTGCTTCAAGGTCAGTGGCAGGGCCACGATGCCGGGCAGGTTGTGAAAGCCGCTGTCAGTGTCCAGGCCCAAGGTGTCCAGAGCCGCATCGATCAGTTCGGGCTCGGTGTGGAAGACCGCGGCGCGGGCGTAGCGCTGCTGATCGTTCTCCGGTTCCTGTGCTGTGATCGAACCCAGCGCGTGGCGATAGGTCGATTCGGCAGCGGTTGCCAGGCAGGCGGCCACTTCGGCGCAACCCGGCGAGTGGTCGATGAGAAAGTACGCGTAGCCGTTCTTCTCCAGCAGGGCCAGGGCGGCGAAGTAGGCCGTGCAGGCAAATTCAAGTGGATGCCAGTGCAGACAGAGCTGCATCAGAGTGCTGGTGGGGTGCTGCTTCAGGCGCACGCGCAGCAGCAAACTGGCCAGAATGGCCCAGCGCCAGTGCTCGGCGTCGGCCTGGCGCAGTGACGCTTCGTCGAACCAATGGGCTAGCGAACGTTGGCTGAGCATGGCCTGGCGCTCACTCGTTTGTGACAAAGACGTCGCGCCAGTGGGAATGCGGCGCAGCAGATCAAGCATGGTCGCCTCGGTTTGAAGCTTGAACGAGGACTTTCGACCGCGCTGTGGTGGCAGCTTGCGTAGCAGGCTCGGGGGGAAGGGCATATTCATGCAGGCGATCTCATTAGGTATTCAGGCTCATCAATCGACCAATACCGCCAAGCGATCAAGATCGCGCAGCAATTCCGAGCGCACCACCGGATCGAGTGTGGCGAAGGGGCGCAGGCCGTTGTTGTCCCAGGAGTTCACCACTCGCAAACTCAGTTTGCCGAGACTTTGTTTGGACTCGTAGCGGATATCGCCAACCGCGGTACCGGGGTCGAGTTCGATATGCGCTTCCAGACCATTGGGCAAGGATTTTTCGAACCAGCCGATCCAGCCGGCATCCTGCGGCGAGCCGTGGCGCCAGCCGCGATGCTGCAGGCCATAGACACTGCCGATGGCCACTCGCTTGCCCTGAAAGCGGGTGAGTTCGCTCTGGGTGAGCTCCTCCTCGCTCAGTTGCAGAACTTCGCGGCCGAGTTGCACAAAGGGCTGCAGGATCTCGTAATCGGCGAAGATCTGGCCGAAGCCTGCTTGCTCCTCAGCAGAGAGTTTCAGCGGGTGAGGTAGGCAGATCCTGGCATCGGCGGGCATGACGAACTGCATGTCCTCGCTGTCGGCATAGCTGGAATCCTCAGCAATGCGAAAGCCGCGCACGCTGCCATCGGCTTGCACCACACCCCAGAGCAGGCGCCGCGCCAGATGGCGCATCAAGGGGTGGTGGAGCAGGAACTGCTCGAACACCGGCAGCTCGAAACTGCGACCGGTACACATGATCTGTTCCAGCCGCTGAAGCTGGTGGTTAGCGATGCTCTTGGCATCTTTCTTCAGCAGCTTCCAGCGCTCGCTGGCGGCCTTGGCAAGCTCGGCATCGTCGGTCTTGTTCGGTTTCGGCAGATCCTTCAGTCGAGCACCGCTGGCATCGCGGGCGAAGGGACGTAGATGTTCATCGAAGCCCACCGTGAACTGGCGCGAGCCGAAGTCGAGGTGCAAGGTTCCATCGGCTTCGAGATCGAGGTCGGGCACCAGACGATCGGCCAGTTCCTCGGCGGTGAGGTCGCGGGCCTCGGCGATCGCCTGGATTTTCTCCTTGGCGCGCTCCTGCAGTCCCTTGAACTTGGCTTTCTGCGCGATGCCATTGAGGTTCATCAAGGCCAGGTCGCTGCCGATACCGGCCAGCACGTCGAGACCGGTCACGGCGCGCGCATGTTGCGATTGCCCCGGCCATTCTCGAATCAGCGGGGTCAGCTGGCGCACGCAGTGTTCGCCACCGATTGCTCCCATGGCGGTGAACGCCCAGCCTTCCTTGCTCGGCGCGCCGGCTTGATACCAGGCCTGGAACAGATCCCAGGCGAACTCATCCAGCGATTCCGCCGTGCAGGTCGACCTGATCTGTTCCAGCCCGGCGTAGGGTTCATCGGGCAGGGAGACTTGCAGCATCGTGCCCAGCGTAGCCAGTGCTTCGGCCGGCAGCGCCCGGCCGTCCGGCAAGCGCGGGCGGGCGAAGCCGGCCGGCAAATAGAAGCTTGGCAAGGCACGCGGCTTTTGCGGCAGCAGGGCGAGCGGATCGACCGAGAGAATCGCTTGCAGCAGAGCCAGTCCGGCCTCACCGAAATGGCCTGCACCAGTCTGCATGCGCTCGGGCTCGACATTGGCCGCCAGCCAGCGCAGCGCGGCATCCGCTTGTTCAGCGGCTTTCTTGGTCGCGCGCGCTGACTGCAGCAACAATGCACTGGTCGCCAGCTCGGCGTGCGCACGCAGCCAGGCCACAGCATGCGGGCGCGCTTTCTTGCTGCTAAGTCCCTGAGCGGCGAAGGTGGCGATGTCGGCGGCAGCAACCGGCAAGGCGGCGGCCAGGCCGGCCTCGAGACGGCTGCCCACGAAGTTGAGTAGGCCGGGCAGGGCATCCAGTTGGTAGTGTGCGATCAACGAACCGACCGTCGGAGAGCCTTCCCAGGTGTAGGCATCCCAGCCGGGCAGGCTGTTCCACAGCAACAGGCGAAACTGCGGCGCCAGGGGCACCAGGGACTGCAGGTAGCGGTAGCGATGATAGGACTGCAGTTTGGCCCAGTGCGCGTCGATCTCGGCCATGTGCGGTCCAAGGTCGGTGATCCTGCCGGACAGGATGCCGGGCCACAGCGAGCGCGGTACCGACAGCGCATCCAGGGCCTCGCCCATGCGGCCTTTCTGCTTGTTGGAGTCGGGATCGATGGCGCCGTTGGCTGGCAGCCGCCGCTGCCATTCTTCGCGCAGTCCTTCCGGCCACTGGATGCGCGGCGCTGGCATCGGCACCTCAGGCAGTTCAGGGCGCTGCTGTTTCGGCTGCGGCTTCAACCAGGGTGGATCGCGCAGCACACTGGGAAGCGCCTCCAACGGCGCTTCGTCGACATTGACCAGCTTCTTCAGCAGTCGCTTGAGCAGCTCCAGCGCACCGTCCTGCAGCGTCTCCTGCAGTGGATCGATCAGTTCAGGATGCGCGGCCAGCAGGCGTGATAGCCAGGTCTCGACCGGCTTGCTGCGTGTGCGTGCACAGTGCTCGGCGGCGGCTTGCATGGATGCATAGGGCCAGGACTGGGCGAACTCATCGAGCTGCGGCCGGACCTCCTTGTGCTCGATGCGCTCCAGCAGTTCGGCCAAGGCTTCACTGCAGTGGATGCTGCCCAGCACCTCAGCGAGTCGCCTTCGGCGATCGGAGTCGGCAACCGAGTCGTACAGGCTGACGATCAAGCGGGCTGCTGCGGGTCCGTGCTCGCGCGCCAGATTCAAGGCCAGCCGGGTGGCGGCCGAATGAGCGCCGTAGTAATGGAACGCCGACGACTTAGCTAGCTCTTCCGCTTGCGGCAGTGTCAATCGCACGCCGGTCAGGCCCAGGGCGGCGTTTGCATGTGTCCGGGCGGCGTCGAACCCCTCCGCGATCCAGTCAGACTCGGTGTTGAAGATGGCCGCGCGGGCGATCTTTTCGAACCCGGTGGGAACGATAAGAGCGGCCTCGGCCTTGGCACCGTCGTATTCCTCGGGCGTGCAGGTCGCCAGCAAGGCGGCCATCTGTTCGAAGCTCAGTCGCTCCTGGAATCGCTCGGAGCCTCGCACAGCCTGCAGGAAGTGCCGTACAGTGAAGGCCAACCCATGCCAGCGTGCGCATAAGGTGAGCAGCACCTTGAGCATATCGACGTCGTAGTGGTCCTGCAGGGCGAGTGCGATGCGCAGGGCAGACAGCCACGATGCCGGGTCCGCTGGGCGAAGCCGCTCCTGGGTAAACAGCGCTGAAAAAGGCGATTCCTTGATCAGCGCGTTGAGCCCGGCGTACTGAAACTCCCAGTAGCTGCGCTGTGGATCCATGGCGGCAATCTTGCCCAGCTGGAGCAACAGGCTCTCCTCGCTGGGTGAGGATGCGCTGAGCTCGTATCCGCGCTGCGCCGGCATCAGTCGTCGCAGACCGCTGCTCAGGCGAAGTTGACCGTCGGGCATGGCGGTGCTGGCCTGCGCTTGAGCAACTGATGAAACCGGATGTTCAGGGCGGGCTGCGCTGGTCGCAGACTGGGGGTCAGCGGAGGCTGCAGCGGCCTTGGCGGGCTCGTCATCAGCTGCAGCCGGATCCTGAGTCGCCGGCTTGCTCGGCTTGGCCTGACTCACCGCTGGCTTGGGTGTCACGGCCGCCAGCGTGGCACCTGCAGCAACCGCTACTTCGGTATAGCCCTTGCCGGTCTTCTCCTTGATCAGCTTGGTCACCTCGGCTTCGGCCTTGGCATCGCTGGCTGCCGTCTTGGTCAGCGTCTGGCCGTTGGTGCCGATGCGCCCATAACGCACGGTATAGCTGCTGCCTTCAAGGCTGATTTCCCAGAACTTGGAGGAAGTACCTTCGACTAGCTCAAAGCGTCGCATTTCAGAGTCCTTCTGAGGATTCAAGATCAAGCGTGGGGGCGGCGTGATAGGCCAGGGCCAGCCAGTTCAGCAATTCGCGCAAGGCGCTGACGGTCGATTCATAACCTGTGGTTGCATCGCCTTGAAGCTCGGCCAGCAGTCGCTCAAGGATGGCCTCAAGTCCTCGCTCGGGCTCGCCACGCAGCCCAATCTCGACCGCGCGCCTGCGTAGTTCCTTGAGTCGGTTCAGGGTCGTACGCGGTCGACGTAGGCCATCGCGCAACAGTTCGCATAGTGCTTCGTCGACAGCGGCCAGGCAGTGTTGCTGTGGATCGGCCGCGGCGTGTGGCGCATTGGCAAGCGTGACTGCGCTCAGGCTGCCATCGGCTGTGCTGGCGTCCGGTACGACCAGACGCCCGAGACTGAGCGCCCAGGGTTCGATGCTCAGCCCTTCGTTGCCTCGCCTGATCACGCCGGCGACGTACAAAGGCTGCGGGCTGTCGGGGGCATCGAGCAGGACCCGGGCGATGGCGTCCAGGGCGCCCGGCGTGGCACTGGCGTGATCACGCAGCAGCCACCAGCCGGCGCCACTGGCGTCGGCCAGCAAGGCGTGCAGTCGCTGCGCCGCCGGGTCGTAGCCCAGGCTGACCACCTGGCTCACGCGCAGCACATGAAAGCCCGGCAATGCGCTGCGCGCCTGCAGCTCGCGCGGGGCAGCATGCGCTTGCTGGCGCAAATAGCGCTGCTGGTCTTCGATCAGCAGCGGTGGACGCAGCGCCGACCAGTCGCCGTTGTGCGCCGAAACCGAGGCTTTGCCGGCATGGCTTTGGCCGAGCCGTAACTCGCCGTTGGCGCGGCGGCGGGCGGTGGTGGTGACCAGGCTGCCCTGGGCCAGACGGGCAAAGCGCAGGGTGCCGGCGACCCGTTGCTGGTCGAGCCTGGCCAACTCGCTGCTGCCGGCGTTGTTCTCGTATTGCCATTCTTTCTGCAGACAAAGCAGGGTCTGGGTATCACAATCGACCACTGCCAGGGTGGCGCGGCGCTCCTTGCCATCCCCCAGCACCCGCAGTCCCAACGAGATCAGGCTCAGTCGATCAAGCGCGGTCTCCATCGCCTCGCCCATGCCCAGCACTGAGCGAGGTGATAAGTCGGCGCCGCCACTTTCCACCACGGCCAGCCGCAGACTGATCTCGCGCAGCAAGCGCAGGCCATCGAGATAGGCAAAGCGCGCACTACGCTGCAGATACAGCTCCAGCCATTGCTCAAGACTTTCAAGGCTAAGGCTCAGCCAGGTGCAGCCCTGCTCACGGCTGAGGCGAAGCGCGCTGCTAAGGGCCTGGGCCATACGCGGGCTCTCGGCAGCGCCATGGGCCAGGCCGTCGCGCAGCAGGGCGGCGATCAGGTCGATAAAGGGCGCCAGGGCAAAGTCGAGCTTGCGCTCATCGGCACGCGGTTCGCCCAGTTCAATGGCCAGCCGTGCCTCACCCAGTTGCGGCGCGCGTTGCAGGGCCAGCGCGCCCAGGGCGATGTGTTCGCAGCGCTGCTGGGCCTGACAATCGCAACGCGCGAAGCCGAGATCAGCGCCGGCGTAATAGCGGGCGGTGGCATGCGGTAGCCGGGCGGTGTAGATCGGCTTCTGTTGCTCGGTACTCAGGCTGCGCTCGACTTCGATGCGAATGCCCTGGCGCAGTTCGCGCTCCACTGCCGGCCAGAACGAAGCGGTGGTTTGCCGGCGCAGCTCAGTTTCGCTGAGATCGGCAAAACTGGCCAGCTGTGGCAGATCGCTTTCCGTCGACGCCGCGCTCGCGTAGTGCAATATCGTGGCGATGCGGTGACGGCAGAGCGCCGCCCCGCAGCTGCAGCTCGCCTCCTTCAGCCCGGCGCTGGGCGGAAACTCGGTGCGCACCTGATCGGGAAAACGGGCGATCAAGGTGCCGTCCTCCTGTACATCCAGTTCGGGTGTGTAGCCGGCCGCCAGCTCCCGCTGAGCGCGTTTGAGCAGGCCCATGTTGGCTAGCTGTGCCAGTGCCTCCGGAGTCAGGCTGAGCAGATCCGAGCGCAGCGGGGCGGCCATCAGCGGGCACCGCCCTTGAGTTTTTCGGCCAGCCATCGTGCCAGCTGTCCTGGCGTCATGGCGCCGACTTCGGCCCCCACCTCCACCAGTTTGCGCGCCATATCGCGGTCATAGGCCGGCACAGCGTCCTGATCCAGTGCCGCGAGGCCGAGTACACGGCTGCCCTGGGCGCACAGCTCGCGGACGATGCGTACCAGCAAATGTGGCGCGGCGCCCTCGTAGAAATCGCTGATCAGCACGATAATGGCGCGCCGTGGCGCATCGACCAGTTCAGCGGCGTAGCGCATGGCCTTTTGAATGTCGGTGCCGCCGCCGAGCTGTACCTTCATCAGCAGTTCCACCGGATCGCTGCGCTCATCGGTGAGATTCACCACCTCGGTATCAAAGGCCAGCAGATGGGTATCGATGCCGGGCAGTTGACTGAGACAGGCGGCAGTCACCGCCGAATGGATCACGCTCGACACCATACTGCCGCTTTGATCCACTACCAGGATGATCTGCCAGCGCTCCAGGTGGCGCGTGCTGCGGCTATTGAACAGGGCGCGTTCGATCACCAGCCGTCGCGTGCTGGGATCATAGTGCTTCAGATTGGCGCGCAGGGTCGCCATCGCATCGAAATTGCGCGCATTGGCGTGACGCGTATGCTGGCGCCGGTTGCGTACGCCGCTGAAGGCTTGCTGCAGCTCCACCGCCAAGGCATCGATCAGTTGCCGCACCACCGCGGCAACCAGATTGCGCGCCATGGCCAACACCTCGGGGTTCATCAGATGCTTAGTGTGCAGCACGGCTTCGAGCAAGGCCTGGCTCGGCTGCACGCGCTGCAATACCTCGGGCTGGGTGATCAGCTCGTTGATCTTGTAGTGCTCGACCGCATCGCGTTCCAGCCGCTCGATGGTTTCCTTGGGAAACAGGGTGTGAATCTGATTGATCCACTCGGGCACGCTGAGCGCGCTGGCGCTCAGGTCAGCGGCGCGTTCGCGGCTCAGTACATCGCGGTCTTCCTGCTCGTCATCGCGGCCGTATAACCAGTCCAGTGCGCGATCCATCGCCTGGCTGGCGCCGCTGAGCACGCCGCCACTGCCATCGCCCAGCGCGGTTTCCGCGGCATCGCCGAGCAGCAGCCGCCAGCGTTCGAGGGGGCCGAGGTTGGCGGCTTTCATAGGGCAAACCTCTGGCGCAGCTGATCGACTGCCTGCGACAGGCGCGCACTGCGCTGTAGATCTTCGATCGAGCAGGGAAGGCGCAGCCAGTCGCCGGCGGCGAGATCGTCCTTGCCGTGCAGGCCGGCAATCTTGCGACCGATCGCCGCCCGTTCGCGCGGTGGAAAGTAGTGGAACGCCTGTCGCAGAGAAGGGGCAGCGATCAGGAAATCCTGGTCGCTCAGCGCAGCGACTGCGGCATCGAGTACGGTGAGAAGGCTGGACGAACCGGCACACTCATTGCGCGCCAAGGCAAACAGGCCGAACAGGAAATCACCGAGCTGCTCGGCGCCGGCAAAGGCGCGTACACAGCCGAGCAGGCGCTGCTCGACGGCGGCGTCCCCATCACGGCGCCAGCACACGGCGAAGCAGGCGCCGCGGGTGGCCGGCGGAAGCTGTATGTTAAGGCTGAGCCGCTGCAGAGTGTCCAGCACGCTGCGGCAGGAGCTGGTCAGCTCAAGGTCGGAGTCGAGCAGTCGGTCGATCAGGCGCAGCGGGTCGGTGTCGTCGACATGCGCTGGCTGGATCGGCGCCGACAACCCTTCCAGCAGCCACAGCAGGCGATCCAACATGGCGTTAAGGGCGGGTAGCAGCAGGCTGTGTTCGCCTGAGCCGTGCTCGCAGAGCAGCAGGTTGTGCAGGCGCAGGCCGGCGCGCGCCAGGCTGCCGTGATCTGCGCAGCTGAGCACCGCGGCATGCAGGTCGGGCAGCAAGGCATCGCCGAACTCGGCGTAGCCAGCGCGCAGGGCATTGGCATACAGCTCGGCCAAGGTCTCGATATCGGCCGAATCACTGAGACGCTCGCCGAGTTTTTGCAGCGCCGCGGCGGCCAGGGTGGGGCCATAGGCGCCGGCCTCGATCAGGGCCAGGTCGCGGGCATCGCTGGGGCTGAGCTGCCATTCTTCGATCGGGCGCTGATCGGTGCCCAGTTGACGGGCGGCCTGCGGGGCGCTGCTGCCGCGAAATTCGAAGCCAGGAATGCCCAGCAGACGCAACCTCCACAACACTTCGCTGCGTTGGCGATCGTGGTCACTGAGACGGTCGAGTTTCAGTCCACCCGAGCCATCGAGCTTGAGCGCTTCCAGCAGGGCCCGGGTATCGAACACCAAGGGTGGTAGCGGCGTGCCCGGTGCCAGTATGCCAACGCGTTCGCCAGTGAGGGCGAGCAGAGCCTCGCGCAACATCGGATCGTCGCGCATCGACAAGGTGCCTCGCGATTGCCAGGGCGGCGGCGCGCTCAGGGCCTCATTGCAGATCGCGTCGAGCAGGCCGTCGAGTACGTCGGCCCGCAAAGGCGTCGGGTGGCCGCGCAACTTGGCCAGGAGCTGCGTTCGCGCTTGCGCGGCAATCAGGCTGGCAGTGGAAATGGTCTGCTGCTGTTTGCGCAGTCGGGTCACGATCGTGCGCTCAGCCCAGTCGGCGGCGGCTTCGGCGCCCTGCTGATACAGCCGTCGATAATAGGCCGGCGACTGCACGCCGGCGCCATAGCCGGCCAACGCTTCCAGTCGTCGATCACTGTAGGGAATCAGAAAGCTGCCGTGGCGCTCGATGCTGGCGGGTACGTCCAGGGCGAGCGTGTCGTTGCTGTTCGATTGTGCTGACAGGCGCAGCAGGGCAGGGCGATGCCAGCCGCCGCAGACCACCAGGATCCTCCCGCCTTGTTGCATGGCATGGCGAATCCAGGCTGCCATATAGGCTTCGCGCGCCCGGTCGCTGGCATCACCGGGATCCTCGCCGCGCAGTCGGTCGAAGTACAGTTCGAGCCGCTCAGCCAGGGGTTCCAGCGGCAACTCCTGCTCGAACAGGTGATCCCACAGGGCATCGCCGTCATCCAGGCCGAGACGTCGCGCAAGCTCCTGTTCGCCCTGTTGCTGGCGCCGCTGGGAGAGCGCATCTGCGAGTACATTCGCCCGTCCACGCGAGCCTTCGTGCCAATACGGAAGATCGATGAAGCGCGTAGTGGCTCGCAGTTGCTCCGCGCCCTGCAGGGCAACCCACTCGGGCGAGTTGTCGGCAAACGGGGCAAAGCAGTGGCGGGTGTGGCGCGCCTCGGTGTAGTAGCTGAAGATGGCAATCGGGGCCTGGTGCTCGCTGTTTTGCAGCTCGCCAATGCGGTCGTTGAAATCGCTCGGTCCCTCGATTAACACCCAGTTCGGCTTGAACTCACGCAGACGCGCCTGTACCAGCCGGGCACAGGCCGGGCTGTGATGGCGAACGCCGATGATTTCGAGAGCAGACTTCACGCCGAGGGCAGCAGATGTCGCGCCTCGTAGAAGGCCCGCCAGGCCGAGCCGGTGCGCTTGCCAACGCGCTGTTCCAGATAACGACGCAGCTTTTTCAGATCCTCGGCATTGTCTTTCACCGCTGTGCCCGCCAGAGCCTCGACGATATCGCTGGCCTGGCCGGCATCGCCGCGCAGATAGTAGCCGCGCAAGCCCACCGAATGTGCCACGCTGACCGCCTCGGCGGTGGACAGCACGGTGGAGAGCCGCTCCATTCCGCCGCCTTCGGCATCCAGGCCCTGGCGAAGTTCGCGGAAGCTGGCAACCAGAACTTCGATGACATCGTCGGGAGGCGTGAGATCCACGCCCGATTGCTTGAGCAAACGAGCAGCTTCGCGCTTCACCAAGGCCAGCTCATCCTCCAGGCTGCTGATCGGAAACACGGTCTCGAAGGCGAAGCGGCGTTTCAAGGCCGAACTCATTTCATTGACGCCGCGATCGCGAGTGTTGGCCGTGGCAATCAGGTTGAAGCCCGGCTTGGCGTAGATCGTGCTGTGGTCGCCCTCCAGCTCGGGCACCATCAACACGCGCTCGGACAGGATCGACAACAGGCTGTCCTGTACTTCGGCCGGGCAGCGGGTGATTTCTTCGAAGCGCGCGATCTGGCCCTCGCGCATGGCGGTCAGGATCGGCCCCGGCACCAGGGCACGCGGGCTCGGCCCTTCGTTGAGCAGCAGGGCGTAATTCCAGCCGTACTTGATCTGATCCTCGGTGGTCGATGCTCCCCCTTGCACGGTCAGTGCGCTGCTGCCGGAAATCGCCGCCGTCAGCAACTCACTGAGCAGGGACTTGGCCGTGCCCGGCTCGCCGACCAACAACAGCCCGCGGCCACTGGCCAGGGTCACCATGCAACGGTCGATCAAGCTCAGCGGCACCATTAACTTTGCCGGACGATCCTTTTCAGGTTCGCCAGCGATAAAACGCCGCACCGCGCGCAGACTCAGACGCCAGCCAGGCGGTTTGGGGTCGCGATCCTTTTTCGCCAACTCGGCCAGCTCATCGGCATGCAGGACTTCCGCTGGCGGGCGCTGAACGGTGGGAGTGGCAACCGACTCTGCGCCTGACTTCGCTCGAAACATGGACGATCACATGGAGTTGACAAGAGCGGCTGATCTTAGCCCAAAGGCACGGGGGATTCGTCGACGCTCTCGCGAGAAACATGCGTAAGCCCCCGCGCTCGCTGAGCTCGTCGAAGCGAGCTTCGACAACGGGCGAGTCTCGGAGAGTCGATGCACCCTTCGACGAGCTCAGGGTGCGTTTAGGGGTTTGCCTTGGGGCGCCCTTCGCTACTTGGCGAGATAGCGCATCGCCTCAGTCAACCCATCGGGCGTCAGCGCATACATGTGATCCTCAACCAGCTGTTTGATAAGCTGGGTGGAACTGGTGTAGCCCCAGGCCTGCATTGCGCTGGGGTTGATCCAGACGATCTTCTTGAAGTGCGCCTTGATGCGCTGGAACCAGGCTTCGCCGGGTTCTTCGTTCCAGCCTTCGACACTGCCGCCGGAGTGGGTGATCTCGTAGGGAGCCATGGCGGCGTCACCGATGAATACCACCTTGTAGTCCGAGTTGTAGCGGCGGATCAGTTCCAGGGTCGAGGTGCGTTCGCTGAAGCGGCGGCGGTTGTCCTGCCACACGCTTTCGTAGATGAAGTTGTGAAAGTAGTAGTGTTCGAGGCGCTTGAATTCGTTCTTGCAGGCATTGAACAGCGCCTCGGCGGCGTAGACGTGGTCGTCCATCGAGCCGCCGACATCGAGGAACAGCAGCACCTTCACCGAGTTGTGCCGCTCCGGGCGCATGCGGATATCGAGCAGGCCGGCCTCGCGGGCAGTGGCGTCGATGGTGCTCTCAATATCGAGTTCGTCGGCGGCGCCTTGGCGGGCAAACTTGCGCAGTCGGCGCAGGGCGATCTGCAGGTTGCGCTGAGAGAGGTCGGCGTTGTCGTCGTAATTGCGGAACTGACGCTGATCCCAGACTTTCACTGCGCGACGACCGCCGCCTTTCGGGCCGACGCGGATTCCTTGCGGGTTGTAGCCGCCAGCGCCAAACGGCGAGGTGCCGCCGGTGCCGATCCAACGATTGCCTCCGGCGTGGCGACCTTGCTGCTCTTCGAGGCGCTTTCTGAACTCCTCGATCAGCTTTTCGAAAGCCATGGCTTCGAGTTTCGCTTTGTCCTCATCGCTGAGGCTGCGCTTCAGGGTTTCGCGCAGCCAGTCCTCCGGAATGTCTTTCAGGCCGCTGAGGTCGATCTGTTCGATGCCCTGGAAATAGGCTGCAAACACGCGGTCAAAACGATCGAAGTAGCGCTCGTCCTTGATCAGCACGGTGCGCGCCAGATGATAAAAGGCCTCGACGTCGGCGAAGGCGAGGTCGTTATCCAATGCGGCGTACAGATCCAGCCATTCACGCAGGGTGACTGGGAGTTTGGCGGCACGGAGGGCGTCGAACAGGTTTAGCAGCATGGTGTGTTAGCGTTTGAGAGCAGCGTTTCCAAGGTCGGCGGAGCGTGGCGATTTGCGCGTACTTGCCCCCTACCCAGGAACCTCGCTTCGCGAGACCCCTGGGCAGGAGAAGATCGGCTCCCTAACCCCACCCCAGCCCTCCCCGAACCTCGGGGAGGGAGTTCCGGGGCACCAGCGGGCGCGCGAAGATCAGTGCGCATCGGTCTCTCCCCAACCCCTCTCCCGCGAGGGGAGAGGGGCTATTACTCCGGCGAGTAAGGAGCCTACTAGCGACTCGCCCGCCGATGCATAAAGGCCAGGCGTTCCAGCAACTGAACATCCTGTTCATTCTTGACCAGGGCGCCGTACAGCGGTGGGATGGCCTTGGTCGGGTCACGTTCGATCAGGGCGGCGACCGGAATCTTGTCTGCCAATAGCAGTTTCAGCCAATCGATCAGTTCAGAAGTGCTGGGCTTCTTCTTCAGGCCCGGCACGTCACGCAGATCGAAAAAACACTCAATGGCACGGTCGACCAGATGACAGTCGATGTCGGGGTAGTGCACCCGAACGATCCGTTCCAGCGTCTCGCGATCGGGGAAGGCGATGTAGTGGAAGAAGCAGCGGCGCAGAAACGCATCCGGCAGCTCCTTCTCGTTGTTCGAAGTGATGACGATCATTGGTCGATGCCTGGCGCGGATGGTCTCGTCGGTCTCGTAGACGTAGAACTCCATCCGGTCGAGTTCCTGCAACAGGTCGTTAGGGAACTCGATATCGGCCTTGTCGATTTCGTCGATCAGCAAAACGGCACGCTGTTCTGACTCGAAGGCCTCCCACAGCTTGCCGCGGCGAATATAGTGCCGCACGTCCTCGACCCGCGGATCGCCGAGTTGCGAATCACGCAGACGACTGACGGCGTCGTACTCGTACAGCCCCTGATGCGCCTTGGTGGTGGACTTCACATGCCAGGTGATCAGCGGCGCGCCCAGCGCGCGCGCCATTTCTTCGGCCAGCAGGGTCTTGCCGGTGCCGGGCTCGCCCTTGATCAACAAGGGGCGCTGCAAAGTGATAGCCGCATTGACGGCGAGCTTGAGGGCGTCGGTGGCGACGTAACGATCGGTGCCTTGGAATGTCATTGTTGCAGTCGTGATTGGTGATTTGTGATTGGTGATTCGTTGAGATGCTCGCAAGACCATGCAGCTCGCGCGCGGGGTGATAAGGTAGCGGCGCGAAGGCCGACAGGCGCTGAGTGTCGCACGGAGACGGCCGTCGCGCTCTTAACGAATCACCAATCACCAATCACAAATCCACGGGCCGCCCATGTACGTCCTAACCAAAACCGCTCACCTGTTGTTCGTGATCGCCTGGATGGCGACGGTGTTCTACCTGCCGCGCATTCTGGTCAATGTGTCGGAGGCGGCGTCCGATCAGGATCCGCAGGCGGTCCGGGCGCGGTTGCTGTTGATGGCGCGGCGCTTGTATCGGTTTGGTCACCATATGTTTGGCCTGGCCTTCATTCTCGGCCTGGTGCTATGGCTGTACTACGACATCAAAGGCGGCTGGCTGCATGCCAAGTTGCTCTTGATTGGCTTGATGCTGGCGCATTTCATCATCGCTGGCCGCTGGGCCAAGCGAGCCGAGCGCGGCGCAGCGCTGCCGAGCAGTCGGGCCCTGCGCTGGTTCAATGAGATTCCGGTGGTTCTGCTATTGCCGGTGATCTATCTGGTGTTGGCCAAGCCGTTCTGAGGCTTCGTTGGTCAAACCATCTCGATGTCGGAGAGAGCACCGGCTAATTTCCGGGTCGCCGCCGCGCGCGCCACGACGGCGTCTCGACGGCGGTATGAGAAATGCGGGCTAGTCTATGGCAACGGGTCGCCCGTTTCCGGGTCAACGCTGCCGCCTTCTTCATCTCCCTTGATGCCAGTCGCCGAGTAGAGCTTGCTGAGCAGACCAGTCCACCAAGCAGCGAACTTAGTCACCGCATCTGGGTTGGTGGTGGCAAAGGGTGTCACACCGGCCTGGGCGTTCAATGGCAGTGTGGCGGCAAGGAAAAGAGCCAGTCCCAGGTGCTGCAGTTTCGCAATCTTTCGGTTGTACATCGCAGTCACTCCTGTCATGCGCGTCAGAGCTCTCACTCTCGGACCAGAGGGCTAAAAGCGCGGCGTCGCCTCAGGGCCATAGGCGAAAGCTTAGCGCCATTCTCGATCGGTGGATATCAGCAGCCCCGGATATTTCATGAGAGGGCGCGGCTGATCGCCGAGGACTTTGCATCGAGTGCAAGGCGCGACGAGCCCCAATGGCGGGCCCATTGGGGTCAGGACGGGACGAAGTCCCGCGTGGCTGCGTCACAATCCTTGCTCGCGATCCAGTTGGATGCGCTCACGATCGAGGCGCATCAGATAGCGTTGCACCGTGGTTTGTGCGGTGGAGCGCAGGTCGACGAATTCGCAGCCGGCGCAGATCTGACTGATCGCCTGACGGCGACTGGTGCGAAACTTGCGTCGCACGCGCAATCCCACTAGCACCGGTTGGTGCTCAGGCAGTAGCAACTTGCAGGCGCCGAAGTGGGCGCCGCCGGTGAGGATGTCGTCGGTGCCGGGAGGGATGAACAGGGAGACGCCACCTCCGCTGATGTCGTAAATGCGGGTGCGCAGCTCGCGTGGCGGGAAGTCGTCGCCGGCCGGCACCATGACCTGGCAGTAGGCCGGATGGCGCGCCGGCACCTCGATGCGAAAGAATTCGCGCCGCTGCATGTAGGTCATCTTGTCGGGGATCGGCGCGCGATAGGCTGGCATGCCCTCGAAGCGGGTCTTTTCCAGTGGGCCGGTGATGAACCGCACATCGACCCGGTCAACCCGTGCGCTGAACGCTACGCTTGGTTGCGAGATCACCACGCGTTCGACATCGGCGTGCGGCGTGGCATCGAGGAACACCTGATCGTGTTTCTCGTCCACGTGCAGCACCGCACTGAGCAGGGCGGCGTTGCCGCCGGGAACCGCTGCTTCCAGCATGGCGCGCTGCTCTATCATGCGATTCAACAGCACGACGATGGTCTGGTGGTCGTCGACTCCGAACTGGCTGTTGACCCGTATGGTGGGCTGATCGGTCATGATTCTCGGTAGGGCGTTCATAGTGACGAAGCGACATGCAAAAGGCATGCGCAAGGCTCTATCGTATGGTAGCGGAAGCCGTCCGCCCACCGTTGCTGTGTCGCCCGCAATTCGATGGAGGTCTGGGTGAAGGTCAAGCCTGTTGCCAATGCGCCGGATCGCAGGCGTCTCCGTTGGCTATGGTCTGCACTGGCCTGGCTTTGTTTCGGTCTGGGGTTGCTGGGAGTCATCTTGCCCGGCTTGCCGACCACGCCATTCATGCTGCTGGCGGCGGCGTGTGCGGCCAAAGGTTCGCCGCGGCTGCGCACATGGCTGATCGAACATGCCGTGTTTGGACCGGCCATTCGCGACTGGGAGACCCAGGGTGCGGTCAGTCGGCGGGCCAAGTGGTTCGCCCTGGGTACCATGGGCCTGTGTGCTGCCGTGCTCTGGCTGCTCGAAGTGCCAGGGTGGAGTCTGGCCGCGGCCGTGGTATCGATGGGTGTGGTGGCGGTGTGGCTGTGGCGCCGACCCGACCCGGCCGTTGCCGATGCACGTCAGGGCTGAGCCGTCAGGGAAGCAGCGCCAGTTTTCCGACGCTCGATCCAGACTCGATACGCGCCTGCGCGGCGGCCACCTGCTCAAAGCCGAAGGTCTCCACCGGCAGCGGCTGTAGATGGCCGCCCTCAAACTGTGACAACAGCCAGTGCATGCCTTCGCTGAGCAACTCGCTTTCCGACTGCAGAAAGCTGAGATTCGCCGCCACCACGCTCTTGTTGGCCTGGGTCATATCGAGCGGGTTGAAACGCGGCGTGCGCAGCCAGTCCCAGGCCAGTCGCAGCCAGTTCAGCCGACCATTGCGCGGCAGCATGGAATGAAATCCATAGATGGCCAGTACGCCGGTGGGGGTCAGGTGGGCATAGCTGGCCGCCAGCGTACTGACGCCGTTGGCATCGAAGATCGCGTGGTAGCCCCCGGGCGCAAGCTCTCGGGCGGTCGGCCAAAGCGGCTCGCTACTCTTGTCGATCACGGCTGATGCGCCTTGCGCCTGCGCATGCTGGCGCTTGTGCGCTGAGCCGACCACAGCGATCACTTCGCAGCCGGCCAGTCGGCCCAGCTGCACCAGGGCCGAGCCCACACCACCCGCAGCAGAATGCACCAGCCAACGTTGCCCGGTTCGTGGCGACATCAGGCGATGTGCCATGAACCAAGCGGTGAGAAACACGGTCGGCAAGGTGGCCGCCTGTAGTGGCGAGACACGGGAGGGGATGGCGAATGCCGCGTTGGCCTCGACGACCACGCATTCGGCGTAGCCCCCGAACAGCGTCAATGCCAGGACAGCTTGCCCCAGCCGAGCCGGGTCCACGTCGTTGCCAATCGCATCGATCGTGCCGGCCACCTCAAATCCAGGCGTTATCGGGTAGCCGTGGAGTTGCTTGGCAGAGGCATACAGCCCCATGCGCACAATGCTGTCGGCATAGTTCAGTCCACAGGCCGCACAACGGATGCGAACTTGTCCGGGACCAGGGACCGGCTCCGGCACCGATTCCAGTCGCAATGCTTCATAGCCGCCCGGACGCTGGATGACGATCCGTTTCATTGCGGCAAGCATGGCAGAACTTCGCTGCCGGGGCGCCGCTTTCACGGTTTGGAGATGGTACGGCGAACGGCGCCGTGGCATGGTGCGTTTCGAGTGCTCAGCGTCAGGCCTCCCATGCAGAAGCGGGTCGAAAAATCGATGCAGCGCGAGTGCGCTCAAAGCGAGCGTGAGCTCGCCAAGGCAGGGCGACGCGGCAAGGGGCGGGACAAGGCCGTGCACCAGCTGCGCAAGTCGCTGCAGCGACTGCGCGCCATGCTTCACCTGCTGTGCGATGTCGATCCCATTCATTTGCCCAAGCTGGAGCGCGATATCAAGCGCTTTCGACGTCGCTTCAGCCGGCTGCGTGATGCGGCTGTGCGGCTTGATCTGGCGCGTGAACTGGCTGGCCGATCGCCCGATGATTGCGAGCTGCTGACGCAGGTGTGCGAAGGCTTGCAGGCCAGGCTGGACGAGGTTTGGCTGGGGTTCTCGGACCCGTTCTGGCACCGCGCGCAGGCCGATCTTGCCCGCTTGCACGGGCGTTTGCATCGCGTCTCACTGGCAACCCTGCGTGCCGAGGATCTGCAGGCAAGCCTGGAACGAGCGCGCAAGAAGGCGCGCAAGGCCATTGTTGGCGCGCTTGGCCTGGATCGTCGGGTGCTGCGTCATCGAATGCGCTGCAAGGTGAGGCGCTATGCGGCGATGCGTCGTCTGCGTCAGGAATGGCTGGGTGGGCGGGACGCGCTGGCCTCTGTGTTGGTCGACCTGGGCAAGCGGCTGGGCCGTGAGGGTGATCTCTGGTTGTCAGCTGAAGCGGTGCACACCCTGGATGAGCCAGCGACCGTGGCCGAATTGCGGCGAACGCTGCGAAGTGCCCGTCGCGAGCGAGTACGCGAACATGATGGAGAATTGGCGGCTTGGCTACGGCGTTGCTTCGCCCGGAAGGAACGCGCCCAGCCTGCGTTGGCTTGAGGCTAGGCGCCACCCGGGGAGCCTCAGGATCCGCCGTTTGTAGGTCGAGCCGAATCGTCATACGATGCCCGCCCACATTGGAGTTGAGCCGTATGAACATCGCAGCAGACCACATCGTTCGTTTTCACTACACCGTGTTCGAGGACGGTGGTGAACAGCTGGAAACCTCACGCGAGCGGGGCGAGCCATTGGCGGTGATGATCGGACGCGGCGGCCTGATTGCTGGCCTGGAGAATGCCCTGATCGGCAAGTCCGAGGGCGACACCTTTGAGGTCACCGTGCGGCCGGCCGAGGGCTATGGCGAACTGCGCGAAGGCTTCAAGCAGCGCGTGGCGAAAAAATACTTCCGCGATGCCGCTCGCCTCAAGCCCGGCATGCAGACGGTACTGAGCACCTCGCAGGGCCCGCGACTGGTCACCGTCCTCAAAGTGGGCGCCAGCGTGATCGATGTCGATCTGAACCACCCGATGGCGGGCAAGACGCTGAAGTTCAACGTCGAGGTGGTGGACGTACGCGAGGCGACCGAAGAAGAGAAGGCGCATGGTCATGCCCATGGCCCGGGTGGTCATCAGCACGACTGAGTGAGGTGCGGCCCGCTTGCGGGCAACAGTGCTAGCCCGGATATTTCATGAGGTCGCGCCGAAAGATCCGGCAATTCCAAGCGGGGCGAGAGTTTCGACCGATGGTGTTGAGATAACAGAGTGTTCGCGATCTTTCGGCGCTGGCACGGCCCTCACCGGTCCTTTGCGCCGATTGCCGCGTTGCTTCTCGCCCAAGTGGGCCCACCACTTGGGCTCGTCGCGCCTTGCACTCGACGCAAAGTCCTCGGTGATCATCCGCGCCCCCTCATGAAATATCCGGGCTAGCAAGCAGTCTTGGACTGCGCGACTGCGCGACTGCGCTTCGGCGCACCAACGCCCGGGTCAGGGTCAGCCCCACCTCGTTGGGCTGCATTGGTGCGCCCAAGGCGCACCCTAAGATCCTTCGCGGCTTGACGCGCTTAGAACAACTCGATGCTGCCGCTGCCCATGTCTACCTGCGACACCGGCTTGTGCGGCGGACGCGCCCATTCTTCCTTCACCTCGTGAATGCGGCGCGAGATGGCGTGCATGGCGCTCAACAGCTCGGCGTCGCGGGGGCCGCCGCTGCGGTGCAACAGTTCCTGCAAGGCAGTGGCTTCGCTGTTGATTGCCTGCAGTCGTTCCATGTGAGTGAGGGCCGAGCCCAGCGCCTGGGTAGCAATATCCTCGAACTGCAGCGAGCGCACCGCTTCGCCGACCGAGCTGTCGATGGATTGACCCGCCGCGCGGATTTCCTGAATACCCGAGGTGATCACCGAGTTCAGCGTGCCCACTTGTTGCATGATGCGAGCGGACTCGTGTTTGGCTTCTTGCGAGCGGGTGATATCACGTGAGGCCATACGCTGGACAGAATCGCGCACCTTGGTGACGACGTCGCGTGAGCTGTGGGCCAGTTTGCGGATCTGCTCGTTGAACGCGGTCGAACGCTCGGACAGATTGCGCACCTCGTCGGCCACAACGGCAAAGCCACGGCCTGCTTCACCGGCGCGCGCCGCTTCGATCGCGGCGTTGAGTGCAAGCAGGTTGGTCTGGTCAGCAATCGACTTGACGTCTTCGAGCAGGGCAAAAATGCCGTCCAGATGCTCGACCATGGTGTCGATGTGTTCGACGGTCTGCGCGCTCTGGCCGCTGACCTCTTCCAGGGCCTGAACCAGCTGTTCCATCTGGCGACTGGCTTCCATGGCGAAGCGCTGCATGCCAACGTCACCGTCGCGGTCGCCGGTACGATCGACGATCTTCGATACCGAGCTGCCTTGTTCACGTGAGTGCCGGGCCATGGCATCGAAGCTGCGCTGCAGAGTGGCCACCGCATCGCGAATCAGGGTCTTGGTGCGATTGATCTCACCGCGGCTGCCTTCCAGCTCGCGGGCGACGAAGCTGCGCAGTTCCTGCAGCAGGGCATCTTGTTCACGCAAGAGCTTCGACTCTTCGGGCGTGTGTCGTCGCGAATTGCGCGCCAGGAAGACCGCGCCGGCTGTCCATGCGATCAGTGACAGCGCCGATAGCGCAACTAGCAGGCCACTCGACTGACCGGTCACCGCTGCGATAATCACCGCGATGGTGAAAACAATGCCGGGACTGAGATATTGCGAGATCCTCTTGATCATGGCTCGTCCTATGTTCGCCTCAGTGAGTCATATCGGCCTGATTAACTAGGTCTTTAGCTGTCTTGCTGCTGCCAAGGGCCAATGGGCTCAGTAGCAGTGTGCCACAAGGGTGTGCGCTCGGGGCAAGCTTGGCAGCGTTCATTCTGCGGCCTGCTGCAGTAGGCGTGTTGCCACCTGCTCCAGCGGCACGATATCCATCACCGCCCCCATTTTCACCGCGCTGCCCGGCATGCCCCAAACCACCGAACTGGCTTCGTCCTGTGCCAAGGTATACGCCCCCGCGTCGCGCAAAGCCAGCATTCCGCGTGCGCCATCGTCGCCCATCCCGGTAAGGATGGCTGACACTGCGTTCTTGCCCGCGGCGCCTGCTACCGACTTGAACAGCACGTCGACGCTGGGTCGGTGGCGATTGACCGGCTCGTCTTCGCCGATGCGGCAAAACCAGCGTGCACCGCTGCGTTCGACCCGCAGGTGGTAGCCGCCGGGAGCGACGTAGGCATGCCCGGGTGTGATCGGCTGGCCATCGCTGGCTTCGTACACGGTAAGCGGGGTTTCGCGATCGAGCCGTTGAGCGAATGCGCGTGAGAATCCGCCGGGGATATGCTGAGCAACCACCACGGCGGGGGCATTGGGCGGGAACTGCGCCAACACATAGCGCAAGGCTTCGGTGCCGCCGGTGGAGGCGCCAATCGCAATCAGACGATCGGTGGTGCGATAGGTGGTCGGCAGCACCATCGGCGTCTTCGGCGCGTCATGACGCTTGGCCGATGACACCCGCGCGCGAGCCGCCGTTTTTACCTTCTCGATCAACTCGCCAGCGTATTCGCGCAGGCCCTTCTCAACATCGAGCTTGGGTTTGGTGACGAAGTCGATGGCGCCCAGCTCCAGCGCCGCCATGGTCACATCGGCACCCTTTTCGGTCAGGGTCGATACCATCACCACTGGCATCGGCCGCAGACGCATCAGGTTCTCCAGGAACTTGAGACCGTCCATCCTCGGCATCTCGACGTCCAGCGTGAGCACGTCAGGATTGAGTTGCTTGATCTTGTCGCGGGCAATGAAGGGGTCGGCAGCGGTACCGATCACCTCGATGCCGGGGTCGGCATCCAGCACCTCGGTAAGCAACTGGCGGACCAAGGCAGAGTCGTCGACGATCAAGACGCGAATGGCCATCAGAACAGCTCCACGGATCCGGATACTGGGGTTTCCTGCAGACGACTCTTGTACGCGCTCTCTTCGGCCGCCACGACGTCGTCGTGGGCGTGCGGCAAGCGCTTGACCAGGGCGCGACCGGTGACCGGGAAGAAGCACACCTTGCGCGGGTGGATGCCACCCAGGTCCTGCGAAATCACCTGCACTCGCTCATTGCTGAGATAGGCGATGACAAACTCAGCGTTGCGCGTGCCGACCGGCTGTGAGGTGAACCCCTTCAGCACATTGCCGCCGCCGAATACCTTGGCCTCCAGGCGTTGCCGGCTTGCGCCATGCTTCAACAATTCGTTGATCAGCAGTTCCATGGCGTGACTGCCATATCGCGCCGGTACACCGTCGGTGACCTCGCCGTCGGGCAACATGAAATGATTCATCCCGCCGACCTTGGCGATCGGGTCGCGAATGCAGGCCGCGACACAGGAACCGAGTACCGTCATCAGCGCCAGGTCGCGCTCGGTGCAGAAATACTCGGCCGGCAATACCTTGACCACATCGGCATTCAGTTGAGTGTCGCGATAGAGCAGGGGAGAGGCTCGCGATCGCGCATTGGCTACCGGGTCAAAGGCTCGGGCGGCGCGAAGTTTCATTTCGGCGCGTCAGCCCGGCAGTAAACCGTTCGACCGCAGGGCCGCACCAGATCGGCGGCGTGCAGAAAACTCTCGGAGTGACCGGCAAACAGCAGTCCATCGGGTGCCAGCAAGGGGGTCATTCGTTCGAGCACTCCGCGCTGCGTCGGCTTGTCGAAATAGATCATCACATTGCGGCAGAAGATGGCGTCAAAAGGCCCCTTCAACGCGTAGCTGGGCGAAAGCAGATTGAGCTGAAAGAAGCGGATCAACGGTCGCACGTCGTTGCGCACCCGGCACATGCCTTCCTGGGGACCTGTGCCTCTCTGGAAAAAGCTCTTCACCCGCGCCGTGTTGAGGCCCTTGATCCGTTCCAAGGGATAGACGCCACGCTCGCCGGTGGCCAGCACCTGGGTGTCGATATCGGAGGCTAGAATCTCAACCGGCGGCGTCATGCTGCCAAACGCTTCACAGGCGGTGATGGCCAGACTCCAGGGCTCCTCACCGGTGGAGGCGGCTGCACACCAGATTCTGAGTTGACCGCGCCCACGGCGCTCGCTCAGGTGCTGCAGCAGGATGTCGAAATGGTGCGATTCGCGAAAGAAGCTGGTCAGGTTGGTGGTAAGGGCATTGGTGAAGGCTTCCCATTCGTCGCCACCATTGCTTTCCAGTTGATCGAGGTAGGCCTGGAAGCTGCGCAGACCCAGAGTGCGAAGCCGTCGCGATAGTCGGCTGTACACCATGTCACGCTTGCTGTCGGCAAGCGCAATACCGGCGCGCTGATAGATCAGCTGGCACACACGGCGGAAGTCACGCTCGGAAAAATCGAACTCCCGATTCACGCGGCACCTCGATCGGCGCCGGAACGCGTGAGTCGGGCGGCGCTTTCGCCGGCACCGGGCGGGTTTGCCATTGCTGCCTGGAAAAGCTGGGTGGTCACGGTTCCGCGTTCCTCGAATGGCTGTGCCGATGGAGTTGCTGCTGCCGTGTCTCCTGTGAATCGTTCAACGGGCCGAGTGGTCGTTATCCTGTGGCTTTGTCGAGCATGGCCAGTTCTTCCGATCCCAGCAATCGCTCGATGTCGATCAACAGGATCATGCGCTTCTCGACGATGCCGACCCCGACCAGGTAGCGGGCGTCGATGGCGCTGCCCAGCGAGGGGGCGGCGCGCACCTGCTCGGCGGCCAGATTGACGACATCCGACACTGAGTCGACCACCACGCCGACTATGCGCCCAGCCAGATTCAGAATGATCATCACGGTGAAGCCATCGTAGTGCGCTTCACCGAGATTGAACTTCAGCCGCAGATCGAGCACAGGCACGATAGTGCCGCGCAGGTTGATCACACCCTTGAGGAAGTTGGGTGTGTTGGGAATCGCGGTAACATCGTCGTAGCCGCGGATTTCCTGGACCTTGAGGATATCCACTCCGTATTGCTGAGTGCCTAGAGCAAAGGTCAGGTATTCGCCGGAAGCGGCAGCCGGTCCTCGAGCCGAATCTCCGGCGACTTGCAAAGCATGTTGTTGCGACATCAGTTAACTCCTTGCCTTGCGGTGCGTCCGATAGTCAGCCTCTTTCGCGTCGTTTGCGAAAGCAGGTCTACCTGCCGGCTTAGAACTCTTCCCAATGACTCTCATCCTGCTTGCCGGCAGCGCGGGCCGGTTTCGGTACCGGCTTGCCAGTCGGCACGGGCACAGGCTTGGGCGCTGCTTTCGGCGGCGTTGCGGCAGGCTTGGCTGGCACGGACGGGGCGGGGCTGCTGGCCACCGAGCCCGATTTGCTGTCCTTGACCGCCGGCCGCTTGGCCAGCACATCCTGGGTCAGCTTGAATACCGACACGGCCTTGGCCAGCTGTGTTGCCTGTTCTTCCATGGTGCGCGCCGTCGCCGAGGCTTGCTCCACCAGGGCGGCATTCTGCTGGGTGGTTTCGTCCATATGGACGATGGTCTGGTTGACCTGTTCGATGCCCGAGCTTTGCTCATCACTGGCGGCGGCAATTTCGCTCATGATGTCCGTCACGCGACGCACAGAACTGACGATCTCGTCCATGGTCTTGCCGGCCTGTGCGACCAGGGCCGAACCGGATTCGACGGTGATGACCGAATCGGCGATCAGCTCCTTGATCTCTTTTGCCGCGTCAGCTGAGCGCTGTGCCAGTGAGCGCACCTCGGAGGCCACCACCGCAAAGCCGCGACCCTGCTCGCCGGCACGGGCAGCTTCGACCGCCGCGTTCAATGCCAGGATATTGGTCTGGAAGGCGATGCCATCGATCACGCTAATGATGTCTTCAATGCGCTTGGACGATGCGCTGATCTCGTTCATGGTGGACACCACGCGACCCACCACTTCGCCGCCACGGGCGGCCACGTCGGCGGCGCCGACCGCCAGCTGCCGCGCCTGTCGCGAATTCTCGGCGTTCTGCTTCACCGTCGAGGTCAGCTCTTCCATCGACGAGGCAGTCTCTTCGAGGTTGGCCGCTTGCTGCTCGGTGCGCGTCGAAAGGTCGGCATTGCCGGCCGACAGTTCGCTGGCGGCGACATTGATCGACTCGCTGGAGCGGCCGATGTCGCGGGCGATATCGGTCAGGCGTTCCACCGTGACATTGGCGTTGTCGACCAGCGTATGGAAGGCACCCTTGAACTTGTTGTCGACGCGCACGGTGAGGTCACCGCGCGACAGGGCGCCGAGCAATCGGCCGACCTCGCCCAGGCCGGCGTCGGCCTGCTGCATCAACTGGTTCAGTCCGAGCACCATCTCGCGGAAAGCGAACTGGAACTGCTGCTCGTTGCCGCGCATCGAGAAGTCGCCCTCGGCGGCGGCGTGAACGAGGCGCTGGATCTCGGCGTTAACCGCCTGCAGGTTGGCCTTGGTTTGAACCATGGCATCGCTGATCTGCGCTTTCTGACCAGGCAGTGGTTCCATATCCTGGCTGAGATCGCCGACGGCGTAGCGGCGCATCAAGGCGACGGCGCTTGACATGGTGTCGATCTGGCCGGCCACCAGCTCATTCAGCGCGTGCGCCATATCGGCATAGGCGCCCTGGAAATCCTCCGCACGTATGCGGTGATCGAGCATGCCGGCCTCATGCTGCTTGGCCATTTCGATTTCGGCGTCGACAAAGGACTGCAGTGTGGTCTGCATCTTTGCCATGCCGACGTTGAGTTCGCCAATCTCGTCCTTTCGCTTAACATCGACTTTGCCGTCCAGCTTGCCGCCGGCGATTTCACCCAGCAATCGCACCGCGTCGCGTACGCCAGTCGACACGCTGCGCGATACCACCACCGCGGCAATGGCGCAGATCAGCACAGAAATCACCAGTACAGTGATAATGGTCTTGGAGGCTGCTGAGTAGCTCGCATGGGCATCGGCCTCAGCGGCGACGGCGGCTTTGGTCGTCTGCTCAACCAGTAGATCGATCGACTGGGTCAACTTGTCAAACAGCGCACCCGATTCGCCGATGGTTTCACTGACGGCGGCGGCGACCAGCTCCGGATTGGGAGCGCCGTTCTCGTCGGGCTCCTCGGCGGCCATCTGCAGCCAGCTGTCGATCTCTTCAGTCTTGGCCTTGACGGCTTCCCAATTCTCCGCGACCTGTGCACGCAGGCCTTCCATCTCGGAATTGGCGGGGAGGGCGGTCAGCTTCTGCCAGGTCTCGTCAAACTGTGCCACTCGGGCCGCCTGAGCTTCGCGCGCCGCCTGCTTGGCAGACTCGGAGCTGGGCACGATCAGGGTGAAGCTCTGGATCCGATGTCGCGAGACTATGTAGCCGAGGCGGGCTGCGCTTTCCAGCTCGGCCATGTTTTCCTTGGCCAGGTGAGTCACTTCCGCGTCGAGGTCGGTGAGCGCACGGTAGCTCACAAACCCCAGGATCATGGTGAGCGCAGTGACGAGGCCGAAGGCAATCCACAGCCGATAGCTGAGCTTCAAGTTGTTCAACCAGTCCATGTGAGACATCCTTGCAAGTAGTCGAAACCGGCTCGCGGAGCCCGCTTACATCAGGGTGAGTTCCGTCGGTGAACTGATCACCATCTCTGGCTTGTTGCCTTGAGCGAAGGCAACCGTGCCGGTAACGCAAATCATCTGCCCGACCAATGCCTCGGGCGCGGGCTGAAACTTGGGCGTATCGTCCCCCGCAATCCGCACCGCAAAGGTGTGGTTGGGGTAGGCGCCGCCGAAATGCAGAAAGGTCGGCTGGCCATCGGAGTTTTCTTCATAGCGATAACTTTCCACTTTGCCGCACACCGTGGCCCCCTTGCCGACCACCGCCGCCGCGCCACCGGCGCCGACGGTCTGCTGCGCCGGTAACGTTGATGGAAGCGCAAGAAACAGGCTACCAAACATCAGTGGAACCATTCGCATATCGAATCTCTGGATTTGAGCTGCGGACATCGATGAGGATTTTTCTCGCCCATGCGATGACTCCGCGTCTCGCTTACAGAAGTTGCAGTTCGCTCGGGTCGACCACTTCCATCTCGGCCCGGTTGCCCGCCGCTCGACCGACCCGCCCGCTTACACAGACCATGCGACCAAGGTTTTCTTCCGGCGGTGGGGTGAACTTGCCGCGATTCTCGCCCATGATGCGGATGGCGAACTTGTGCACCGGAAACTTGCCGCCCAGATGGAGAAAGGTGGGTTGACCGTCCGAGTTCTCGTTGTACTTGGCACTGTCGACCTTGCCACATACCGTGGCGTCCTTGCCGATGAAACTCGATGCGTTGTCGGCGCCGATCGTCGGGCCGGCGGCCATGGCCCCGCTCGAAACCAGGCATATTGCCAGGGCACAGATTACCCGCTTGTTCATGCTCCGCTCCTTGGCCGTATTGGCCATAAATCAAAATCTGGTGAAACGTCGCCGGTGGCTCGATGGCGCACCGATCTTGGTTCTATTGAAACGCGTCGGTAACCAGAACACCAGCACCAGATGTCGTCGAAAGCAGGAGTTCTGCCTTGGCTCACAGTTTTGAACAAGGAACCGGCGTAGGCGACTGAATTCCTTGCCTCATTCGCGCAGAGTGCACATTCGGTGTGAGCAGCCACGCGCATAAAATGAGTGATATTTCTTGACGTTGAGTTCACAAAGCAAAACCGACATCACTCGCAGGTTGCTGAAAAAGCTCCTTCCTGGAGATTCTTCCGCGCAAACGGTCACGGCAAAGCCGCGCCACCTTTGGCGGGAATCAAGCACTTGCCTGCCGGATTCCCGTGCGCGCCGTCCATCACGCGCCTTAACAAGCTGCTGAAATCTGGTGTCTCAACACCGCGTTAGTCGTCATCGTCCACCAAGGCCATTTCGGGGCTTGAGATCATTCGCTCTATATCCAGCAAGATCAGCATGCGCTGGTCGATACTGCCAATGCCGGAGATGAATCGTGCATCGATGCCGCCGCCCAGCTCGGGCGCCGGCCGCTTCTGCGCTGCGGTAAGCCGAGTCACGTCGGACACCGCGTCGACCACCATTCCAATGACGCGGCCGCCGACATTCAGAATGATCATCACGGTAAACGCGTCGTAGTGTGGCTCGCCGAGCTTGAATTTGATGCGCATGTCGATCACCGGAATGATCGCGCCGCGCAGATTGATCACGCCCTTGATCCAGTTCGGTGAGCTGGGCAGGCGTGTCACCGCGTCGTAGCCGCGGATCTCCTGCACTTTCAGGATGTCGACACCGTACTCTTCCTTGTCCAGAGTAAAGGTGAGGTACTCGTCGTAGTCATCCAGCATGGCGTGGTCGGCCTGCGCTTCGACTCGACGCAGCTGGCCAGCGCCGCCTGATTGAACCATTGCCCCGCTCATGCCGCGATCTCCTGTTTGATCGTTGCCAGCCGCCTTGTTTGGGGCGGGCTAGTTGCGATCGTCCTGGTCGTCATCTGCTGCTTCATCCTGATCTTGCTCGTCGTCCGCGCTCTGATCGATATCATCGACGGTAGCGTCGTCTTCGTCTTGCTCGCCATCCTGGGTTGAGTCGAGTTCGGCATCGTCGTCGTCCTGCTCATCATCGAGGCCGAAGCCGGTGCCGACCTGGTCATTCGCGGCCAGCCGGAAGGCGGCCACGGCGTCTGCCAGTCGATCGGCTTGTTCGGCCAGCGCACGGGCCGCGGCAGAGGCTTCTTCAACCAGGGCAGCGTTCTGCTGAGTGGCTTCATCCATCTGTGCGATGGTTTGATTGACCAGTTCGATACCTGCGGACTGCTCCTCGCTGGCAGCCGAGATCTCGCTCATGATGTCGGTGACCCGTTGTACTGATGCGACGATCTCGTGCATGGTCTTGCCGGCGTCGTCGACCAGATCAGCGCCCGTTTGCACCGTCTTTACCGACTCAGCGATCAGGCCCTTGATCTCTTTTGCCGCCTCCGCCGAGCGCTGGGCGAGGGAGCGTACCTCCGATGCGACCACGGCAAATCCACGGCCCTGCTCCCCGGCACGCGCAGCTTCTACCGCTGCATTCAAGGCCAGGATATTGGTCTGGAAGGCGATGCCATCGATCACCCCGATGATGTCGCCGATCTTCTTCGAGGAGGCGGTGATGCCTTGCATGGTGGTGACCACCTGACCTACCACTTCACCTCCGCGCGCCGCCACCTGCGCGGCACCCACGGCCAGTTGACGTGCCTGCCGCGAGTTCTCAGCATTCTGTTTCACCGTCGAGGTGAGCTCCTCCATCGACGAAGCGGTTTCTTCCAGATTGGCGGCTTGCTGTTCGGTGCGCACCGAGAGGTCGGAGTTGCCGTCGGCGATTTCACCCGCCGCCGTTTGAATGGCGTCAGTGGTTTCCTTGATCCGTTCGATGATGCGGCGTAGCTGACGGACCGTGGCGTTGGCGTCGTCCGCCAGTGAGCCAAACGCGCCCTCGTAATCCTGTTCGACCGACTGCGCCAGATCGCCCTTGGCGATCGCGCCGAGCAGGTTGCCGACGTCGGTGAGGCCGGCGTCGGCTTGTTCCATCAGGCGATTCAGCGCCGCGACCATTTCGCGGAAGTCGAACTCGAAGCGCGAGCTGTCGCCACGGGCGCGGAAGTCGCCGCGTCCGGCAGCATCAGACAGCCGCAGGATGTCATCCTTGACCGCCGACAGCTGTGTCTTCACCTCATCCATGGCGTGGGTGATCTGCGCCTGCTTGCCGGGCAGGCGCTGCATGTCGACGGTGAAGTTGCCGCGGGCGTAGTGCCGCACCACATCGAGTACCGCTGATTGGGTTTCCATCAGCCCATCGGCGATGGTGTTGACCGCCGTGGCCATTTCGCGATACCCGCCCTGCAAGCCCTCGCTTGGCAGGCGCGCATCGGTTTCGCCCTGAGCGAATTTCTTGCCGAGCTCCACCTGCGCATTGATCAGACCCTCCAGCTGTTGCTGCAGCGCCTTCATGTCACCCAGCAGCGACTGTCCGCTGGTATGAACCTTGACCTCGCGATGAAGATCGCCCGAAGCAATGCGTCGAACGATTTCAGCGGCGTAGCCAGGTTCGCCACCGAGTTGCTTCATCACCTGCTGAATGATGGCCAGGGCGATGAACACCACCGCGCCGGCAAAGATCACCAGGGCGAGCAGCTGAAACACGCGTACCCAGTTCTTGGTGCTGTTGATCAGCTCTACTTGTTCGGACTGATAGGCACCGATTTTCTCGCTCAGTGCCTTCAGCCCTTCGTCGACCGCCAGGAAGGCATTGGCGAATACCGGCGTGATGCTGGACGCCGAGTAGGGATCTTCCTCGGTGGCGATCTTGAACATGTCGTTGGCTTGAGTGATGTACTCCTCTACCGGCTGTTCAAGCGCCTTGATGTCAGTGACGATGCTTTCGTCGAGACCGAGCTCCAGCAGTTCTTTCAGGCTTCCACGCAGTCCCTCGGCGTCGCTCACCAGGGCGCCGGCCAAGCGATCGCCGGTGGCGGGGTCGGCCAGGAACGAGGCCACCATGGCTTCCTGGGTGTCGGCGCGCAGCGCTGCGTGCATCAGAACCGCTTGCTGATGGACGGACAGCGCACGACCGGCAAACTCAAGTCGCTCGGAGGCGCCCGAGAGGCGCGCCTGACCGATGATGCCGACAATGGCCATCAACACGATGCCGGCAATGCCAGCGCCGCTGAGTACCCATAGTTGCGTTCTGAAGCTCCATCGCATGGCCTTGCATCCTCCCTCAGCTACGCTCGATCGGCGCAGTGTTGTTGTCTTGGGCTCAGCCGCGGCGCCGGATCAACGGATGATAGATTCGGACCGTGGAAAGTCGGCTTCTCAATCTGGTTTCAGCCAACGGACCGCCGTCGGATCAGCCCAGTTGCAGCACCCTACTGGTTCGCCGCGGGTTGCGTGGTGACGCCGCGAGCCAGCCCGCCCACATCAACAATCAGCGCTACCCGGCCGTCGCCCAGTATGGTGGCGCCAGAAATGCCGGGAATTCGCCGGTAGTTGGCTTCGAGGTTCTTGACCACGACCTGCTGTTGGCCGAGCAAGGCGTCAACTTCCAGCGCCAGTCTCTTGCCGTCGCTTTCGACCACCACGACCATGGGTTCGTTGGCGGCTTCTTCTTCGATCTTGTACAAGCGCGCCACGCTGAACAGCGGCAGATAGTCGCCGCGCACTTTCAGCACGCGAGAGTCGGCCTGCACGGTGCGAATATTGGCTGATTCCGGCTGCAGTGCCTCAATGACGAAGCCGAGCGGCAGCACGAAGGTTTCACCGCCGACCTGCACCAGCATGCCATCGAGAATGGCCAGCGTGAGCGGCAGTCGGACAGTGATCTTGGTGCCCTTGCCGGCCCGGCTTTCGATACCCACCTCGCCGCCCAGGGCGAGAATATTCTTGCGCACCACGTCCATGCCGACGCCGCGGCCGGACAGGTCGGTGACCTGGTCGGCCGTGCTGAAGCCGGGGGCAAAGATCAACTCCCACACCTGGGTGTCCGTCGGATTCTCCGGCACGCTGAGCCCACGCTCGATGGCCTTGGACAGAATCTTGTCGCGATTCAGGCCGCGACCATCGTCACTGACCTCGATCACAATATGGCCGCCCTGGTGGGAGGCGGCGAGGGTGATGGTGCCGGCTTCGGACTTGCCGGCAGCGACGCGCTCGGCGGTGGTTTCCAATCCGTGATCGATCGAATTGCGCACCAGGTGGACCAGGGGGTCGGCAATCTTTTCGATAACGCCTTTGTCAAGTTCGGTGGCTTCGCCGACCGTTTTCAACTTGACCTGCTTGTCCAGTCGGGTTGACAGATCGCGGACCAGGCGCGGGAAACGACTGAACACCGAGCCCACCGGCAGCATGCGAATACCAATCACCGCCTCCTGCAAGTCGCGGGTATTGCGCTCAAGCTGCACCAATCCGGCCAGCAGGCGCTCGTACTGGCCTGGGTCGAGTTCACTGCCGGCCTGTTTGAGCATGGCCTGGGTAATGACCAGTTCGCCGACCAGATTGATCAAAGCATCGACTTTCGACACCTGCACGCGCAGGGTGCCCTCGGTCGCACCGCCCGCCCCGGCGGAGGCCGCCTGGGTATCCTGCGGCACTGGCTGCGGCTTTACCGCTTGCGGCTGTGCCGGTGCGGGCGGCGGTGGGGCAGGCGCGGCAGCCGCCGGGGCGGCTACTACCAGTGCTTGCAGCGGGCTGATCTCAAGGTCGCATTCGTCCTCCACCCAGGAGAACACTTCTTCGACCTGTGCTTTCTTGATGTCGCCTTTCAGCTCCACCTTCCACCACAGGTGAGATTGGAAGGCATCGAGGTCGGCAAACTTGGGCAGGCGTTCGAAGCTGCACTCCGCCTTCATTTCGCCCAGACGTTCCAACTCGCGCATGATTCGCAGCGGGTCATTGCCGCTCATGAACATCGATTCGTGCGGCTTGAACACTACGTTCCATCCGGCACTTTCGGCGGCCTTCGGTGCCGCCGCGGCCGCGGGTTTGGCGGCGGCCTTGTGACCTCCGCCCAGAATTGCTTCAAGCCGCGACTGGCAAGCTTGCACTGAGGCGCGATCGGGCTCGGTTCCGCGTTCCGCGACATCGAGCAGGGCGCGAAGTACGTCCACCGATTGCAGCAAGGCCGACAGTGATTCTGTGTCGGGTTCGCGCTTGCCGGCTCGCATCTCGTCGAGCAACGTCTCCAGCACATGGGTGAGGCCGGCGATCTCGGTGAAGCCGAAGGTGGAGGCGCCGCCCTTGATCGAATGCGCCGCACGAAACACGGTGTGGATGGTTTCACCATCGGCGCGGCCGGACTCGATATCGAGCAGGCCGGCCTCCATGGCATCCAGACCCTCCCGGCTCTCCGCCAGGAAGGTGGCATGAAAGCGCGAGAGATCCACGTCGACGGCTCCTTAGCCCAGGACTTTGCGCAATGTGGCGACCAACTGCTCGGGGTTGAACGGCTTCACCAGCCAGCCGGTCGCGCCTGCAGCCTTGCCTTCCTGTTTCTTGTCCAGTCCGGCTTCGGTGGTGAGCATGAGCAAGGGGGTAAAACGATAGTCCGGCAGTTGGCGCAGATGGCGAATCAAGGTGATGCCGTCCATGTTCGGCATGTTGACGTCGGCTACCACCGCGTTGAACTTCTCTTGCTTGGCTTTCTCCAAGGCCACCACGCCGTCTTCCGCCTCGACTACATCGAAGCCTGCCGAGGTGAGGGCGAATGCCACCATCTGTCGCATGGAGGCGGAGTCATCAACGGCAAGAATGCGTAGATTGCTCATCAGTGGTCTCCGGGCTCGGTCATGCCGAGCGCAGTCTTCAGGGCTAGTACGTTGACAGCGTCGTTGAAAACGCTTGAGGGTTCAATGATTCTGCTCTTGTGGCCCAGAGCTTGGCGTTCGCGCACAAAGGCCGTCAACACTTGCAGACTTGCGCAATGGACGCGTTCGACTTGTGAGCAATCGATTTCCAGCAGGCCGTCGGAATTCAGTTCGTCGAGCAGGGAGTCTTTGAGATCACCCGCCTTCTCGATTCCCATATCAGAGCCCAATTCGATCGGCATCATCGCACTCCCGTTGTTCCTTCACCGAAGCGGATCGTCGCGTCCAACCCAGTGTGCGGTTGTTGCAGTGTAGGCGCAACCAGCCACGGGTTTGTAGCTGCACTATAGAGTTTCACGTCGATGAAGGCCATGCACGCGGAGTGAAAACAGAGGTGCTCGTGCTGACTGCCTGAGTCTTGCTGAATGGGCCGAACGGGCGGGCGGGTGGCCATTCAAAACGCCAGCATGCGAGTGGCGTCGAGCAGAATGATGATCGCCCCTTCGCGGCGGGAAATACCGCGCACGACTTCTGAGTTCACCAGGGAGGGCGTTCCGCTGATGCGTTCGACCTTCAGGTCGGAAATGTTGATGACGTCGGCCACCGCCGACACCAGCAGGCCGAGCGCTTCGCCGGTTTCTTCCAGCACGATGACCCGACTGGCTTCGGATACTTCCACGGCACCAAAGCCCAGGCGCACGCCGGTATCCATCACCGGGACGATCTGGCCACGCAGATTCATCACCCCCAGCATGGCGTCGCCGGTTCCACGGACCGGCATGATGGTGGGCACGCGCAGCACTTCCTGTACCTTGAGTACTTCCACCGCAAAGCATTGACGGTCGACATTGAAGCGCAACCAGGAGCTGACCTTGTCCTCGGCGCGGCGCCGTCGCTCAGGCGGCTCGGCCTGCAAGGGGCCGGTAAGCTCGGACAGCGCCCGCCCCGGCGCGGGCGCCGCGGCAACCGCTGTTGCAGGGGGCGCTGCCGGTGCAGGGGCGGCAGGTGCAGGGGGCGCGGACGGGCTGGCCGGCGCAACCGGAGCTTGACCTGACAGCGCATCCAGCATGGCTTCGAACTCGTCGTCGCCAATGTCGTCGCTGCCCTGTCGAAAGGCCTGCAGCGGATCGCCCACGGGTTCAGCGGCTGTCGGTGGGCTGGCTGGCGCAGCGGGCGGCGGCGCGGCCGGCTTGCCCTGCAGGGCGTCGAGCATGGCCTCAAACTCATCATCGCCGATGTCCGATGAGCCATCACGAAAGGCCGCCAAGGGATCGCCTGAGGGCGCCGGCTGCGCTGGTTCGTCCTGGGGTTTGCCGTTCAGTGCATCCAGCATCGCCTCGAATTCAGCGTCATCGACGTTGGCCGAGCCCTCGCGAAAAGCAGCGAGGGGATCGCCGCCACCTGTGTCGGCTTGAGTCAGCTGCTCGCTGTCTTCAGTCGCGGGCTCCGCTTCGGCGGGCGCAGTGGGGGAGACCTCCTGTTCGGGTGGTTCCGGTGAACCCGCTGGCTCAGAAGCGACGTCCGAATCAGCCTTCGACGCCGGTCCGCCCTTGCTCGGGTCGTCCATCAGCTCGCTGAGGTAGTCGTCAATCAGATCTTTGCCACTCATCCCACCGCCTCCCCTAGGTGGTCGCAGGCCAGTAGCCAGTCCAGCGCTCTGCTGTAGGCCAGCAGGCCGCGGGGCCCGTTCTCGCCGGGATCCGGACCAAGCAATTGGCTGATCTCGCGCAGGCGGGTGTCAACTGGAATGGCATCATTCCAGACTGAGCCCTCGAAACGCGCCCGCATTTCGGTCAAGGTGTCCTGGGCAATTCGCGTTCGTCGATCGTACAGCGTTGGCAGTATCGACATCGGCAAGCCACGACTGCGTGAACGGCTCACCATGCTGGCGGTACGGGCGATGCCCTGCAGGCCGAATTGCGCCAGCGGTTCGGTTTGCGTCGGTACCACCAGTCGATCGGCGGCGGCTAAGGCATTGACCATCAGCAAGCCGAGGGTTGGCGGGCAGTCCAACAGCGCATAGTCGTAGCGATCCGCCACCTGTTCCAACGCCCGGCCCAGCGCCCGGCCCAGCCCGGGGCGGGTGCCCGCGCGACGCTCCAGCGTGGCCAGTCCGGCCTGACCGGCGACCAGATGCAGGCCGGCCATCGGTGTGTCTCGCATCACATCGAGTATGCCCAGCGGCGGTTCGTCGAACAGCTCAAGAATGCCTTGCGGCGGGGGTTCGGCGGGGATGCCCAAGGACTGCGTCATCGACGCATGCGGATCGAGATCAAGCAGCAGAACACGGAAGCCGCGCATTACCAGTCGGCCTCCCAGAGCCAGCGTTGTGGTGGTCTTGCCCACACCGCCCTTTTGGTTGGCCACGGTCCATATGCGCATCCGTCACCCTCCGTTGCGATCGTTGTCTTCGCTGGGTGTCAGCATACCCGTTGTGTCGTCGACTGTGCTCTCCAGATCGCCGTCGTCAGTGGGCTGGATATCGGCCAGGATCACCACCACCACACGGCGGTTGGCATTGCGGCCTTCCACGGTCTCGTTATCGGCCACTGGCCGACGTTCACCATAGCCGACGATCGACATTCGATCGGGATTAACACCCTGGTCCGCAAAGATGCGCACCACGCTGGCGGCGCGGGCGCTGGACAGTTCCCAATTGCTGGGGAAAAAGGCTGTCGAGATCGGACGATTGTCGGTATGGCCTTCGACGCGCAGCGGATTGGGTGTGCCGATCAGCGAGTCTGCCAGCAGGCCGAGCACGCGAACCGCTTGTTGGTTCGGCTTGGCCACGCCACTCTCGAACAGGATGTCGGACTTGATCGCGACTTCCACCCACAGATCGGTTTTCTTCACTTCCACCAGGCCACGTTCAATCAGCCCGCCCAGGGCGGTCTCGATCTTGTTGCTGATGGTGTTGAGTTCGTCGCGGGCGCGGCCGACTTGATGACGGTCGGCGGCCAGCATGGGCTGCGGCAGCTGTCGATCCAACTGACGGCCGACCGGCGGCAGGCGCGGCGCCAGGCGGGTAGGAAAGGGCGACACGATACCGGCCGAACCATTGAGCATGATCGGGCCGCGGCGGCTGCTTTCGCCACCCGAGTTGTCACCGACCGAAATCGGATTGAGTCGCGTCTGCGGGCCGCCGAACGCCGCGTTAAGTGAGGTGGACAGCACGCGATACTTGCCCTCATTGACCGAGGAGATCGCATACATCACGACGAAAAAGGCCAATAGCAGGGTGATCAGGTCGCCGTAGGGAATGGCCCAGGCTTCGTGGTTGGCGTGTTCTTCGTGGTGCTTGCGGCGAGCCATGATCGGGCTGCCCTAGTGGCCAAAGCCGCTTAGTTTGGCCTCGATGTTGCGTGGATTTTCGCCCAGGGCAATGGCAATCAGGCCTTCGATCAGCAGCTCACGCTCGTTGATCCGTCGATGGATGATGTCCTTGAGCTTGGCGGCGACCGGCAGGAAAAACAGGTTGGCCGCACCGATGCCATAGATGGTGGCGGTAAACGCGGCGGCAATACCGGGGCCCAGCGCGCTGGGATCGGCCAGGTTTTTCATCACCGCCATCAAGCCGAGCACGGCGCCGATGATGCCCAGCGTCGGCGAGTAGATGCCCATGCCCTCAAACACCTTGGCAGCCGCCAGCTCCTGTTGCTCCTGGCTGCCGACCTCGATTTCAAGCATGGTGCGAATGGCGTCGGGCTCCAGGCCATCGACCAGCATCTGCAAGCCTTTGCGCACCACCGGATCAGAGGAGCGTTGGATCTCCGCTTCCAGGCCGAGCAGCCCTTGGCGCCGCGCGATATTGCTCCAGTCGACGATCTGCGCGGTCAGCCGGATGGCCTGGCTCGGAGGCGGTCGGACGATCCAGGGCAGGATCATCCAGGCGCGCTTGAAGGTGCGCATGGGCGTGTGGACCAGGATTGCCGCGAAGGTGCCGACGATCACGATCAGGAAGGCGGCGCTGTTGATCAGCGACGCCACGCTGGCGCCCTTGGCCACCGCGCCACCGACGATGGCCGCGGCGCCAAACAGCAAGCCGATGATGGTCAAGACGTCCATGTGCTGTTTATCGACCCCCAAAGCGTTGGCTTGAACCGGATACCGTGCAGCGCCTTCCCTGTGTTATGCGTTTCGCCTGCGACGGAAACCTGACGCCAGCCTTGTCAGCTATGCGCCAATGCATCTACATCCAAGATTAGTGCCATCCGACCATCGCCGGTCAGCGTCGCCCCGACGTGGCCTTTCACTTCACGCAGCGAACGGGGCAGTGGTTTGATGACCACCTCTTCGCGGCCGCGGACCTGATCGACCACCAGGCCCAGAAGCCCCTCGCCTGTGACCAGCAGGACCACATGCGAGGTGCTTTCAGACGGCGGTTCGCCGAGCCAGCGTCGCAGGAAGATCAGCGGCAGCGGATGCTGGCGCAGATCAAGAATCTCGCGGCCATCGACCCAACGTAGCATCTCCGGCTGAAACGGCAGCACCTCCTGCACGCTGGCCAGGGGCAGGGCAAATACCCGGCCGCAGGTGTGCACCAGCAAGGCCGGCAAGATGGCCAGGGTCAACGGCACCCGGATCAGGAAGCGCGAGCCTTCGCCCAGTTTGGAGTGAATCGTGACCCGTCCATTCAACTCGCGGATCTTCGACTGCACCACGTCCATGCCGACGCCGCGACCGGAAATGTCAGTGACTTCGGCCTTGGTTGAAAAGCCGGGCAGGAAAATCAGCTGCAGACACTCCTCGGGCCCGAGTCGCGCCGCGGTATCGGCATCGATCAGTCCTTTCTCTCTGGCCTTGGTCTTGATCACCTCGGGATCGATGCCGCCGCCGTCGTCGCGCACTTCAATTGCAATATGGTCGCCTTCCTGACGCGCAGCCAGTACCACCCTGCCCATGCGCGGTTTCCCCACCCGCTCGCGCACGTCCGGCGCTTCGACGCCGTGGTCGATGGCGTTGCGTACCAGATGCACCAGCGGGTCGGCCAGGGATTCGACCAGAGTGCGGTCCAGCTCGGTTTCGGCGCCCTGCAGTTCCAGCTCAACCTCTTTCTTCACCGCACGGGCGACATCGCGGGCCACCTTGGGAAAACGCGAGAACACCCGTCCGACCGGTTGCATGCGGGTTTTCATTACCGCGCTCTGCAAGCGGGTGACACTGACGTCCAGCGAGGCGACCACGCGATCGACTTCATCGTCGCGCCGGCTGCCGCCGCGCAAGGTCTTCAGTCGATTGCGCACCAGCACCAATTCGCCGACCAGGTTGACGATGGCGTCCAGCCGCTTGGTGTCGATGCGGATCGTGGTTTCGACGCCCACTTCCTTGGTGGCTTCCGAGGGCTTGCTCTTGGCAGCCGCCGCTGCGCGCCTGGACGGTGCCGGCGGTGCTGCTCGCGTTGCACTGTTGGCAACAGGCGCTGTCGGCGCTGGACCCTTGCCGGCCAGGTGGTCGAGCAGCTGGTCGAATTCCTGTTCGGTGATGTCTTCGCTCTTGGCAGCGGTGGGCGTGGCGGCGGCAGCCGGAGCGGGCGGGCCTCCTGCTTCAGCGCGGGCCAGACGTACCATCAGACCATCGGGTGCCGGCTGTAATTCCACGCCAGCGCCGAGTTCCGCGAGCATCCGCACTACATGATCGAGCGCCTCCTGGGCACCGTCGCAGAGTTCGGGATCGAGCAGGCGCTTGCCCGCGCGGACTTCACCGAACTGTTCTTCCAGCGCATGACACAGTTCCACCATCGGTTTCAGATTGAGGAATCCTGCGCCGCCCTTGATGGTGTGAAAGCCGCGAAACACCGCGTTCAGCAGCTCGGAATCGGTAGGGCTGCGTTCAAGCGAGACCAGCTCTTCGCCCAGACGGGCGGCAATTTCCTGCGCTTCGATCAGAAAATCCTGGGCGATGTCATCCATCATGTCGCTCATGGGTGGATCTACCTCCCGGCGCTGGAATGCGCTAGCTAGTTCTGTTGGGTGCGCTGTATCACTTGTTCGGTCCCCGGAGTCGGGGGCTCGGTAGGCAATCGCTCAGAGAGTTCGAGCGCACTGGGCGTTGTCGAACCTCCTGCTGTGCGATGTCGATCGGCATGTCTCGGTCACAGATCCAACTGACTCAGCAAATCGTCGGCGTCGTCCTGGGAGACGGCATGAGTGTCGACGCCTTTGACTGCTGGGCCCGCCAAGCCATTGTTGTCGGGTCGCAGGGTGTTTACGTCGATACCGAACGCCGCCACTGCATCGTAGACACGCCCGACCACACCCACCACACGTTTGATGATCTGGCCGGTGAGATCCTGGTAGGCCTGGGCCAGGGCGACCTCAGACAGATTCTTGCGCACCTCGCCTAGCGCTTCTGGCGCCAGTTCGGGCGGCAACGCGGCCAGCACTTCGCGTGAGCGTTCGACCAGATCGAGGGTCTGGTGGGTAGCGTCCTCGGTCATCTTGACGACGTGCTCAAGACGGGCACAGGCGTCGGGCAGCTCGGCGAACAATGGGTCGGCCACATTGAGCGAACCCAGGGTTTCACCCAATTCGCGCGCCAGGCGGGCGAGGGCGATCATCACCGGGCTGGCACGCAATTCGGCGATGGCGCCGATTTCCTTGCGGAAGTTGGCCTCGTCGTTGGCTTCCAGCGCAGTGAGGGCGCCCTGGAGGCGATGGACGAGCTCCTCACGCCCGCCCGAGGCGCTCACGCGGCCTCCAATCGCTCGAAGATCTTGTTGAGCTTTTCCTGCAGGGTGGCCGCCGTGAACGGCTTGATGATGTAGCCATTCACCCCTGCCTGCGCGGCCTCAATGATCTGCTCGCGTTTGGCTTCGGCGGTAACCATCAGCACTGGCAGCTTGGCCAAGGCGGCGTCGGCACGAATGTGCTTCAGCAGCTCGATGCCGGTCATGCCGGGCATGTTCCAGTCGGTAACGACGAAGTCGAACTTGCTGGCGCGTAGGGCGGCCAGCGCGGCATTGCCGTCTTCAGCTTCGGCGGTATTGCTGAACCCGAGATCGTTCAACAGGTTCTTGACGATTCGGCGCATCGTCGAGAAGTCGTCGACGATCAGTATGCGCATGTTCTTGTTCACGTGGCACTCCGCAAGCTGAAAGGTTCAAGTCGAAACATGTTCGCGCCAATCCTGCAGCCTGGCCCGCAACCTCACCATGGCCTGGCCATGCACCTGGCACACCCGGGACTCAGTTATACCAAGGACGGCACCAATTTCGCGTAGATTGAGTTCCTGCTCATAGTAAAGCGAGAGTATCAATCTTTCCCGTTCCGGGAGTTTATCGATCGCATCGACCAGTTGCTGCTGGAATTCGGCGGCCTCAATGGCCTGATGCGCGGCCGGCGCGTGTTCAGTGCTGCGCGACTCGGTGCGATGGTCTTCGTCATCGTCCAAGCTCAGGACGTGGCCGCGAGCAGCGCCCTCCATCAGTCGACCGTAGTCATCCAGGCTTATGCCCAGGGCCTGAGCCACTTCGCCGGCATTGGCGGCCCGACCTTCGCGCTGTTCGATCTGCCGAGTGGCTTCAGCGGCTTCGCGCACCCGGCGATGCACGGAGCGCGGGATCCAGTCACCGCGCCTGATCTCATCGATCATGGCGCCGCGGATACGAATCGAAGCGTAGGTTTCGAATGACGCGCCGGCGCTGCGGTCGAATTGCCGCGCAGCCTCTATCAGGCCGACCATGCCGGCCTGGATCAGGTCCTCGACCTCGACATTGGGCGGCAGTCGGGCCGCTACGTGGTGGGCGATACGACGCACCAGGTCGGCGTGGCGGGTGACCAAGTCGCTCGTGCTTGCCTTGGAGGCATCGCGGTAGAGCGAGGGGGCGCTCATGCCTCAGGCCGCAGCTCCGGTTCCCGGCAGCATGCGCTCGACAAAGAACTCGACATCGCCTCGCGGCACCATCGGTGCCGACCACTTGTCGATACGTTGCGCCAGGGCGCGGAACGCCATCGACGCGGCGCTGGCTGGATAAGCCTGTACCACGGCCTGCTGACGCTGAATTGCCCGGCGCATCCACTCATCGAACGGAATGGCTCCGATGAAGTTGAGGTTTACCTGCAAGAACTTGTCCGTCACTCGCGACAGTTTATCAAAGAGCTCGCGACCCTCGCCGCTGCTGCGCACCATATTGGCCAGCACGTGGACCCGGCTCACGCCGCGTTCACGACTTAACACTTTGATCAGTGCGTAAGCGTCGGTGATCGAGGCCGGCTCATTGCAGACCACCACCAGCACATCGTGAGCGGCCTGCGAGAAGGTCAGCACACTGTCACCGAGACCGGCGGCAGTATCGATGATCATGGTGTCGAGCGGACGTTCCAGCTCGGAGAACGCACGAATCAAGCCGACGTGTTCTGCGGCGCTGAGTTCGGTCATATGGCGCTTGCCCGATGCCGCAGGCACCACCATCAGGCCCTTCGGCCCGGTGAGGATGGTTTCCTCGATGCTGCAGCGGCCCGAAACCACATCGGCCAGGGTGAACTTCGGCGACAAGCCGAGCAGGACATCAACATTCGCCAGTCCGAGGTCGGTATCGAGCAACAGCGTGTCGTGCCCGGACTCGGCCAGACACAGCGCCAGGTTGACCGCTACGCTGGTCTTGCCGACGCCGCCCTTGCCGCCGGTGACGGCCACGGTGCGCACCGGCTTGCGCGCCGGTGGCGAGGCCAGATGCAGATTGCCTGGTGCATTCGGCTCATGCGGCAGCATGGTTGCTCTCCCTTTCGCTGGCCGATTCGCCGGCCCGTTTGAGTTCGCCCAGGCGCAACACCAATCGGTGCGCTTCGGCGCGATGAATATCTTCCGGCACGCGTTGGCCGTCTGTGACATAGGCTACCGGTAGTCGGTGCCGGATCAAAACCGACAGTGCCGAACCCAGGCATCCGGTCTCATCGATCTTGGTCAGGACGCAGCCTTCCGGCTCGGCACAGCGGAACTTGCGCACCACTTCGTCGATATCGGCCATTTGCGAGGTGGCCGGCAGGGTGAGGAAGCAACGCACGCGGCCGGCGGCACGCAGCCAGCCGAGCTGGGTGGCGAGACCGACATCGCGTTGGCTGAAGCCTGGGGTGTCGATCAGGATCAATTTATAGTCGTTCAATCGCTCCAGCGCCGGCGCCAGATTCTCGGTGCGGTCGATATCGATCACCGGCAGGCCGAGCACACGGCCAAAGGTGGCCAATTGCTCGCGACCGCCGACCCGTTGGGTGTCGGTGGTGACCAGCACCACGTCGCGGGCGCTGTGATGGTGAGCGTAACGCGCTGCCAACTTGGCAATGGTGGTGGTCTTGCCGACCCCGGTCGGGCCGATCAAGGCAAGGATACCGCCATCCTGGATCGCCTCCCGACGCGTCACCACCAGTGACTTCGCCAGCAATCCGAGCATGATTCCGCGGGCACGGCCGCGATCGGCATCGGCTGGAATGGCGGTGGCGATCGAGCGTGCCAGATCGCCATCGCAGCCGTAGGACAGGAGTTCATCGAGCACGATTGAGCGAATCGCAACGCCGCGCAGACGCTCTTCGGAAAATCTCACCGCTTGCCGCTCGAGCAGCTCGCGCATGCTGCTCAGTTCGCGCCGAAGATCGGCCAGCGAACCCTGATCACGCCAGGCCACAGTAGCGGGGTCTGCAGCTGCCTGCTTGGCCACCAGGGTCTTGACCGGGGCTGGCGCGGGTGCTGGCTTCGGCGCTTCCACCGGCTTGCTGCGCTTTTGCTCACTGGTCATCAGATCGGGACTGATCTGCGTCGGCAGGCGTCGGGTATCGGTCTGATCGGCGAGATAGGTGTGGCGCGCCAGGCTCTCGTCAAAGTCGGTGGCCGCCACCACCTCAAATCCTTCGTGATCGAGCTTCTTGCTGGACAGGATCACCGCGTCGGGGCCCTGATCCTCGCGCACCATGCGTAAGGCCGTTCGCATGTCCGGTGCAACGAATCGTTTGATCTTCATGGCGACTTCCTCTCGATCACCGCGTTCCAATCGGCACTCAGCCGACCTGTCCTATCAACTTCAATCGCTTGTCATCGGGAATCTCGTGATAGGCGAGAACCGACAACTGCGGCACGCTATGCCGCACCAGGCGTGACAGCACCGGACGCACCGGCCCTGGCACCAGCAGCACCGCCGGTTGGCCCAAGGCCTCCTGGCGTTTCACCACATCGGCCAGGTTCTGGTTAAGGCGATCGGCCAAACCCGGTTCCAGCGCTGTGCTGCTGCCTGCGACTGACTCCTGCAAAATGCGTTCCAGGTTCGGTGCCAGGGTGTAGATCGGCAATTCGGGTGCCAGACCATTGATCTCCTGCACGATGAAACGCCCCATTGCTGCGCGGGCGGCGGCGGTCAGGTCACCGGCATCGGTGCTGGTTTGCGCGTGTTCGACCAAGGCCTCGGCGATGCGCTTGAAATGACGAATCGGCACGCGCTCGACCAGCAAGTTCTGCAGTACGCGGGCGATGGTGGCTGCCGGCATGGCGCGCGGGGTGAGGTCTTCGACCAGCTTGGGTGAGGTCTTGGCCAATGTGGAGAGCAGCTGCTGCACTTCCTCGTGGCCCAGCAACTCGTGCGAGTGTTCTCGGATCAGGTGTGAAAGATGGGTAGCGATAACCGTCGCCGGATCGACCACGGTGTAGCCCAGACCTTCAGCCTCAGGCCGCTGCACCGGCAGAATCCACACGGCGTCGAGACCAAATGCCGGATCTTTGGCGGGGATACCGTCGAGCTTGCCAAAAACCTGTCCCGGGTCCAGTGCCATCTCGCGATCAGGATGGATATCGCCCGAGGCGATGGCCGCGCCGTGCACCAGAATTCGGTAGCTGGCCGGCGGCAGCTCGAGATTGTCGCGAATGTGCACCGGTGGGATCAGGAAGCCTATGTCCTGCGTCAGCTTCTTGCGCACGCCCTTGATTCGGCTCAGCAACTCGCCGCCATTCTTGCGTTCCACCAGGGGCACCAGGCGGTAGCCGACCTCGATGCCAAGTGGGTCCACCGGTGCCAGATCGTCCCAGCTGAGCTCGGGGGCTGGCTGCTTGGCGGCGTCCGGCGGGGGCGGTGCCAGTGCTTCCCGTTTGGCATCCTCGTTGCGCTTGAAGAGTTTCCAGCTGCCAAAGGCCAGCAGTAGGCCGAGCAACAGAAACGGCAGGTTGGGCATGCCCGGGATCAGTCCGATCACCACCATCACCAGCGCCGCTACGCCCAGCGCACGCTCCGAGCCCAGCATCTGCTTCATGATCGTTTCGGTCATGTCCTGCGGCCGCGAAATGCGCGTAACCAGCATGGCCACACCGGTCGAAATCAGCAGGGCCGGAATCTGCGCCACCAGACCGTCACCGATCGTCAGCAGGGCGTAGATCTGCGCCGCCTGGGTGAAGCTGAGGTCGTGCTGCAGCACACCGATCAGCAGGCCGCCAATCAGGTTGATGAACAGAATCAGGATGCCGGCGATGGCATCGCCGCGAACGAACTTGCTGGCACCGTCCATCGAGCCGTAGAAGTCCGCTTCTTCGCGCACCTCCTCGCGTCTGGCCTTGGCTTCATCGCGTGACAACAGGCCGGCATTGAGATCGGCGTCGATCGCCATCTGCTTGCCGGGCAGGGCGTCGAGGGTGAAGCGCGCCGACACTTCAGAGATGCGTCCGGCACCCTTGGTGATGACGACGAAGTTGATGATGGTAAGGATGCCGAACACCACGATGCCGACGGCATAGTTGCCGCCGATCACGAACTCACCGAAGGCCTCGATCACCTGGCCGGCTGCGTGGCTGCCTTCGTGGCCGTTGAGCAATACCACACGTGTGGACGCCACGTTGAGTGCCAATCGAAGCAGGGTGGCCACCAACAGCACGGTGGGGAAAATGGTGAAATCGAGCGGACGCTGGATGTAGATCACGCCCAACAACACCACCAGTGACAGCGCGATGTTGAAGGTGAACAGGGCGTCCAGCAGCGGCGTCGGCAGTGGCAGCACGACCATGCCAAGCAAGGCCAGCAACAGCAGGGGGGCGCCGAATCCTTGACGCACCGCGCTGCGAGCGCGATCGAAAACCGTCAGTTGTGCTGCCATCCGATTGTCCACCTGGGTTATGCGTTACTTCGGATCGTCGGGAATCTGGATCGGCGGCATTTCCGGATAGCGCCCACCATGGCGGCGCCATTGCTTCAGTTGGTAGACGTAGGTCAGCACCTGGGCAACGGCGGCGTACAGGGTGACCGGAATTTCCCGGCCAATCGGAACTTGTCTATACAAGCTCCGTGCCAGGGGTGGGGAAGAAACGATCGGGATGCGGTGTTGCTCGGCCACCTTGCGGATATTCGCGGCGACCTCGTCGATGCCCTTGGCCACTACCAGTGGGGCACGCATCTTGGTGGCTTTGTACTCGACGGCGACCGCGTAGTGAGTTGGGTTGACCAGCACCGCGTCGGCGTTGGGAATGGCCTCCATCGTGCGGCGTTGCGCAACTTCCTGCTGCAGCCGGCGAATCTTGCCCTTCACCTCCGGGCTGCCTTCGCTTTCCTTCAGCTCATCGCGCAGTTCCTGTCGTGTCATCAGCAGACGTTGTCGATGGCTCCACAGTTGATAGGGCACATCAAGGCCGGCAATCAGCAGCAGTCCGATTGCCATCGCCACCACGATCGACAGCGCCAGGTTGAAGCCATGGACTACCGCTGCTTCCAGCGGCTCATGCATCAACGCCACCAGGCCAGGCGCGATCTCGGCGATGGCGAAACCGCCGAACCCACCGATCACCGCCACCCGCAGCAGGGAACGTGCAAATTCGGCCAGGCCCTCGCGGCCGTAGATGCGCTTCAATCCCTTGATCGGATCGAGCTTGCTGAAGTCGGGTGACAGTGGCTTGTTGCTCCAGGACAGCCCGCCCAGCGAGAAGGGGGCGAGAAAGCCGGCCAACAGGCAGGCGAAGGCTATGGGGGCGGCGATCCAGAGTAGATCGCCCAAGGCGACGAAAAAGTGGGTCGACAGCCGCGCGGTATCGTTGCGTGCCTCGTGAAAATTGGTCAGATAGTCGGACAGCCAGATGGTTGCGCGTTGCCCCATCCAGCCACCAAAGGCAAAGAAGGTGATCGCCGCGGCGCCGAACACCGCGGCTGTGGAGAGCTCGCGCGAACGCGGTACCTGGCCCTGCTCGAGGGCTTCGCGCAGGCGCTTTTCGGTAGGTTGTTCGGTGCGGTCCTGGCCGGTGTCTTCGCCTTGTGCCATGCGTCACTCCAGCAGGCTGGCGGCGGCATTGAAGGCCTGGTCAAACAGCAGGCGTGCCGGCTCGGTAAGCTCGGTGACCAACACCGCCATCAGCAGCATGCCCACGGTCAGGGCGGCGGGCAGGCCGACGGCGATCGGGTTCAAGGCCGGCGCGGCGCGACCCAGCACGCCAAAGGCCAGATTGACCACCACCATCGCCATCATCAAGGGCAGGGCGATCTGCACACCGGTGATCAGGGCAATGGCCAGAAAACGCGGCGCCCCGCTAACCATCTTCACCGGATCGGGCACGCTGCCGCCGATCGGCACCAGGTTGTAGCTATCGATGATCATGCGCAGCATGGCGAGATGACCATCAAAGGCCAGGAACAACAGGGCAAAGCCGATGTAGAACCACATGCCTACCACGCCCGAGGTGGCGCCGCCGCGCAGCGGGTCGGCCAGCTGTGCAAACGACAGTGCCATGCCTTGGGCCACCAGCTCGCCGGCCAGGGCGGCGGCCTCGAAGGCGACGCGCAGCGTAAAGCCCATGGACATGCCGATGGCCATCTCGGTGATGATCGCCACGATGGTGCGGCCGTCGAATTGCGTCAGCGGCGGGCTTTCGATCAAGGGCGCCACAACGCAGCTCAGCGACAGGGCCACGATCAGGCGAATCCGTCCCGGCAGGGCGCGAGTGCCGACGATCGGCGCCACCATCAGCATTGCCCCCAGGCGCAGCGAGGCCCAGATCACTTCGCTGACAAAGCCCATCAGCAAGAGGCCACCGATCAGCACCGGCGTGGTGGCATCCATCAGCGGCTAACCTTGAGCTCCATCGAAGGTGGGCGACACGCCCACCCTACAATGGCGTGGCGTAGGGTGGGCCTGCGGTCCACCATCCCAACACCTGCTTCCACTCCCAGGCATGGCTAACTGACCAGCTGCGGTATTCGCTGGATCAAGGCCGAGGCGAAATCGACCAGCCTGCCGAGCAGCCAACTGCCGCCTGCGGCCAGCACGAACGCCAGGGCGATCGCTTTGGCCACGAAGGCGATGGTCGGCTCATTGACCTGGGTTGCAGCCTGCACCACGCCGACGATCACGCCGATGAACAGCACCGTGAGCAGCAGGGGCAGGCCGATCATCAGGGCCGTCTCCAACCCGAGTCGCAATTCAGTGAGGGCTTGATCGGGCGTCATGGCATTCGAAAGCTCGCTGCCAACGAGCCCATCACCAGGATCCAGCCATCGACCAGCACGAACAGCAGAATCTTGAACGGTGCCGAGACCAGCATCGGCGACATCATCATCATGCCCATCGACATCAGCACGCTGGCCACCACCAGATCGATCACCACGAAAGGAATGAACAACAGGAAGCCAATCTCAAATGCCGTGCGCAGCTCGCTGGTCAGGAAGGAGGCGGCAAGGATGTGCAGGGGAACGTCTTCCGGGCCGGCATAACCGGTACTTCCGGCGAGGCCGGCGAACATCAGCAGATCGCGCTCGCGTACCTGGGCGAACATGAAGGCGCGAAACGGAGCGATGGCAGCATCGAAGGCGGCGCGCGCGTCGAGTTGACCGTCGAGGTAGGGGCGAATGCCAGCCTCCCAGGCCACATCCAAGGTCGGCATCATCACCAGCAGGGTGAGAAACAAGGCCAGGCCAAGCAGAATCTGATTGCTCGGCGTCTGTCCGGTGCCCAGTGCCTGACGCAGCAGGGCCAATACGATGATGATGCGGGTGAAGGCGGTCATGCTGAGCAACACCGCCGGAAGCAGGGTGATGAAGGTCATCACCAGCAGCACCTGCAACGACAGGCTCACGTCCTGGGTGCCGACCCGGGCCACCGTGATATCGGGCAGAACTGGGTTGGCGGCAGGCTGTGTGGTCGCCGAGGTCGGATCCTGCGCCGCCTGCGCCCAGGCAGGGTCGAGCGGCAGCAGGCAAATCAGGCAGGCCAGGCCAATCCAGGCCGCGGTCAGCCACTTCATGGCTTGTCCTTGCTGCCGAATCGGGCCAGCACCTTGGAAAAGTCAGCTGCCGGCTCGCTGGGCAGCGGCGGGTCCAGTCGATCGATCAGGGCGACCTGTTCTGCGGTGACGCCCAGCACCCATTGCTGTTCACCGATTTCCACCACGACCACCCGTTCCCGCACACCCAGACTGAGGCTGGCGACCACGCGCAGCTGACTGTGACCACGCATCTGAATGCCGGGCAGGCGGCGAATCAGCCAGGCCAGCAGCAAGATCAGTGCAACAACAAAAATCAGGGCGAGCAGGGAGGCGCCGAGGGCGCCCAGGCTGCTGCTGGCTTCTACTGTGGCGCCGCCATTGCTCACTTGAGGCGTTTGACCCGTTCGGCCGGGCTGATCACATCGGTCAGTCGGATGCCAAAGCGCTCGTTCACCACCACCACCTCGCCGTGGGCGATCAACGTGCCATTGACGTACACGTCGAAAGGCTCGCCGGTCTGACGCTCGAGTTCGACCACCGATCCCTGGTTGAGTTGCAGCAGGTTGCGGATCGGCATCCGTGCACGACCGACTTCCAATGACACCGTGACCGGTACATCGAGGATGACATCGAGGTTGAGGTCTTTCTTTTCGCCACCGCTGCTGCCGCTGTCGGCCGGTTTGGCCACCTGCTCTGACAGGTCGCCCCACATTGCCCGTTCGGCTTCGCTCATTTCGCCGCTCATAATGCTCTCGCTTTGGTGAGTTCGAGTTGGGTCATGGTGCGAACCGGTGGAACCGCACGTTGAATCTGCACGGCGCACTTGCCGTGCGAGCTGCCAAACTTGCCATAGAACAACGGTTGCTTCTCGATTGACAGCGGTACCTGGTCAGGCAGGTCCAGCGGAATGATGTCGCCAGGTTTGTAGTTCAGTACTTGTCCCAGGGTGCTGCGCAATTCTGCCAGGGTGCAGGAAAACTCCACCTCTGCCTCGCAGATCTGCTCGTTCATCGCGGTGACCCAGCCTTCATCACGCTCGACTCGATCGCTGGCCACGCCGGCATCGAGCAGGTCACGAATCGGCTCGATCATCGAGTACGGCAAGGTCACGTGCAGCTCGCCACCGCCGCCTTCGAGTTCGACGTGGAAGCGGCTTACCACCACGTATTCGCGCGGGCTGACGATGGTGGCGAAATGCGGATTGACCTCGGAGTTCAGATACTCGAACTCGACCCTCAACACCGGGGCCCAGGCTTCCTGCAGATCCTCGAAGGTTTGCCGCAGCAGTAGCTGGATCACCCGCATTTCCGTCGGGGTGAATTCTCGACCTTCGATCTTGGTCGGGTAGCGCCCGTCGCCGCCGAAGAAATTGTCCACCACGGTGAAGATCAACTTGGGCTCGAACAGGATCAGGGCCGTACCACGCAATGGTTTGAGCTTGACCAGGTTGAGGTTGGTCGGGACGTACAGCGTGTGCACATAGTCCATGAACTTGTGTAGTTCGATGCCGCGCACCGATAGCTCGGTGGAGCGTCGCAGCAAGTTGAACAGGCCGACGCGCCACAGACGAACGAAGCGTTCATTGATCATTTCCAGCGTCGGCAGCCGACCGCGAACGATACGGTCCTGACTGGCTAGATCGAAATTGCGTACCTCATGGGGGTCGACTGGCGCAGCCTCGGTTTCAACATCGCCTGCGTCGACGCCGTGGAGAAGGGCATCGATCTCGTCTTGCGAGAGCAGGTCGGCGCCCATGGCTACTGCGTCACGAAGCTGGTGAAGAAAACCGATTCCACCACCGTGGAGCCGGTGGCCTCGTTCAACACGTCCTGGACCTCTTTCAGGGCGTCGTTCTGCAGTGCTTCCTTGGCCTCACGTGTGCGTACACCGTCCACTGTCTGTTGCGAGAACAGCATCAGCAAGCGATTGCGAATGATCGGTTGGTGCGCCTCGATCTTCTTCTTGGCCTCCGGGTCGCGGGTCATCAACTGCACTTCAACCTGCAGGTAGCGATCGCCGCCCGGATCGGCCAGATTGACCACGAAGGGCGGATCCAAGGCCAGATATTCTGTCTTGCCAGTGGGTACAGGCGCATCGCCATTGCCATCGGCCGGCACCTCAGCACCTGGTTGTGCCGGCGCTGCCTGTCGGCTCAGGAAGAACGCGGCGCCACCGCCGGCCGCAGCGGCCACCAGCACCGCGCCGATGATGATCGGGATGAGCTTCTTCTTGCCGCTCACGGCAGCGGGGGCGTCCTTTGCAGAGTTCTTTCCTGGTTTGGCGGCCATTCGCTATTCCCGTTTCGATTGGGGCGTTTCGATTGTGCAATCTTTGCGCTTGGAGTAACAGGCTTCAGGTGCAGCCATCAGGCGTACTCACTCAGACCGCCGGCATGCCAGCGCCGGGCCACGCTGATCTGCGATTCGCCTTCGCTCGACAGTCGGTCGGGATTGCGCTCGCTGTGTTCGCGACCCGCACTCTGTGAATCCGACTGTGACTTGCCGTCGCTGACGCCGGTATCGGCCAGGGTGATGCCCTGCTCAGCGAACATCTCACGCAGCTTGGGCACGCTGGTTTCCAGTAGATGGCGGGTTTCGGCGCTGGCTGCCACGAATTCCACCCGGGCCTGTTTGCCCTCCATTTGCAACTCGATCTCGATCTGGCCCAGATCTTCCGGGTGCAACTCGATGCTTGCCCGTCCGACTGACTTGTCAGCCATCCAGTCGAGCTGTGCCCACACGGCATCGGCCAGCTGCTGTGGCCGTTCAGTGGCGGTCGAACTACTGAGATCCAGCCGGCGCTCCGGGGCCGCCAGTTCCGTGAGCTGCTGTTCGAGCTGCTGAACGGCGCTGCTGTTGTCGCCATTGGCCAGCATGGCGGAGAGATTGGCGACACTGAGGTTGTCCGCGGCAGCGCTCTTGCCGTCGGGCAGGACCGCGAACTTGCTCTGCAATGAGCCCCCGACGAGGGCCTGCATTCCGCCCTCCGAGAAGGCGTCGTTCGGCGCCGCGGCAGGTTGGCCGGCGAGGGAGAACAATGCCGGTGTGCTCGCAGGCGCCAGCAAGTCGTTGGCCGGGCCTGATGGGGCCGGGCTTGATGGGGCTGCGTCCGCGGCCAGGCCGCTCGTGCTCAAGCGCAGCGACGGCATCGGTGTGGCGAGTGCGATGGCCACCGTGGCAGCGTGTGATTTGGCCTGGGTAGGTGGCGGCGGCATCAGCGTAGCGGCCATCGCCGCGTCGATGGAGGGTGCGGCCGCAGGATTGAACGATGGGTTGTGCTGATCCGGCGTCGTGCTGACGGGAACTTCGGCCAGCGGCAACATCAATCCGGCCCAGACTACGGCGTCCAGCGACTCTTGCTCGGCCAGTTCCAGCGCCGGCTCAAACGTGGGCAGGGCAGGGCCTTTTCCGAAGGTCCAGCCATTGCTGGGTGGCTGCTCGCCGTCGATCGTGATCGGCAGCGAGAACAAAGGTTGAGACTCGCCGTGGGTGACATTGCCGGCCTCGACCGTGCTGCTGATGGCGTCGCCGGCCAGCAGGTTGAAAAGACTGAGTGTCGAACTGTTCATTCCGCATCCTCCTCGGCGCGCCGACCATGTCGCGCCACGGCATAGTCATCGAGCTGGCGTTGCGAGAGCCGATCCTCCACGCGACGTTGCTCTTCGCGATAGTTATCTGCCAACTTGTCGACCACCTTGCGTTCGCGCGACACCACGGTGAGTCGTACCCGTTCGAGCTCGGCCTGCGAACGCGAGTTGTCTACCTGCTTCTTCTGGCTTTCCACCGCCTCACCCAAGCGCCCGCGAAATGCCTGCCGATTGCCGATCTGCGCTGGCGAGATCGAGTCGCCGATCGGCCACTGCGAGTACTCATCGCAAAAGCGCAGCAGGTCGTTCAAGCGCTGCTCCTGCGCGCTCAGCGCGCGGATCTTGTTGGCGTATTCCTTGGCCACCGCGTTCTGGCGCTCCTCGACGCGGCGAATCAATGGGTCGATGCGACGTAACTTGTCGTTCATGCGGCTTCCTTCTTGGCCTCGACCAGTTGTTGCAGGGCGCTTCGGCTGCTCTTCAGGTCGGCCGAGGCATGCACGTCCTGGCTGACGAAGGCAGTGAGCTTGGGCCAACGCTCAATCGCTTCATCCACTCGGGGATCGCTGCCGCGTTGGTAGGCACCGATCGAAATGAGATCGCGATGACTGTTGTAGCTCGACACCATTTGCTTCACTCGCCTGATCTGCTCGCGCCACTCGGCCGAACAGATGTCGGTGACTACGCGGCTCACCGACGCCTCGATATCCACCGCGGGGTAGATGCCGCTGTCGGCGATCTTGCGGGTCAGTACGATGTGGCCGTCGAGAATCGCTCGGGCCGCATCGGAAATTGGCTCCTGCTGGTCGTCACCTTCGCTCAATACGGTGTAAAACGCCGTGATGGAGCCGCTGCCCGCGGCACCATTGCCAGCGCGTTCGATCAGGGCCGGCAGTTTGGCGAACACCGAGGGCGGATAGCCGCGGGTGGTGGGCGGCTCGCCCACCGACAAGCCGATTTCGCGCAGGGCGTGGGCATAGCGGGTCACCGAATCCATCAACAGCAGCACATTGGCACCCTGATCACGAAACCACTCGGCAATCGAGGTGGCACGAAGCGCTGCATGCACGCGGGCCAGCGGTGGTCGATCGGCAGGCGTGGCGACCACCACGGCGCGGCGCAAGCCGTCCTTGCCGAGACTGTTGTCGATGAAATCGCGCACTTCACGTCCGCGTTCGCCGATCAGCCCGACCACTACCACGTCGGCAGTGGTGTAGCGAGTCATCATTCCAAGCAGGGTTGATTTGCCCACACCGGAGCCCGCCATCAAGCCAACGCGTTGACCACGACCGATCGGCAGCATGGCATTGATTACCCGCACTCCAACATCAAGTTGCGTCTTGATGGGGTCGCGCATCAGCGGGTTGATGGGTTTTCCGGCCAGACGCACGCTGTCTTCGCTGCGAATCGGGCCTTTGCCGTCGATCGGGTCGCCGTTGCTGTCAATCACTCGGCCGAGCAGGCCGTGACCGACGGGCACGTGGCCAGAGCTGGACAAGGGCAGCACTCGTGCGCCGGGTAGCACGCCATGCAGTTCTTCGGCCGGCATCAGGAAGGTGCGGTCGCTGGCGAAGCCGACCACTTCGGCATTGATCCATTCGCCGGCACTGCCCTCAATGCTGGCCGGTGAACCGAGCGGAATGCGGCAGCCGGTGGCTTCCAGGGTGAGTCCGACCACGCGACGCAGCACGCCTTCGCGCACAATGCCCAGTTCGCCCGGCTCGCAGCGCAGGCGGCGTAGCCGCTCTGCGACCTGATGGCATCGAGTGGCCAGCATCAGCGACCTCCCTCAACCGATTGCCGCAGCGCATTCAGTGCACTCTCCAGACGCGCCTTCAACGTGGCATCGATGCGAACGGTTGGGGTGTGCACCCTGACATCACCGCGCTTCATCGTCGGGTCGGCGACGAGGCGAGCATCCAGTTGTGCGCCGCCGGCCTGCAGCATATTGAGATCGGCGGGGTTGAGTCGCAGTTCGGCTTCGCGACGCATGTCGCCGACCAGGCTGAGCGCGGTTTGCGCCAATGCGGCCAGCTCTTCCGGATGCACCTCAAGATGATGTTGCACCAGGCGTCCGGCAATCTGAACTGCCAGTTCCCCCAGCGCTTCGGCCACTTCGGTGTCGAGATCGGAAAGTGGTTTGCTGAAGCCATTGATCAGCAATTGCAGCTGATGGCGCAGATTGCGTATTTCCTGTTCGCCAGCGGCCAAGCCTTCCGCCTTGCCGGCGGCAAAGCCTTCGGCGCGGGCTTCGCTTTCGATCTGCGCCAATTCTTCGACGCTCGGGCCAAGGCGGCTCTGAGCACCCGATGATGTGTTCGGCTGCAGGCGCTTTTGCGGCTGGCCGTCGAAATCCGGCGCATCCCAGCGGGTGGCCTCGGCGGCGCTCATACGAAGTCCTCACCCTTGGCACTGAGTTGAATCTGCCCTTCATCGGACAAGCGTCGAACGGTGGCCAGGATTTCCTTCTGCGCCTCTTCCACCTCGCTCAAACGCACCGGGCCGCGCGCTTCCATATCCTCCTGCAGGATCTGCGAGGCACGCTGCGACATGTTCTTCAGCACGCGCTCCTTGATTCTCGGATCGCCGCCGCGCAGGGCCAGGCCCAGCTTGTCGTTCGGCACTTCGCGCAGCATGGTCTGAATCGAGCGGTCATCGAGCGCGGCCAGATCGTCGAACACGAACATCAGCTCGCGGATCTGCGTGCCAAGATCGGCATCGACCGAGCTGATCGAGCTCATCACAAGCTGTTCGGTGGAGGTGTCGAGCTCGTTGATGATATTCGCCGCCACCTTCACGCCGCCGATATGCGATGCGCGGGAAGCCTGGCTACCGGTGAATTGCTTCTCCATTGCTTCGTTCAATTCATTGAGTGCCGTCGGGGGCACCGAATCGAGTCGGGCGATGCGCAGCACGATGTCACCGCGAGTGCGTTCGGGGACGACCTTCAACACATCGGCGGCCTGGTCGGAATCCAGATGCGCCAGCACGATGGCCTGAATTTGTGGATGCTCGTTGCGGATCAGTTCTGCGATCGCGCGTGGCTCCATCCATTTCAGATTGTCCAGGCCACGTGTGTTGCGGCCGAGCAGGATGCGATCGATCAGGCCGCTGGCCTTGTCTTCGCCGAGTGCCTGCACCAGCACATTGCGCACGTAGTCATCGGCGCCGACGCCGAGTGAGGTCTGTTCCGAAAGCTCGGCTACGAACTCGCTCATCACTCCCTCGACAGCAGCGCGATTGACGTTGTTCAAGGTGGCCATGGCCATGCCAACTTTCTGCACTTCCTTGGCGCTCATGTGCTTGAGCACCTCGGCCGCATGTTGTTCGCCGAGCGACATCAGCAGAACGGCGGCGCGTTGCACGCCGCTAAGGGCAGGGGGCGGTGCTTGCTCAGCCATCTGTGTTCACCCATGAGCGAACCACCTGTGCCACTCGACGCGCGTCTTGATCGACGGCCGCGCGGGCAACGGTGAGGCGCTGCTCGTAATTGCCTGGCCCCGCCAGGATACCTTGTGCTTCCTCTTGCGGGGTGACGCCGGGCAACTGCGCTTGACGCTCATGCGCCAGTTTGCGTGCCGCGCGGTGCTCGGCATCTTCGGCGTCTTCGTCGTCGTCTTCGTCTTCCTCGTCTTCATCGCGTGCCAGACGCGGCGGCGGTGCCGGTGACATCACACTGCGCAGCGCCGGACGCACCACCATGGTCAGCACCAGCAGCACGGCAATGAAGCCCAGCGCGATGCGCGCGTAGTCGCGGTACATCGGGTTTTCATAGAAGGGCGGCTCCTCCAGCGGTGCCAGCGGCTCAGGCGCAACGAAGGCCGCATTGACCACCGATACCGAATCACCGCGATCGGCGCTGAAGCCGATTGCCTCGCGCACCAGGGTCTGGATGCGGGCGATCTCGTCTTCGTTCACCGGGCGCATGGTGGGGTTGCCGGCGTCATCCAGGCCGCCGGGAATATTGTCGACCAGCACGGCCGCCGTGACCCGACTGACCCTGCCCACAGACTGACGGCTATGGCTGATGGTGCGGTCGAGCTCGAAGTTGCGGCTGGCGGTGCGCGAGGCCGATTGCGGAGTGCCGTTGACCTGGGCGCCGCCGCCCTGCGTGGGATCGCCGGTCGGCGGCGTATTCGGTGTGGCGCCGGGAATGCCGCCGGTGCTGACGCCGGTCACGCTCTGTTCCGAGGTCTGCTCGGTGCGCAGGGCAGTGGGATCGGGGGTGAAACTCTCTCGCGCTTCTTCGACTACGGTGAAATCCATATCGACGCTGACTTGCGCGCTGACTCGGCCCGGGCCGGTCATTGGTTCCAGCAAGCGCAGGATGCGTCGCGAATAGTCGTCCTGCAGTCGCTGCACCTGCTCGTACTGGCGCATGCTGACCGCGTCATCGCTGTTCGGATCGGTTTCGCTGAGCAGGCGGCCGCTCTGGTCGATGACGGTGACGCGCTCCGGGCTGAGATCAGGAACGCTGGTCGACACCAGATGCACGATGGCGGCGACCTGGTTGCGCTCCAGCGCGCGGCCCGGATGCAGTTCCAGCAGCACCGAGGCGGCGGCCTTGTCGCGGGCGCGGGTGAAAGCGGTTTGCTTTGGGATCGCCAGATGCACGCGCGAATCGCGCACTGGGCGCAGGGTGGCGATGGTGCGCGAGAGTTCGGTCTCCAGCGCCATCTGGTAGCGCGCGCCTTCGACGAACTGCGATACGCCGAAGCCTTGCTCGCCTTCGATCATTTCAAAGCCGGCGCGGCTGCCATTGGGCAGGCCTTGCCCGGCCAGCTTCAGGCGCGCTTCGTTGAGAGTGGCATCGGGCACGCTGACCGTGCCGGCGGCATCCAGTCGAAACGGTATGTTGGCGGCACGCAATGCCTCGGTGACCTCGGCGGCGTCGCGATCGCTCATCCGCCCGTACAGCGGAGCGTAGCTCGGCGTTTGCCAGAGAAAGAACACCCACAGACCGATGGCCAGGGCTGCAGCCAGCATCACGACCTGGATCAGTTGCCTGATCCCGGGCATGTCTTGAAGTCGACGTTCGAGTACAGCGGCCATGGATTGCCTCAAGGCTCAGGTTACAGCGGCATGTTCATGATTTCCTGGTACGCCTGTACCAGTCGGTTACGCACTTCCACGGTGGCACGAAAAGCGATCTGCGACTGTTGCGTGGCCATCATCACCTTGACCAGATCGACGCTGGGATCGCCCATTTCGAATGCTTCCGCCACGCGCTTCGATTCCATCTGCGATTCGTTCACCTTGCGGATGCTCGATTGCAGGGTCTCGGCGAATCCTGGCCCTTTGACCGGCGCGCTCTCCTGACCGATCGAACTGCTCTGCACCTGGGATTGCAGGCTGCGGATTTGCGAGAGCACGGAGGCGATGGCGTCGGTCATTGGGGCCCCAGCAGGTCGAAGTGCGGACTACGGCTGGGAGGTTGCAAGTTCTGTGCCGACCCTGGCTGGCAGTGCCAACTGCGCCAGAGGCAGGGCAAGTGACGGAATCTCGTCGCGGCGAGATCACGCTGCTGCGCAGCGCAAGGGGAGGCAGGCGGGTGGCGGATCAGGCCACACCTACTCGTCGCGGATCTGTCCTTCGTTGTCCAGGCCGTACTTACGCAGCTTCTCGGCCAGGGTGGTTCGGCGCAGGCCCAGCATTTGTGCGGCATGCGCCACCACGCCACCGGCGCGATCGAGCGCAGCGCGAATCAGGGCGACCTCGATCTGCGCCATGTGTTCTTTCAGATCCAGCCCCTGTTCCGGCAGGCTGTCCACGCTGCTCAGCAGCATGCTGCGCTCGGCCTGTTCCTGAGCCATTTCGCTGAGCCGGCTCTCGCGAGTGTCCTCATGGACGGCGGCCAGCATGGCGCGCTCATGCTCGTCTTCATCGTCAATCGCGACTTTCGCCACCTCGGTCTGATGCGGGGGCGGGGCGGTGCGGGTGCCTGCGGCCGGACGATAGCGGGCCGGCAGGTCATCGGACGACACCACATGCTCGGGGTACATCACCGCCAGACGTTCCAGCAGGTTGCCGAGTTCGCGGATGTTGCCTGGCCAGGCGTACTGGCTGAGGGCGGCGACGGCGTCTTCCGACAGTTCCACATGGCCGCGCCCGCGGCGCTCCATGTCGGCGCTGAGGGTGGCGATGAGGTCGGGAATATCCGTGTTGTGATCGCGCAGGGCCGGCATTTCGATCGGAAACACGTTGAGACGGTAATACAGATCTTCGCGGAACTTGCCGTCGCTGATGGCCTGCTCAAGATTGCGATGGGTGGCCGCGATCACCCTCACGTCACACTGAATGGTCTGATTGCTGCCAACGCGTTCAAAGCAGCGTTCTTGCAGCACACGCAACAATTTGACCTGCATCGGCATGCTCATGTCGCCGATCTCATCCAGCATCAAGCTGCCGCCCTCGGCCATTTCAAAACGCCCCTTTCGCGTCGTCAGCGCACCGGTGAAAGCTCCCTTTTCGTGGCCGAACAGTTCGCTTTCCAATAGCTCAGCCGGAATGGCGCCGCAGTTGATGGCAACAAAGGGCCCGCCGCTGCGTTTGGATAGATCGTGGATGGCGCGCGCGGTGACCTCCTTGCCGGTGCCCGATTCGCCGGTGATTAATACCGTGGTGTCATGCGGCGCCACTTGCGAAATCAGATGGCGCAGGCGACGCACCGCCGGGCTGGTGCCGGTCGGGCCGGTCGCCATAACGGCGGGCGGAATGCGGTGTCGGCGGCGTTCGGCGGCCTTTTTCAGGCATTCGCCGAGTTGTTCCTTCTTCAGCGGATAGTCGATGGTCCAGATCAGTGGCTCGGGATAGCGGCCGCTGCCGAGGCGGTTTTCCTGGCCGCTCAACAACAGCAGGGGCGGGCGGTGCTCAGCATTGCGCAGATCGTCAAGCAGACGATCGATGAGATCACTCGAGTAGACCGAGCCGATGATCACCGCCAACCAGTCACCGTGGTCGTGATGCAGGGCTTGCTGCCAAGCCACCGGCTCCAGATCAAGCAGTTCCAACGCGCCAGCCAGACGCTCGCCGCGTCCACTGTCTTCGTCCAGCACGAGAACGCTCTTTGAGTGCACCGGTGCTCCTTCTGCCTGCCATCAGGTTCGCATGGTGGCAACGTTAGCCGACCGAAACGTGAAGCCGAAGCGAAGTTTCCGAACTTTGCGCCGACATTTTGGCAGCCTGTGATGCAGCGCACAGCTCGGCCTTAAACTGTCAGCTTGGGCGGGCAAGATCAAGTCGCTGATCGCGACTCCGGTTTACGCGCGGCCAGCTCGCGTCGATGCAGGCGAAAGAGATGGCGTTCCAAGGCCTGCTGCAGATTGGGCGTAAGCGGTTTGAATTGCAGCCAGACGCGGCTGCCGCCGTCGTCCAGCGAAGCATGCGCCAGGGTGATGATCGGCAGTTCCAGGCGCTGTGGCAGCCAAACCAAGGGTTGAATCAGCAGGAAGCCCTTGTCCGGCGGCGTCGGCTCGGGGTGGCGCATCTCGACACCGTGACGCGACCAGCGGATGCGCTGCATCGGCAGGTCACTGCGATCGCGGCGCAGCATGCTGGCCAGGGTTTCCAACACCAGATTGAGCTTGGCCTCCATTCGATGGAGAGCGATATCCTTTTGCCCATGCTCGTCGCGCTCTTCGTGCGGCGAGTCTTCGATCAGGGCCAGGCTGCGCAGGATTGTTTCGGACTGGTCGAGTGCGCGCTCGATGCTGCCCGCGTCGGGCGCCAGCGTACGCAGCGCCACCGGCACGTCGGTGTCGCAGGTCAGGGCGTCACCGAACAGAGTGTCGGCCGCGGCGGTGGGCGAGTGCTCAGCCATACCCCTCTCCGGATGCGTGACTGCAACCAGAATAGCGATTTTGGCGCATCGAAGTCAGGCCGCGATCGCTGGCCCGGCGCGCTGCTCAAGTGGGATGGCGGCCCAGCCCGAGGCAATCTCAGCCAGCAACTGCGTGGCCTCGGCGATCGGCACTGGGTCGCTGCTGCCGTGACCTTCGAGCATGCGCAGGGCGACGTAGCTGTACAGGTACTGCAACCTGTTGGCGATTTCGCCGGCGCGCGGATCCAGGGCCGCATGCAGGGTGTCGATGATCCTCAAGGCCGACATCACGGCACGCGCGCAGCCTTTGGCATCTTTGGACTGCAGCGCCCGTCCGGCGATGTGGCCGCGGTGCACGGCACCTTGCAGCAACAGGGCAACTTGGGCGTGCGGGTCGGGTTCGCAAACGGGAATCGGTGTCCCCTTGGTTCTGTTGGTCATGTCCTTAGCTCCTCGATTGACCGGCCTCAGCCCTGTGAACCGCCCAGGCCGGCCAGCTGTTGTGCAAGGTATTGGCTGGTGTTGTTGAGTTTGGCCAATAAGCCATCCAGCGCGACAAACTGCTTGCGGTAGCGCTCTTCAATACCCACCAAGCGTCGATCGAGAGCGCTGCGATCGGCGGTGACATTCTTCAGTGCGCGGTCCAGGCTTTCGCTGCGTTGAATCAGGGTGCCGTTATTGCCGAGCACGGAGTCGAGGTAGCTCGACAGCCCGCGGGTCAGCGCGGCCTCTTCGCCAGCGAACAGACGACGATAGGCATTCGGGCTGGCCTCGAGGCCTTGCAGGAAATCCGCCGACTTGAAGCTCAGCGAGCCGTCGACGCCGGTATCGATGCCCAGCTTCACGCCTTCACTGGCCGCAGCCCGAAACGCGTCGCTGAGCACGTTACGCAGTTGGGCGGTGGCATTGCGCACAAAGGCATCACCGTTGAGCGCCTGGGCTGTATTGTTGTTCTCATCGTAGGCCGACACCTGGGCCAGCACCTTCAAGGCCGTGTTGTAGGCATTGACGAAACCTTCGACCGCGGCGCGCGCGCCACTGGTGTCTTCAGCCACCGTCAGGGTAAAGCTATGACCCAGCTCGGCTTTCTTCAGCGTGAGATCGAGGCCGCTGATCACATCGGAAAGACTGTTGCTGGACGCGGTGCGTTTGACACCGTCGACATACAACACGGCATCACTGGCAGGCGCGGTTTCATCCATTGCGCCCGCTTGTGGCGAGTTTGGGTCGAAGGTAAAAGCCTGCAGCGAGGAGCCGCCGGCCGTTTGGCTGATGGTGATTTCTCCGGCCGAGCCGGTGACTCCCGAGGTGAGACTCAGGCTGAAGCCATCGTCACCGCGAATCACGCTGGCCTGCAGCTTGCCACCGGCCGCCTGGTTGATCGCTTGCGCCGCTTCATAGATATCGGTATCGGCGGCGATCACCACATCGAACTGACTGCCGTCGAGGGTGAAACTCAGTGTTCCGGTCGGCAAGGCGTCGGTGGCCGAGCTGATCGCGGCAGGATCGGATTGAAGCTTCTGCGCGGATGCCAAGGATTCCACTTCGATCGTGTATCGGCCCAGCGCAGGCGTGCTGCCCACCTTGATCGAGGCGCTCAGCCGATCGCTATCCGACGAGCTGACCTTGCGTGCATCGAAGGCGGCACCGTCGCGCAGCTTGTTGACTGCGGTCTGCAACTGGCTGAAGGCCGATTTGACCTGGGCGACTGCAGAGATCTGTGCCTTGGTCCGTGCCTCGCGACGGTTCAATGCCGCCGATGGACCGGCACGTTCAGAATCAACCAGCTGCTGCACCAGGCTGGAAATATCCAGTCCCGAGCCCAGTCCGACATTGCTGATCAAGCCCATCGCTGAGTGTCCTCCCACTTGAAGACAGCCAATGACCCCGCCGCGCGAGCGCGGGGCGGGGTGAGTTTGACTGTCCGGCTACGGCTCATCAGGGCGTTCCATCGACTAGCGCAGCAGGTTCAGCACGTTCTGCGGCAACTGATTGGCCTGGGCCAGAATCGCCACACCGGCCTGCTGCAGAATCTGCGCCCGGGTCAGCTCGGCGGTTTCCTGGGCGAAGTCGGCATCGAGGATGCGCGAGCGCGAGGCCTGCAGGTTCTCCGAGGTGGTTTGCAGATTGTTGATGGTCGATTCAAAGCGGTTTTGGATCGCACCAAAGTTGCTGCGCAGTCCACTGACCGAGGTGAGTGCCGAATCGACTCGGATGATCACCTCATCGGCGTTCTCCGGGGTCAGCACATTGGCCATGGTCAAATTGCCCGAGGTCGGCGTGAAGTTGGTGCCGACGAAGCCAAGCAGACCGTTGGCCTGCAAGCCGCCGAGAGTGAATTCACGGGCCGACAAGAGGCTTAAGCTACCGTCGGGATTGGCCTGGGCGAATACGCCGCTGACGTTGTTGTTGATAGCGCCGGCGAAGTCGCGGGTGCTGGCATAGGTGCCGGCCAAGTCAACCGTAGTACCGGGCGGCACGGTGATGGTGAAGTCGCCCGGTGCCAAGGTGATCGACCCTGCGCCAAGACCGGCCACGCCAGCGCCGTTGGTGATGCCGGCTGCGATTGCATTGGGGTCGGCACCGGCAATGGTGACCGCGGGCGAACCCAAGGAATTGTTGGTGATCAGTAGGGTGCCGGAGTTGTTGGTCACCGTGTAAGCGCCCGCACCCGCGGCTGCGTTGAGCTGCGTTTGGAGATCGGTGGCCAGCTGGTTCAGATTGCCGGTGTAGTCCTGATTGAGGACGATCGCATTGCCGTCAACTTGGAAGCTGGCATTGGTGGTGATCGCGCCGGTCTGGTTGCCGAACGCCGCGGCGGTGGCATTGGCGTCCGCATTGGTGATTGCGACCGGCGCGGAGCCATCATTGCGCACGATCGAAATCACACCGGCCGAGTTGCTGACCGTGTAGTTTCCAGGCGAGCCGGCATCCATTTGCGTCTGGATCGCCGCCGCCAAAGCGTCAAAGGTGGCGTAGTTCTGATCCAGGGTGATCGGCACGCCGTCGATGTCGAAATGGGCTTCGGTTGCGGCCGTAGAGGTGCCGATCACGCCAGTCTGGTTGATAATGCCAGCGGCGGTGGCGCCCGGATCGGCATTGCTGATCACCACCGGACCGGAGCCGGCTGCGTTGTTGACGATGGTGATATTGGTACCGTCGTTGTTGACTGTGTACTGACCGGGCGCTGCAGTGTTGAGCGCGGCCTGGATGCCGCCCGCCAACACCGGAATGCTGGCCGATAGGTCGGTGTTCAAGGTGATCGGAATGCCATCGACCTGGAACGTTGCGCCAGTGCCGCCTGCGCTGCCGGCGGAAGCGACGAAACCGGCGGTGGTGCCATTGGCATCAACGCTTAACACTTCGACTGCGGTAGCGCTGGCGTTATTGGTGAACTGCAGGCCGCCCGGTACGGCAGCGACCGTGGCTGTGGCCAGATCACCGCCACCTGCCTGGACCTGCGCCTGGATAGCAGCGGCCAGCGCAGTGGCATCGGCGTATGAGCCGTTCAAGGTCACGCCGATGGTGTTGGCGCCGATACGTACGTCGAGCTGCGCCAATCGACTGCCGGTGAAGTCGTATAGATCGGCGCTGGCCGGCGGCGCGGCTTGATAGCTGGCCGCAATCGGCTGCAGGTTGTTCCCGCCGAAGGTGTTGGCTGAGAAGTCGGTGGGCGTCGGCGCGGCGATGGTGATTTCGCCGCTGGGTCCGAACAATCGGTTCGATGCGGCGATTGCCAAGCTACCGTCGGCCGTGCCGGAGGTGCTGAAATCGACGTTGGCTGGATTCAGCAGGCGGCTGATCGAGCCGCCGGTGGCAGCGCTGCCCAGGGCCACCGATTGCGCAGTGGCAATGGCGCCCAGAGTATCCAGCCGCATGCTGGTATCCAGGGTCAGGCTGATCGTTTCACCAGCATTGGCGCCGACCTGGAAGGTCGCGTTGCCAAAGGTACCGTCGAGAATCTTCTGGCCGTTGAACGAAGTCTGCGCCGCGGTGCGATCGATCTCCGCCAGTCGCTGCTGCACTTCTGCATCGAGCGCAGCGCGATCGGACGCACTATTGGTGGCATTGCGCGACTGGACGGCCAGCTCGCGAATGCGCTGCAGGTTGTTGGTCACCTCGGCCAGCGCGCCCTCCGCGGTCTGCGACAGCGAGATGCCATCGTTGGCATTGCGAATGGCCACATTAAGGCCACGAATCTGGGTGGTGAAGCGTTCGGAAATCGCCAACCCGGCGGCGTCGTCCTTGGCGCTGTTGATCCGCAAACCGGAAGAGAGGCGCTGCAGGGCGACCGCGAGCGACGAGCCTGAGTTGCTCAGATTCCTCTGCGCATTCAGCGAGGGAATATTGGTATTGATAACTTGCGACATAAACACGCTCCTCGGAATGGAATGCCGGGCGTGAACTCGCTCTCGCCGGCGTCCCCCTCCTTCCGCGGCCTCTGGCCTGGAAATTGGTACGGACGGCTTGCCTCAAGCATGGTCCGTGCCAAGTGCTTGAATGGCCGGGGGTGGGTGTTCGTGTCGGGCGTTTGACGCCTCACGGTTGCTTCGTTAACTGATTGAAAGTGCTTGGAATTATTCGAAAATGGCGAAGTAGTGGGTTAAGCTGCTCAGGCCGGCGCTGAGCCGCTGAGACGGCCTGGTGTCAAGGGATTGGCGCGGGCGTGTTCGCTGATGGCGCTGCCCCCTCACCCCAACCCCTCTCCCTCCAGGGGAGAGGGGCTTAGCGGCCGCACTCTTACAATGCGCAGGGACCTTGAACCGAAGCGGATTCGAGCCCCACTCTCCTGGTGGGGTGAGGCGGGATTTCGAGCGGCGGCGCCGCGAGCTGCCGAACGCCCGTGCGCCTGCGTGCGCGCGGGCCGGGGCGCGGGGTGGGGTGAATGGGCACCCGATCAATGATGCTTCTTGTAGCTCTCCACCGAGCGCGACTTGGCGCTGAAGGCCTCCAGCTCGCGGCGTGCCTCGTCCTGCATGGCGAGCAGATGCTGCATCAGGTCGCGGGCGCGTTGCAGTAGCGCGACAAAGGGCGGCGTAGCCAGCTGTTCCACCGGCATTGCATGCAGGGTGGCGGCGTGCTCATCCATCAAGGCATGCGCGTCTTCCCAGCGCTGCTCTTCACAGCAGGCCTGCAGACGGTCGAGTTGATCGATGAGTTGTTGCAGCTCAGGCATGGCGCGAGGTGGGCGTGGACGGGGGCTCCGTCGGCGGCTCACTGGCGCTGGGCGTTGCCAATTGGCGGAAAGCCTGCTCGATCGGGGTGAGCAAGCGTACCACCGCTCGCAGTCCCTCCAGATCGTTTTGCGCATTGGCCGAGACCAGTCTGGCCTCAGCGGTCGTATAGATCGATGAAAGGCGGTCGGCGATCTCGCCACCGCCGTCGTGGTCGAGTGAGGCGCGCAATGCCTCGAGAATGGTGAGGACGGTATTGATGGTGGTCAGTTTTTCACTGATCTGGCCGTTCTGAATCTGCGTTTCGGCGAGGCGGATACGGTCGATGGCACCGCTCAGGAGAAGCGCTAGCTTGCGCTGTGGCGGCAGTTCGACGCCGCTGTGGATGGCAGCGGACTTGTAGGCGTCAGCGTTGCCGCGGGAGGGATACATCAACAATCTCCGTCATGCTCATGAGTTGGAGCTTGCCAGACCTTGCAGTTGTTGTGCCAGGAACTGACTGGTGCTGTTCAGCTGCGCGACCAGTGAGTCCAGCGCGATGAATTGCTTGCGGTAACGCTCTTCGATGCTTTCCAGCCGCCGCTCCAGCGTTTCGCGATCCTTGGCCACCAGATCCAACGAGCGAGTCAGGGCGTCGTTGCGCTGCGTCAATACGCCGTCGTTGGCCAGCACATCGCCCAGATAGCTCGACAGGTTCTGGGTCAGGGCGGCGTCTTCGCCGGAGTACAGCGATTTCACCGCGCTCGGATTGGCCGCCAGATTCTGGCTGAAGGTAGTGGCATTGAAGGTCAGCGTGCCATCGACCTGGGTATTGATGGCCAGATTGACTCCCGCTTCATTGGCCGCATTCAAGGCACCGCCAATGTAGCTGCGCAGCTGGCTGCGGGCGCTGCGCACGAAAATGTCGCCATTCAGAGCCTGCGCCGTGTTCGCCTCGGGGTCGTAGGCGGATACGTCGTCGAGCGTTTTCAGCACATTGTTGTAGGCCGTGACAAAGCCCTGCACGGCACCGCTGGCGCTGCTGCTGTCCTCGCTGACCGTCAGCTTGACAGTGACGCCGAGCTCGGCCTGCTTCAGCGTCAGGTCCAGGCCGCTGATGGCATCGTTGATCGAGTTGCTCGACGAGGTTCGCTTGACGCCGTCGATGTAGAACACGGCATCGCTGGCCGGCGTGCTTTCGCTCAAGGTGCCCGGCTGCGGGCTGTTCGGGTCGAAAGTGAAGGCCTCAAGACCGGTGCCCACCGTTTGGCTGATGCTGATCTCACCGGCGCTACCGGTGATGCCGGAGGTCAGGCTCAGGCTGAAACCGTCGTCGCCATTGACCACGGCGGCTTGCACCTTGCCGCCGGAGGACTGGTTGATTGAACTGGCCAGGTCGTAGATGGTGGTGTCGGCGCCGACCACGACGTCGAAGCTGTCGCCATCGACCGAGAAGCTCAGCGTGCCGGTGGCCAAAGCGGCTTCGCCATCGGTGACCAGGGTGGGGTCGGACTGCAGCTTCTGCGCCGCAGCCAGCGATTCGACTTCGAGATCGAAGCTGCCCAGCGCCGGTGACTGTCCGGCGCTGATGCTGACGCCAATCCGGTCGGTGGCATCCGAGCTTGCCTTGCGGGCCTCGAAGACATTGCCCGTACGCAGCTTGTCGACCGCTGTCTGCAGCGAGGCAAAGGCCGACTTGACCTTGCCGATGGCCGAGATCTGCGCGTTGGCGCGTGCTTCGCGCCGATTCAGGATCAGGTCGGGCCCGGCGCGCTCGGCGGCGACCAGCTGGTTGACCAGGCTGGTGATGTCGAGGCCCGAGCCAAGACCGATGTTACTGATCAATGCCATGGCTGCACTCCTTCATCGAATGCCTCTGCGACAGGAGGGCAGGCAGGCCTGCCCCCGGGGTCACCGGGCGCCGCGTTGGTCCAAGGCGGCGCGGGCCAACTCGATCGCCTCTTCGCGAGGGATCTGCCGCACGACTTCGCCGCTTTGCGAGTCGAGCACCTGCACAATCACGCGGCCCACGTCCGACTCTACTCGGAACTTGAGCTGGGTGCCGGCGGTCGCGTTGTCAAGAAACCGCTGCAGGCTGCGCGCGTCGGCCTGCGTGCCGGAGCCCGCTGAGCCATACGCCGCCGGTGAGGCGGTGGAACTGATGGGAGGAAAACTGCTGCTCATATGACTCACCCTCCGGGGACGGTGCCCGATGGACAAGCGCCGGCCTGAGCTTACGCCCAGGCCGGCTCCGGTTTCATCCTGATTGTCCTACGACTTCGAAGATCGAACTGTGATCCCTTAGCGCAAGAGGCTCAGAACATTCTGCGGCAACTGGTTGGCCTGGGCCAGAATCGCCACACCGGCCTGCTGCAGGATCTGCGCGCGGGTCAGGTTGGCGGTTTCAGCTGCGAAGTCGGCATCGAGGATGCGCGACCGCGAAGCAGCCAGGTTCTCAGCGGTGCCCTGCAGGTTGGCGATGGTCGACTCGAAGCGGTTCTGAATCGCACCGAAGTCACTGCGCAGCGAGCTGACCGATTGCAGAGCCGAGTCGATGCGGACAATCGCTTCGTCGGCTGCGGTGGTGGTGAGCACGTTGACATCGTTCAGCGAACCGTTGCTGGTCGCCACTTCGGTGGTGGTGAAGCCTATGGTGGTGGCATCGCTACCGCCGACGGTGAAGGCCAGGGCCGATTGCAGCTGCAGCTTGCCGTCGGTGCTGATCGACGCGAACACACCGTTGGCGTTGGTGTTGATGTCGTCCGCCAAGGCCTGCGCGGTGTCGTAAGTGCCGCTAAAGGTGCTGGTCTTACCGGTGCCGTCGAGGATGGTCAGGCTGGACAAAGTCACCGTCCCGGCGCCGATGCCGGCCGTGCCGGTGGCGTTGCCAAAGCCTGCCGCCGCCGCATTGCTACCGGGATCTGCGCCGGTGATCGTGACCGCGGCGGAGCCAAGCGTGTCATTGGTGATGCTAATGGTGCCGCCGTTCTCGGTGACGGTATAGCCGGTCAGCTGGCTTTCCAGGTCCGCGGCCAACAAGGCTGCACTCGCATAGTCCTGATCCAGAGTCACGGTAGTGCCATCGACATCAAACGAGGCATTGGTGGTGACGACGCCGGTCTGGTTGCCGAAGCCGGCCGAGGTGGCCCGCGCATTGGCATTGGTGATCGCCACCGGCGTGGCGCCGGAATTCAAGACAATGGAGATGTCGCCTGCATTGTTCGAGACGGTGTACACACCTGCGCCGGCACCGGTATCGAGATCGGCCTGGATCGCGGCGGCCACATCGTCAAAGGTGGCATAGTTGTCGTCGAGGGTGACGTTGAATCCGTCAACGTCGAAGGTGGCTGTGGTCGCCGTATTGGCGGCCGTGATACCGGTTTCATTGACGATGCCGGAGGCTACCGCGCCCAGGTTCGCATTGCTGATCACGGTGGCAGCTGAGCCGGCGGCGTTGTTGACGATGCGATAGTCGTTGCCGCCCGCGTCTTCAACCGTATAAGCGCCCGGAGCCGCGGTATTCAGTTGCGATTGAATCTCGGCCAGTACACCCGCCTTGTCGGTCAGGTCGGTAGTGAGATTAACGGTATTGCCATCGACCTGGAACGATGCGCCTGTGCCACCCGCGGTGCCCGCGCTGTTCTCCAGGCCCAGGGCCTGGGAGTTGGCGTCGGCGTCGGAGATGACCACCGCGGCAGCATTGCCGACATCGGTGAAGGTCAGCTGGCCAGCGGAGAAGCCAACAGTCGGGCCGGCGCCGGTCACTGCGACGATCTGGGCCTGAATCTCTGCAGCCAGCGCTGTTCCGTCAACGAAGGCCTGGTTCAGCGTGATACCGACGGTGGCGCCGTCGATGGTGACGTCGAACTGGGCAAGGTTGGCGCCGCTGAAGTCATAAGCATTGCCGCCGCCGGGGTTGAAGCTGGCTTCGATTGACTGCGTGTTGCTGCCGTCGAACGTCACCGTGCTGAAATTGGTTGTGCCGGTGGTGATGGTGACTTGTCCGGTATCACCAAACAGTCGGTTCGACGCGGCAATTTCCAGACTGCCATCGGCAGTGCCGGCAGTGCCGAACAACAACGAAGACGGCGTGACATCCAGGCTGCCGCCGGTAGCGGTGGCGCCCAGCGCATTCGACACAGCTTCGGCAATCTTGCCGATGTTGTTGGCGCGGGTGCTGGAATCCAGATTCAGGCTGATGGTTTCACCGGCGTTCGAGCCGACCTGGAAGGTGGCCTTGCCGAAGGTGCCGTCGAGAATCTTCTGACCATTGAACGAGGTCTGCGAGGCGGTGCGCTCGATCTCGGCCAGACGCTGCTGCACTTCGGCGTTCAGCGCGGCGCGATCGGAGGCGCTATTGGTGGCATTGCGGGCCTGCACGGCCAGCTCACGAATACGCTGCAGGTTGTTGCTGATCTCACCCAATGCGCCTTCGGCGGTCTGCGACAGCGAAATGCCGTCATTCGCGTTGCGCACCGCAACATTCAAGCCGCGAATCTGGGTGCTGAAGCGTTCGGAAATCGCCAGACCGGCGGCGTCGTCCTTGGCGCTGTTGATGCGCAGGCCGGAAGACAGTCGCTGCAGGGACGTCGCCAGGGACAGCGCAGAATTGGTCAGATTGCGCTGAGCGTTGAGCGACTGGACGTTGGTGTTGATGACCTGTGTCATGAGAGGTTCTCCAGTAGGATTTGCTGCTCGGCATTGGGTGAGCCGGTTCCTGCAGCGTTCCGACCACCCGGTCTTCGTGCGCTGCTGAGAAAGTTATCGGCGACCGCTGGGAGAACTTTAGGTTTGAAGCTCGAAAATTTTCGATTTGTGGGCCTGATCACGAATATTGCCCGCTGCTTCACATGGCCTTGATTTTCAGGGGTTTGGCGCAGGCGGCAATCGTGATTGAGGTGTGATGATTTGCCCCACTGAGTGGCTTTTCGGGCAGGTACCACGGCAAGCGTGAGCGTGCGGTCCCGTTTGGCTGGCTTCGACGCGCTCAGCCAGCGTGTTGCTGCCGCGATTCGCACGATGACGCACCCTGAGCTTGCCGAAGGGTGCCTGGAGAGGCGAGGCGTTTACGGATGCCCAGAACACCGTCGCGTGTTCATATCGACCCGCGTTGCGCACGTGCAATATTACCGACGGTACTGGCTTCGTCCAGCTGGCTTCCATGCGCTCAGTCAGCGTGTTGCTGCCCGCAATTCGCACGATGACGCACCCTGAGCTCGCCGAAGGGTGCCTGGAGCGGCGAGGCGTTTACGGATGCCCACAACACCATCGCTTGTTCATATCGACCTGCGTTGTGCACGTGCAATATTACCGACGATACTGGCTTCGTCCCGCTGGCTTCGACGCGCTCAGCCAGCGTGTTGCTGCCGCGATTCGCACGATGACGCACCCTGAGCTTGCCGAAGGGTGCCTGGAGCGGCGAGGCGTTTACGGATGCCCAGCACACCGTCGCGTGTTCATATCGACCCGCGTTGCGCACGTGCAATATTACCGACGGTACTGGCTTCGTCCAGCTGGCTTCCATGCGCTCAGTCAGCGTGTTGCTGCCCGCGATTCGCACGATGACGCACCCTGAGCTCGCCGAAGGGTGCCTGGAGCGGCGATGCGTTGAAGGATCCCCAGAACACCTACGGACGCTCATTGCGACGCGCGCCGCGCACGGCAATCTGCCCGACGGTGCTGGCTTCGTTCTGCTGGCTTCGACTGGCTCAGCCAGCGTGTTGCTGCTCGGCCTGCTTCGTCGGCGCGGTGGCGTCGTGCGGCGGTACTTTGCTGGCCTTACAGCAGATTGAACAGCGACAGATTCTGTACGCGAAGGAAGCTTTGCTGTGCCGCTTCCAGTGATTGCAGCTGGAACGACAGTCGACTGATGGCTTCTGCATAATCGGTGTCGCGCACTTCGCTGAGGGTGCGGCGCAGTATCTCGTCCTCGGCGGCCCGCTGTTGCTCGGTGGCGTCGACCAGTTGCAGGCGGGCGCCGATGCCGGCGCGGCTGTCGATGAGCGAGTTGCCGGCCTGTTGCAGGTCCTCGATCACCGCATAGAAGGAATTCTGCCGGGTGGCTTTCTCGGCCGGCGTGGTATTGGCCAGATTGACGGTGTCGATCAGGGCCTGGATCGAGTCGAACACATCGCGGGTGGGCGAGGGGCGTACGGTAAAGGTGTCGCCATCGGCGGGCTGGCCAGTGAGCACCAATTGCACGCCGAGAAAGCCGATCGGCTGGCCGGGCTGATAGGTGCCGGTGGCGATCACTGCATTGGGCGGGTTGTCCTCGGTCACCGTCCACTGCGTGCTGGGCGGCGGGCCGACCACATCGTTGAAGGTGACGGTGTAGGGCAGGGTGGTCCATTGCGCCGGGTCGGTGAAGCCGGTGGCAGAGAGTACGCCGGTGCCGGTATTCGGGCCGCCTTCGCGTATGGCGATCTCTCCGTTGCCGGTGCGAATGCGCTGGAATACTTCGCTGCCCGGGTCGGAATCGGCGATGGTCAGGTCGGGGCCGATTTCGATCCGGCGCTGACGCTGGTCGCCGACGTAGTCATAGCCACCCGCGCCATTGGCAACGAATGGCGGGCTGCTGTCGGTGGTACCGCCGAACAGATAACGGCCAGTGCCATCGGTGGTGTTGGCCAACTGGGCCATCGCCTCTTTCATCAAGGCCAGTTCGCGCAGCATGCCCTGCAGCGATTCGGCGGTCTGGATGGCCGAGTTGGCCTGGATCGCCAGTTCCTGGGCGCGCTGCAGCAGTTGCCCGGCCTGTTGAATCGTCGCTTCTTCCTTCTGCAGACGGTTCTGCAGGAAGGTAGCGTTATCGCCCCAGCGGGAGATCTCAGCCAGCGAACGATCGATCGCCTCGCCGATGCCGGCGCCGATCGGGTCGTCCTTGGCCGTGGTGATGCGACGGCCCGACGATACCTCGAGCTGCGTGCGCGCGATCTGCGACTGCTGCCGCAGCATCTGGAAAATGGCGCGCTCGAAGACCGAGGCGCTGGAGATTCTGGAGGTCATCGCTGCACCGCTGCGAGCAAGGACTGGAACACGGTATCGGCAGTGCCGATCATCTTGGCCGCCGCCTGATAGGCCTGCTGAAACTTCAGCATGTTGGAGGCTTCTTCATCCAGGTTGACTCCGGAGACCGATTCGCGATCCTGGACCAGCTGATCGTTGATCGCGGACTGCGCATCCAGCGAGAATTGCGCCGACTGCGCCGATGCCCCGACCGCCGACACCATCTCGCGTAAGGTTGTGTTAAGTGAGCCGGTGCCGCCGAACAGGCGCAAGGCGTCGTCGACCTGAGCCAGGGCGCGGGCATTGGTGTTATCGCCAGAGTTGGCCTGGGTGGCGCGTACGCTGAAGGTGTCGCCGGTTTCTGGTGGCGGATCTAAGCGCAGTTCCCAGCCATTGACCGCGATCACATCGCCCGGCACCCAGGGAATCGGCGGCCCGCCATTGACGGTGTAGTTGTTCGGATCGACAAACACGATATCGATCGGCAGCCCCAGACCGGGGTCGTTGCGGTCGACCACGCTGAGCTGCGGCACGCTGTTGCCGATATTGGCGACATTGGCCGACACCTGCACCGGCGCGGCGGCGGCGACCTGACGTGGATCGGTCATCGCCACGGTCAACAAGCCGGCGGCGCCAGCGGTGGGTCGAACCAGGAACGAATCGCCAGCGTTCGCCGCGCCTCCGCCCAACACCAGGGCCACGCCGTTGACAATGAACGGATCGAGGGCCGTGCCGGTGCCGCTGATCGGCAGAGGCTGTGAGGTCGCCGGGTCGCGCGCCGTCCAGCTGACGCCATCGAAGTTCAGCTCGATATCGTTCTCGGCGATACCCCCGATATTGGCGATGCTGGCACTCAGGGTGGCGGTGCCGGTGTTGTTCAGTCCCGCCAGCGGTGAGATCGCCGGTTGATTGAAGATCGGGTTGCCCGGGTTGCCATACAGATCCACCCCCTGGGCATTGGCCTCATTGACCAGGAAGGCAACCGTGGTGGCCAACTGACCGAGGCTGCGATTGGTGGGGTCGAGCACATCGCGACGGAAGTCGGTCAGGCCGCCGAGTCGCCCGCCCAGGGCGCTGTCCGGCAACACCGAGGTGCCGCCGACAAACTGCAAGGCAACATTGACCCGCTGCGGTTGGAACGGATCCTGGACAGTCGTCAGCGTGAGTGAGCGATTGCCCACCACCAGGGCCTGGCCGCCACTGGTGAACACATTGAGCGAGCCGTCGTCCTGCGCCACCGTGGTGACACCGATCAGCTCGTTCAGTCGGCTGATGGTCAGATCTCGCTGATCCAGTAGATCGTTGGGTGGTTGACCGCCCGCGGCTGCCTGGTTGCGAACGATCTCCTGGTTAAGGCGGCCGACTTCGGCGGCCAGCCGGGTCACATCCTCGGCGGCGGTCTGAATCCGTTGATTGGTTTCGATCTCCAGCGAATCGAGCTGGCCATCGAGATAGCGAAAGCGCGCGGCCAGAGTCTCGGCGCTGGCCAGGTAGGCCTCGCGTGCAGAGGTGGATGACGGATCGACACTGATCGCCTGCGCGGAGTCGAAGAAGCGCGACCAACTGGCGGTGATGCTGGTTCCCGGGTCGGTAAACGCGGCGTCGACCCGATTCGACAGCAAGGAGAGATCGGCCAGACGCCCCAATTCGGCACCGGATACCAGCAGTCGCCCGACGGCGAAGGAATCCTGCAGGCGGCGAATGGTGTCGACCTGCACACCGGCGCCAGCGAAGCCATTGCCGCTGGGGGCGCCGGCGCGATTGGAGAGCTCGACGCGCTGGCGGCTGAAACCCGGCGTGTTGGCATTGGCCACATTGTGGCTGATGGTCTGCAGCGCCCGCTGAAAGCTGAGCAGGGCCGAGGTGCTGTTGCTCAGGATGCTCATCGGTTAGGCGCTCCGGGTCGAGCCTGTGTGCAGCGCATCAAGCGCCCGCTGCAGGGTGGGGCCATGGGCGATGGCATTGATCTTGGCTGCGTAGCGCGGGTCGGTGGCATAGCCAGCCTGCTGCAGCGCGCTGGCGAAGGCGTGCGGGTTGTCCTGCCCCAGCGCATTGGCATAGCGCGGGCTGTTCTTCAGCATGGCAACATAGTCATTGAAGCTCTCGGCGGCACTGCGGTAGGCGCGGAACTGATCACGTTGTTCCACCCGTTGGCCGTTGACGAATTCGTGGGTGTTGGCGGCCAGTACTTCGCCCTGCCAACCGTGGCCCTTGATGCCAAACAGGTTGTTTCCTGAACTGCCGTCGGTACGCTTCGGCATGTGCTTGCCCCAGCCGGTCTCCAAGGCAGCCTGGGCCAGCAGGGCCTTGGGCGAAACGCCCAGTTCAGCGGCGGCGCGCTGGGCATGTGGCCACAGCTCGGCAACGAAGGCCTCCGGTGTGTCAGGCACGGAGGCGGCGTAGGCAGTAGCCTCCGATTGGTCGATATTCGGTGTGTGCTGGCTGAGCGGGCTCGGCTTGCCGGGCTCGGGAGCTGGCGCGGCTTTCGGGTGCGGAGCGGAGGTTTCCAGGGCCGAGATCGGAATAGGCGGATTGAACGGGCGGATAGCGCGGTAGGCTGCCGCGCCGCGGGCGCTGTCGAGCGGAAAGAAGCGTGCGTCGCCACCGGCATCGACGCCGGCCTGTCCTTCCAGCTGGCGGCGAATCATCGCCTGCATGCCAAGGCCCTTGCCCTGCGTCAAAACGTTGGCGATCTCGCGGTCATAGATGTCGGCGAACTGCGCTGCCGCGCCGGGAAACATCGAATCGCCCAGGGCCGTCTTGCGCATCATGCCGATCATCATCTTGGCGAACTGGCTTTCCAGCATGCGCGCGGCCTGCTCTGGACTGCGCTGCTGGCCGCCCTGTTCGACTCGGTCCAATGGAAGGCCGGTCGCATTCTTGATCGCCTGCATGACCTGGCCCTCCCTAAATGATTTCCAGCTCCGCGCGTAGGGCGCCGGAGCGCTTCAGCGCTTCCAGAATGGCGATCAAGTCGCCAGGTGCGGCACCGACCTCGTTGACCGAGCGCACGATCTCTTCCAGCGACACGCCACCTTCGAACAGGAACATGCGGTTCTGCTCTTCGCTGGCCTGCACGTTCGATTGCGGCGTCGCCACGGTCTGGCCTCCGGCCAAGGGGTTGGGCTGACTGACAGCGATGGTCTCGGTGATGCTGACGGTCAACGAACCGTGCGTCACCGCCGCCGGCAATACCTTGACCAGCCCGCCCATCACGATGGTGCCGGTGCGGGAATTGACGATCACCTTGGCCTTGGCCTCGCCCGGGTTGATGTCGAGGTTCTCGACCCGCGCCATGAAGGCGATGCGGGCGGACGCGTCGGTCGGCGCTTCGACTGCCACGGTGACGGCATCGACGGCCTTCGCGGCGCCTTCGCCAAACGCCAGGTTAAGGGCATTTTCCAGCCGCGCGGCGGTGGTGAAGTCGGCCTGATGGAGGTTCAGCTCCAGCATGTTGCTGGTGACCAGCTGGGTCGGAATGGCGCGTTCAATCTGGCCACCGTTCGGAATGCGGCCGGCCGAGGGCACGTTCACCGAAACCCGCGAACCGTCATTGCCGGAAATGCCGAAACCGCCGACCACCAGGTTGCCCTGGGCGATGGCGTAAATCTGCCCGTCGGCACCTTTGAGCGGTGTCATCAGCAGGGTGCCGCCACGCAACGAGCCGGCGTTGCCGATCGAGCTGACGGTGACATCGATCATCTGCCCGGGTTTGGCAAACGGCGGCATCTCGGCGTGAATCGCTACCGCGGCGACGTTCTTCAGCTGCGGATTGACATTCGATGGAACGGTCACCCCCAGCTCGCCCAGCATGTTGCGCAGGCTCTGCACGGTGAACGGCGCCTGGCTGGTCTGATCGCCGCTGCCATCGAGACCCACTACCAGACCGTAGCCGACCAGGGGGTTGCCGCGCACGCCGGCAAACGACGCCAAGTCCTTGACTCGCTCCGCCCGCAGCGGCGCTGCCGCCAGCAGCACGGTCAGAGCGATCAGCGAAACCAGCAGGCGACTCACGGCATCACCACGGAGTTGAAGAAGCGCGACAGCCAGCCTTGCGCATTGGCCTGCGCCAGTTCGCCACGCCCGGTGTAGACGATGCGCGCATCAGCCACCCGGGTGGAGGGCACGCTGTTGTCAGTCTGAATATCGGCGGCGCGGACGATTCCTTGAATCTGCACCACCTCATCGGAGCGATTCAGCCGAATCAGCTTTTCGCCACGCACCACCAGATTGCCGTTCGGTAGTCGATCGACCACGGTCACTGTCACGCTGCCGCTGAGGCTGTTGCTCTGGTCGGAATCACCGGTGCCTTCGAAAGTATTTTCAGAATTGATCGAAGTGCTGAGCGGGTCGCGACCATTGATCGTCACCGGTGCACCGAGCACGCTGGGCGCGGCCATCGATACGCCCGTGGTCTTGCTGCTGCTGGTGGCCTTGCGGGTCTGCGCCACGGTGCGTTCGGCCAGGGTGATGGTGATCAGATCGCCCGGGTAGAATGCGCGGCGGTCGGCGAACAAAGACAATCCGCCCGAGCCTTCACGAAAGATCGCGCCATTGCTGGGTTCGGCCGGGCGTGGATAGGCCGAGGCGGAGATCGGCGCGAACGCCGGGTCTGGCTTGGGTGCCGAGGCGCAGGCACTTAACAGGGCGATGGACAATAAAGTGAGCAGCCGATTCATGGCGGGCCTCAGACGTTGTTGTTGAGGTAACCCAGCATCTGGTCCGTGGTGGAGATCGCTTTGGCATTCATTTCGTAGGCGCGCTGCGTCTCGATCATGTTCACCAGCTCTTCCACTACGTTGACGTTGGAGCTTTCCAGCATTCCCTGGATCAAGGTGCCCAGGCCCGACACCCCCGGCGTACCGGTGGTGGCCGGACCGCTGGCAGCGGTTTCCAGGAACAGGTTTTCGCCCTTGGCCTGCAGGCCGGCGGGGTTGATGAAGTCGGTAAGGGTGAGGGTGCCAACCTGCACCGGCGCGGCCTGTCCGGCCACCTGCACGGTGACCGTGCCATCGACGCCGACCGACACGCTTTGCGCCTGCGCCGGCAGGGTGATACCGGGCTGCACCGGGTAACCTGAATTGGTCACCATGGCGCCGGTCGAGTCGACCTGAAAGCTGCCGTCGCGGGTGTAGGCGGTGGTGCCGTCAGGTAGCAGGATCTGGAAGAAGCCGCGGCCGCTGATCGCCAGGTCCAGCGCATTGCCGGTCTGGGTCAGGCCGCCCTGGTCGAAACTCTTGGCGGTGGACACCACGCGCACACCGGTGCCAGTCATCAGGCCGGACGGCAGCTGGTTCTGCTGCGAGTTGGCGCCGCCGGGCTGGCGGACATTCTGGTACAGCAAATCTTCGAAGCTAGCCCGACCGCGCTTGAATCCGGTGGTGTTGACGTTGGCCAGGTTGTGCGATGTGACCGACATGCGGGTCTGCTGCGCGTCGAGGCCGGTTTTGGCAATCCAGAGGGCGGGATACATGGCGAACTCCTTAGCGTCGCGTTTAGCTCAGACGCATCAGGCCGGAAGACGCACGGGCGTTTTCGTCGGCCTTCTTGATCAACTGAACCTGGGTTTCGTACTTGCGCTGCAATTCGATCATCTGCACCAGTGAGGTCACTGGATCGGCATTGCTGGTTTCCAGCGCACCGGCCGTGACTGACTTGCCGGTGGCGGGCACGGCGGCGGCATCGCCGCTGGGGCGGAACAGACCGTCGGCGCCGCGACTCAGTTGATCCATATCGAACTGGACCAGTTTCAATCGACCGATCTGGGCCAGGGTTTCCGGGCCTTGGCCCTGCGGCACCACCGACAGACTTCCGTCGGCGCCGATGGTGATGGTCTGTTCGGGCGGAATTGCAACCGGGCCGGTCGAGCCTTGCACCAGGGCGCCGTCCTGCGTTTCGAGCAGCCCGTTCGAATTGAGCTTCAGCTCGCCGTTGCGGGTATAGGCTTCCTGCCCATTGGCATCGGTCACGGCTAGCCACACGCCCTCATCCAGGGCGATATCCAGTGCATTGCCGGTGACCTGCAGACCGCCCTGGCGGCCGTCGTAGCCATGATGCTTGGTGGTCGCCGCGACACGCGTCGGCAGGGCGTTGCCCTGTCCTTCGACCTTGAATGCCTCGGTGCCCACCAGATCCGCCTTGTAGCCCGGTGTGTTGACGTTGGCCAGGTTGTGGTAGACCGCGGTGGACAGTCGCATGGCGGCGGATGCGCCGGTCATCGCTGTGTAGATTGCCTTGTCCATCGTTGCCTCCTGGAGCGCGGGTGTCGGAATTCCGCCACCGTTGCAGATCAAATTGCTTTCGCTAGTGACTCAAGCAATTCGTGTGCCAACCTCTTGACGATGCGTCAGGAGATCGCTTGTGGGGATCGGGCGCATCGAAATGCCTATGGATTGACGTTGCGATGTGCGCCATCCATGCGGTCGGCGAGGGCACATGCGAGGGCTTCCGATGGCGATGCCGCCAAGAGTGGCAGCAGGCAGGCAAGACGAGAGCAGCCAATCGGCTGCTCTCGCTGCGGGGCGTTGCGCGAGCTGCCTGCAGCAGACGTCGCGCTCGCTGTTAAGGAAGGTCCGAACAAGTCCATCCTGGACTTCTCAGACGCGCCGAGTTCGGCACAGGTCCGAACTCGTCTTGCGCTGATCAACAACTTACGTTGTTGATCGCGGCGGTGCATCCTTGCGCCGCGGGAATCTCTGAACGTATTCAGAGATTCCTTAGCGGATGTTGATGACCGTCTGAGTGACCTGATCCTGGGTCGAGATCATCTGCGCGTTGGCTTGGAAGTTGCGCTGGGCGGTGATCATGTTGACCAGCTGCTCGGTCAGATCGACATTCGATGCTTCCAGCGCACCGCTCTGTGTCAGTCCGAAGCTGCCTGAGCCTGCGGTGCCCAGAACCGGTTGACCCGATTCGAAGGTTTCGCCCCAGACGTTGTCGCCCAGTTCCTGCAGGCCCTGCACATTCGGGAAGTTGGCCAGCGCCAGCTGTCCCAAGGGCAAACTCTGGCCATTGGTGAAGCGGGCAAACACCACGCCGGTGGGCGAGGTCTCGATGCCGGTCAAACGCCCGGTGGTGTAGCCGTCCTGTACCAGCTCGGCGACTGAGAACTGCTCGCCATACTGCGTCGACGCAGACAGATCGAGGGTGATGTTGAGGTCGGCAGCGCCGGTGGTCGGCGTGTAGGGGGGCAGGGTGATCGTGCCACCGACCGGCGTGTTCAGAGTGCCGGTGTTGGTGTAGTCGACCAGATCCGGCCCGCTGATCTGGGTGCCGTCGATATACGAGTACATCTGCCACTCGTTCGGGTTGGCCGTCTTGACGTAATACAGGGTGGCGATATGCGAGGCACCCAGCGAGTCGAACACGGTCAGCGAAGTGGTGTGGTTGTAACTTAACGGGTCGTTCGGATCGAAAGTGCCATTGGCCGGTGCGGTGGCATTGGCCGGCAGGTTCAGGCCGACGTCGATGCTGGTGGTGGCCTGTGGCGCGGCATCGCCGACAGCGATCTGCAGGTCCTGCAGCCGACCGGTATCAAAATTCTGCGTGCCGGTGATCGGCGGGTAAACCTGTAGTCGATGGCCTGCCGGATTGATCACGAAGCCGTCGCGGTCGGCGGAGAAGTTGCCGGCCCGCGAGTACACCGCCACACCGCCGTCGGACATGCGGAAGAAGCCGCCTCCGGAGATGGCGATGTCGAGTGCGTTGTCGGTGAACTCGATACTGCCCTGGCCGAACTGCTGGGCGACATTGGCTACCCGGGTGCCGGCACCGATGGCGGTACGCGACAGGCCGAACGGCGAATTGGCAAACACTTCGGCGAACTCCGCGCGGGAGAGCTTGAAGCCCACCGTGGCGACATTGGCGATGTTGTGCGAGGTGACGTTGAGGTCGGACGCAGCGGCGTTGAGGCCACTCAGCGCGGTACGAAAAGTCATAGTGAGGTCCTCTGTCTGGGGTCAGCCGATGCGACGCACGGCATAGAAGGGGATGGAACCGCCACCGGCCAGATTCAGAATCAGGCCGCTGCGGCTGAACGAAACGCTTTCGATGCGAGCGTTGACCATGCTTTCGACGGCGATAGCGCTGGAGCCGCTGCCGACTCGGGCATTGATGCGATAGACGCCGGGCGGTGCCTGCTCGCCGGCGTCGGTGACACCATCCCAGGCGAAGTCGCGGGCACCGGCGTTGGCCTCGAAGCTCATCCGCCGCACGATGGCACCACTGGCGTCGGTGATTTCGATGCTGACCTGGCCGGTTTGCGGCACATCCAGCAAGCCGCTCATGCCGCCGCCTTCGTCCAGTTGAAAGGTCGAACTCGATACCAGGGCATCGCGTCCGATCAGACTGGCTGCCTGCAGCGCCTGATCATCCATCGAGGCATCGACGAAGTTCTGGAACGAGGCGTTCAGTCCTTGAATGCCCTGCACGGTAGAGAACTGGGCCAACTGGCCGAGGAACTGGTTGCTGTCCAGCGGCTTGAGCGGGTCCTGGTTCTTCAACTGCTCCATCATCAGGCGCAGGAAGTCGGCTTGTCCGAGATCTTCGGACTTGCGCGGATCGCTGACGCTTTTGAAGCTGGCGGCGGTAGGAACGATTTGCATCGGAAGAATCCTGAGTTGATGTGGGAAAACGGTCGTCCTGTCCGTTTTCCACCGGGCGAGCCCTCCGGGTGTAGGACTCGCTGCCAACACGGACGCGACTTTCGTCTTGCCCGTGAAGCCCTGCTGTCCCTAGCGGGGGCTAACCTGCAGCGGCCGATCAGCGGCCGATATTGAGCGTGGCGATGGCCAATTCCTTGGCGGTATTGAGCATCTCGACATTGGCCTGGTAGCTGCGAGAAGCGGAAATCATGTTGACCATTTGCGCCACCGGATCGATATCCGGCGCGTAGACATAACCTTGTTCATCGGCCAGCGGATGCCCAGGCTCGTAGCGTTTGATCGGCTCCGAGGTCGACTCCTTGATCTGCGTCACCCGCACACCCTGCACAGCTGGGTTGTCACCCACGGCTACCGCCTGGAACAGGGGTTCGCGTGCCTTGTAGACCGTATTGGGATCACCGCTGACGGCATCGCCGTTGGCCATGTTGCTGGCCACCGTATTGAGTCTTGTCGACTGCGCGTGCATCGCACTGCCGACGATCTGGAAGATGGTGAGACCGGACATGGTGACCTCCTTACTGGCCGGTGATGGCGAGCATCAAACCGCGCGCTCGCCCTTCAAACAGATTCAGCGTGACCCGATACTCCAGCGCTGCCTTGGAGAACGCGGCGTATTCGAGTTGCGAATCCACGGTGTTGCCGTCCAGCGAAGGCTGCAGCTCATCGCGAATGAAATGCGCCTGGCGGCCGATCTCCTCGATGCTGAGCGGTGCCGGATCTGCGGCACGCTGGCCCGCGGTCGGCCCAAGCTCCAGGCCAGGAAAGCCCATCGGACGATCGCTGGGTGCTGCGGCCTGCTTGGCGATGGCTTGCTGACGCTGAACCTCGGACAGCGCCTGGACGAAGTCGAGATCCTGCGCTTTGTAGCCAGGCGTATCCTGATTGGCGATGTTCGACGCGATCAGCTCCATCTTTTGCTGACGCAAAGCCAAAGCCTGACCGTGCAGGCCGAAGATGGCGTTGCTGAGATCGTTCATGGATGGGCTCCGAATGGATCGATGCCCGACTCAAGCAAGGGATGTGCCAATCGCTTTGGCGAAGACGCGGCAGCAGTGCAGGTCGACCGGCTTTAGACGTGGTGTGCTCAAGGCCGAGACTTGGACGAGCCGTCCCGATGGTTGGGCGCTCTCTGGCCAAGCGGAGCCCGGGCCTAGCCGTCGGCAAGCGAAGACGCGGCAGCAGTGCAGGTCGACCGGCTTTAGACGTGGTGTGCTCAAGGCCGAGACTTGGACGAGCCGTCCCGATGGTTGGGCGCTCTCTGGCCAAGCGGAGCCCGGGCCTAGCCGTCGG